>JBJEPS010000028.1:0-22688 GCA_051881355.1 Candidatus Fimenecus sp. | reverse complement strand
TGCACTCTCTTTTTGAGATCCTTCGCTTCGCTCAGGATGACAAATTAAAATTTAGTGAAAAATAAAACAGGCGATTAAAAAAGCGGTAAGGCAAATACCTTACCGCTTTTTTGGAGTTGGCTTGTTATATTGTATACATTTTTTCGTTGAGACACAGACGGTTTCTGCCCTCGTTTTTCGCACGGTACAAATTTTCATCTGCGGCTTTGATGTGCATGTGCAAAACTTCATCGAACTGTGTTTGCACCGTAACCGCGCCAATGGAAACCGTAACGAATTTTTCAAAATCCGGATTGCCCGATTTTAATCCCATTTTGGCAATGGATTTTTGTAGATGCAACAAATTTTCGGCAGAACGTCTTGCGTCCTCTCCGACGAAAATGATTAAGAATTCTTCCCCACCGTAGCGGCAGACAACATCGGTTTTGCGGCGGTAGTTTTCCGAAAGACAATTTGCCACCAGCTGTAAGCAACGGTCGCCCTGCTCATGCCCATAGGTATCGTTGTAGTTTTTGAAAAAGTCGATATCCAAAATTGCTATGGTCAGCGGTGCGTTGACGCGGGCAGTGTAGTCCAGCAAGATTTCCGCACGCTTTTGCATACCGCGGCGATTTAACAGGTTTGTCAGGGTATCATATTCCGCCAACTGCGCCAACTGTTCTACGGCAATGTGGTTTGCCATATAATCGGAATATTTGATATAAGAAGCCAAAATACAAAATACCGTGACGCCGAAGATGAATACAATAGAAGGAAACGGTGCGTTCACCCAAAGCATAATGCACACTTGCGCGACAAAAGAGGTTAAAAAATACGGTATGGAAAATGCCGGACGGAATACCGGCAACAAGGACAGTAAAAGCACATAAATTAAGTACTGTACAAACGTGCCGGTGTCGCACGCTTCTATGTAACTGCAAATCATCAACACAACCGTACACAGCACCCAGAAAAGCCCTGCGGAAATGCGTTCGGTTTTTTGCGAGGCACCGCCGCGCGCAAGCTCTCTGTTAATACAAACCAAAATCAAAATCGTCGTGTCAAGCATAACGGAAAAAATGATAACATAGGAGATTCGCAACAGCGGCTGACTGCAGCTGAAAAGGTGATACAGAATGCCGCACAGCTCAATGAAAACCATCAGCAAAGAGGCAGGAATAAGCTTTAAATAGTTTTGCCGCATACGGTTGTCATCAACCTTTTTGTGTATGGCATCAGTTTTTGTAGCTTTCAGTTCCGAGGAGACATTCATCTTGCGAAGAAAATCGTGCCAAATACGCTGTAGCTCCAAACGAATATATTTCACCGTAACACCTTCTCTCGTTCTTATTATACACGCATTCTGCAAAAGAAAAAAGAGAATATTCCGTAACACTGCGCGCGGGTTTTCATACTATGTATTGAAGTTTTAAACTTTTAAACTTTTCTATTTTACTTACAGGAGGAGTCTGTATGTCAGAGAACAAAGGCTGTTGCCAGCCTGACAAACTTCCCAGAATCCGCGAAGCGGTTTGTATCGACACAAACCGCGTGTACGATTCCTGTGCCGACAAGGACTGCCTTGCCGACCTGCGCGTGTATTTTCCGCCGCAGTGTCAGGAAATTGTGGAGCATGCCACCAATGTGCGCTGCCGCGGTACGGAGATTTTAAATGTATTTATGGATGTAGAAAAAGTGCCGTTTAACCGCGGCTGTTATTCTGTGGACATAACCTTTTTCTTTAAGGTGACGGTCGAAGCGTTTTCGGCAGTGCCCGGTGCGCCCGTGACGCTGTGCGGTTTTTCGACCTACTCGAAGAAGTGCATTTTGTACGGCAGCGACGGCAACGTGCGCGTGTATTCGTCCGAATATCGCGCCGACGGCGACGACAATCAACTGATTCCGACCAATACGAATCCGCGCGCCAAAATTCAGGTTGCAGACCCGATTTGTCTGGATGCGAAGCTTTGCCGCCCGTGCGATTGCTGCAACAGTCTTTCCGACAGCTGTATGCCCATTCCGCGCTGTGTGCGCCGCGCGTTTGCAGAGGATTTCCCCGAGGATATCGGCACTTCCATGCGCGAAAACAAGGTCGTGGCAGTCACAATCGGGATTTTCACGATTATTCAGCTTGAACGCGATGTGCAAATGCTCATTCCCGCTTATGATTTCTGTATTCCGCAGAAAGAGTGCAGCTGCGATACCGATGACCCATGCGAAACCTTCCGCAAAATCCAGTTCCCCGTGGACGCCTTTTTCCCACCGCACGACCAAAAGAACGGCTGCTGCAAAACCGCTGAGCCTTTCTGTGCCTCCTGTGGGGAGTAATTGTATCGTACACCAGAGAAACGCCGCCCCGCAAGGGACGGCGGTTTTTTACGGTTCGATTCCGATTTATCTTTCGGCAAGCGGGCAGTACTCTTGTTTATCGGACACGCTTTTATATGCGGGACGAATGATTTTGTCCACATTGTTGCGTTCCTCTAACATATGTGCGCTCCAGCCGACCACGCGCGCCATCGCAAAAATGGGGGTGTAGAGCTCTAACGGGATGTCGAGCATACTGTATACAAACCCGCTGTAAAAATCCACATTGGGGCTGACACCCTTGTAAATGCGGCGGCGTTCGGCAATCACCTGCGGCGCAAGGCGGTCAATCATGCTGTACAGTGCGAAATCTTCGTCCCGTCCTTTTTCGTGTGCCAGTTTTTCTACAAAGCCCTTAAAGACCTCTGCACGCGGGTCGGAAATGGAGTATACCGCGTGCCCCATACCGTAAATTAAGCCCTTTTTGTCAAAGGCTTCCCGTGAGAGGAGCTTTTCCAGATAGTCGCGTACCGCATCCTCGTCTGTCGTGTCACGCACATGCTTTTTCAGGTCGTTCATCATTTCTACAACCTTGATATTCGCGCCGCCGTGCTTCGGTCCTTTTAAGGAGCAAAGTGCCGCCGCCATGACGGAGTAGGTGTCCGAACCTGAGGAGGCGACCACGTGCGTGGTAAAGGAGGAGTTGTTGCCGCCGCCGTGCTCCATATGAAGAATTAACGCGATATCCAGCACCTGTGCTTCCAAGGCAGAATAGCTCTTGTCCGGGCGAAGCATACGCAAAATGTTTTCTGCCGCCGACAATTTCGGGTCGGGACGGTGAATATATAAGCTGTCATTGCGCACATAGTGATTATATGCCTGATAGCCGTAAACCGACAGCATCGGGAAGCGGCTGATAAGGGAAAGACACTGCCGCAGAACATTTTCTGGAGACAACTCCGACGGATTGCTGTCATACGCTGAAAGGGTTAAAACACTGCGCGTTAGGGAATTCATAATATCCTTGCTCGGCGCTTTCATCACCACGTCGCGCACAAAATTGGTCGGCAGGCAACGAAGCGCCGCAATAATATCACAGTATTCTTGCAGTTCTTGTCTGCTCGGCAAATGCCCGAACAGCAAAAGAAAAGAGGCTTCCTCAAATCCGAAGCGGTTTTCGGCAATACAGCCGGAGACAAGCTCCGTCACATTGATACCGCGGTAGCGAAGTTCTCCGGGGCACGGCTCTTTGCCGTTTTCGGTTTCATTGTAGGACTTGATGGTGGAAATCGTCGTCAGCCCTGCCAAAACGCCTGTGCCGCTCTTGTCCCGCAAGCCGCGTTTCACATTGTATTGCTCATAAAGAGCGGGGTCAATACGGCTGCAAGCAATATTTTCGGCTGCCATACGGTCAGCGTAATCTGTAATATCGGATTTATGCATTTTTTTCATCATAGTAGCCTCCTGTTAAGCGGGATTGCCATACGGGAAAAACGAAAATTCTTCCAACATACTTATTATACAAATGCAGCTTTTGCCGTGTCAACCGAAAATTTGTAAATAAAATATTAACTATCATATTTTTATTGACAAAATTCGCGCTTGTGATGTATATTTAAGTAGATTTAAAAATAGGAAGCGATAGCCATGCCGGACACGGTTTCCAAAGAGGTCGGCGATATGCTGACCGAATTGATTTTTCAGTTTTACAGTGCGCTGCACCGTCACCCGTCTTCTATGTCGGGTCCGAAAATTCATACGCACGGTTTTCATATTTTGTATTTGCTGGAACGCGCGCACGACAAGCGTTTGCCGATGAGCTTTTTGCTGACGGAGCTGCAAATGACCAAACAGCAAATGTCGAAGCTGATCAATGAATTGGAGGAGCTGGATTTTATTGAACGCGTGCGCACGGGACGCGACCGCCGCAATGTGTTTATTCGGCTGACAAAACGCGGCAGCGACTATTTTATGACCTGTGCGGCGGCAGTTTCCGACTCGATTGCCGAAGCCTTTCAGAAGCAGCCGCTTGAAAAAACAGAATTGGTGCACAGTCTGCTTCTGCAGCTGATGGGAAAAAAGTAGGGGAAAGCCAATCCGAGAAATGCATGCGTTTACATAGTGAAAGGGCAGGAAAATTCCTGCCCTTCATTTTATTTTCCGTTTTGTATTTTTTGTATCGCGTGTTTATAGTCGTCATAGCTTAGAAATGTGTTGATGATTTTCAGCATTGCGTTTGCCGATAAACGCTCCGGTAAATCCAGTTCCTTTAACAGCGCTTTGCGCCGTGCAGCGCTGTCAGCTTTTCCTGAAAGACCGTCCTCGTAAAAATCGGTTTTTGTGACTTGCCGGCGGGGGATTGGGGGTGTATCCGTTTCAGTGCACAGTACGCCCGCTGTTTCGAGAGCTTCTAAAATCCGTGCGGTGTCCATGCCCTCCACGCCGAGCTTTCCCTCTTTGGACGGGACAGCTTTTCGTTTTTCCTTGCCGAAAATATCGGGAATATAGACATGGATAATTTGTTCGGGCGGTACAATACCGCTTAAAAACGAACGAATCACGAAACCCGCTGAATCGCTGTCCGTCAGCACGACAATGCCGCGCTCTTGCGCCAAACGGCGAATCAGGCGCTGTTTTTCCTTGTCTTTGAATACACCGAAGCCGTCGGTGGTGAGGATAACAGCGTCTATCACGCTTTCCAATTTGATTTTATCGTATTTGCCCTCTACAATGACGGCTTGTTTGAGTTGTATCATACATTTCTCGCTTTCGCACCGGATAGCTGCACGAGCAACCGTTCAAGCACGGTTTGGGGATTTAACAGCCCCGATTTTAGTTCCTTGTCCGCTGCATTCAGGTTGTCAAGGCATGCGCGTAGCTGCCGAATGTCGAGCTTTGCCGCGTCGCGCGCGGCGTTGCGCAAGCGGAATTCTTTCCCCTTATAATCAAAATACTTTGCCGATGCTTCGGTGTTTTCCCCTGCCGAAAGGGATAACTTTACGCGGTACATATCTACATATGCCCCCGCCAACGTCCCGAGAATTAACTCGGGCTTTTCTTTTTCCTGCAGAAGCTTTTGTAAAATCTCAAGGGCGCGCGCACAGTTGCCTGCCGTTAACGCACGGGATAAATCAAAAATATTTGCCTCCAATGATTTTGTGGCAACCGCATCAATATCGGCGCGGCTGATTTCGCCTGTTTCCTTGTAATTGCACAGCTTTTCCAGCTCGCCGAGCAGCAAATTTAAATCATTGCCGACCGTTTCCGAAAGATAGGCGGCGTTTTCCCGCGAAAGGGTGCAACCGCGCTTTTGCGCACCGCCCATTAACAGTTTGCAAAGAGAGGCGCGGTCCAAACGGTCCAGACAGACCGTGACGCCCGCTTGGTTAACAGCTGCAATCACGCTTCGCCACTTGGCATTTTTTTTCGGATTGATTTCGGCGGTATCCTGCCAAAAAATCAGCACTGTGCTTTCAGGCGCGTCCGCAAGATATCCGTCCAATGCCGCTTTGTCGTCAGCCGGGAGTGCATCTAACGGGTAATCGTGTGCCACAATACACATGCTGCCGCCGAAGGCAGGGAGCGTTTGCGCGGCATCCAATACTGCTGAGAGCGGCGTGCCGTCGGCATAATCGTATTTTTTGAGGTTAAAGCCTTCCATACCGGGCGTGACGCATTTTTTCGGCAGCAAATCGGCATAATACTGCTTCAAATATCCCTCACTGCCGTACAGCAGGCAAACGCGTGGAAAATCCCCCGCTTTGATTTGCTGTTTGAGTTCCGTTTCTCCGATTGCAGGCATTTTAACCCCTCCTTGTGATTTGAAATGTACCGTCTGTTTCGGCGCAAAGTGATATACTGCCGTTCTCGGCGGTGGTACAGACATTCCCGTCCAACACTGACCAAAAATCTGCCGCGGACGGCGTCTCGGTACTCATCACCGTCAAGCAGAAATCAGTGGGATGCACATTTTTCGGGACTGCCTTTGTGCAGATTAAAACATCGGCACAGTCGCCGTAAAAGTTATTGGTGTCACAAAATGAGATAAGTGCGCAAAAATCACCATACAAAATTTTCGCATATGCATATTGCCCGTGTTGCTGTACGCAGACGGTTAAAGCGCCGTCCGCAAAGCGGGCAACGGATTGTTGAATGGGCAGAATACTTGTTCCGACGGCGAGCGTTTCGGTTTTGAGCGCATCGGAGCAGTATACCGTATTTGCACCGTATTGCCGCGCAACGGAGAGACCCGCTTCAGTCTCCGCTTCGCTTGCACACGGCAAAATCAGTGCGTCTAAATGCGTAACACCGTACATAGACAGTATACCACAAATTTCGGATTCTGCAAAGTAGTCCCCGCCGCTGCACAGCAAAACGGTTTCTCCTTTTATGTGCAGAACGACTGCCACGCCCTCACCCACATCACAAGCCATAAGCTGTAAGCGATTTTCCCGTACAAAATACACGGTGAGATTGCAAAACAGAAATACTGTTGCCGCACCTACTGCCGCAAAGCGCACAAGACGCTTGCGCGGTGCGCGCAAGCATAAAAGCACAGCCGCACCGAGAAAAAGAATAGAGAGCAGGAGCTTAGAATAATTGGAATCCACAGGCAAAAGCACACGGCAATTTTCGGCAAACCACGTTGTAACCGTCAACAGCCATTTTGCCGCAAGAGAGGCGACAAACAACAGCATTTGCCCAAGTGCGGATAGATGTAAAAGCGACAACAGCGCACCGAGTGTACCGCAGACCATAGCGACGCTGCCGACAGTCAGGCACAGAAAATTGGCGGGGAGCGCGGCGAGCGAAACCGTCCCGAATGCCCACATTTGCACGGGTAGGATACAAATGCTTGCAGATACCGTGACCGTCGTCACGGAAAATACGGTTTTCAGCAAGGCTTCCAACGGTTTTGCCTTCACATTACGCAACAGCCGTGAAAAGGCGGTTCCCAATGGTTTGGAAAACAGTAGAATTCCCGTGGCGGAAAACACGGATAACAGCAAAGATAAATCCCGTGCGGCAAACGGATTCGCCGTGAGCATTAAAAACAGTGCAAGTCCTATGCTGTTGAACGACTCTGCTTCGCGATGAAACAGCTCAGCGGCAAATACCGTGCCCGTCATACAGGCGGCGCGCCAAACGGACGGTGCACCGCCCGTGAGCACGGCAAAAAAGAGGATAAAGCATAGTCCTGCCGCCGCACGGACCTTGCGGCGCACACGACAATACTGTAAAGCTTCAAACAGTACGAATGTCCAAGTGGTCAAATGCAATCCCGATACCGCCAACAGATGGGAAATGCCTGCGGCGCGAAAATGATTTTCTGCGCTATCTGACAGATAGCCCCGCGTGCCCAACGCCATTGCCGCAAGCAGTCCGCCTGCGTCACCGGATACGGTTTCGGTAATTTTTCGGCAAAGGGACGCGCGAAACGATATTATATACGAATACCAATCGGTTTGGGTTTGTGCAGTCGTACGAATATCGCCTACGGCATACGCGCCGCAAATAAGCTCCTTGGCACGGTAATATGTATCGTATGTTGTATCGCCGCCCGCGCCGAGACGAAAAGGCTTGACGGTCATATACACTGTGTCATGCGCCGAAAAATCCTGCGGTGTATTCGATACAAACCGTAGTTTAAAATCCGCTTTTTCGCCGTTCAGCGTGTGTACGCGCAAAACCGCATAATATCGTCCGTTTTCGCTGTATGGCAAGTCATCAAGCGAGGCAGTGATTTCCACCGTTCCTGATGAGAAAACCACCGTTTGCTTTTGCGTATATCGTGCATTTGCGCAAAAGAGCAACGCAAGCGCCAACAAGGAAGCACACAGCGCAGTCGGCAGGGTGCGGTCACACCTTGTTTTTCGCACACACAAAGAAAGTACAAAAGCGATAAGCACAGCGAAAAACGCTGCACCTATCGCTTTCTGATTTCCAAGAGCACTTGCCGCAAAAAGCGTGAAAAGCATGGAAAACCCAATGACGCAAAACGGACGCGTCATCGCTTATACCAGCCGCTCGCCGAGCGTATCGCCTGACAGCACGTGGAAATGCAAATGCAGTACCGTCTGCCCTGCACCTGCACCGCAGTTGTTGATAATCCGATAGCTCTCAAGCCCCAGTTCTTTACAAATTTGCGGAATCACCGTGAAAATGTGCGCAATCTCCGCCGCATTTTCCGCCGTAATTTCGTTTGCGCTCGCCAAATGCATTTTCGGCACGACTAAAAAGTGTGTGTCTGCTTGCGGGTTAATGTCATAAAACGCAAAGCAATGCTCGTCCTCATACACCTTTTTTGAGGGGATTTCCCCTGCAATGATTTTACAAAACAGACAATCCATTCTTTTCACCTTATTTCAGTATATTTCGTAAAATTTCATCGGCACGCATCAGCGCGTCGTCAATTTTAGACGCGTCTTTGCCGCCCGCCATCGCCATGTCAGGCTTGCCGCCGCCGTTACCGCCTGCGATTTTGGCAACCTCACGGACAATATTCCCCGCGTGCGCACCTCTCGCAATTGCGTCCTGACTGCATGCACAGGCAAACGAAACCGTGCCTTTTTCCGCATTTGTTCCGGCAATTACTGCTACGGCACACGGCGCGGAATCTCTTGCGGTTTCAGCCATCGAACGAAGCGCGTCTGCGCCCTCCTCACCTGCGTAATAAACGACCAACTGTACGCCGTTCACATCGACTGCACCCGCCATTAGCCCTGCGGTTTTAAAGCTGTTGATTTCGGCTTGCAGTTTTTGAATTTCACGTTCTTTCTCTTTCAAATCCACCGTAAGTGCTGCCGCACGGTGGACCAAATCCAACGGATTCGCGACTTTGAGCGCCGAGGCAACATCGCAAATCAGCGCGTGATTTTGCGTGATATAGCGAAGCACGCCCGTGCCCGTAACGGCGGTAATTCTGCGCACACCTGCCGCAACGGAGGTTTCGGAAACAATTTTGAACAACCCTAACATAGCGGTGTTCTGCACATGCGTGCCGCCGCAAAGCTCGGTGGAGTAATCGCCGATTTTGACCACGCGCACCACATCGCCGTATTTCTCGCTGAACAGCGCCATCGCGCCCATTTTCTTTGCCTCGTCAATCGACATTTGCGCGGTTTCCACGGGCATGGCGGCAAAAATCACATTGTTGACGGTTTCCTCGACTTCGGCAAGTTCTTCTGCCGTCAGCGCGGAGAAGTGCGAAAAGTCAAAGCGCATTTCCTCTGCGTTTACCAGCTGCCCTGCCTGCTCGACATGCGTGCCGAGAATTTTCCGCAGTGTTGCCTGCAAAATATGTGCCGCGGAGTGGTTGCGCATTGTTGCAAGACGGGTGTCCTTATCGACCGCCGCCGTAACAGCCTGCCCGACGGCAATGCTTTCACCGTCGCTGACATAGCCGTGGTGGAGATATACGCCCTCGGCGGTTTTTGCCGTGCCGGTGACGGTAAAGGTAAAGCCGTTGCCCGAAAGCGTACCGATGTCGCCGGTCTGCCCGCCGCCTTCCCCGTAGAACGGGGTTTTGTTCAGCACAACCGTGACTTTTTCACCGTTTTCTGCATAGTCTACGGCTTTGTCGCCTGCCACAATCGCCGCAACGGTTGCCGCACAGTCAAAATCCGTATAGCCGCAGAATTCAGTTGCCGCCATACCTTTTGTCGCGTCGGCAGAGCCTTTCCAAGCGTCCTGCCCCGCGTCTACACGCGCTTTGCGGGCGCGATCGCGCTGTGCTTTGACAAGCGCACGGAAACGTTCCTCATCGACAGTCATATTGCGCTCTTCCAGCAATTCTTTCGTCAGGTCGATGGGGAAGCCGAAGGTGTCGGACAGCTTGAATGCGTCCTCACCGCTGAATACGGAGCTGTCCGCCTCGTCAATCATCTTTTCTAAAATTTGCAGACCTGCGTCAATCGTTTTGGAGAAATTTTCTTCTTCATTGGCAATGACTTTTAAAATGAAGTCCTTTTTCTCCACCAAATTCGGATAAGCGGTCGCGTTTTCTTGAATTACGGTTTCGGCAACCTCCGACAAAAACGGACGGTCAATGCCTAACAGTCTGCCGTGGCGTGCCGCGCGGCGCAACAGGCGGCGCAAAACATAGCCTCTGCCTTCGTTTGAGGGCATCACGCCGTCACCGATCATAAAGGTTGTACTGCGGATATGGTCGGTAATCACGCGCAGGGAAACATCTTTTTTCTCGTCCTTGTGGTATTCGACATCGGCAATGCGCATAATGTGCTTCATAATATTCTGTACGGTATCGACTTCAAATAGGTTATCAACATCCTGCGCGATGCACGCCAAGCGCTCTAAGCCCATGCCTGTATCAATGTTGGGGTGCGCAAGGCGGGTGTAATTGTTGTTGCCGTCGTTGTCAAACTGGGTGAATACCAAATTCCAAAATTCAATGTAACGATCACAGTCACAGCCGACCTTGCAGTCGGGCTTGCCGCAACCGTATTTTTCACCGCGGTCATAGTAGATTTCCGAGCACGGACCGCACGGACCTGCACCGTGCTCCCAGAAGTTGTCCTCCTTACCGAAACGCACCATGTGGTCGGGTTTCACGCCGATTTTTTTTGTCCAAATATCGTACGCCTCGTCGTCCTCTTCATAGACGCTGATATAAAGACGCTCGGGGTCCATTTCCATGACCTTCGTACAGAATTCCCATGCCCACGGAATGACCTCTTCCTTGAAATAATCGCCGAAGGAGAAATTGCCGAGCATTTCAAAATAGGTACCGTGCCGAGCGGTTTTACCCACATTTTCAATATCGGGCGTGCGAATGCACTTTTGGCAGGTGGTCACGCGCTTTCTCGGCGGTGTAACTTCCCCCGTAAAATACTTTTTCATCGGCGCCATGCCGGAATTGATTAAAAGCAGACTTTTGTCGCCTTGCGGTACAAGCGAAAAGCTCGGCAGACGCAAATGTCCTTTGCTTTCAAAAAAACTTAAATATTTTTCCCGTAATTCGTTTAACCCTGTCCATTCCATACTTTTACAGACTCCTTAACGCAGAAAGTGTAAAAAGACACACTTTCCTTTATAATGAAAAGATTATACCTTTCCGTGCGTGCCTTGTCAACTTAAAATATATGGAAAAATGCTTGTTTTCTTTTGTATTTTCGTCTATAATCTATGTTGGTTTGATTTCTGATTCGGATACGGGAGGGCGGCGAAAATGCGACTGCGTAAATTTTTGCAAAAACATAAAGCCAACCTGTATTTGGTCTGTTTTGTTTTGGCAGCAGCTACTGCAATCGGCGGAATGTTCTTTTTCGGCAATCGCTCCTTGCAGCATGACAGCATCAAGCAGGAAAATTATACCTTTGACTTCAGCGGGGCAGTGTCGCTTGCGAAAACACACCGCTATTATCTACGTGGAAATTGGGAGTTCTATTACGGGCAGTTGCTTTCGGAAACCGGCAGTACGATGGGGGCGGACTCGATTGATGTGCCCGGCTCCTGGGCGGGCAGTCCCCTGCACAGCATGCCGTACCCGAACGGCGGCTACGCTTCCTATCGGTGTTATATACAAGGACTTTCGTATGACAACCCGATCGAAATCATTGTGCCGAATTTGGCGTGCGCCTACCGTGTGTATTTGGACGGCACTTTGGTCACGGAGAGCGGCACACTTTCCAAAATCTACGGCGAAACCCACACGAGCGCAGATGCTCATAAGGAAAAGGTGTATTTGGACGAAGGGCTGCACGAAATTGTTATTGAAGTTTCGGCGGATTCATTTTCGGGACTTTATCTGATACCGATGATTACTGACTATGCCTATGAAACCGCTTACACAAATGGCTTACTCGCTCTTCGATTTGCACTCATCGGCATTATTTTGTATGCCGCGGTAGTTTTGGCGCTTTTCAGCGCACGCTCCAAAATTCGCTATTTCTCCCCATGGCTGACGGTGCTGTTTGTTGCTTTGGCACTGCGTATGCTCATTTCCACCGAAGGGTATGCGGTATCCCAACCGCTGTTTGGAAATTTGAGCTATGAAAAAATGTTCCTGTTTTCGTTTGCGAGCACCTTTATCATCAAACTGATTTCCATTATCTATTTCCGCGATGAATTGCGGCTGAAGGTCAGTCTGCAATCCATGGCACTTTTAAGCGTTTTGTTTTTGCTGGTGGTTATCGGTGTGGATTTTTTACCGAACACCGTCTATACCAATTACTATTTTATGGTGCTGCAGCTCTTCTCCACCGTGGCGGACTTGTACTTAATTAACAAGCTTTGTCAAAGTCTTGCCAGAGGGGAGAAAAATGCCGGGCTTTTGTGCTGTGCCTATTTGTTTTTGCTTGTCGGCATCACGGTAGACGCGTTATACACTTGTGGGGCAATGCCGTTCCGTTGTTCCTCGTTTATGCCGATTGCATTTTCTCTGTTCGCGTTGTTTATTACCATTATCCATGCGAGAAGTGCCATGGTAATGTATACAAATGCACAGCAAGCCAAAGAACTCGAGCGCGAGCTGGAAAAGGCGAATATGTCGGTGATGATTTCTCAAATCCAGCCGCATTTTCTGTATAATGCCTTGAATACAATCAAATCTTTAATTCGCCGCGACCCGAAAACGGCAGAAAAAGCGGTGATTGACTTTTCCTATTATTTGCGCGGAAATATGGACAGCTTAACGCATACAGAGCCCATACCGTTTCGCACGGAACTGGTGCATATTCAGTATTACTGCAATATTGAGTTGCTGCGTTTTGCGGACAAGCTCACAATTGAATACGACATTGAAGAGGACAATTTCACCGTGCCGACATTAAGCATTCAGCCGTTGGTGGAAAACGCCATTAAGCATGGCGTCACCAAACGTCCGGAGGGCGGTACTGTGAAGCTTTCCACACGTAAAGACGAGAGAAATTATATAGTGACTGTGGAAGATGACGGCGTCGGCTTTGACCCTGCCACGGTGTTTTCGGCAGACGGGCGCAGCCATGTGGGGCTGTCTAACATTCAGTATCGTTTGGCAACTATGATGCATGCCGAAGTGGTTGTAGACAGTACGCCGTCAGTGGGTACGACCGTCACTGTATATATACCTATATCAACACAGGAAAAAGGAGAAGGATGAGTTATGCAGGTTGTTTCCGTAGACGACGAAAGATTGGCGCTTGAAGATTTGCGCGATATTTGTCTATCTTTGCCGCAGGTTACGGGGTTTGATGCGTTTTCAAATCCGGCAGATGCTTTAGAGCATGCTGCAAAACACAGAATTGATTTGGCATTTTTGGATATTGAAATGCCGGTGATGTCGGGACTGGAGCTTGCCGAACGGCTGCTTCGCATCGATAAGAATATAAAAATCATTTTTGTGACCGGTTTTAAGGAGTATGCCTTTGATGCGTTTGGGGTAAACGCCATCGGGTATGTGTTAAAGCCCTTCTCTGAGGATATGATTCGCCACGAAATTGAAAAGGCTTCATCTTTGCAAACGTTTTCGGCGGCGCACAGTATACAAATGAAAACCTTTGGATATTTTGACGTATTTGTGCAAAATAAACCTGTCTATTTTTCCAGCAGTAAGGCAAAGGAGCTGTTGGCATTGCTTGTGGATCGCCGCGGCGGCTCGGTCAGCACTGAAAATGCGATTTCCATGCTTTGGCCTGACCGCGATTATGATGAAACCGTGCAGTCGCTGTTTCGCAAGGTGCTGAAAAGCCTGCGCGTGTCGCTTGCGGATGCGGGTATTTCGGATATTCTCATTGATGTGCGCAACCAGCGCAGCGTAGATACCGATAAATTCACCTGTGACTTATATGCGTTGCTGCAAAAGAATAAGACGGCAATGGAAAGCTATACAGGCGAGTATATGCTGGGCTACCAGTGGGCGCAAACGACCAAACAGCATTTAGATACGATTTGCGGGAGGTAAAACCGATGTTAACGGATATTGAAATCGCACAGGCGGCAGAAATGCAACCGATTGGAAAAATTGCGGAAAAGCTTGCCATAGATGCGGAAGATTTGGAATTGTACGGCAAATATAAAGCGAAACTGCCGCTTTCGCTGTGCGAAAAGTATAAGGATAGACCTGACGGGAAACTGATTTTGGTGACGGCAATTAACCCCACCCCTGCGGGCGAGGGAAAAACCACCGTGACTGTGGGTTTGGGCGAAGCTATGCAGAAAATCGGCAAAAATGCTGTCATTGCACTTCGTGAGCCGTCTATGGGTCCCGTGTTCGGCGTCAAAGGCGGCGCGGCAGGCGGCGGCTATGCACAGGTCGTGCCGATGGAGGACATTAACCTGCATTTTACGGGGGATATGCACGCCATAACCGCGGCGAACAATCTGCTTTGCGCGGTGATTGACAACCATTTACAGCAGGGGAACGAGCTTGGGATTGACCCGCGTCGAATTCTCTTTAAACGGTGCCTTGATATGAACGACCGCGCGCTTCGCAATGTTGTTTTGGGTCTCGGCGGCAAGGTGAACGGCGTCCCGCGCGAGGATAGCTTTATGATTACTGTCGCAAGCGAGGTGATGGCAATTTTGTGCCTTGCGTCGGATATAGACGACCTCAAAATGCGGCTCGGCAATATTTTGGTGGCATACACCTATGCAGGTGAACCCGTATTTGCACGTGATTTGCAGTGCGTGGGCGCAATGGCGGCACTTTTGAAGGACGCCATCAAACCGAATTTGGTGCAAACGCTGGAAAACACCCCTGCGCTGATGCACGGCGGACCGTTTGCGAACATTGCGCACGGCTGCAACTCCGTTACGGCAACCAAATTGGGACTGAAATTGGCGGATTACTGTATCACCGAAGCGGGCTTCGGCGCAGACCTCGGCGCGGAAAAATTCCTCGATATTAAATGCCGTTTTGCAGGGCTAAAACCGTCTTGCATCGTGATTGTGGCAACCATTCGCGCACTCAAATACAACGGCGGCGTCGGGAAGGCAGACCTCGGTGCCGAGAATGTCGAAGCGCTCAAAAAAGGCATTGTCAATTTGAAAACGCATATTGAAAATATGCAGAAATACGGTGTGCCCGCCGTGGTGGCAATCAACCGTTTCGGTACGGACAGTGATGCGGAAATTCAAGTGATTGAGGACTTTTGTCGCGAAATGGGCGTAGAAGTTTCTTTGACGGAAGTGTTTGCAAAAGGCGGCGCAGGCGGTACAGATTTGGCAGAAAAGGTTTGCAAAACCATTGCAGAAAAGCCGTCGAAGTACCACCCGCTGTATGATACCGCACTTTCTATCCCGGAGAAGTTAGAAACGATTGCGAAAGAGATTTACCGCGCGGACGGTGTGACCTTTACCGCACAGGCGAAAAAGAATTTGGCGGAAATCGAGGCACTCGGCAAAGGAAATTTGCCTGTGTGCGTGGCGAAAACGCAGTATTCTCTGTCGGACAATCCCGCGCTGTTGGGTGCGCCGAGCGGCTTTACCTTAACCGTGCGCGAACTGCGCCTGTCGGCAGGTGCAGGCTTTGTGGTCGCACTGACAGGCGACATTATGACCATGCCGGGGTTGCCGAAAGTCCCTGCCGCATACAATATCGATGTGGACGGCGACGGCAATATTTCCGGTCTGTTCTAAATATCTCTGTATATCTTATAAAAGTCCCCCGCAGAACTGTCGGTTGACAATTCTGCGGGGGACTTGTTTTTGCCTTTTATTCCACCGTGCCGAGAATTAGCGGCGTTTTTGGGGGCTTAATTTCAGAAAATGTCAGGCTTTCCAAAAACCGCTGTTCACCTGCGCGGCATTTTTCATCTGTTGCGGCGTACAGCGTGGCGAGTGTTTCGCCTTGCTTTACAAAATCACCCGTTTTCTTGCAGAGGACAATGCCTGCAGCGTAGTCCAATGTGCTTTCTTTGGTCTCGCGCCCCGCGCCCAACAGCGACGCGCTTTCCCCAACCGTTTGCGTTTGCATACGCGCGATAAAGCCGTCTTTTGGCGCTTTGACTTCGCGGGAGACTGCCGCTTGCAAAAAACAGGTGTCTTGTTCCAACACAGAAACGTCGCCGCCTTGCGCACGCACCATTTGACAAAGTTTTTCAAAGGCTTCGCCGCTTTGCAAAACGCGTTCTGCCGTGCAGTAGGCAGCGTCATAATCGGTTTGTGTTGCCATGGCAATTAAATGTGCGCTCAAAATCAGGCAGAGTTCCCGCAAGTCCGCCGCACCCTTGCCGCGCAAAACAGCGCATGCTTCAGTAACCTCCAAGGCGTTGCCGATGTGTGTGCCTAAGGGAGAGTCCATATCGGTGATTACCGCCGCGGTATTTCTGCCGCAGGTTTTTCCGATGCGCACCATTTCCTCTGCCAATGCGCGCGCGTCATCGACCGTTTGCATAAACGCCCCACTGCCGCATTTTACATCGAGCGCAATATTTTTTGCCCCTGCCGCGAGCTTTTTGCTCATAATCGAGGACGCAATCAGCGGAATGCTGTTCACCGTACCGCTTGCGTCTCGAAGCGCGTACAGCTTTTTGTCGGCGGGCGCAAGGTCGGCGGTCTGCCCTATAACGGCAAGCCCGATTGCCTGCACCTGTGTTTTAAATTCTGCTTCGGAAAGTGATACACGAAATCCCGGAATACTTTCTAATTTGTCAATCGTGCCACCGGTGTGCCCAAGACCCCGCCCACTCATTTTTGCGATTTTTATGCCTGCTGCCGCACAAATCGGCGCAACAAGCAAGGTGGTTTTGTCGCCCACACCGCCTGTGGAGTGCTTGTCGGCGGTTGTATGCCCTAAATCCGACAAATCCAGCATATCGCCCGAATGTGCCATACAATCGGTAAGCGTTGCGGTTTCCCGTTCGGTCATACCGTTTAAGCAAATCGTCATTAACAGTGCGGACATTTGATAATCGGGAATTTCCGCGTTCGTAAAGCCATTTACAAAAAACGAAATTTCTCGGTCCGTTAGTTCTTTTTTGCACCGCTTGTGTTCCAAAATATCGAGCATTCGCATAAAGTGCGCCTCCAAGGTAATTTCTGATTGTATAGTACCCTTTTTTGTACGCTTCGTCAAGGAATTGTAAAAAACAGGTTGAATTCCTACCATTTTTGTATTATTATAGTTCGGACGGAAATGCTATATACAAATTGATGCGAATAAAAGAGGGAAACGGCAATGAAAATTTCCACGAAAGGGCGGTATGCACTGCGGCTGATGTTAGACCTTGCCATGCATACGGACGAGGGCTATATTTCGATTAAAACGATAGCCCACAGACAGGGAATTTCCGAAAAGTATTTGGAGCAGATTATTAAGCTTCTGTCGGCGGCGGGTTTTGTGGAAAGTACGCGCGGCAAGCAGGGGGGGTATAAACTAACCAAATCCCCCGAAAATTACACTGTCGGCGGCATTTTGCGCGTGACCGAGGGGAGCTTGGCGCCGGTTTCGTGCCTCGAAGAAGAACACCGCTGTGAAAACTGCGCCGACTGTGTGACCTATGAGGTTTGGCAAAATGTTTTGGACGCAATTAACGAAGCGGTGGACTCGATAACGCTTGCGTATTTGGTGGAAAAGCAGAAAACAAAAAAGACCTGCTGTAATAAGGGATAACAGAATGAAAATATCCGAAAAAGAAGTATTGCGCTATTTGGGATTTCGGCAAAACGCACCGGACGAAGCCACCTTGCATTTGATTGATGAGGTGGAAACTGTGATGCAAACGGAAATTCAGCCGAAAAGCATATACGGGGAGTTCCCGCTCGTCTTTTTGTCGAAACGGGAAGTCAAAATCGGCGACAAGGTGTTTGACAGTGAAAAGCTTTGCCGCCATTTGCGCACCTGCGAGCGCGTTTTGGTATTTGCCGCAACGCTCGGCGCGGGGGCGGACAGGCTTTTGCGCCGCTATTCGGCGACCGACAGCGCCAAAGCTGCTGTGGCGCAGGCGGTACTTGCCGCCGCAACCGAAAGCTACTGCGACGAGGTTTGTGCTGAAATTGCCGCCAAAGAAAACAAAAACGGTTGGTATTTGCGCCCGCGGTTTTCACCGGGATACGGCGATATGGCGCTTACTGCGCAAAAGGATTTGTTCTCGCTGTTGGAAATTACAAAACGCATAGGGCTTGTGCTGACAGAGTCCTGCTTAATGCTGCCGACCAAGTCCGTGACGGCATTTATCGGCTTAACGCGCGAAGCAGAGCTTTGCGATAAACGCGGCTGTGCGCTGTGTGACAATACGGACTGTGCATACAGAAAGGAAGAGGAAAATGGGATTTCGTGAACGCTTCGGTAAGGAAATGCTGTTATTTGACGGCGCCATGGGCACACAGCTGCAAGCGCGCGGTCTTGCGGCAGGGGAATTGCCCGAAATTTGGAATGTCACGCACCCCGAGGTCATTCGGGAAATCCACAAAGCCTATGTAGACGCTAGCTGTGATATTTTAAAAACCAATACCTTCGGCGCGAATGCGCTGAAATTCGTCGGTACGGGCTACACTGTGCCGCAACTTGTGTGCGCAGGGGTGGAAAATGCCCGTGCGGCGGCAAGTGCGGCAGACCGCGAAGTGCTTGTGGCTTTGGATATGGGGCCGACAGGCAAACTGTTAAAGCCATACGGCGAGTTGGAATTCTGTAAAGCCTATGAACTTTACAAAGAACAGGTGTGCGCAGGTGCAGACGGTGCGGATTTGATTTTGATTGAAACTATGGGCGATCTGTATGAAATCAAGGCGGCGGTGCTTGCCGCAAAAGAAAACTGCGATTTGCCCGTGGTGGTCACGATGATTTTTGACGCGCAGGGCAAGCTCTTAACGGGGGCGGATATTGAAACCGCCGTGGTGACCTTAGAATCTTTCGGGGTGGACGCGTTTGGCTTTAACTGCGGTTTAGGGCCGAAACAAATGTTGCCGTTCGTGGAAAAAGCCTTGGAATATGCGAGCACGCCGATAGTCGTCAACCCGAATGCGGGCTTGCCTGTCTGCGTGGACGGCGTGACCTCTTACAATGTAACACCTACAGAATTTACCGAAGATTTGTTGAAAATTGCAAATACCAAAGGCGTTTGGGCGGTCGGCGGCTGCTGCGGCACAAGCCCCGCGCATTTACAAGCGGCGGCTGTGTGCAAATCTGTTGCGCCGCAACCTGTTAAGCAAAAAAACTTTACAGCCGTAACCTCTTACGGCAAGACCGTCACGCTCGGGGAAAAACCCGTGCTCATCGGCGAGCGTATCAACCCCACGGGCAAAAAACGGTTGAAAGCTGCACTGATAAACGGCGACGAAGCCTATATTCTTTCCGAAGCCGCGACACAGATTGACGCGGGCGCACACATTTTAGACGTCAATGTGGGACTGCCTGAAATTGACGAACCTGCCGTGCTGGAACGCACCGTGCAGAGCTTGCAAGGGATAACCAATCTGCCGTTGCAAATCGATACTTCCGACACCGTTGCCATGGAACGTGCTTTACGCATCTATAACGGCAAACCGCTGATTAACTCCGTAAACGGCAAGAAAGAGTCGATGGAAGCAGTTTTTCCGCTTGCCAAAAAGTACGGCGGCGCGGTTGTGTGTCTGACGCTTGATGAAAACGGGATTCCCGACACGGCAGAGGGCAGAATCCAAATTGCCGAACGGATTTTGAAAACGGCGGCAGAATACGGAATCGACAAAAAGAACTTGATTTTTGATACGCTTGCTATGACCGTCAGCACGGGCGCGCAAAACGCCAATATTACGCTGGACGCGCTACACCATATTCGTAACACCTTGGGCGCGCACACGGTGTTGGGCGTGTCGAATATTTCGTTTGGTCTCCCAAAGCGCGACCATATCAACGCCGCATTTTTTACGCTGGCAATGGAAAACGGACTGTCCGCAGGTATTATCAACCCGAAAAGCGAGGCAATGATGAACGCATATTACGCATTCTGTGCGTTAAAAGGGTTGGACGCAAATTTTGAAGCGTACATTCAAAATGCAACCGATAATACAGTAGCACCGACTGCCGCCGCGACGGGCGATTTGCAGTCTGCCGTCGAAAAAGGGTTAAAAGCCGAGGCGGCGGCGCGCACCAAAGAACTGCTGCAAACCGCCGCGCCGCTTGACATTATCAATACGCAGTTAATTCCCGCACTTGACCGCGTGGGGCAGGGCTTTGAACAGGGCACAATCTTTTTGCCCCAGCTTTTGATGAGTGCAGACGCGGCAAAGGCGGCATTTGACGAAATCAAAGCGGTTTTGCAGGAGACAGGCACACCTGACGCAAATAAAAATGCGCACAAAATCGTATTGGCAACGGTCAAAGGCGATATTCACGACATCGGCAAAAATATTGTGAAGGTGTTGCTTGAAAATTACGGGTTTGCTGTGCTCGATTTGGGCAAAGATGTAGACCCCGAATTGATTTTAGAAACGGCGCGCCGCGAACAGGTGAAGCTGGTGGGTTTGAGCGCCTTAATGACCACCACCGTGGTCAATATGGAAAAAACCATTGCGCTGTTGCACCGCGAATACCCCGCATGCCGCGTGATGGTCGGCGGTGCGGTCTTGACGCAAGACTATGCTGACCGCATCGGCGCGGACTTTTATTCCAAAGATGCAATGGGGTCTGTGCGCTATGCCGAAAAATTTTTTGCGGAAATGTAAGGTTTTGTAAGGCGCGCTATTGACAATATCCTACTTTGGTTGTATGATATTACCGAATTCATAGGAAATTACTATGAATAAGGAATTCAAATATTGTTTTATATATAGAAAAGAGATGTTTTTATGCAGGTTTATGCAGATAATGCCGCAACGACAAAGCTGTCCGATACGGCATTGCAGGCAATGCTGCCGTATTTAAAAGATACCTACGGCAATGCGTCCAGCCTTTACAGAATCGGGCAGACCGCACACCACGGTGTGCAAGCGGCACGAGAGACGATTGCCAAGGTCTTAAACGCCGAGACAAACGAGATTTATTTCACCTCGGGCGGCAGTGAGGCGGACAACTGGGCAATTAAAGGCGCCGCTGAGTTGATGGCGAAAAAAGGCAAAAAGCATATTATCACCACGAGCTTTGAGCATCACGCGGTGCTGCACACGGTGAAAAAACTGGAACAGTACGGCTTTGAAATCACGTATCTGCCCGTTTACGAAAACGGAATTGTGAAAGTCGAAGATGTGAAAAACGCCATTCGCGAGGACACGGCACTTGTCACCGTGATGTACGCGAACAATGAAATCGGCACGATTCAGCCCATCGCCGAAATCGGCGCGGTTTGCCATGAAAAAGGGGTGCTCTTTCACACGGACGCCGTCCAAGCGGCAGGGCATTTACAGATAGATGTGAAAGCGCAGAATATTGATATGCTGTCGATGTCAGCGCACAAATTCCACGGACCGAAGGGCATCGGCGCGCTGTATTGCAGACAGGGCATTCGCCTGCCGAACTTAATTGAGGGCGGCGGTCAAGAACGCGGCAGACGCGCGGGTACCGAGGCGGTTTACGCGATGGCAGGTATGGCGGCGGCGCTCAAAGAGGCGAATGACAACCTTGCGGAAAATACCGCTAAGGTCACGGCGCTTCGCGACCGCTTAATTGACGGGCTTTTGAAAATTGACAGTAGCCGCTTAAACGGTGACCGCGAACAGCGCTTGCCCGGTAATGTAAATATCAGTTTTGAGGGCGTCGAGGGCGAATCACTTTTATTATATCTCGATATGAAAGGGATTTCCGCATCATCGGGCTCTGCGTGCACTTCGGGCTCTTTAGACCCGAGCCATGTGTTGCTTGCCATCGGTTTGCCGCACGAGGTCGCGCACGGCTCTTTGCGGTTGTCGCTTTGTGAAACCAATACCGAAGAAGAGGTTGACTATATTATTTCCTGTGTACCCGAAATCATCGAACGGCTGCGCAGTATGTCTCCGCTGTGGGAGAGAATTCAGAAGGAAAGAGGTCTTGCATAATGGAATACAGCGAGAAAGTAATGGAGCATTTTGCCACACCGCACAATGTCGGCAAAATTGAGGACGCGGACGGTGTCGGCGAGGTGGGCAACGCCAAATGCGGCGATATTATGAAAATGTATATCAAGGTGCAGGACGGCATCATCACCGATGTGAAGTTCAACACCTACGGTTGTGCGTCGGCGATTGCGACCAGCTCCATGGCAACCGATATGATTAAGGGCAAGCCGATTGAGGACGCGCTGAAACTCACCAACCAAGCGGTGGTCGAGGCGCTCGACGGTCTGCCGGCGGTGAAAATCCATTGCTCCGTGCTTGCCGAGGAGGCAATTAAAGCCGCGGTCAAGGACTATTACGACAAAAACGGGATTGCGTATGACCCCGCGCTGTTTCAAGAGGACAGCTGTCATTACGAGCACCACCACGCGGAATAATCTAAAAAAACAAGCCGATAACGCACGCTGAACTGCCCCAAGTTGTGCAGACAGCACAAAAAAGCAGGTCTATGGTAGAAT
>JBJEPS010000027.1:6616-22886 GCA_051881355.1 Candidatus Fimenecus sp. | reverse complement strand
CGTTTTCGTTGCACTCTCTTTTTGAGATCCTTCGCTTCGCTCAGGATGACAAATTTAAATTTATCCACGTTGAGACGGACGGAATTCGCCTATTTCGGGAATGACATCGCCCTTACAACAAAAAACGGACGAAGCGCGAAGCCTCGTCCGTTATCTGTCTTATAATTTCGCAATAAAATCGTTAAACATATCGGTGTTTGCCAATTCCACCGCACCTTTATCAACCAATGCGGCGGTTTTCGGGTCAATCGGCAGCCGCGCAAGCACGGGCACACCGAGCTCTTTTGCGACCGCGTCCAATTTGCTTTCTCCAAAAACCGAATGGCGTTTGCCGCAATCGGGGCACTCAAAATAACTCATATTTTCGACCAGCCCCAACACGGGAATGTCCATCATTTTCGCCATGTTATACGCTTTTTTGACAATCAGCGTCACCAAATCCTGCGGGGTGGTCACAATGACGATGCCGTCCACGGGCAGACTTTGGAATACAGTCAGCGGCACATCGCCGGTGCCGGGCGGCATATCGACAAACATATAATCAACATCGCCCCAAATGACCTCTTGCCAAAACTGGTTAATCATCCCCGAAATCACAGGTCCGCGCCAAATGACGGGGGCATCCTCTTTTTCTAAGAGCAAATTCACGCTCATCACGCGCACTCCGGTTTTGGTTTGCATCGGGAACAGCCCGTCCTCACTGCCTTCGGCACGCTCGTGCAGACCGAACGCTTTGGGGATAGACGGTCCGGTTACATCGGCGTCCAAAATCGCCGCCTGTTTGCCCGCAGACTGCGCCGCGACCGCCAACAGAGAGGTCACAAGACTTTTGCCGACGCCGCCTTTGCCGCTGACAACCCCGATGACCTTTTTGACGGTGCTGTACTTATTTTCGGGCAAGCGCATGTCTTTCTTTTCACAGTTTTCAGAGCAGGAACTGCAATTCCCGGAACAACCTTCACTCATTTTTTGTATCTCCTTTTTAGATATAAGATGCTAGACAATAGAATGCTCGATTTTTTTGCTGTAAATTTTTGAACAACACAAAGGTTGTTCCCTACAAGATGCCATCTCCAATCGAGAGGATAAAGTTAAGAACGGTACAAAGTAAACCAACGATTTGCCGTCGCGCTGGCGCGACCAATCGAGAGGATTTTTAAAGATTCCCTACCAAGTAAACTTACGGAGCAAAATTTACGATTCGGTGTCGCCCGGCGACCGTAATTTCTTAAAAAAATCCGACAGCACAGCGGCACATTCCGTTTCAAAAACGCCGCCCTCGACGGCGGGCTTGTGGGTAAACGGATACGCATACATCTGCATTACACTTGAAAGCGCGCCGTTTTTGGGGTCATATGCCCCAAAAGTCACCTTGCGAATCCGCGCATTCAGAATCGCGCCCGCGCACATCGGGCACGGCTCTAAGGTCACGAACATTTCGCACTCCCAAAGCCGCCAACCGCCCAAAACCGCACAGGCAGTGCGAATCGCCTCGATTTCCGCATGCGAAAGCGCGTCTTTTACGGCTTCGCGGCGATTTCTGCCCACGGCAACAACTTCCCCGTTGCGCACAATGACCGCGCCCACGGGGACTTCCGCCTCAGCGGCACTTTGTTTTGCCGCGTCGAGCGCAATCCGCATAAAATCCGTTTTATCCATAGTCTCTTCCGTTTACAAATTAAAATTCAATATACTGTGCCGTTTCAATCAGCAAAAGAATTGCCGCAAAAATCATCGGCACGGTGCAAAGATATGCTTTTGCTTTTTCACCGTTTTGGAGCAAGCAACCGCCCTTTTCAAGCGGTGCACGCACATAATTTTTCAAATAGAAAATCAGGCTGACAATACCCGCAATAAGAATCAGCGCCAAAATTGCCAAAATCACAATATTTTCCTGTTTGTCCGGTAAATTGTCTACTGCAACCTGCATCAGCACCGACGCAAAATTATTGAGGAAGTGAATGGCAATGCCCACCCACATCGAGCCGGTTATGGTTACGGCATAGCCGATGGCAATCCCCGCGATAAAGGCGAACGGAATCTGCACCATATTGCCGTGCATCAGCGCGAAGACAAGCGCCGACATCACAATGGCGAAATTATCGCCGTATTTGCGCAGCGGCTGCATCACCGTGCCGCGAATGGCGAATTCCTCGACAAATGCGGGCACAATGGCTGTGCCGAGCACCGCTAAAAGAACCATCGGAACGGAATTATACACCACATTGCTTTCGGGCATCGTAAAGGTTACGCCGAAAACACTTTCAAACATGGCAGTCAGAATACTTGTGGCATAGCTGCCCGCCACACAGCACATCACACCGATAAACACAAGCAGTACCGCCGCCTTACCGTCGTTCGGCGTGCCTAACGGCAGTTCTTTCAGAATTCCGCGCTTCTTTTGAAACAGGAAATTCAGGAAAAACGGCACAAAAATGATAAACAGCGAAAAGGCGGCGTCCACCGCCTCGCTGAACACCGAATTGCCCGTGTACGCGGAGCGGAAGCCCGGAATCATTGCCAAAAGCGCACTGACAACATATGCGAGAATCGTAAAGCCGATGACCGCAAGCCCGTGCGACATACTCATTGTGTGCAGCGTACGAGTCTCCTTTTTCTTCTGCAGAAAATTCGGGTCATTTTGCATTGTATAGCCGTTATAGGGCGCGCCGCCGTAATAGCCCTGCCCATAGGGGGCTTGTGCATACGGATTCTGATTGTAGGGTTGCCGCTGTGTATACGGCGGCGTATAAGGCGACTGCCCGTACGGATTCCCGCCGTACGGATTTTGCCCGTAGCCGTTTTGCCCGTACGGATTTTGCGCATGGGGGGACGTATTCGAATTTTGCGCGCTGCTTTCGCCCGGATTTTGCGCCGAATCGTAGGGGGGATATTGTTGATTGTCCATATATTTTTCTCTTTTCTGCCGTGGGCGTGCGTCCGAACCGATACACGCCGCTGTATTTCACGCCTTTGCAGAGTTGCAAAAACCTATACTGAAATATATAGCACGAAAAAGCGTTCTATTTGTTACGAATTTAAGAATTTTTATGCTTCGGGGGCAGTTTCTGCCGGAAATACCGAACCGTCTGCAGTCAGTTCGTCGGTTTCCGGCACCTCGTCATCGTCTTTTTCCTCCTCATGCGGGGTGACAGACAGCGTCATGACGCGCTCGCCCTCGGAAATGCGCATCACGCGCACGCCCTTTGACGGACGGGCAAATTCGCTGATATCCCCAGCCGGAATACGGATAATAACGCCGTCGGAGGCAATGAGAATCACGTCCTCATCGTCAGAAACCATCGTAATCGCGGCAACATCGCCGTACTGTGCAGTATGGTAGTTGATAAGCCCCTTGCCGCCGCGGGACTGCACACGGTAGTTGGAAATATCCGACCGTCTGCCGTAGCCTGTTTCGGACACGGTTAAAACCTTTTTGCTGCCGTCGAGCACGCACATACCCGCGACACAGTCGCCCGCGCGCAAAGTTATGGCTTTCACGCCGCGCGCCGTTCTGCCGATGCAGCGCGCGTCGTCCTCTTGAAAGGAGATGCACATACCCTTTTTGGTCGCAATCATCAGCTGCTGCTTGCCGTCGGTCAGTTTCACCCAGCAAAGTTCATCGCCTTCGTCGAGATTGATGGCGGCGATACCGCTTTTACGGATATTTTTATATGCGTCCAGCTCCGTGCGCTTAATGATGCCGTTTTTCGTCAGCATACAAAGGTACGCACTTTCCGTGCCGAAGTCGGGCACACGAAGCATCGCCGTGACTTTTTCGTCTGCCACGAGCGGCAAAATGTTGACAATGTTCATTCCCTTGCTTGTACGGCTGCCCTCGGGGATTTCATAGCCTTTCAGACGATACGCGCGCCCAAGAGAGGTAAAGAACATAATATAGTCATGCGATGAACAGGTGAACATCGTTTCGGCAATGTCCTCCTCACGCCGCGACATTCCCTTAATGCCCTTGCCGCCGCGGTGCTGGGTTTGGTAGGTATCTACGGGCTGGCGTTTGATATACCCCATATTGGTCAGGGTAAATACGCTGGTTTCCTCGGGGATTAAGTCCTCAATATCCACCTCGCCGCTGACGTTGACAATTTCGGTGCGGCGCTCGTCGGCAAATTTGTCACCGATGGCGGAAAGCTCGGTTTTGACAATCGAGAGTACGCGTTCCTCGGAGCCGAGGATTTCCATATATTCCGCAATTTTGCGCAGTAGCTCGTCGCGCTCCTCGATGATTTTTTTGATTTCAAGCCCTGCCAACTGCCCAAGGCGGTAAGCCACAATCGCCGCCGCCTGCGGGTCGTCGAAGCCGAATTTTTCCATAATGGCGGTTTTGGCTTCCGCCTGACCGCCCTTGCAGGCACGAATGGTCGCGATAATTTCGTCCACAATGTCAATCGCTCTGGCAAGACCGTCCAAAATATGCTCTCTGTCCTGTGCCTTTTTTAGGTCATATTTTGTTCTGCGAGTGATAATTTCACATTGGAAATCAATGTAATTCTGCAAAATTTCCTTTAAGGTCAGCGTTTTCGGCTCGCCGTTTACAAGTGCCAGCTGAATAATGCCGTAGGAAATTTGCAATTGCGTATATTGGAACAGGTGATTGAGCACAACCTGCGGGTTTGCGTCGCGTTTCAGGTCAATGACCATGCGCATACCCTCGCGGTTGGAATAGTCGTTGATGTCCGCGATGCCTTCAATCCGCTTTTCCTTTACCAAATCCGCAATGCTTTCAATCAGCCGCGCCTTGTTGACCTGATAGGGCAGTTCCGTCACGACGATGGAAAACCGCCCGCTTCTCTCATCTTCGACAATTTCCGTGCGCGCACGAAGGGTAATTTTGCCGCGCCCCGTGGCGTATGCCGCGCGAATGCCCGCGCGCCCCATAATGATGCCTGCGGTGGGAAAGTCCGGACCCTTGATGCACTCCATAATTTCTTCAAGCGTGGCATCGGGATTGTCAATGAGCACATTGATGCCGTCAATGACCTCGCGCATATTGTGCGGCGGAATGTTGGTCGCCATACCGACGGCGATACCCGTGGAGCCGTTGACCAAAAGATTCGGAAAACGGGACGGCAAAACCACCGGCTCTTTTAAGCGGTCATCATAGTTCGGCATAAAATCGACGGTATCTTTGTCGATATTTGTGAGCATTTCCATGGAGATTTTGCTCATTCTCGACTCAGTATAACGGTACGCGGCGGGCGGGTCGCCGTCCACCGAACCGAAGTTGCCGTGCCCGTCTACCAGCATATAGCGCATCGAGAAGCTCTGCGCCAAGCGCACCATCGCGTCATACACGGACGCGTCACCGTGGGGATGGTAGCGCCCCAAAACCGAACCGACGGTGTCCGCGCACTTGCGGTATGCCTTTTCGGGATACAGATTATTTTCATACATCGTATACAGGATTCTGCGGTGCACGGGCTTTAAGCCGTCGCGCACATCGGGCAGCGCACGCGAAACAATAACCGCCATGGAGTAATCCAAAAAGGATTTTTTCATTTCCTTGTTGATTTCCACATTGACGATTTTTTGCTGCTCGAACGGAATGTATTCCTCGTGATGTTCCGGTTGCTTTTTTTTCATTTTCTATTCCTCACACATCCAAATTCTGCACATATTTTGCGTTCTTTTCAATGAACAGTCGGCGCGGCTCGACCTTGTCGCCCATCAAAATGGAGAAGGTCTCGTCCGCCTCCATGGCGTCCTCTAAATTCACGCGCAGCATCGTGCGGAAATTGGGATTCATTGTGGTTTCCCACAGCTGTTCTGGGTCCATTTCGCCAAGGCCTTTGTAGCGTTGCACATCACAGTTTCCGCCCATTTCGGCAATTTGGCGGTCGCGCTCCTCATCGGAAAACGCGTATGCGTGTTTTTTGCCTTTGGAAACCTTGAAAAGCGGCGGCTGTGCAATGTACACATAACCGTGTTCAATCAGCGGTCGCATATAGCGGAAGAAGAACGTTAAAAGCAGGGTGCGGATATGCTGCCCGTCCACGTCGGCATCCGCCATAATCACGACTTTGTGGTACCGCAGCTTTGTAATGTCAAAATCATCACCGATGCCCGTGCCGAGCGCCGTAATAACAGGTGTTAACTTGTCATTGCCGATAACCTTGTCCACGCGCGCCTTTTCGACATTGAGCATCTTGCCCCACAGCGGCAAAATCGCTTGAATGTTACGGTCGCGTCCCTCTTTTGCCGAACCGCCTGCCGAATCACCCTCGACAATGTAAATTTCGGTGTTTTCGGGATTTTTGTCCGTGCAGTCGGCGAGCTTGCCGGGCAGGGAGTTGCTTTCGAGCGCGGATTTTCTGCGAGCGTTGTCACGCGCCTTTCTTGCCGCCTCTCGCGCACGTGACGCGTCCAGCGCTTTGTTGAAAATCGCCTTTGCCACGCTCGGATTTTCCTCAAAATAGGTCATCATTTTATCATACAGCATTTTGGAAACCAGTCCGGTCATTTCGGTATTGCCCAATTTGCTCTTTGTCTGCCCTTCAAATTCCGCTTCGGTAAGCTTCACACTGATGACGGCGGTTAAGCCCTCCCGTACATCTTCACCCGACAGCTTTTTGTCGGAATCCTTTAACAGTCCGAATTTTTTGCCGTAATCGTTAAACACACGCGTCAGCGCGGTTTTAAAGCCCTGCTCATGCGTACCGCCGTCTACGGTGCGCACATCGTTTGCAAAGCTCAAAATAATTTCATTGTAGCCGTCGTTGTAAGAAATAGCGACCTCTGCACTTTTGTCGCCGTTAACGGTAGTAAAGTGCATCACATCGTCGTGTACAGGGGTCAGCCCGCGGCTGACATTGATATACTCAACAAACGAACGAATGCCGCCCGCGTAACAGAATTCTTCAGACTGAATATTGCCGGGGTCACGTTTATCGGTTAAAGAAATCGACAGTCCTGCATTTAAGAATGCCTGCTCGCGCAGTCTGCGTTCCAACACCTCGTATTCGTATTCGGTGGTTTCGGTAAACACTTCCGCATCGGCTTTGAATTTGATAAAGGTACCGGTTTGGTCGGTGTCGCCTATCACGGTCAAATCCGTAACAATATCGCCGCGTTCAAAGCGTTGGTGATAAATGTGCCCTTGGCGGCTGACCTCAATTTCGAACCATTCGGAAAGCGCGTTTACGACCGACGAACCCACGCCGTGCAAGCCGCCCGATACCTTGTAGCCGCTGCCGCCGAATTTACCGCCGGCGTGCAGAACGGTCAAAACGACCGTTACGGCAGGCAGTCCCTCTTCCTCGTTGATATCGACGGGAATGCCGCGACCGTTGTCGCGCACGGTTATGATATTATCGGGCAAAATTTCCACTTCAATATGCGTACAATAGCCCGCCAGCGCTTCGTCCACCGAGTTATCGACAATTTCGTATACCAAATGATGCAAGCCCTTCGGACCCGTGGAGCCGATATACATACCCGGGCGTTTGCGCACCGCTTCCAAGCCTTTCAAGACCTGAATTTGGTCGGCACCGTATTCCTCGGTTACGACGGTATCCATTTGTTCTTCTTCGACTTGCACCGTATGCAAAACTTCGTTCTCCATATATTGCCTCCGTTTTTAATCGTGAATTTACTTTATACTGTTCTTTGCATATCCTCTCGATTGGAAATTTGTACTCGTTGGGGACGGCGTCTCGACGTCCCGCCGCGTGTGACGCAGACCGAATCGTTGGTTTACTTTGTACTTCTCTTTCCTCATTCTCTCGAATGGGAATCACATCTTGTAGGGGGCGGACGTCCTCTGCCGCCCGTAGATTTTGCTATAATTTTGCGGACGGACAAGGATGTCCGTCCCTACGCGGTATTCGCCCGATTGCCATTCTGAGGTGCAAGCCGAAGAATCTCTTTTATATGGACTTTCTGTTTTTATGAGATCCTTCACTTCGCGCAGGATGACAATTTTTTAATTCATAGGGGCAAAAAACTATATTTAAAAATAGACAAAAATTATCTATCCGTTTAACCGTTTCAAAATCGTCGCCGTAGAAAGGGGCGAAATATATACAAAACGGTCGTTATTTTCCACCGTAACCAAAAAGGATTTCGGCAAATCATAAGAAACCGTTTTGGAAAACCCCGTCTTTTCAGCGTCGTTTAAATATTCACGCGTCGCCTTATTGACAGTGGTATTGTCTAAATCAAAAATGCCGAGAATCTTTTCCGTGCGCAAAAGGGTTTCACCGCCGATGTCAAGATACATCAAAGCACCCGCCCTTCCTCGATATGGAATGTTCTGCCCTCGCAAAGCCGCAAAACCGCGGTCGGGTCACAGCAAGTGATAAATACCTGCCTGCCGCCGATATGGTTTAAAATATAATCCTGCCGCGTTTCGTCCAACTCGCTCATCACATCGTCTAACAGAATAACGGGTTCTTCGCCGGTTTCCTGTTTAATAATGGCGGCTTCGGAAAGCTTTAGCGCCAGCGCCGCAGAACGCTGCTGCCCTTGCGAGGCAAAGCTGCGTGCCGAAAGCGCGTCAATTTGAATTTGTAAATCGTCGCGGTGCGGACCTGCAACAGTCATTTTATTAAAAATATCGTCACGGCGCGTGTCCAAAAGGCGTTGCTTTAACAGGTCCTTTATTGCGTATGCGTCGCCGTCATAGCCGCCGAAATTGCTGACATAGTTAATTTTTAACTTTTCACGGTGATTTGACAATCCCGCATAAATTTCCGCACTGCTTTCGCACAAAAGTGCGGTATAGTTTACACGCTCGCTGACCACCGCCGCCCCGTAAGAGGAAAGGCGATCGTCCCAAACGTCCAGTGTATCCAAAAGCTCGGGGTGGAATTGAATATCCTTTAACAGCGCGTTTCGCTGTGTTAAGGTGTGGTTGTATTTCGCAAGACTTTTCGCATAACTCGGCTTCAACTCACAAAGTGCGGTATCCAAAAAACGCCGCCGAAACAGCGGTCCTTCTTTGACCAGCGATAAATGCGTAGGTGCGAACACCACGGCATAAAAATCGCCGATGAGTTCAGCCGGAGATTTTAAGGTCACGCCGTTTTTCATCGCCGTACGCTTTTGGTCGATATACAAAATTGCGTCCTGCTCCCTGCCATGTGCAAAAAAGCGCATTTCATTCTTTGCAAACGGCGCGTCAAAGCCGACCATTTCACGGTCGCGGTGACTGCGAAAGCTCTTACAGCCCGTAAACAGCCAAATACTTTCGAGTAAGTTGGTTTTCCCCTGCGCATTTTCGCCGAAAATAACATTGACACCTTCGGCAGGTTCAATTTCTATATCTTCCAAATTGCGGAAGTTTTGCAGATGCAGCCGTTTTACAAGCATCAAAATCCCTCAAACAATCTCATACACCGTATTTTCAAAGGTAAACGTATCGCCTTTATGCAGCTTCTTGCCGCGCTGGGTACAAATCTCACCGTTCACCTTGATTTCACCCTCGGTAATCACGATTTTCGCATGACCGCCTGTCTGCACGGCGTCTGCCAATTTGAGCGCCGCGTCTAAGCGGATAAAATCCGTGGTAATTGCGACCTGTTTTTTCGGTTTCGGCACAACTTTTGCCGTAATTTTTATCGGTTTCATTCGGTTTTTAACCTCACAGGCAACACCAAGAACAGGAAATCGTCTCCCTCAACGGGAGTAATAAGAATCGGCAAAATCGGACTGCTCAATTTTAAATGAACCTCGTCCGCATCACACACGCGCAAAGCGTCTAATAAATAGCGATTATTAAAGCCGATTTCCATTTTGCCGCCCGAACCTTCGCACGGCAGACGGTCATTTGCCGTACCGAGCGCCGTTGTACTCGAAATACGGATTACATTCTCATCAAAAATGCAACGAATCGGACTTTTTGCGCGGTCCGTAATAATCAGCGAGGTGCGCTCAATGCTTTGAATCAGTTGTCTGGTATTTACGCGCAGCGTCGCATTGATATTGCCGGATATTGCCGCCTGATAATTGAGAAATTCGCCTTCCAAAAGGCGGGAGACAATTCGATAACTGCCGATTTCAAACACGATAAAGCGTTTGCCGACATTAACGGCAATTTTGCCGTCCTCACCGGCGTTCAGTTTTAACACTTCATTTAAGGTTTTTTTCGGTGCGATAAAGATTTTTTCTTCGCCGTCATAATCGATTTCTTCATTGCGAATGGCAAGCCGGAACCCGTCTACGGCAATCAAACGGATTTTTCTGTCACGAATTTCAAAGCGCACGCCGGTATGAACGACTTTGACGTCGTTTTCGGCGGTGGCAAAAATCGTTTTGCGAATCATATCCTTTAACAAATCGCCGTCCACAACAATCGGAAAACCGCTTTCCACATTCGGCAGTTCGGGATATTCCGCAGCGGAAATACCAATCAATGTAAATTCCGCGTCGCCGCTTTTAATACGGCAGGTCAGCCGTTCGTCCGCTTCAATGCGTACGGTTTCAAACGGTAAGCTTCGTAAAATATCACATAGAATTCTGGCATTTAAAATAATACTGCCGCGTTCCTCAACGCGTGCTTCCATCGAAGTAATCATACCGACTTCCAAATCATAGCCGGTCAAAGTCAGCGTATTTTCCTCCGCCTGCAACAAAATGCCTTCAATTGCGGGAATGGAAGATTTTGAAGAAACCGCTCTTTGCACATTTGAACAAATTTCAGAGAGCTTTTGTGTGTCGCAAATCAGCTTCATATGAAAAATCCTTTCAAAAAAATATAATAAAATAAATAATATATAGTAATAGCAGTAGGGGCGGCGCAAAATGTTAAAAACCTGTAAGTACCTTTTAAAATCAGGAAAAGACGCCGTATTTTGCTTTTAAAAACTTGTTAAAAACATTTTGTTTTGAACAGTTAAAAATAAACTATAAAAACAATGTTCAAAACTTGTCTGTTCAAAATCAAAACTTGTTTATAAGTCGGAAAAACTTTTACCCGACTTTTTTGTCATCTTGCGCGAAGCGAAGAATCTCAAACAGAATAAAATATAAAATTCGCGAAACGAGATTCTTCGCCTAACGGCTCAGAATGACAAATTTTTATTTATCGGCGTAGGGGTCGGCGTTACGACGACCCGTTGTAGGGTTGGACGACCTCGGCTGCCTGTAATTTTGATGTAATTCCACGGAACGACACGCAGGTCGTTCCCTACAAGATGGGATTTCCATTCGAGAGGATAGGCTAAAGATTACCTACAAAGTAAACCTACGAATTAAATTTCTTGCACGTTTTTGATGATATTTTCCACCAATGCCTTATATTCTTTATCCTTGTCCATTCTGTCGGCAACGCTGTCGATGGAATGCTTGACGGTGGAATGGGTTTTGCCGTTAAAGCACTTACCGATTTCCTCTAAGGACATACCCGTCATTTCGCGAATAATATACATTGCCATTTGGCGTGCGTCTTTAATATTTTTATCGCGCTTGTCCGAGGTGATATTATTTACGGAAACGCCCATCGTTGCGGCAACTTGCTCCAAAATTTTTTCACGGACAACCGACACGGGCTGTGTGGTATTCATCAGCTCTTTAATTGCGTCTTTGGTAATTTCAATCGTTGGGGTCGTATCCAAAAGTACGCAAATGGCTTGCAGTTTTTTCACCGCGCCCTCTAATTGTCGAACATTGTGACTAACTTGCTCAGCGATAAATTCCACCACATTGTCGGGGATAGAAAAGGAAATCGCGTCCGCTTTATTTTTGATAATCGCCATACGCATTTCAAAATCCGGCGGCTGAATATCCGCCATCAAGCCCCATTCAAAGCGATTTTTTAATCGCTCCGTCAGCTTCGGGATTTCATTCGGCGGATTATCGGACGAAAGCACAATTTGTTTGCCGTTTTCGGTTAATGTATTAAAGGTATGGAAAAATTCTTCTTCAATTGAGTTTTTACCGGCGATGAATTGAATATCGTCCACCAAAAGCGCGTCGGCGCGTCGATATTTTTCACGAAGCTCAAAGGTTGTGGAAGAACGCACATGTTCGATAATGTCATTGGTGAAATCTTCGCTGGTGACATAAATAATTGACGCTTCGGGATTGCGGCTTTTCATATAATTTTCAATGGCTTTTAAAAGGTGCGTTTTACCAAGCCCGCTTTTGCCGTAAATGAACAGCGGATTATAGGTTTTGCCGGGATTTTCGGCAACCTTTTTCGCCGCAGCGTATGCGTAATTATTGGATTTGCCAACCACGAAATTCTCAAAGCTGTTGGCGCGATTATTGATAATCAGCTCGTCCGCATTGACCGTCTGCGCGGCAGGGGAAGCAGTATAGTCTTCCTCTTTTTCTTTTTCCACCAGCAAAATTTCCACACGGACGGGAAATGCCAGTGCGCTTAAAAAGGCTTGTTCCAAAAGCTCGGTAAATTTTTTGGTGACAATACCGTATTTGAATTCGTTGTCGATGGTCAGGGTGACCTTTTCCCCGTCAAAGGCAGTCAGCTGTAACGGCGCAAGCCAAAGGGAAAATACTGCGCTTGAAATACCGCCGTCGGTTTTAATGTAGGTGCAGGCGGCGTCCCACAGTTCGGAAAGCGATTCCATAAAACAGTCTCCGTTCAAAAGAGAATTATAAACAGGGTAACCGCAAAAAAGCGGTTTTTTGAAAAATCGCGAAAAACGGCGTCCAGCGGCATTTGTGTCATTTGCATATTGTCACCCGTTTTCAGGGTAAAATTGCAAAAAAGGCGCTTAAAAGCGATATTTTCACGAATACTCATATTATATTAGCATATTCCGAAAACTTTTTCAACTGTTTTATATATATTTATATATTATAATAAGTATAGGACATGTACGCAGAAACCGGCATTTCGTTTTATGTTGAAAAGGGATTGTAAATTTTAATTTAGCGACGTAGGGGTCGGCGAGACGCGACCCCTACAAATTTAAATTTACACGCACAAAATCTTGTTCTCATAAAAACGTTGTCCACAACTTGTGGCGTGGCAAATTTTACGCACGCAAAAAACCGCCCGAAAAATCACAAAAACATTGACAAAGCGTGCAAAATTAGTATATAATGTCTACTCGCAGATTTATTTTCAACAGGAACGGAGGATGAATTCGATGAAAAGAACCTACCAGCCGAAAAAACGTCATCGCAAAATGGAACACGGCTTCCGTAAAAGAATGGCTACAAGAAACGGCAGAAAAGTTCTCGCCCGCCGCAGAAGCAAGGGCAGAAAGCAGCTTTCTTACTAAGCAAAGTCAGGCGGCGCTGTTTTGAAAAATACGGTCACTTTAAACCGAAACGGGGATTTTTTGCGGCTGTATCACCGCGGTAAATCCTATACAAATCCTGCACTGGTTGTTTATTTACAAAAAAACCGTGCGGGAATTTGTCGTATCGGTATTACCGTCAGTAAAAAGCTCGGCAACGCCGTTTGCCGCAATCGCTGCAAGCGCGTGATTCGTGCCGCATATACACAGCTTGAACCGTGTATCTCCGGCAATTACGATTTTGTTTTTGTCGCGCGCAGCAAAACCAAAGACCTAAAGAGCACCGAAATACAAAGCATTATGCAAAAACTTCTTCAAAAAGCGGGTGCCATTGAAATATGAAAGAATTTGCGATAAAGTGTATTCGCTTTTATCAGCGAAGGATTTCTCCGCTTTTTCCGCCGCGGTGCCGATATTATCCGACTTGCTCGCAGTACATGCTGACGGCAATCGAGCGGTTTGGACTTTTGAGAGGCGGTTTACTGGGAATATGGCGACTTTTGCGGTGTAATCCGCTTTGGCCGGGCGGCTATGACCCGGTCCCCGAAAAAAGAGAAAAAAACCAAACAGAACAAGGCAAATAAGCCTTGGTTCGGAGGAAATACATGGCAAGACTGTATGAAATTTTGGGAATTCCCTTCGGTTGGGTAATCTCCCTGTTCTATGCGATGACGGGCAACTACCTGCTCTCGATTTTCTGCTTGACCGTCATTGTGCGTCTTTGCCTTTTGCCCTCGGCAATCAGCCAGCAAAAGGGAATGGCAAAGCAGGCAAGATTACAGCCGAAATTACGCCGGATTCAGAAAAAATACGAAGGCAATCAGCAAAAAATTCAGGAGGAGACCCAGGCGCTGTATCAGCGTGAGGGAACTTCCGCAATGACTTCAGGCTGTTTGCCGATGCTTATTCAGTTTCCGATTATGATTGGGCTTTTCCAGGTGAACTACCATCCGTTTTCGATGGTTCTGCGCCTGCCCACAGAGGTCGTAACCGCATTAAAAACTGCCGCGGAGCCGTTTGTCACAAGCGCGCAGAACAATGTTTACCGTATGGAGCTGTATGCGCTGGAGCATTTCTCGGAAATTGACCAGACTTCCATTGCCGGGCTTACCGACGAAATGATTGCAAAAATCGAACTGTTTATTGAGCGGTTCTCCCTGTTCGGCTTGGATTTGTCCGTTACACCGAACTATAAAGAACCCAGCATTTACTGGATTGTGCCGATTGTATCGGGTCTTATTGCGCTCGGCATGAGCCTGTATTCCCAGTATCGGCAGAAAAAGACCAACCCCGAAATGGGGAAAAACCCGATGATGGGCTGCATGACGCTGTATATGCCTGCGATGCAGATTTTCTTTGCTTTCCTGTTCCCTGTGAGCGTTGGGATTTACACGATTATGTCCTCTGCGCTTTCCTTTATTCAAATGGTGATTTTGAACCATATCTATGCGCCGAAAAAAGTGCTTGCGCGCGTGATGGTGGAGGAAACCGTTTACCGTCGGTCGAAAGAGGAAAACACCAAGAAAATCAGAGAAATGAAAGACGAAAGCGACAAATAAGGAGACAAAGCTTTTATGACGAAAGAAGTAATTAAGTCCGCTTCCACCATCGAGGAAGCCAAAGCCGCGGCGATGCTCGAGCTGGGGCTTACCGAGGACGACGATTTTCACTATGAAGTGTTAAAAATGCCCGCCAAAAAGATTTTGGGGCTGTTCGGCGGCTCTCCTGCCGAGGTAAAGGTTTCGGTGGAAGTGCCCGACGCACCCGAAAAGAAAGAAAAGGCGAAAAAAGAACAAAAACCCGCCCCGAAAACGGACAAGCCCGCACCGAAAAAGGAAAAGAAAGAAAGCAAACCGAAAGCGGAAAGCAAGCCGGAAGAACAGAAGACGGAAAAAGCGGAAAAACCCGACTTCAAACCGTCCGACGCGCACGAGGAAACCGCACGGTACATTGTTTCCATTGTAAAGGGCTTGGGGCTTGACGATTGCAAAATTCAGGCGTTCGAGGCAGAGGACGAGGTTTTGTTCGAACTCGACTGTGGGGACGATTACGGGATTGTCATCGGTCGCCGCGGCGAAACGCTTGACGCAATTCAATATCTTGCCAGAATGGTCGAAAACAGAGGACATCAGGGCTATCGCCGCGTGTCTATCAATGTCGGCAATTACCGTGAAAAACGCGAAGCCGCTCTGATTGCACTTGCGAAAAAAGACGCTGCTCGTGCCCTTCGCACCGGCAGAAGTATTCATCTGGAGCCGATGAACCCGTATGAGCGCCGTATTATTCATACCGCCATTCAGGGCATTGAAGGCGTAACCTCGTATTCCACCGGCGTGGATTTGGACCGCCGCGTGATCATTGCCCCTGAAAATGCACCGAAAAACCCGAAAGGGGACAAAGGCGAGTATCGCAGAAACGATCGCCGCGATCGCCGTGACCGTCACGACAGACCGAAGCGGGAGCCGTATGTACCCGAAATTGCGGCGGACCGTGAAAAACACAGCGATGCTGCCGGCGTTTCACGATATGGAAAAATTGAAGTGAAAAAGGACGCAGAACCGACCGAAGAATAAAGGCGGGGCAACGAGATGCTGTTTTTCTTGAAAAAAATGGTTTTTCGCTGGACAGTGGAAAACATTGTCGGACAGCGGATTGAAAAAGAAGTCCGCGCTGCGTGGAAAAACCACAAAGCTAAAAAACAAGCTGAAAAAGAAAAGCAAACCACAAATGCACAATAACGGGCAAGAGTTGGAGTTGACAACAAAGATTTGCCCCGATATAAAACCGTCCTTATGTGAAAGGTAAGGCAGGCGGGGACTCCCCGCCTGCTTTTTTGTCGCAGGGCGACACCGAATCGTTGATTTACTTTTTAGGTTGTTTTTACCGTTCCTCTCGATTGGAAATGCCATCTTGTAGGGGACGGCGTCTCGACGTCCCGCCGCGGTCGCGCGGAGCGAATCGTAGGTTAACTTTGTAGGTAACCTTTTCCTTGTCCTCTCGATTGGAAATGCCATCTTGTAGGGGACGGCGTCTCGACGTCCCGCCGC
>JBJEPS010000027.1:0-6516 GCA_051881355.1 Candidatus Fimenecus sp. | reverse complement strand
GGTCGCGCGGAGCGAATCGTACGTTAACTTTGTAGGTAACCTTTTCCTTGTCCTCTCGATTGGAAATTACAGCTTGTAGTGGACGGCGTCTCGACGTCCCGTTGTAGGGGCGGTCGACCCCGGCCGCCCATTTTCGCCCCCTCTATGAGGGAGGAATATAAGGTTTGCGGCTTCGCCGCCAAATCCCAATTTGTTATTCTCTATCTCCCCCCACACGAAACAAAAATCCTTTGATTTGAGGTGAAAAAATGTCCACCATCGCAGCAATCGCCACCGGGCAGGCGGCGGGCGGCATCGGCATCGTCCGCATTTCGGGCGAAAACGCCCTGTTTGTAGCCGATAGAATTTTTAAAACTGTATCCGGGTTAAAATTAAATACGCTGAGCGGCTACAAAGCCGCGTTCGGAACGGTCTTTTTGGATGAAAAACCGCTGGACGAGGCGATTGCAACCGTGTTCCGTGCGCCGAAAAGTTACACGGGCGAGGATGTGGTGGAAATTTCGTGTCACGGTGGGTTGTATGTCACGAAACAGGTTTTGCGCGCGGCGCTCCAAAACGGCGCGGTTCCCGCCGAGGCGGGGGAATTCACCAAACGCGCCTTTTTAAACGGCAAGTTAGATTTAGCGAAAGCCGAGGCGGTGATGCAGTTGATTTCCGCCCAGGGCGAGCAGGCGCGCGCGGCATCCTTTAACACATTAGAAGGTGCGCTTTCCCGCGAAATTGCCGCTGTTTCCGCCGATTTGAAATCGGTTTCCGCGTCCCTTGCGGCGTGGGTGGATTATCCCGACGAGGAAATCGATGACCTTTCTGACGAGGCAATGGATACCGCATTACAAACCGCAATCCGCACGTTGCAAGGCTTACTTGCGCGCTTTGACAGCGGCAAGGTGATTTTGAACGGCGTGGACACGGCGATTGTCGGCAAGCCGAATGTCGGGAAATCCACGCTGATGAACGCGCTTGTCGGGGTGGAAAAATCGATTGTCACGGATATAGCGGGCACCACGCGCGATATTGTTGAGGAAACCGTCACGGTCGGCAATGTGGTTTTGCACCTGTCGGACACGGCGGGGCTACGCGATACAGCGGACACAGTAGAGCGTATCGGGGTAGAGCGTGCACGCAAAAAAATTGAAAATGCAGCGCTTATTTTGGCGCTGTTTGATAATTCTGTACCGCTCACGCAGGCGGACGCGGATTTGTTTGCCCTTTGCAAAGACAAAAAGGCGATTGCCGTGGTCAATAAAACAGATTTAGACAGCTGTTGGGATACAAAGATATTAGACACCGTGTTTAAAAAAGTGATTTATATTTCCGCAAAAGAAAAAACCGGTGTAGAAAATTTGGAAAAAGCGATTGAAGAAGTGCTTGGCACGGCAGATTTTGACCCGTCGGCGGCAACCTTAATGAACGAACGCCAACACGCTTGTTGTTTGGCAGCGCTGGAAAGCTTAAATGAGGCGAAAGCCGCCCAGGACAACGGCTTGACGCGCGACGCGGTGAATGTGAGCATGGATGCGGCGATAGAAGCCTTAGACACGCTCACAGGCGAAAAGGCAACCGAATCGGTGGTTAACGAGATATTCTCCCGATTCTGCGTCGGGAAATAACCGCATGTGACGCGGCGCAAACCTTATATTCCGCCCTCATAGAGGGAGGTGGTTTTTGCCGTAGGCAAAAGCCGGAGGGAGAGAAACGGAAAAAAGCTCTCCCCCAGACAAATGCTACGCATTTGCCAGCCCCCTCTCAGAGGGGGCGGAAACGGGCGGTGTGGAAATCTGCTCTACAACGGGACGCCGAGTCGTCGCCCCCACAAATACAAATCCAAATTTGTCATTCTGAACGCAGTGAAGAATCTCAAATGCCACACAGTATAGAATGTACGAAATGAGTTTCTTCGCCTGACGGCGCAGAATGACAATCGGGCGTCCTCGACGCCCCCACAATACAACAACATTGACTTTTTTCCATTCAATTAAATGAGGTATTACTATGGAATACTTTGCAAAACAATATGATGTTGCCGTTATCGGCGCGGGGCATGCGGGCATTGAGGCGGCGCTTGCGGCGGCGCGGCTCGGGTGCTCGGTGATTGTATTCACCATCAATCTCGATTGGATTGGCAATATGCCGTGCAATCCGTCCATCGGCGGCACCTCAAAAGGGCATTTGGTACGCGAAATTGACGCGCTCGGCGGCGAAATGGGCAAGGCGGCGGACAAAACCGCCATTCAAACGCGAATGCTCAACCGCGGAAAGGGACCTGCCGTACATTCTTTGCGCGCACAGATTGACCGCCGCGAATATTCCAAAGTGATGAAGCACACCCTTGAATTGCAGGAAAATCTGGATGTCAAGCAGGCGGAAGTGGTGGATTTACGCCGAAACGCCGAGGGACTTTGGCAGTTGACTACGAAATTAGAGGCAATCTACACGGCAAAAACCGTTGTGCTCGCCACGGGCACATTTCTCGGTGGACGGGTTTACATCGGTGATATTTCCTATGAGAGCGGACCGGACGGAATGTTCCCTGCAACAGAGCTGTCAAAATCGTTGTACGCGCTGAAAATTCCGTTGCGTCGCTTTAAAACGGGAACGCCCTCGCGCGTAAACCGCCGCAGTGTGGATTTTTCAGTTTTGGAAGTGCAGGAATGCGACGAGAATACCACACCGTTTTCTTTTGAAAATGACGCGCCCGCGCCCGACCGCGCCGCGTGCTACATTGCTTACACCAACGACGACACCAAACAGGTGATTTTGGACAATATTCAGTTTTCGCCGCTATACAGCGGCAAAATCCACGGCGTCGGACCGCGCTATTGCCCGAGCTTTGAAGATAAAATTATGCGCTTTCCCGAAAAAGAGCGGCATCAGCTCTTTATTGAGCCGTGCGGCTTAGAAACAGAGGAATTGTATTTACAGGGCATGTCCTCATCACTCCCCGAAAGCGTGCAGTTGCAATTTTTACGGACAATCAAAGGCTTGGAAAAAGTGGAAGTGATGCGCACCGCCTACGCGATAGAGTATGACTGTGTTGACCCGCTGGCATTAAAGCCGTCTTTGGAATTCCTGGATTTAGACGGGCTGTTCGGGGCAGGGCAGTTTAACGGCTCTTCCGGGTATGAAGAGGCGGCGGCGCAGGGACTTATCGCGGGTATCAATGCCGCACGCAAGGTGCAGGGCAAACCTGCATTTGTACTCGACCGCGCCTCGTCCTATATCGGCACGCTGATTGACGATTTGGTCACAAAAGGGTGTATGGACCCCTACCGCATGATGACCTCGCGCTCGGAATACCGCTTATTGTTGCGGCAGGACAATGCCGACCTGCGTTTAACGCCGTTGGGACGTGAAATTGGGCTTGTGTCCGACGAAAAATACGCGCGGTTTACAGAAAAGAAATCGCAAATTGAAGCAGAACGCAAGCGGGTAGAGGAGACCTCTATTCCCTTAACCGACGAACTGCAAGACTTACTTGTTTCACGTGAAACATCGCCCTTAAAAACAGGTGTCAAGCTCGCGGAACTGCTCAAACGCCCGCAGTTGACCTACGAACTGCTCGCGCCGTTTGACGAAAACCGCCCCGATTTGCCGCTTGAAGTGTTTGAACAGGTGGAAATTGAACTGAAATACGAGGGCTACATTCGCCGCCAACAGGCGCAAATCCGCGAGATGCGGCGGCTGGAAAGCAAGCAAATCCCTGCAGATACTGATTATACTGCGATTGACGGCTTGCGGCTGGAAGCGCGCGAAAAGCTCACCAAAATTCGTCCCGAAAATGTCGGGCAGGCGTCGCGCATCAGCGGTGTATCGCCGGCGGACATTTCGGTATTGCTCATTTACCTTGCAAAGGAGGGCGTGTGATGCTCAATCGTGCGCTTTTAGTAGAAACCGTACAGCCGTTCGGCGTGACGGTGGATGATGATGCCTTTGCGCGCTTAGACGCGTACGCCGAATTGCTCGTGGAAACCAACAAACAATTCAATTTAACGGCAATTACCGAGCCGGACGAGGTAACGGTCAAGCATTTTGCGGACTGCCTTTCGCTGTTCGGTGTTACTGAAATCCCCGAAAAAGCAAAGATTATCGATGTCGGCACGGGTGCAGGCTTCCCCGGGCTTGTGTTAAAGTTATATCGCCCCGATTTAGAGGTCACCTTTTTAGACAGCACCAAAAAGAAATTGGGCTTCATCGAAACTGTGCTTTCCGCGGTTTCGCTTTCGGGCGAAACGGTGCACGCCCGCGCCGAGGAAGCGGGGCAAAGCGCGAAATACCGCGAAAAATACGATTTTGCAACCGCACGTGCGGTTTCGGATTTGCGCAACTTGGCAGAATACTGTCTGCCGTTTGTGAAATTGGGCGGCATATTCCTTTCGATGAAATCCGCCGCCGCCGATGCGGAAATTGACGGCGCAAAGAACGCATTGCGGTTATTGGGCGGAAAAATTGCGGCAGATAAAGTGTTTGATTTGGTCGAAAACACGCCGCGGCGCGTACTTTTGATTGAAAAAATATCGCAAACCCCGTCAAAATATCCGCGCCCCTCTGCCAAAATCGCCAAAAATCCTTTAAAATAAACGGAGAAATACGCGAAACACAGCCCTTTTGGGCGAACGGTTTTTCTTTACATTTCGAACCTCTGCGTGCTATTCTTGTGTCACAGGACAAGCACAGCGGAGGTTTTTTAAATGCGAACACCGAAAGTGAAAAGCACGGGACAAATTTTCCTAATCCCGCAGGAACAAATTATACCGAACCCCAACCAACCGCGCAAACGGTTTGATTATGACGAATTAGAGGGACTGGCGCAAAGCATTCGCCAAAACGGCATTTTACAGCCGATTACCGTGCGCCAGCTTGACGACGGGCGGTTTGAACTGATTTCGGGCGAACGGCGGCTACGCGCAGCGCGGCTTGTGGGACTTTCCAAAATCCCGTCCATCGTCACTGAAATTGACAACAAAAACTCTGCCGTTTTCTCTTTAATTGAAAATTTACAGCGGCAGGACTTAGATTTCTTTGAAGAGGCAGAGGCAATCGACCGTCTGCTTACGGAATACGGCATGAGCCGCGAGGAGCTGTCTTCAAAGCTCGGGAAGGCGCGCTCCACGATTTCCAACAAACTGCGGCTTTTACAGCTGCCTGAGGATATGCGCTATCGACTGACACGCGCAGGGCTTACGGAACGCCACGCAAGAGCACTGTTGCTTTTAGAAGATGACGACCGACGCGCCCGCGCACTCGGTATTATGATTGACCGCCATTTGACGGTTGCCGAAAGCGAACGGTTGATTGAGCAAATGCTCTCGAAAGAGGGCAAAACGCGCAACAATTTCCGCGGGATTCGCGATGTGCGCGTGTTCATCAACACCTTAAACCACGCGGTAGACACCATTCGCCGCGCCGGTGTGGACGCGGACGCCGCCAAAAGCGAAACGCCCGAATACATTGAATATATCGTACGCATTCCGAAGTTGGAGCAGTTAAAACTGCCCCTGCCGTCGGACAGCGAGGCTGTCTAACCGCGTGCGACGCGGAGCGAATCGTAGGTTTACTTTGTAGGGAATCTTACCTTGTCCTCTCGATTGGAAATATCATCTTGTAGGGGCGCTTCATGAAGCGCTCGTCGCAAAAAGCAGCCCTCCAAAACGGGCGATTCGTGAATCGCCCCTACATTCTAGCGCCTAGCATCTAGTGACCGGATCGTAGGGAACGGTCTTTCCCATTCCGCAAATTTACTGCAAAATGAAAATTTGTCATTCTGAACGAAGCGAAGAAGCTCAAACACGAAAGAAATTTTTCGCCTAACGGTTCAAAATGACGAAATGGGTGGCAGACAGGCAAATCACCCCATGCAAATAGGCACATATACGTTTTTATTTTCCCTTTTCCCTCTCGCCGCAACCGGTGCGGCATCTAAATTCCGTAAAACGCGGTGTGGCGGATACCCCTTTCGCCAAGCCCGTTTTAAATATCCATATCCTTCTCTTTCACACCCCACATCCACAGCGGAACGGCGTTCGGGCGATTGCTCGAGCGCCGTTTCGCGTTTCCGCTTGAGAAAGGGATGGGGGGAATACAAATTTGGATTCGTATTTGTAGGGGGCGACGACTCGGCGCCCCGTTGTAGAGCAGGTTTCCACGCCGCCCGTTTCCGCCCCCTCTGAGAGGGGACCGGCAAATGCGTAGCATTTGTCTGGGGGAGAGCTTTTTTCGTTTCTCTCCCTCCGTCTTTTGCCTATAGCAAAAGCCACCTCCCTCTATGCGGGAGGAATATAAGGTTTGCGGCTTCGCCGCCAAATCCAATTTATAAAAAACACGCCCGTGCCCGCGCGCACAATGTTTCACGTGAAACATTGTGCGCGCAACCCATAAAATTTACACGGAATTTTCAAAAACTCCTTTTCTTTTGCCTGCTTTTGTGCTATACTGCATATACTAATGCTTTGGAGTGGAAAAGGATAATGGCAAAGACCATTTCGATTATCAATCAAAAGGGCGGGGTGGGCAAAACCA
>JBJEPS010000026.1:0-76669 GCA_051881355.1 Candidatus Fimenecus sp. | reverse complement strand
TGGCGATCCTTCGCTTCGCTCAGGATGACAAATTACCCCTACAAATCCCAATTTGTCACACAAAAATTTCGATGTAAAAAACGATTCGCGCCCTGCGCGGCGGATTGGAGGAAACTATGCAGATTGACAAAAACCTGGTGATGTACCTGGAAAAACTCGGCAGAATCGAGCTTTCCGAGGAACAGCGCGCCGCGTCCGAAAAAGATTTGCAGGACATTCTCACCTATATGGACACCTTAAATGAGCTCGATACCGACGGCGTTGAGCCGGCATCGCATTCTTTCCCCGTTGCCAATGTCCAGCGGGACGATGTGGTTACCAACACAGCGTGTACCGAGGCAATTTTACAAAATGCGCCGAATCAAAAGGACGGCTGTTTTGTCGTGCCGAAAACCGTCGAATAAAGGGAGGGGAGAAAATGGAAATCCGTAATATGACCGCTCTCGAATTGGGGCAGGCAATCCGCGCAAAGGAAGTCACCGTCCGTGCGGCGGTGGAAAGCTACTTTGCCGCGATCGAAGAAAACGACGCAAAATACCATTGCTATAATACCCTCTGCAAAGAAGAAGCGCTTGCGCGCGCCGACGAAGTGCAAAAGGGCATTGACGACGGCACCTATACCTCTGTTTTGGCAGGCGTGCCGGTCGGGGTAAAAGACAATATCTGCACCAAAGGGGTTTTGACCACCTGTTCTTCTAAAATCCTCGAAAATTTCGTGCCGCCGTATGACGCAACCGTTATTCGCCGTATGCATGCGGCGGGTATGGTCGTTTTGGGCAAGCTCAATATGGACGAGTTCGCCATGGGCAGTACCACGGAAACTTCGTACACGGGCGTCACGCACAATCCGTGGAATTTGGACCGCGTACCGGGCGGCTCTTCGGGCGGCGCGGCGGCGGCAGTTGCCGCAAAATTGGCGCCCGTCACCTTGGGGTCGGATACGGGCGGTTCTATCCGTCAGCCCGCGTCTTTCTGCGGCGTTTCGGGCTTAAAACCCACTTACGGCGCGGTATCGCGCTATGGGCTTGTGGCGTATGCTTCGTCGCTTGACCAAATCGGACCGCTCGCGCACGATGCGAAAGATTGTGCGGCGTTGTTCTCCGTGATTGCGGGCAAAGACGAAAAAGACGGCACTTCCATGGTGACGGAACCGTTCGATTTCGCGGCGGCGACCGACGGAAATATGCAAGGCAAAAAAATCGGCATTCCCGCCGACTATCTCGGCGAGGGCATCTCGCCCGAAGTGAAAGCCGCGATTGAAGCGGCAGCGGAAACTTACCGTTCTTTGGGTGCAGAAGTCGAAGTTTTCCCGATGCCGATTGTCAAATATGCCATTCCCGCGTATTACATCATTGCCTGTGCCGAGGCGTGCTCCAATTTGTCGCGTTATGACGGTATCAAATACGGCTATTCGAGCCCGAATGCCGACAATTTGACCGAAACCTATATCAAATCCCGTTCCGAGGGCTTTGGTATGGAAGTTAAACGCCGCATTATGCTCGGCAACTTTGTGTTGAGCTCCGGCTATTATGACGCCTATTATAACAAGGCACTCAAAGCGAAAAAGCTCATTCAGCAGGCATTTTTCGATGCATTTGAGAAATACGATATGCTCTTGGGACCTGTTGCCCCGACCACGGCGCTCAAAATCGGCGAAAGCCTTTCCGACCCCTTGAAAATGTATCTCGGCGACATTTACACCGTGATGATTAACATTGCGGGCGTGCCGAGCATGGCAATTCCCTGCGGGTTTGACAACGAACAAATGCCGATTGGTCTGCAGCTTATCGGCAAACCGTTCTGCGAGGCGGAAATTCTGTCGGCGGCAGTCGGGTTTCAAAATGCGACGGACTTCCATAAAAAGTCCCCGTCAGCGGTTTAAGGAGGGCGCAAAATGGAATGGGAAATTGTCATGGGGCTTGAGGTGCACACCGAGCTTGCCACCAAAACCAAAATTTTCTGCGGCTGCTCCACCGAGTTCGGCGGCGCACCGAACACGCATGTTTGCGAAATTTGTGCGGGTCTTCCGGGCACGTTGCCGCTTTTAAACCGCCGCGTGGTGGAATTCGCCGTGCGCACGGGGCTTGCAACCAACTGCGAGATTACCCGCAAAAATAAATTCGACCGCAAAAACTACTTCTATCCTGATTTGCCGAAAGCCTATCAGATTTCACAACTGTATCTGCCGATTTGCCGCAACGGCTATATCGAGGTCAAAAGCGAAAACGGCGAGATGAAAAAAATCGGGATTCATGAAATCCATATGGAGGAGGACGCGGGCAAACTCGTGCACGATGAGTTTGAGGACTGCACGCTGGTGGATTACAACCGTTGCGGCGTGCCGCTGTTGGAAATCGTCTCCGAGCCGGACTTCCGTTCGGCATCCGAGGTGCTCGACTACCTCGAAAAACTGCGCGCCATTCTCCAATTCACGGGCGTTTCCGACTGCAAAATGCAGGAGGGCTCTTTGCGCGCCGATGTAAACCTTTCCGTGCGCCCGAAAGGGCAGGCGGCGTTCGGCACGCGCACCGAAATGAAGAATTTAAACTCGTTCCGCGCCATTGAACGCGCCATCCAGTACGAGGCGCGCCGCCAAATCGAATTGTTGGAAGATGGCGAACAGGTGGTGCAGGAAACCCGCCGCTGGGACGATAACAAAGGGATTTCTTACGCGATGCGCTCGAAAGAGGACGCGCAGGATTACAAATATTTCCCCGAACCCGACCTGCCGCCGATTGAAATTTCCGAGGAAACCATCGCACATATCCGCGACACGATGCCGGAACTGCCCGAGCAGAAAAAACAGCGGTATATCGCACAGTTGGGACTTCCCGAATACGACACGTCCATTCTCACAAGCGACAAAGCCTATGTTTCGTTGTTTGAGGACACTTTGGCGCTTTGCGACAGCCCGAAAGATGTCGCCAACTGGATTATGGGCGAAGTGATGAAACTGTTAAACGATACCGCAACGCTTCCCGAAAATATGCCCTTGCAGGCAAAGGATTTGGCGGCGGTCATCCAAATGGTGAAATCGGGCAAAATCAACCGCGGCACAGGCAAAACCGTGCTCGAAAAGGTGTTTACCGAGGGCGTTGACCCTGAAAAATATGTTGCCGACAACAATTTGGCACAGATTACGGATTTGTCGGCGTTGCGCCCGGTGATTGAAGAAGTTATTGCCGCCAACGAAAAGAGCGTTTCCGAGTATAAATCGGGCAAAACACAGGCGATGGGCTACATTATGGGGCAGGCGATGCGTGCGCTTAAAGGCAAAGCCCCCGCACAGGAAGTGCAGAAAATTTTGCACGAATTGCTTGATAGTTAATTTTTAACTAACGCGTCAAACGAATATAAATTTTTATTTGTCATCCTGAGCGAAGCGAAGGATCTCAAAAAGAGAGTGCAACGAAAACGAGATTCTTCGCCTATCGGCTCAGAATGACAACGCGTAGGGAACGGTCTTGACCGTTCCGCGAGATTACATCGTATTTTGACGGGCGAACACAGTTCGCCCCTACGAATTGTAGGGAACAACCTTAGTGTTGTTCCGCGAAATTACATCGAAATATATGGGCGGGCGTGGAAGCCCGCCTCTACGACGGGTCGTCGAGACGCGACCCCTACAAATTAAAATTTACCGTGCTCTTACTATCCCCTACCGCGCGGCACTTGACAAACTCGACCTTTCGCTGTATACTGTTCAACCTGAAAATGATTTTCAATTTCGATTTTGAAAGGAAAGACAAATGGCATACCAAACTGCGCAAAGCCGTCGTATTCTCGCGCTGTTGCAGGAAAACAAAGCGCGCCACCTCACGGCGGAGGAAGTGTATTTTTTATTAAAGGAAAAAGGGGAAACCGTGGGGCAAACCACGGTATACCGACAGCTTGAAAAGCTGTGTGGTGCGGGCGTTGTGCGCAAATTCGCCGGTGCAAACGGAAACAGCGCATGCTTTCAGCTTGCGGAAAACGGCGAGGTCTGCCAAGCGCATTACCATTTGAAATGTACCGCCTGCGGCGCGCTGTTTCACGCGGAATGCGATTTTTTAGACGAGCTTTCCGACCATATCCGCGCCGAACACGGTTTTGTGATTGACGGCAGCCGCACCGTACTGTACGGTTTGTGCGCCGACTGCGAAAAAAAGGAGAACAACACTTGAACGAACGAATACTTACCTTACACATAGAAGCAGAAAGCGGCGGCGTTTTGGGAATTTTCTTGGATACGCTGTCGGACGCTTTAAAAATGCTGCCGTTTTTATTCGCGGCATTTTGCCTAATTGAGCTTTTGGAGCACCACGCAGGCGAAAAATTGAGCCGCTTTTTTGCGCGCTCGGGCAAAGCCGGACCTTTGGTCGGGGCAGTGCTCGGCTGTGTGCCGCAATGCGGTTTTTCGGTTTTAAGCGCCAATTTGTATGCGGGCGGGGTCATTACCCTCGGCACACTGATTGCGGTCTTTCTTTCCACCTCGGACGAAGCGGTGTTGTTACTTGCCGCTACGCCGTCCGCCGCACCCGATATTTTGAAGCTCTTACTGGTCAAAGTGTGCATCGGCGTTGCGGCAGGGTATCTTGTGGATTTGCTGTTCCGCAAAAAAACAGACAGCGAATTGCAGTTAAAGGATTTGTGCGACCACGAGCACTGCGGCTGTCACGAGCACAGCGGCATTTTGCGCCCGGCGCTGTTGCATACGGCAAAAATCTTCGGCTTTGTATTTTTAATCACGCTTGTTTTGAATTTTTTGGTGGAATTCTTGGGGCACGACCGCTTGGAAACACTCCTTTTGCACGATTCGGTGTTTCAGCCGTTTTTAACCGCGCTGTTCGGCTTTATTCCAAATTGTGCTGCTTCCGTGTTGCTTACACAATTGTATTTGGAGGGCGCGCTGCAATTCGGCGCGGTGGTTTCGGGCCTTTGCACGGGCGCGGGCGCGGGGCTGTTGGTATTGTTCCGTGAAAACCGCAATCCGAAAGACAATTTGAAAATATTGGGGATTTTGTATGTTGCCGCTGTCGTACCGGGTGTGATTTTGCAAATTCTCGGCATATAAAAAAGACTGCTCCGAAACGAAGCAATCTTACAATTCCAATTTCACACTATTGACAAAGCCTACCAAAAACGCTATACTTAAAGAGAAATAAGGGCACAAATCATCTAGACGAGCGCCCCGAATATTGGTTCAGAAAAAACCGCTAATCAGTTGCGACGCTGAGCGGTTTTTTCTTTTTTATGTAGTAAAAAATCTGTAATCGTTTTAAGCATTCTCTCAAGAATGCCCAAAGCAATCGTCGAACATACAGTAACAACAATCACCGTAATATCACTCATAAAACCACCTCCTTTGTTATGTTCAGGAGGTGTACGAAAAATCACCTCCGTAAAAGGAGGCCCCCGACCGGATATCTATGTGAAAGGAGTAAAAAACCTTTTGCACCCTTATTTCCCGTACAAATCATACAACTTTCCATGCAAAATATCAAATATTATCACATTTGATTTTAATTTTCTTGCAACACTTTTGCCGCTGTGATAGTCTATTCTTGTGAAAGGGATTTGAAAAGCAGAGGGGGCGTTTGAATGGACTCCAACGAAAAACGATTATTTAAAGATGCACAGTCCGGGAACGCAGATGCGTTCGGCGCGCTGTATGGACTGTATGCACAGGAACTGTACCGCTATGCTTATGCAATTCTGCGCGACCGACATACCGCCGAGGACGCGGTGCAGGAAGCCTGTATAAAAGTCTATACCAACATTCGGAATATCCGAAAACCTGATGCCGTAAAGGCATATTTTTTCAAAGCCCTTCAAAACACCGCAAAAACTGCCTTGCGCCGCGGTACGTTTACGATTTGCGGGGACGAAATCCCCGAAGACAGCCCCGCGCCCGATAATACCGAATCGACGGCAAGTGACCGCACCGATTTGCAAAATGCGCTCCTTCGTTTGACCGAAGAAGAACGGCAAATCGTGCTGTTGTCCGCGGTGGCGGGCTTTACCTCCAAAGAAATTGCCGCGACGGTGGATTTGACCGCCGGTGCGGTACGCTCCAAGCTTTCCAGATCCCTTGAAAAGCTGCGTACATATATGTCGGAAAAGGAGTGTACAAAATGAAATCCCGAAAAAAGTATGAGGACATTTATCAAAAAATACAACACGATACAAAAGCTGATTTGCCCGCAAACTTACAGCCCGAAGCCATTGCGGCGCTTGTGAAAAACACGGAACAAACCAAGAAAAAGCACCGCACAGCGCGTATCGTATCCGTTTCTGCGGCGGCGGTATTGGTCGCTGTGCTGGCGGGCGTCGGCGGGGTACGGTTGTTCAACCACACCCCGATGGTGGAAACGCCGCAAACACCGCAACAAAGCGTTTCGGTGGATTTAGACGATGCCCATTTGCGCTCGCCGTCGGATTACAAGGAAATTGAGGACTATTTTGCCGCGTTGCAGGCGGAGTACAAATCCCAAACCCGCGGCAGTGTGTGGGAGAATACGGTCAGACTGTTCGGCGCGCAAAAATACAGCGTTTTAGAAATCGACGACGGCACAGTTGCCGAATCCTTTAACAGCGGCAATACCGCGGCAACCGACACCGCAGACACCGCCACAGGCACCGCCGCTTCGCACGGCGAAACCAATACGCAAGTGGAAAATATAGACGAAGCGGATATACTCAAAAATGACGGCGACTTTTTGTATCTTGTACGACAGACAGAAACGCCGTGCGTAGAAATTCTGGATATTCGAAATCGCGAAACCGTCACGCTTGCCGCCGCAGTCCCACTTGTCGGCGCTGAGAACGGCGAACGCCTTTCCGCCCGCGAAATCTATGTGCACGGAGACACGCTGGTGGTGCTTGCCGAAAGCTACAATGACGCTGAAAACGGCGGAATTGAATATGCAAGTGCGTGTTACGCCTATTCGTTTGAAGCTACCCGCACCATCTCGGCGATTTACGACATTTCCGACCGCAGTGCACCCGCGCTTTTAAATACCTACGCGGTGGACGGCAGTCTGCTCTCTTCCAGAATGGACGGCGACACGCTTCTGTTGCTGACCAACTACAATGTGCCGATTTATAAAGACGAAATCGATATGAAAAACGCCTGTATCCCTTGTTACTATAAGGACGGCGAAAAAATGCGGTTTCCCGTAAACGATGTGAAACTGCCCGAAAATGTAGACGACACCGCCTATTTGACCGTCAGTTTGATAGATACGCAAAATCCCACCGAAACGCCCGCAGTCAAAGCGGTGCTCGGCGGCGGAAGCAATATTTACTGCGACGGCGACACACTGCTTGTCGCGCGCACCCAGTATAACGAAACAATAACCGAAAATCAGATGGTCGTTGCCGATTCTTCCCGAATATGCACACGGCTGTATGCCTTTGACCTGACAAACGGCGCGTGCTACAAAGGCTCTGCAAAAATCCAAGGCACGGTGCTCAATCAGTTTTCGATGGACGCCTACAACGGCTACTACCGCATTGCGACCACAAGCACGGGTGACAACGGCAACTGCATTACCGTACTAAACCATGATTTGGAAATTGTCGGCACCCTTTCGGGAATTGCCAAAGGCGAGCAGATTTACGCCGCGCGGTTTTTGGGCGATACGGCGTATCTTGTAACGTTTTATCAAACCGACCCGCTGTTTGTGGTGGATTTAAGTAACCCCGAAAGCCCAGAAATCAAAGGCGAACTGAAAATCCCCGGCTTTTCAAATTATTTACACCCGTACAGCGACGGTTTACTCATCGGCGTCGGTGAGGACGGCACGGAAAACGGCACAACAAGGCATATTAAAATTTCGCTGTTTGATGTTTCCGACAAAGAAAATCCCAAGGAAATCAGCAAGCTGGTGTACGGCGGTCAAAGCACCTATTCTTACAGTGCAGCGCAAGACGACCACAAAGCCTATCTCACCTTTTCGGACAGCGGCGAATTCTCGATACCGATTTGTGAATACACCGGCTACGGTACAAATAAAGCCTATGCAAGTGTGCTGACGGTGGATAACAACGAACTGAAAGTCACAAACACCTTTATGCCCGAAAGCACGCAAGGCGACGGCTCCTATTCCGCATACAGCAGCGAAATTCAGCGCGTCACGTACAGCGGCGACGCGGTATATACCTTGTCCGATACGGCAGTGACCGCTTTTGACCGCGACAGCGGCGAAATTCTGTGCACATACAGCCTGCCGTCGTATTCTGCGGAGGAAACAATGCAATGAAACAGATTTTCTGTAAAACCTTTACCTTTTTTGCGACATTTCTGTTCAGTTGGCTTGCGTTGAGCTTCTACTTTTTCCCACTGAAATACGCGGCGGCGGAGGCTGTGGCGGCAGAAAGCTACTTTTGGGCTTCTGTATGGCATATGGCGGCAATCAAAACGCTCATTTCCCTGCTTTTCTCTCTTTTCGCGCTGTTTGTGTATGAACAACGGGCGGAAAAGAAACGGAAAGAAATTGAAAAAAAGGATTGACAAATCCGAAAATCTGTGTTTTAATGTGTTAAACCGTTGAAACGGAAGTAAAACTGCAAACCGAATTTTCAGCGAGCGTGCGGCGGTGGAAGGCACGCAATCACGAGGCAGACAAATGGTCCGTTGAGGGTGCATTGAAAAGATGCAACGGCGCTTTCCCGTTACAGAAAGAGGAATATGTTTGTATTCCGTAAAGGTGGGCGGCTTTTGCCGTCAATCAAGGTGGTACCGCAGGTTTTTCAGAGTTTAACCTGTCCTTGTGTTTACAAGGGCAGGTTTTTTGTTTTAATTTTTTAAAGGAGCGTGCATAAAATGCTGCATACGAGAGCCTCGGGGGTGCTTATGGCGCTGTCCTCTCTGCCGTCGCGCTACGGCATCGGCGTTTGCGGAAAGGAAACCGAACGCTTTATTGTAAAGCTCAAAGAAATGGGCTTTTCGTATTGGCAGGTTTTGCCGCTTGTGCCGCCGGATTTTTACGGCTCGCCGTATGCGTCCGAAGCCGCGTTTGCGATTTCGCCTTTATATATTTGCCCCGATAAAATTTTTGAAATGGGGCTTGTTTCCGAAGAAACGCTTGAACGCAATGTGTATTACGGCTCGCCGTACACAGCGGATTACGAATTTGCTTTGAACAGCCGCCGCGAACTGTTGCACGCCGCGTTTCAAAATGCAGATGACAACCTACGCGAACAGGTACGCTGCTTTAAGGAAGAAAATCGATGGTGCGGCGACTATGCGCTGTATGCCGCTTTCAAAGAAAAATTCCAAGGCTTGCCGTGGTACGAATGGGACGAACCCTACCGCGTTTACGAAACCGCTGTTACATATACTGCACAAGTCGAGGATTTGCGCGATTACTATTGCTTTGAACAGTACATTGCCCACACGCAATGGTGCGAAATCAAACAGTTTGCCAACGAGCACGGCGTGAAAATTCTCGGCGATATGCCGATTTATGTGTCCTTTGACAGCGCCGATGTTTGGAGTAACCGCCATTTGTTTGAGCTTGACGCGCGCACCTGTGTGCGCAAGCGCGTTTCAGGCGTGCCGCCCGACTATTTTTCCGCCGACGGGCAGTTGTGGGGCAATCCGCTTTACGATTGGGTCGCTATGGAAAAGGACAACTACCGATGGTGGTGCGACCGCATTGCCCGCGCACGCGAATTGTATGACACTGTGCGCATTGACCATTTCCGCGCGTTCGCCTCGTATTGGGCAGTGCCCGCAGAGAGCGAGACCGCCAAAAACGGTGTGTGGGAAAAGGGTCCGGGCAAAAGACTGTTTGACGCAATTTTCGACGCGTTCGGCGAAGTGCCGATTGTCGCCGAAGACCTCGGCACTTTCGGGGAAGATGTTGTGAAACTGTTGCAAGACACCGAATTCCCCGGCATGCGCGTCATTCAGTTCGGCTTTTCGCCCGACTGCGACAGCACGCATTTGCCGCACAACTACCCGCAAAACTGCGTTGCCTATGTCGGCACGCACGACAACACCACCTTACTTGCGTGGTTGTGGGAGGCAAACGAACGCAACCGCCGTTTTGCCCTTGACTATTGCGGCTTTGACGGCGAAAATTGGGGCGAGGGCGGCTTTCAAAGCCCCGCCTGCCGTAAAATTATTGAAACGGTATTCAGAAGTCCGGCGCGCCTTGCCGTGCTTTCATTCCAAGACCTTTGCGGGTTCGGCTCGGACGCGCGTATGAATGTGCCGGGCAGAGCCTTTGGCAACTGGCTGTTCCGCACCACCGAGGAAACCGTTAACCAAATCGATACTGCATATTATCAAAAAATAAACCGTTTATTTAAACGATAAAAAGGAGTTTTTAACATGAAAAAAGTACCGCACAGATTATATTTGACCGAGGACCAAATGCCTACACAATGGTACAACCTGCGGGCGGATATGAAAGAACTGCCCGACCCGATTATCAATCCCGCAACAGGCAAGCCTGCGACAGAGGAAGATTTGTACCCCGTATTCTGCAAGGAATTGGCGCACCAGGAAATGGACAACACCACGCGTTATATCGACATTCCCGAAGAAATTCAGGAAATGTATAAAATCTACCGTCCCTCGCCGCTCATTCGCGCGTACAACCTCGAAAAAGAGCTCGGCACGCCCGCCAAAATCTATTACAAATTCGAAGGCAACAACACCTCGGGCAGTCACAAATTAAATTCCGCGATTGCGCAAGCCTATTACGCCAAAGAGCAGGGTTTGACCTCACTCACGACCGAAACGGGCGCAGGGCAATGGGGCACGGCGCTTTCCGAAGCGTGCGCCTATTTCCACCTGCCGCTGACGGTGTATATGGTGAAATGCTCCTATGAGCAAAAGCCGTTCCGCCAGGCGATTATCCGTACCTTCGGCGCAGACATTGTGCCGAGTCCCTCAAATACCACCGAAGCCGGGCGCAAAATCCTCGCCGCAGACCCCGACAACACAGGGTCTCTCGGCACGGCGATTTCCGAAGCCGTGGAAAAGGCGGTCACCACAGACGGTTGCCGCTATGTATTGGGCTCGGTGCTCAACCAAGTGCTGTTACATCAATCCATTATCGGGTTAGAAACCAAAACCGCGATGGAAATACTCGATGAATATCCCGATATCGTCATCGGCTGTGCGGGCGGCGGCTCGAACCTCGGCGGCTTGATTGCGCCGTTTATGCAGGACAAGTTAACCGGCAAGGCAAATCCGCGTATTGTCGCGGTAGAACCTGCGTCCTGCCCCTCTTTAACGCGCGGCAAATACGCGTATGACTTCTGCGACACAGGCAAAATCACCCCGATGGCAAAAATGTATACCCTCGGCTGTGAATTTAAGCCCTCGCCCAACCACGCGGGCGGACTTCGCTACCACGGTATGTCGCCCATTCTCTCCAAGCTCTATCATGACGGGTATATGGAAGCGGTTGCCGTTGAGCAGACAAAGGTGTTTGAAGCCGCTACGCTGTTCTCGAAAGTTGAGACCATTCTCCCCGCGCCCGAAAGCGCACACGCCATTCGCGCCGCGATTGACGAAGCGCTCAAATGCAAGGAAACGGGTGAAGAAAAAACCATTTTGTTCGGGCTTACGGGCACAGGCTATTTCGATATGACTGCATATACCTCTTACATTGAGGGCACAATGAGCGATTATATTCCGACTGACGAAGATTTGCAGGTTGGCTTTGACAAACTCCCGAAAATCCCCGGCATTCAGGAATAAGGTAACATACAGAAAAAGGCAGGTATCCGCGGATACCTGCCTTTTTTAGAATGGTCTTTTTATTTTGCAACCGCCCACAAGGTTTGGTTATTGTCGGAAAGTGCGGAAATCGTCATTTTCTGCGCCCCGTTTTGCGTGCCGACACAGCAAGCGCCATGATATGTTGCGCCATCAACGGTGAGCGTAAAGGTATATGCGCCGCTGTCCAACTGCAAAGTACCCGTTTTACCGCCCACGGTCACCGTACCGTCCGCGGCAATTTTCATCGTTTCGGTGGGGCGGATAATCTCCTGCACGCCGTTCCAATCCGTCGCCGTTTTGATTTCGGGCGTGAATATCACCGTTTCGTATTCCCCTGTAAGGGCTGAAAGGCTGACCGCCGTTGCCGTTTCCCCGTTATACATAAGCGGCAGCATCGTCAGCCACCCGTTGTTTGTGCGCAGCATCTGGTGGATTTGCACATTGTGGAACGCCCCCTCCCCATCGGCATAGCGTTGGTGATAGGCTTGAAAAATTCTACCGTCCGTATCAACAAGGCATGAGGAATGCCCACCCGACAGAAACGCTATCGCGTCCGTCGAAAACTGATAATTCCCAAGAATGGGCGTACCCGTGTTTTGCATTTCGCGCGCGTCCTTGCCCGCCGCATCCACATACACACCGTCGGGCGTTTCACTTCGGTATTCGCGGATATTGTAACCGTCCAGCGCCCCCAGTGCGCCGTAGGAAAGGAACAAATAATAATAGCCGCTTTCGGCGTCATAGGTAATAAACGGACCTTCGCCCGTACCCGCCGTCTGCTCGTTTGTGCAGGTAATCTGCTTACCGAAATACATATCATAGCCCGTGGCAGTTTTCATGGCGGCGTAATCGGGCAGTCCCGTTTCCTCCACCAAAGGCATCACATAAATGCCGCCGCTGAACGAGCCGTACACCAGCCAAAGATTTCCTGCCGCGTCATAAAACGGCGCAGGGTCAATCGCATTCGGATATTTGCCGTAGGTGCAATCGTAGTCGCCGTTTTCATTGTACCACGGCGCATTTTCTATCTCGTCTTCGGTAAAAACGCCGTTTTCAATCAGCGTGCCGAGATTGGTAAAGGAATAGTGCATTTCGTTGCGCGGCTTTCCGAAACGCTCCCGCTTGTTAAAGCCGCTGTAAACAACCGTGTCTGCAAAAGTAAATGTTCCCTCGGGACTGTCTGCCGTGGCAAACCAAATCACGGACGCCGTTGTCCCCCAAACCGAAGTGCAGGCATAATAGCAATACTTGCCCATCGCTTCGTTATAAATGATGTCCGACGCCCAAACATTGGTTTCCCATTCTTCGTCCGTGCGTTCCCAAAGGTTCTGCGCACCATCGCACCAAGCAAACGCCTTTGCATACGCGCCGCGCAGCGTTTCCCCCTCAAAAACCAAGGTAGAGTTACTGTCAAACACACCGCTTGAAACAGTGCTCCAGTGGATTAAATCCGCACTTTTTGCCGAGGCAATATGCGAACCCGTCACATAATATGTTCCGTCCTGTGCACGAAATAACGACGGGTCATGCACAGAAACGCCGTTGCTGTCATCAAAACTTTGCGCGTCACCCGCAAGCGTCTTTTGCACCGCCTGTGTTTTCGGCGCACTGCACCCTGAAACGCACAGTAAGAAAAGTACTGTTGCCATCAATCCTGCCACTGACTTCCGAAATCGTTTCAATGGATTCCCCTCCGTATTATTTTTTTAGTTTCTCTTTGACAAACCCCACAGCCAACTGCAAATTCTCGGTCAAAAATGCTTCCTTTTGCAAAAGCAACAGCACGCCGTACACCCCAAAGAACAGCACCGCGCTGACTGCAAGCATCCAAAAATACGAGGAAATCGGCAAATACCGCAGGCACAAAAAGCCGGTCACGGTTGCGCCCAAAAGGCTTATCAAAATCGGGCGGTATTTCACGCCGCGCGCAACGCGCAAAGCCGTCTTTTGCAGGAAACAAAGCTGCACAACCAACACCACCAATTCGGCAACCATGGTTGCCGCCGCCGCGCCCGCCGCGCCCCATTTCGGAATAAAAATCCAGTTGAGTCCGAAATCCACCACAGCGCCGCAAATCACCGACACCATCACGGCTTTTTCCCGACCGAGCGGTACCAAAATTTGATTGCCTGTCAACCCGCTTAAGGCGATAAAGAATACCGTCGGCATTAAAAGCTGCATGGCAGGGGTAGCCGTCTCATATTCCGCACCTGAGAACAGCAAAATGGAAGTGCGTGCAAAAAACAGAAAATACACCGTCAGCGGCATACTGATTAACAGTAAGAAATTGAGCACCTTGGAAAGCGTTTCGTAAAACTTGTCCGACTCCTCGTTGCGCACATACAAAGACAACCGTGGTAACAGCACCGTTCCCAAAGAGGAAACCACACTGCACAGCAGATTTTTTACCTTGACTGCCGCGCTGTAAAGTCCGGTTTGCGTGTCGTCGGTCATAAAGCCGAGCATCACGGTGTCCAAATTGGTATACACGCTGATGGCAACCGAGGTGGCAAAAAAAACAAATATCGGTTTAAGATGCTGTTTGAAATGATACCCTCCCAGCGGCTTTACGATAATCAGCTTGCGGATATTGAGAAAATTCAGTAGGTTGGAGCCGCCCGACGCCACCATAGCAATCGCGCCGTAAATCACATAATCCGACGGATTATGCACAAAAATAAACATCAAAATAATGGACAGCAGTTTACAAAGAATGTTGCGCACCGTGATGTAGGAATACTGTTCGAGTGCCGAATACAGCCACGTTACGCCCAAAGTGTTTAGAATAATCGAGGCGCTGTTGATGATGAGCAGCGTTTTATCCTGCTGAAAGCGCTCCACAAAGAACAGCGACACAAAAAACGCAGCATAAGTAATTGCCGAAGTAATTAAATTGATAATAATCAGTTCCTGCGCCGTGCGCGAAAGCTTGACCTTGTCGTCACGCACCCGCGCGCACGCGCGAATACCGTAATTCGGTATGCCTAAAGAGGCGAACATGGCAAAATAGGTCAGTACAGACGTTGCAAACGAAACCTTGCCGTACCCCGCCACCGACAGCACGCGGGACGCATACGGAAAGGTAATCATCGGAAAAATAATGGAAGAAACGGTTAAAATCGCGTTCATCACAAAATTGAACTGTACGGAACGGATTTTCGGTTCTTTGGGTGCTTTCTCTTTCATACGCAATACTCCTAAGTGAGACGGACTATTTTTCGCCGCCTTTAATCGCGTCCCAATACGCCTTTGCCGCCTGTTCGGTACGATTATCACCGAAGTGATAATACTGTTTGCCTAAGAGCGCGTCGGGCAGATACTGCTGCTCGACCCAGCGGTTCGGGTACTCGTGCGGATACTTGTAGAATTGCCCCTTGTTTTTCACATCGTCCCCGTCATAATGCATATTTTGCAAACAGCGCGGAATTCGCCCGTAATTTCCCTTTTGCACGTCCTCACACGCGGCAAAAATCGCGTCGTGCGCTGTGTTGGATTTCGGCGAGGTCGCAACCAACACGACCGCATCGGCAAGCGGAATTTTCGCTTCGGGCAGCCCCACAGCGAGTGCTATATCGCATGCGGCTTTCACAATCGGGATAATCTGCGGATAGGCAAGCCCCACATCCTCGCACGCGCAAACCATTAACCGCCGTACCGCTGAGGGCAAATCGCCGCCCTCCAGCAGTCGTGCCAAATAATGCAGCGCAGCGTCGGGGTCGGACCCGCGCATGGATTTTTGAAATGCGGAAATGACATCGTAATGCTCGTCGCCTGCGCGGTCATAGTGAAATGTGTTATTGCCCGTAATCGCCGTAACCGCTTCGGCGGTAATTTGCTTGTTTCCGTTTTCATCGGGCTTGATGGCAAGCACCGCAAGCTCGGCAAAATTCAAAGATTTTCGCACATCGCCGCCCGCGGCTGTGGCAATTTGCAGGCAAATTTCATCGGTAAAGTCGATTTTTATGTGCTGTTCCTCTTCTAAAAACAAAAAGGCGCGTTTTACGGCGGGCACAATCTCCTCGGGTGTAACCGATTTGAATTCAAACACCGTCGAACGGCTTAAAATCGCACTGTATACATAAAAATACGGGTTTTCCGTGGTGGAAGCGATCAGCGTAATCGCGCCGTTTTCAATATATTCTAAAAGTGACTGCTGCTGCTTTTTGTTGAAATACTGAATTTCGTCCAAATACAGTAAAATACCGTTCGGCGCGGCGAGGGTGCCCAGCTCCCCGACAATTTCTTTAATATCCGCCGTTGAGGCATTTGTCCCGTTTAATTTGCGCAAGGTGCGGTCGGTTGTTTTGGCGATGATGCGCGCCAGCGTGGTTTTACCCGTGCCCGACGGTCCGTAAAAAATCATATTGGGCAACGTGCCGGACTCCACGATGTTGCGGAGCGGCATATTTTCGCCGAGCAAATGTGTTTGCCCGACCATATCGACAAGCTGTTCGGGGCGGAGTCTGTCCGCAAGCGGAGAAGCCATACTGTCACACTCCGAAAATCAAATTTTCTATTTCTTGAGGGGTACTGACGATATAGTCCGCACCGTATTCTAAGAATTCCTCGCGGCTGCCGAAGCCGTACAGCACGGCAATGCAGGGCACATTTGCACCTTTCGCGCCGCGAATATCATACAAGCGGTCGCCGACCATCACCGTGTCTTTCGGCGAAACGCCGAGGGCGTCCATTGCGTTTTGCACGATGACGGTTTTGTCTGACGAAATGTTGTCAAAATCCGTGCCGCCGAGGTAAGAGAAATACGAAAGCAAATTTCGCTCCTCTAAGATTTTTTCGATAAATACCGTCGGCTTGGAGGACGCGGTGGCGATTTTGATACCACTTTGATGCAACCGCGCTAAAAGTGCAGGTATGCCGTCGTACACCTCGACCTCACGGTAACCGATTGCGCGGTAGCGCTCCCGGTATTTCGCTATCATATAGTCAATTTTTTCGTCCTTGTAGCCAAACAGATTTTTAAAGCTGTCATAAATCGGCGGACCGATGAATTTGCGCAGCGTGGTTTCGTCGGGTATAGGCTTGCCGTCCGCTTGAAAAGCGTAAATCAGACTTTTGAAAATCCCCTCGGACGAGTCCACCAGCGTGCCGTCAAAATCAAACAGGACGGCTTTGCATTGCAACATGCGTTTCTCCTTTATTTAACTTTTGATACGTCTAACACAACATTTTCATACCCGTCCACATTGAGCACATAGTAGGTCACGGTTGTGTTGTCAATAAAGCGCATATTGTTGTGCGCCGCATAGTTGGTTTCATTAAAGGTCGCGTATTTGCCGGTTTCGGTGTTGTACACATAGATTTGATAATCCAACGCATTGGTCACCGTGCCCGCCATCACAATATATTTTTCGTCGGGACTGACGGCAAAAACCAACGGATTGATTTTATAGCCCGTCGGTGTGTAGGAACGCGTATCATAGGTCGAGTACACGCGCCCGTCCTCTTTGGACAAAATCCAATCGCCGTTGCGAATGCATGCCGTGCCGAATCCCGAATAAAACGAAGAAATAACGGTCTCCGTCCCATTTTCGGATTTGACAGTTTCAAATCCGCCGTCGGTTTTACGAATAAAGGCAACCGCACCGTTTTCCAACGGTTTTACATATCTGCCGATGGCATTTTGCGCGGCGAGCGTTTCTTTGTCTCCGTTTTTCACATAAATATCCAGCGCCGCATTTGTGTCGCTCGACTGTTCGCGACCGCGCGCCGACAAAAACGGGATAACCGCCGTCTGCGCAGACAGTGCCGTATCGGTAATCATGCAGAAATCGGAACGCACCGCACCGTTCATACCGAGGGTGCGGTTGTTTTCGCTGAGAAAACGCTCTGTTGTACCGTCTGCACGGTTGAGCACATACGCTTCCTCCCAAACGGTATCCATCGTATAGGCATTCTGCCGATTGGTGTGTGCAAGCAACAGGCATTTGCCGTCCGCCGCGTAAGCCACGGGCAGATTGCAAACCTTAAACATCACGAAATTATAGATATAGACGCTTGTATCTATTCCCTCTGAGGTGAACAGCCCAAATCCCGTAAGAACACCGTCGCGTTCCATGTATGCGATTTTTACGGGAATTTGCTGTCCGCTTAAGGGCACCGTCAGCTCCATTGTGCCGGTCGGTTCAATTTCCGTATATTCCCCGTTCACAAGCTCGTAATAGACGATATTCCCCGCTGCGTCCGCCGTATAAAACACATTTTCAAGGTCCGTCGCCATAAAGGGAATATTGGTGATTTTTCGTGTAACCAATATGGAATCCAGCTTTTCACTGAGATTGGCTGTTTCCGTATTGCCTTGCTGTTGCTGCGGATTCGCATACAGCCACCAAACCGCGACTGCCGCCGCGGCGGCAACCAGTACCATTACCACGGTGATAACGTTTTTTTTCGCTGAGGTTTTATTTTTCGGTGCCTGCACCGTTTCTTTTTCGGAACCCAAGGTTCATAACCGCCTTTCCTGAAGTCGGCGCCCTTCGACGCGCAAAAATACATATATATGTTTGGATTATACCGTATTTCCTATGAAAAAGCAAGCGCGGCACAGATGGTTTCCGTATAATAGATAGATATTTTTGCGAGTATATTGGCAAATATCTATCTGCTGAATATCCTGTATACCGTATTTCCTGTGGGAGGTGCCGTTTATTTGCAATTTTCGTAAAACGGAAAGAAAAAAGCAGAGCAACAAATTGCTCTGCTTTTACTTTTTATACTCGATTATCTCTGAAATTGGGCAGCCGATTGCCGCACAAATTCTGTCGAGGACAAAACCGTCGTATCTTTTTACCTTATTCTTATAATAATGATCTATGATTTGATATTGTATACCTGTTCTTTTCGCCAACTCATATCTCGAAAGCCCGTATTTTTCCAGCGCTTTATCCAATGTTAAATAAATCATACTGCTATTTTACACCTCTTATATTTATTTTATTAGAGGTATATTTTATTGCCAATTCATCTAAATAAACATATACTTATATAAATATATAAAGGTAATGCTATGATAAAACGAATTGTAGTTGCCGGATGCAGAGAGTATGATGATTATGATGATGCAAAAGTATACATAGAAATGTGTATAAAGAAAATTCGGGAAAGATACGCCCTCGTTTTCCTATCCGGCGGTTGCAAAGGTGCAGATATGCTGGGCGAGAGATATGCAAATGAAAACGGATTTCGTATAGAACGCTATCTCGCCGATTGGCAAAAATACGGCAAAAGTGCCGGTCCAAAACGGAATTTGCAGATGGTGAAAGCCTGTGACTATGTCATTTGCTTTTGGGACGGAAAAAGCCGCGGAACCGCTTCCGTTATATCCTATGCAAAAGAACTAAAAAAACAATAAACATAAAAAGAATATAATCGTCAAAGAGAAAGGTTCTTTTCAGAATAACCGAAGTTTCTGGAAGATCAGGACTGCAATCCACCGCCGATATACACAAAACCCGTTTCTATTTTACAGCACAGGCGCATATATATGAAAAGACTGTAAAATTCATTAAGATAACGGGTGAGCTGTATGAAAACCTATTTGCCGGAGGGCATATTGTTTGACACCGCGGAGAACCAACAAAATATATCCAGCTTCTCGAGGCTGCGCGAAGCCTTTTATGACGAAACGGTGCTGGAAGCACGCGCTGTGCGCTGTGACCGCGAGCACAATTTACATATTGATTTAGGCGATACGCACGGCTTTATGCCGCGTGCGGAATGTGCGCTGGGAATTGCAGAGGGCACAGTACGGGATATCGCCGTCATTTCCCGCGTCAACAAGCCGGTTTGTTTTAAAATCATTGGCTTCCACGATGACGAAACCGGCAATCGCACCGCCGTACTCAGCCGCCGTGCCGTGCAGGCAGACTGCCGCATACAATATCTTCAAAAGCTGCAACCGGGAGATGTCATCGATGCAGTCATTACCCGTTTAGAGCCGTTCGGCGCATTTTGTGACGTCGGGGCGGGTCTGCCTGCACTTTTACCGATTGACAGCATTTCGGTTTCCCGCATTCCGCACCCGTCTGCCCGCTTTTTTGTCGGACAGCAAATTCGCGCGGTGCTCAAAAGCATCGACGAAGCCGGGCGCATTACGCTGTCCCACAAGGAACTGCTTGGGACTTGGGCAGAAAACGCCGCGCGTTTTTCCGCCGGTGAAACCGTTTCCGGGGTTGTGCGTTCCGTGGAAAAATACGGGATATTCGTGGAGCTTGCGCCGAATCTGGCAGGGCTTGCGGAATATGTGCCCGGGGTGGCGGCGGGGGACACGGCAAGCGTGTTTATCAAAAGCATCAATCCTGCACGGTTAAAAATCAAGTTGATTTTAGTAGACCGTTTTCCACCCGCCGCAGTCAAGTATGCCTTTTCCTATCCCGAAATCACCCATATAGACCGCTGGCAGTACTCGCCTGATGTTTGCGAAAAACAAGTGGCAACTGTGTTTTCAGAATAATTTTTATGTTTTTAATTGCATTTTTTTGTGAATTGTGATAGTATTATTGTGTATCTATATATTTCCGTTTTAGGCAGGTAACCGTATGCAGCAAAATGTAAGCGGGATTTGTGTTCGGCTCTGCGTGCCTTTACGGGGGGAGGAATTCTAAAATGCAAAAAAATCTCTGGAAAAAACTGCTCAGCGTACTGTTGGTGCTCACACTCGCCGTACTGACGGTTGTCCCATCTCTCGCAGCGGCAGACAATGATGACGCGAATCCTATCTTAATCGTGACGGGATTTACGGAATTTGTATTGCAAAACACAGAAACCGGAGAGTCAACATTTCCGCACAACAACGAGAAAGTTGTAAGCACGGTTGCGGCGGTTGCACCGTCCCTCTTAACTCTGCTTGCAAGCAGTCGCACACAGGCGGATTACGATGCGTTCTGTGATGAAGCGCTGCCTATTATCAACGAGTTGTTTGACGAAACCGCCTGCAATCCGGACGGTACTGTGAAACACCCGGAGGTGCAGCTTAAATACCAGTTCCCGGAATCGGTTGCAACCTACGGCGTAGAAACTGTCGGGCAATCCGATGCGTTCGAAAAAGATATTCTGTACGCTGCAGTAGATGCAGTCGGGGCAGATAAAGTCTATATCTATGGAATAGACTGGCGTTTAGATCCGATGGATATCGCAGATGAAATCAACGAATGGGTACAGCACATCAAAGATGTTCAGAACTGTGACAAGGTGTCTATTTCCGGCATCAGCATGGGCGGCGTAATGGTTTCTGCCTATCTTGCGAAATACGGTTCGAACGACGTCTCCAATGTGACCATGATTTCTTCGGCATTTACGGGGCTTTCTTACATCGGCGCGCTGTTCCAAGGCGGCGTCCAAATTGATGAAGAAGGGCTGTACAATATGCTCACCCAAGCCGTCGGTACGGATACTTTAAGTCGAATTTTCGGTTCCACGGGAATCGTAAAGCAGATTATCGCCTTGATTGACGATTTGTATGCCGCCGAACAAGACCGCATTTTCACCGAATGTTTAATTCCCGCCTACGGCTATAATCCGGGCATATGGTCGTTTGTCCCTGCGGAAGATTTTGAGGGTGCCAAAGAATTTATGTTTGCACGCATGGATTCCACCGATGCCCAAAAGCTTGCGCTTTCCGCAAAAATCGATGCGTATCATTTGGTACAGGTAAATGCGGAAAATACCCTGAAAGCTGCTCAAGCAGCAGGCGTCAATGTGGCGATTGTATCAAACTATAATTTCCAAATCGCACCGGTTGCCACCACTTCTGCACAAACGAGCGACCAGGTCATTGAAACCATGCACACGAGCGGATATGCCACTTGTGCAAATCTCGGCGAAACCTTGCCTGCGTCTGTGGAAGACGGCAAATATGTTTCGCCCGACCGCGTGATTGATGCTTCAACCTGCTTTTTACCCGACAATACTTGGTTTATCAAGAATATGAAACATGTTGATTTTGACAACAGCCAAAATCAATGCAAATTCTATATTTGGTTGCTGACCACCGATGAACAGGTCGATGTCAATTCCAATCCCGATTATCCGCAATTTATGCTGTATAACGAAGAAACCAAGGTGCTTTCGCCCCTTGCCATGCTGCGCGGTGATGTGAATTTTGACGGCAAAGTCAATTTGGTGGACGCGCGCATCACGTTGCGCTATATTCATTCACTTGACACCCTTTCGCCGTTGGCACAGGAAGCTGCCGATATGGATGGGAACAGTAAAATCAGCCATACCGACGCACAAATGATTATGGATGTCTATGCAGGGGTGGAAACTGTAACAGAACCTGCCTTCAGTGCCGACCAAATTCAGGACGCTGTCAGCGGACTCACAGAGCAAGCCGGCAGCAGTACCGACGACGCGGAAAGCGCGCTTAGCGGAATTACCGATAAAATCGGCGAAGTTATCGGTTCTTTGGGGAATAGCTTCAGTACAAGTGCCAACAGCGAACAGGTTTCCGCTGCATTAGAAAATTTGCCGGAACTGTCTGAACGTGCCGCTGCCGCCTCCTTTGCACAGCCGACAGCGCCGCAAACGCAAGCCGAGGATATCCCCGTTTCGGAAGCTTCGGAAGATGTCGCATAAAAGCGAAAAAATGTAATGTATATATGCGCATCGCCCCTGTATCTTACGGTACAGGGGCGAATTTTTGTATTGCAGAACAGCGTGCTTTTCTTACGCAGGGTTTATGGCACGTTTGATTCTATCACAATTCTTTCAACGTTGAACTATAATTCGTGTGCAGGCAGTTCTAATTGTACTAAAATAAAAAGTTGTGGTACGACAAATCAAAATACATGTTTGTCGTAACACAGAACGATACAATGAGAGGATTCCGTATGCGGTTCGAGTATTTCTGTTTTCCCGAAACAAATGCCCTCCCGGACGGCACGGTATTTTCAACTTACGCCGTGCAATGCGTCCGCCGCTCGCAACGATACACTGTACCGATTGCGCGGTTTCACGATGTGTCCGTCGATTTGGCATTCACTGAACGCCTGTGCAAACTTTGCACAGAGGCGCAGATAGAGCCGTGCCATTTTCTCGATATTTTTTATGATTTATCATTGTAAATATGCACTGTTCTCGTCTGTCGCTCCGTCCGCTTCGGACGTCTGTGTAAAGGACGTTCTGTCACGGTCACAATGTAGGGTATTGTATTTTTGTGCTCTGCAAGGAAATCTCAAAGATTTTTGCCTTGCCGAAAAAAGCACTTTTGTGTATTTCTATCCTTTTTTCGCAAAAACTGTAATGAGGTGATTACAATGGCGGAAAAGGAATTGCCGCTGGGCTTCGGTATGGCGCTGGCGCAAAATGAACGCGCGATGGCGGCGTTTGAAGCACTTTCAGACGCAGATAAGCAAACCATCCTGCAAAAAACACACGCTGTGCAGTCTAAGCAGGAAATGCACGCGCTTGTCAATAGCTTGGCAGATAGCCAAAGCAACCTTTAACCTGCAAAAATTGTAAAAAGCACCGCTGAAGCCTGTAAAATCAAGGGGTTCAGCGGTGTTTTCGTGGAGCTGCTAACCAGATTCGAACTGGTGACCTCGTCCTTACCAAGGACGTGCTCTACCACCTGAGCCATAGCAGCATGGCGCTTTTCAGCGGCAGAAATTATTATACAAATAAAGTCTGCTTTTGTCAATCCTTTTTTTACGGTTTCTTGATTTTTTCGCGTTCGCCGCCTTGCGGCAAGCCGTGCACGTCCGCGAGTATATATTTCCGCTGCGCAGGATAAATGGGAAAAATTTGTAAATCCTATTTTTGTGCGAATTTCACGGGCAAAAACCTACCCGTATATCCAAAGTTTGTGCGAAACGGGTCTTGCAACACATTTTGAAAAAGTGTATAATTATTCCATAAATGCTATATTGCGGTATTTTGCGTTCGCATTCCGTATTTTTTGCATACATACGGACACAACAGCAGTTTCTTTTGTGATGGAAGTGGAGGACTAAGACATGGGCGGAGATTTACATTGCCATACCAAGTTGTCGGATGGCTCATTGGGGATTGAGGATTTAATTACGCTTGCCAAAAAGCGGGGCGTCGGCACGATCGCGATTACCGACCACGATTGCTTGGCAGGTACGGTACGCGGCAAAATTATCGGGGACCGCTTCGGCGTGCAGGTGATTCCGGGGGTAGAATTGTCTGCAACCGATACCGAAACCGGCAAAACCGTGCATTTGCTTTGCTATCTTCCGGAATTTCCCGACCGCTTGGAGGGGCTTTGCCATCGCAATTCATTGGTACGCAAAAAAGCGGCGCACTATATGATGCTGCAAATCGCCAAGCGCTATCCGGTAACTGCCGAGTTCATTGTCAAATGCGCAACCGGCTCGACCAATATTTATAAACAGCATATGATGCAGGCACTGATGGAATGTGGCTTTACCACGGAAATTTACGGGGAACTGTACCACAAATTATTTGACAAATCCGTTCCGGGCAATATTGCCGTAACACCGAAGTACGCGGATATCCCCGAAGTGCTGACTGCCATTCATGATGCGGGTGGGATTGCCGTTTTGGCGCACCCGTATTTGCTTGACAATTTGGATTCTCTGCCTCGCTTACTCGAAAACGGTCTTGACGGCATAGAGGTTTGGCACCCGTCGGCAACGGAAGAACAGCAGGCAGAACTGAAAAAGCTTGCAACCAAAAACAAATTGTTAATGACCGGCGGCACAGATTTTCACGGACTTTATAATTTCAACAAGGTTTCCTTGGGTGATGTGACTGCGCCCGATGACGCCGTGGCAAAACTACTCGGCTACAAAGCAAAACAAAAGCGGCTGGCAAAGAAAGCACAAAAAGCAGCAGAGGTCGCCGCAAGCGGGGCGATAGGGTAAGCGCCTGCAGGAGGACACTATGGAAGACAGCGATATTAAAATTTTCGGGCAAAAGCAAGCGCAAAGCTGTGACGATGAATTACGGCTGATTGCGTTGATGGAGGAACAGCGCGCCAACGGCAATACCGAAAAGGCGGCGCGCCTCGGCGACTATCTTTCGGATATATTCTTAAATGAAAAAGAGTTGCTCGCACGGTTAGAGCCGGTGGTCGGCAAGCTCGATTATCCGCAAAACATTGTCTTTCAAATCAAAATTTTGATGTTCTTTGCAGCGGAATATACCATCAACCGTATTTTGCCCAACACGGTGCTCAAGAGCACCGCCATCAACGCACTGTACAGCAACATTAAAAGCGGAAATCCTGCGTTTTATGAGGAGTTCTCCGACGGGGCGGAATACAGCTTTTATTATCTTGCCATGCGCAAGGAAAGCGACAGCGTGATTGCCGAAATCGGCAAGGCGTTCGCAATGCTTTGCGGCAAAGAAAAGGACGACGCCTTCATCTCCCTCGGCAAGCAGATGTTTAATCTTGTTTGCGAGGAAGTCGAAAGTATTGTTGAAATATTTAATTTTGTAAAATAACGGTATCAAAAAAGCCTTTCGGGAACACCGAAAGGCTTTTTGTTTGCTTTATCTTCTGTGGGCTTCAAAAAAGGCAAGCATTTCCTCTATCGTAATCTGACTTTCCTCTAAATCGGGGTATGCCACGCTTGTAATGTGCCCCGACGAACGGTTGAGGGTCAGCTCCCAATCGTGGAATTGGTGCTCTATCCCCTTTTCGGTCAGCAGTTCGTCAAGCTGTACCGAGGCGGGACGCAAAAAGTCTTTTGCGCTTGTGACGATATACGACGGCGGTAAGGTCCCTTTGTCGATGACCTCCTCAGGCTGTAACACATCGTAATACGGCGACTCGGTATAGGCATAGCCGAGCATACAGGAAATGAGAATGCTGTTAATACCGCTTTTCATATCGTACATACCCGAAATTAAGCCTGTGGCATTAAAGGTCAGCCCCGTTTGGGGGGCACGGTACAGCGCGCGCAGCTCCTCGCTTGTATTGACAATACTCGTGTAAAACGCCAACTGCCCGCCCGCGGAATCGCCGACCAAATACACATTTTGGAGGTCGCAGTTGTACGCTTCACCGTGCTCTGCCACCCATTTGTAGGCAGTCATTAGGTCGCGCACCTGTGTATCATACAGCACCTCGGGACACAGATGATAATCGACAACAATCACAATATACCCTTTTTCGGCAAGGCGCGACGCGTAAATGCGGTTCATATCCTTATCGCCGTACATCAGCCCGCCGCCGTGAATGTCGATAATCACCGGACATTTTTCGATTTCACCTGCGGGATAGTAAATATCTAACAACTGATATTCGTCTGCATTCTCGGTATAGGGAATATCTTTGATGACGCTGACGCCCTCGCACATTTCCTGCGTACTTAAGCGTTTCGTATCGTAAAAATCCATAAAATCCCATAGAATGGACGCGCCGAACGCCACAAAGCCGTCCTCCGCCGTCAAATCGGGCACTTCCTTTTGTGCCTGAACTTGGTTGTCCAACTCAAGCAAAAGGTCGAATACCGCCTGCACACGCGTAGCACACGATGCATCCGACCAGCTAACGCGCCCGCTTAGGACATCGGAAGCGAGTTGATACAACTCCGTAAACGCGGATTTCACCTTGTCGGCAAAGTCTGCATCAGAAGACAGCCCCGACTTTTCCACCAGCATTTTTAACGCGTCCGTGCGACCGGCAAATTCCGATTCCACAAAGCCGTCGGGATACACTGTTTGCTGTGTGATTGCCGTCAGCGCCGCCTGTCGGTCACAGATATCGACCACCTCTGTGCAAATCGGCACGGTTAGGGCAAAAATAAGCAGCATAGCCAGAATTCGTTTGACAATAGGTTTCATAATACTCACCGAAAAATCCGCAGACAGAGCATCATAAAAACACTCTGTCTGCTGTGTTTCGTTTTGTAAAATTATTTTGCCACAATGTTAACAAGCTTGCCTTTGACATACAGCTCTTTGACAATCGTTTTGCCTGAAAGCGCATCTGCCACGCGCGGCTCTGCCTTTGCAAGGGCAATGGCGTCCTCAGCGGAAATGTCGGCGGGCACATTGAGCTTTGCGCGGATTTTGCCGCAGATTTGCACTACGATTTCCACCGTCGTATCCACGCATTTTGCCGCGTCAAAGGTCGGCCATTTTGCGTCTTTTGCCAGCATTTCGCCAAAGCCTAAGGTCGACCACATTTCCTCGGTCACATGCGGGGCAAAGGGATTGACCAAAATGAGCAGCGTGCGTAATTCCGCACGGTTGATTGCGCCCGCGTCATAAATATTGTTGAGCAATGTCATCAGCGCGGCAATCGCCGTGTTGTATTTCATCGCTTCAATATCTTCCGTCACCTTTTTCACGGTTTTGTGGAAGGCGGACTCCAGCTTTTCGGAATATGCGTCGCCGTCTTTTAAGATTTCCTGCAAGTTCCAAATACGGTCAATAAAACGTTTGCAACCTTTTACAGAGCTTTCCGACCACGGCGCGGCTTTTTCATAATCACCCATAAACAGCACATAGGTGCGCAAAACATCGGCGCCGTAGGCTTCAACCACCTCGTTCGGGTCAATGACATTGCCGCGGGATTTGGACATTTTCACGCCGTCGGGACCTAAAATCAAGCCCTGTGCGGTGCGCTTCTGGTACGGCTCCTCATACGGCACGACGCCGAGGTCATACAGGAATTTATACCAAAAACGGGAATAGATTAAGTGGCGTGTAACATGTTCCATACCGCCGTTGTACCAATCAACAGGCATCCAGTATTTCAATTTGTCATAATCGGCAAATTCCTTGTCGTTGTGCGGATCCACATAGCGCAGGAAATACCACGACGAGCCTGCCCACTGGGGCATGGTGTCGGTCTCGCGCTTGGCGTCGCCGCCGCATTTCGGGCATTTGCAGTGAACATAACTTTCAATTTTCGCAAGCGGACTTTCGCCATCCGAGCCGGGCTCGAAGTTCTCAACCTCGGGGAGTTTCAGCGGCAGTTCGTCATACGGCACGGCAACCATACCGCATTTCGGACAATGCACAATCGGAATCGGCTCTCCCCAGTACCGCTGACGATTGAACGCCCAGTCTTTCATTTTGTACTGTACGCCGCCCTCACCGATACCTTTTTCCTGCAAATATGTAATCATTTTTGCAATGGAATCTTTTTTGTTGTCCATGCCGTTTAAGAAGCCGGAATTGACCATTTCGCCGTCGCCGGTGTAAGCTTCTTTCGAGATATCACCGCCCTTGATGACTTCGATAATATCGATATCGAATTTCTTGGCGAATTCATAGTCGCGCCCGTCGTGCGCGGGTACAGCCATAATCGCGCCCGTGCCGTAGCCCATCATAACATAGTCGGAAATATAAATCGGGATTTCCTTGCCGTTAACGGGGTTCACCGCCGTCAGTCCTTCGAGTTTCACGCCGGTTTTGTCTTTAACGAGCTGTGTGCGCTCAAATTCGGTCTTTTTCGCGCATTCGGCGCGGTAATCCTGCACCGCGTCCATATTGGCAATGCGCTCTTGGTATTTGTCAATCAACGGGTGCTCAGGTGCCATAACCATAAAGGTCACGCCGAACAGCGTGTCGGGGCGGGTGGTGTAAATGCGCAGGGTTTCGGGAATATCTTTTAAGGTAAAATTCACGAACGCACCGCGAGATTTGCCAATCCAGTTGACCTGCTGTTGCTTCACATTCGGCAAGTAATCCACCTTTTCAAGTCCCTCTAAAAGCTTATCGGCGTATTCGGTGATACGCAAATACCAAACGTCCTTGGATTTCTGCACGACATCGCTGTGGCAAATATCACATTTGCCGCCCTGGGAGTCCTCATTGGACAACACGACCTTACAGGACGGGCAGTAGTTGACGAGGGTTTTGTCACGGAACGCAAGTCCGTTTTCAAACATTTTCAGGAAAATCCACTGCGTCCACTTGTAATACCCCTCTTCGGTGGTGTCGATCACACGCGTCCAGTCGAACGAAAAGCCGACTTTTTTTAATTGACTTGTAAATTTTTCGATATTCATATCCGTGACCTTGCGCGGATGAATACCGGTTTTAATCGCGTAGTTTTCAGTCGGAAGCCCATAGGCGTCGAAGCCTATCGGGAACAGGACATTGTACCCCTCCAAGCGGCGTTTGCGCGAAACGACCTCCAAGCCGCTGTACGCTTTGATATGCCCGACGTGCATTCCCGCGCCCGACGGATACGGGAATTCTACCAGTCCGTAAAATTTCGGGCGGTCGTCGTTATCCACCGCGTGGAAAACGCCTTCTTCCTCCCATTTTTGCTGCCATTTCGGCTCTGCTTCTTTGAAATTGTATTCCATAAAAACGCATCCTTTGCCTGTGTAGTCAAAATTTATCTATCAAGGGTTCAGTCCGTCAAAAGCTCGCTTAAATCGACCTCTTTCGCATCGCCCCAGAGTTTTTCCAAGTTAAACAATTCGCGCTCGCTTTGTGTGAAAATGTGCACAACCACACTTTTGTAGTCAAGCAGTATCCAACCCGTAGTTTTTCCCTCAATATGGTCGGGCTGTACGTCCAATTTCGAGAGTTCCTCGTCCACTTCGTCCGCCAACGCGCGGATATGTGTGGAGGAAGTACCCGTAACCAGCAGGAAATAATCCGCCACGGAGGAAATCTCCGTAATTTCCAAGGCTTTTATATCCATACCTTTTTTCTTATCCAAAATTTTTACGGCAGAAAAAAGCAATTCTTTCGGTGTCATTCGATTTTGTCCTTTCTTTGATATAAAATTTCGTTGTAGGCATCCACGCTGTCCTCGTGGATTGCCCACCCGTTGTGCGCAAGTTCCTCCAAGGTGAACTGCAAGCCCTCTTCCATGGCGCTTTCAAGCGAAATATACGCTTTTTCACGCATGCGCTCCACGCCGTCATAATCGCGGTCGGCAGAAATAAAGTCCGCAATGAAAAGCACCTTTTCCAAAAGCGTCATCCCCGCGCGCCCCGTGGTGTGGTAACGTATAGCGGAAAGTATATCTTTATCCGTCACGCCCAAAACGCATTCACAGTAAGCGGTGCCTGCTATCGCGTGCCAGGTTTTGGGGCTGATTTGCTCGGTTTTTGTGAGCATTATACCATTGTCCGCGAAAAATTTCAACAAATCCACTTGGGGCGTGTTTTTCATAATATCGTGCAAAAGTCCCGCGGTGAACGCCTTTTCTACGTCCGCACCGTAGTGCAAAGCGAGTTTTTTTGCCTCGTCTGCGACATTCAGTGAATGGTACAGGCGGTCGGGATTTAAGTGCTTTTTGATTTCTTCCAAAAATTCAGCGTTGCGTTCGGTATCCATACAGCTTCTTTTCCTTGATATAGTTTTCGACCTGCGGCGAAAGATATGCGCGCACATCTTCGCCGTTCGCTATGCGTGTTCTCAATTCCGACGAGCTGATTTCAAACGGCTCGACGGGCGACAACAGAATGTGGTTTCCCTCGTTTTCTTTGATATAAATACGAAATTGCGAAAATGCGTAACTGCGAAGTGCATGCATATCCACTTGTGATTCGCGTGAGGCAACACACAGGGTACATTTTTCTAAAATTTCACGGTATTTGTACCACTTATGAAACGAAAGGAACATATCCGAGCCGATAATCAAATACAATTCGGCATTCGGGTACTGCGCCAAAATCTCCCGAACCGTATACACGGTGTAGCTATCTGTTTCGCGGTCAATTTCCATAGAACTGACTTCGTATTTCGGATTTTGGAACGCCAAGCGGCACATTTCGAGCCGTTCACTGTCAAGCGCCAAATCATCACAGATTTTGTGCACGGGGCGTTTATCGGGCACGACAAAAACCTTATCAAATTGCAGTTGCTCGCAAAAATGCGCAAGCAATCGTTCGTGCCCCTTGTGCGGCGGGTTAAAGGTCCCGCCGAACAAACCGATTTTCATAAAACCGCCTCTGTTTATTTCTTTTTCTTTTCGTGCAGTTTTTTGTTATAGCGGTAAAAAACCATTGATCCGCCCACCACCGAAACCACTTCGGCATTGGTTGCCGCCGCTAATTTATCGGCAATATCATACGGCTTTTCGGGCGCGGTTTCGAGCAATACTTTTAGTTTAATAAGCTCCCGCGCTTCGAGCGCGTCATCGGTTTGTTTAATCAGGGTATCGGTAACGCCCTCTTTGCCGACTTGAAACAGCACTTTTATGGAATTTGCCTGTGCGCGCAAAGCCGCGCGTTCTTTTGAGGTCATAGTATACTCCTTGGTTATATTTTTTTCGTAGGGGGGCGACGACCCGGTGCCCCGTTGTAGGGGCGGGTTTCCACGCCCGCCCGTGGATTTATATGGTATTTGCGAAACAACACTAAGGTTGTTCCCTACAATTCATAGGGGCGAACTGTGTTCGCCCGCGTAAATTGACGTAATATCACGGAACGGTCAAGACCGTTCCCTACGCACGAATTTTTATTTGTACGGTAAGGGATATTATAAATATTTCGGTAATTCCTTTGCAAGGGCACGCAAGGCGTTACCGCGGTGGGAAACCGCGTCCTTTTCGGCGGCGGTAAATTCCGCAAAGGTGCGCTCGCCTCTGTAAAACAGTGGGTCATAGCCAAAGCCGTTTTTGCCTTTCGGCGCATAACCGATTAACCCCTCACAGGTGCCACGCACCGTCAACTCGCGCCCGTCGGGGAACACACACGCCACGGCGCTCACAAAACGCGCGGTGCGGCGCTCTTTCGGTACATCTTTTAAAAGCTCCAACAATTTTTGATTATTTTTTGCGTCATTGCCGTGTTCGCCTGCAAAGCGTGCGGAATACACGCCCGGCGCACCGTCAAGTGCGTCTACGCAAAGTCCCGAATCGTCGGCAATACAGGGCATATTGCCCTCTTTTGCGCCCGAACGCGCTTTTAACAGGGCATTTTCTTCAAAGGTTGTGCCCGTTTCCTCAACATCGGTTAAATCGACGCCTGCTTCATCGGCGGTCAGCACGGTGATGCCTAAGGGCGACAAAATACGCTGTAATTCGTCGCGTTTTTTGAGATTATGCGTGGCGATTAAAAAATCCAAAGCGTTTTTTCTCCTTTTTCTTGGGTTCGGCGGATTCTTCCTCGGTTACTTCTCCCGCACTCTGTTCCAATTCCGAAACTCCTGCTTCATCTGCTCGCGAAGTGGCAGGGGCGCTTTCTTCTTCGGATGCCGCAGCGTCCGTTTCACCGCTAAGGGATTCGTTTTCGGAAATATCTCGTGTTGCGGGGATGTATCCAGCAGACGGAAGGTCTTGCCCGTCAGTTTCCACATCTGTTTCGTTACTTTCTTCATCGGACGCTTCCTCCTCTTCGGCATAGTCCATTTTTTGGAACAGCCCATCCGCAAACGCGCGGGGTTTAAAGGGCTGTAAATCGTCAATCTGCTCACCGACGCCCACGAATTTTACAGGAATACCTAATTCGTTTTTAATCGCAAGCACCACGCCGCCGCGCGCCGTACCGTCCAATTTTGTCAGCACAATCCCCGTAATATCCGCAACATTTTTGAATTCGCGTGCCTGATTGACGGCATTCTGCCCCGTGGTCGCGTCAAGTACCAACAGCACCTCGCGGTCGGAATACGGCAGTTCGCGGTCAATCACGCGGTAAATCTTGGCAAGTTCGTCCATCAAATTCTTTTTGTTGTGAAGCCGCCCTGCGGTGTCGATAATCACAATATCACAGTCACGCGCTTTCGCGGCAGAAACCGTATCGAATACCACCGCCGCCGGGTCTGCACCCTCACTGTGTTTGATGATTTCCACATCGGAGCGCTTCGCCCAAATATCGAGCTGGTCAATCGCCGCCGCGCGGAAGGTGTCTGCCGCGCCCAAAATGACGCGTTTGCCCTCTTTTTTATACATCGCGGCAAGTTTGCCTATCGTGGTGGTTTTTCCCACGCCGTTGACGCCGATGACCAGCACCACCGACGGCACGGTGACAAGCCCCATATCCTCGCCGCCGTCCAACAGCTCGGCAACGATTTCCTTGATTTCCTCTTTGACCGCCTCGGCGCCGCGCAAATGCTTTTCGCTGACCGCTTTTTTTAAGCGTTCGGTGATTTCCACGGCAGTCGGCACGCCAACGTCGCTCATGACGAGGATTTCTTCGAGTTCGGCGTAGAGGTCATCGGTGATTTCTTCTACATCGCCGAACAAATCGTCAATCGCGCCTGCCATTTTGTTGCGGGTTTTGGTGAGTCCGAAATTGATTTTACTGAAAATGCCCATCGTTTTTTTCCTTTCCAATGGAATGACACGGTTATCTCAAATTTGTAGGGGCGGACGACCTCAGCCGCCCGATTGTCATTTGAACCGACAGGCGAAGAATCTCGTTTGGGAATTTTATTCTGTGCGATTTGAGATTCTTCACTTCGTTCAGAATGACAAACTTTATTTTGCTGTGATTTTTCGGAACGACACGTAGGTCGTTCCCTACAATTCGTAGGGGCGGACTGTGTTTGCCCGCGGGGCGCCGAGTCGTCGCCCCCTACGCACGAGTTACCGCCGAAAAAGTGCAAAATGCGTAAAATTTATGCATTTCGGCGTAGCGTAAGATTTTGATGCAATGTGCATTTTCCCGACGGCGACGCGTACAAAGGTACGCGAGATACCGGAGGGAAAATGTGCAAATGCGCAAAAGATTACGCGAGCCCCGGCGTAGCTTGATTTTGCTTGGATTGTGCCTTTTTGCGGCGACGAAGTGTGCTCCGGCGTAGCGTAAGATTTTGATGCAATGTGCATTTTCCCGACGGCGACGCGTACAAAGGTACGCGAGATACCGGAGGGAAAATGTGCAAATGCGCAAAAGATTACGCGAGCCCCAGTTGTTTCGCCATTTCGGCGGTTTTAAGTTCGAGCAGTTTCGATACGCCGCTCTCCTGCATGGTCACGCCGTAAAGCACATCGGCTTCTTCCATGGTGCCGCGGCGGTGCGTAATCAAAATGAACTGCGTGTTTTTGGTCATACGGCGCACATACTGCGCGTACCGCGATACGTTTACATCGTCAAGCGCGGCTTCGACCTCGTCGAAAATACAGAACGGCGCGGGCGTGACCTTCAAAATCGCAAACAGCAAGGAGATTGCCGCAAGACCCTTTTCCCCACCCGACAGCGGCTCGATACTTTTTAAATTTTTCCCCGGCGGCTGGACTTTAATCTCGATATCGCTTTCAAGAATATCGTGTTCGTCGGAAAGCAGGAGCTCTGCCCTACCGCCGCCGAACAGTTCGGAAAAGGTTTCGCCGAACGCGGTATTGATTAAACGGAATTTTTCGCGGAATTGCTGTGCCATATTATCCGTCAGTTCGCGGATTAACTTGTTGAGTTCGTCGCGCGAACGCTCGACATCGGAAATCTGCTCCGACATAAATTCGTATCGCTCGGAAACTTCTTTGTATTCCTCAATCGCGGAAACATTGACCGAACCGAGCGCGCGGATTTGCCCTTTTAATTCGTTTAAGCGTTTATTTGCCGTCGTGAAATCTTCAATTTCGATTTCCAGCGCCGCCGCTTCGCGCCGCGTTAAGCTGTATTCCTCAAACAGCTTGGCAGTCAGGTCGTCATACTCTTTGCGCATCGCGATTTTGCGCTCTTCCAAGCGGGCAAGCTCGCCGCTTAAATTCTCACGCTCCACGGATTTAGCACGCTCCAAGGTGCGCAGGTCGTTCGCCTCTTTTTCCAGCGTGTCGCGCTGTGCGAGCAGTTCATCGATTTGCGCGCGGGAAGCGCCGTTGTTTTCGCGTAAGGTTGCGGCATTGGCTTTTAAATTCTCAATATTTTGAAGCAGTTCGGCGTTCTTCGCCTCATATGCGGCGATTTCACTGTCCAAAGTGCCTTGCTTGTCGGTATGGCTCGACTTACGGTTTTCCAAATGCTGCATTTCGTCGCGCGCGGACTGGGCGTCTTTTTCGAGCGCCATAATTTGCAACCGCAATTCCGCCGCCTTTTGTGACAGTACTTCGCGTGCGGCAGAAAGCGCCTCGCGGTCACCCGTCAATTTTTCGAGCGCCTGTTCTTTCTCGTGTAATTCGGCGGTTTGTGTTTCCAACGCTTCGCGCGCGGCGGCGGCATTTTCGAGCACGGTATCTATACGGTGTTCGAGCATTTCTTTTTCTTCCGCCAATTCGCGCACCGTGCCCGATACGGACGAAAGCTGTTCTTCGGCGAGTTTCAATTCGCCCTCGCAGCGGATTTTTTCCTCGTTTGCGCGCAACAGGTCGCCCTGCGCGCCCTCCAATTCCGCACGCGCGGCGGCGAGGTCCTCGGTAAACAGTTTATAATCGGACTGCATCACGCCGAGTTCGGTTTGCGCCGCATCCAACTCTTTTTGCAGTTTTTCAATTTCGTTGCCGCGGCTTAAAATCCCCGCATTCTGTGCGCGCGAGCCGCCAGTCATCGAGCCGCCTGCGTTAATGACCTGCCCGTCGAGCGTGACAATGCGGAAACGGTAGTTGTATTTTTTTGCAATCGCTATCGCGGCATCCATATCCTCCGCCACAACGGTACGCGCCAATTGCGCACGGATAATTTCGGTATATTGCTTGTCGGTCGCGACCAAATCCGCCGCCATACTGACAAAACCGTATTGGTCCTCTAACCCTTTTTCGGTAAACTCGCGGGCGCGGATTGCCGCAATCGGCAGGAAGGTAGCGCGTCCCGCGCGGGACTCTTTCAAAAACTGAATGGCGCGTTTGGCGTCATTTTCGTTGTCGGTAACGATATTCTGGATTGCCGCGCCGAGGGCGGTTTCAATCGCCGCGGTGTATTTGGGCTTGACGGTGATGAGTTGAGAAAGCGGCCCGTGGATCCCACGAAGCGCCCCGCGCGCAGATTCGCGCATCACCGCTTTGACCGCACCTTGGTAGCCCTCCATATTCTTTTCAAGGTCGGAAAGCAAACGGATACGGTCTGCCGTTTTATGTACCTCGCGTTCTTTTTCGTCGATATTTTGCTTAATGGTTTCGGCTTTTTTGGCGCGGCTTTCAAAACGCATCGAGTAGCCGTCCAACGCGTTTTGCACGCTTTGAATGGTTTCAAGGCAAGCGTTTAACGCCGCAAGCGCCGTCTCCTTATTTTGCTTGTATGCTTCGTAAGTATCCTGCCGCCCGCCGAGTTGCGCCTCAATCGCCGCAATGCGGGTACGGATTTCCTCCACCGAGGAATTCGCAGTTTCGGCAGTTACGCGGTTGTCTGCGATTGCCACCGACAATGCGGATACTTCCGCAGAAAGCGATGCCGCCGCTTCGGAATACTGCGCGGCGTCGCCTGTATTTTTCTCCTGCGCGTCGGCAAGGGCGGAGAGTTCTGCCTGCAAGGCGGCCGCCGCCTGTTCGCTTTGTTCGGCGGTGGCGCGGCATTCGGCAATGCGTTCTTCCAAATGCTGTTCGGTTTCATTTTCGGACAGTTTGTCCGCTTTCAGGCGGTCCATCGCCTCGGTGTTATGTAAAACAGAGTTTTCCTCGACGCGCACCTGTGCGTCCAACGCCGCAGCCTGTTCTTCCAAATGTGCGCTCGTATTGCGGATTTCTTCAATCTGCACATTGATTTCGCGCGTTTTTTCGGCGGCGCTGTCGATTTTTTCACCGATTTTTTCCAGCTCGTCCGCCGCCGCCTGATGCCCCGCCTCGGCGGTGGCGATTTTATGCTCCTGCTCGCGCAGACGGTCATTGGTTTTGTCAATTGTGTAAAGCCAAGTGCCGATTTCGAGTTGTTTTTTCTCCTCGGCAAGCACCAAAAACTTTTGTGCTTTTTCGCTTTGCGTTTTTAAAGGCCCTATGCGCCCTTCGAGTTCCGTTAAAATGTCGCGCAGACGCAGTAGGTTTTCCTCTGCGGCAGCAAGACGCTTGTTCGCATCGTTGCGGCGATAGCGAAAATGGGAAATCCCCGCCGCTTCCTCAAGCATATCGCGGCGCTCGGCGGCTTTGGACGATACCATTTCGGCAATTTTGCCCTGTCCGACAATGGAATACCCGTCGCGCCCAAGCCCCGTGTCCATAAACAGCTCGTTAATATCGCGCAAACGGGCGTTTTCGCCGTTGATGATGTATTCACTTTCGCCCGAACGGTAATAGCGGCGCGTGACCGATACTTCGTCGGTATCTTTCAAAAGTGTGCGATCTTTGTTGTCAAAGCGCAGGGTGACCTCGGCATAGCCTTTGGCTTTGCGCAAGTCCGTGCCCATAAAGACAACGTCTTCCATTTTCGACCCACGCAAATTTTTGGTGGACTGCTCGCCCAACACCCAGCGCACCGCGTCGGAAATGTTGCTTTTGCCGCTGCCGTTCGGCCCGACAACCGCGGTAATGCCCTTATTAAATTCCAGCACGGTTTTGTCCGGGAAGGACTTAAACCCCTGCATTTCCAGCGACTTTAAAATCATAGCCTAATTCCTTTATTTGAATTTCGTAATCCTCTAAAAATATGTTACCCTTTATTTTACACCTAAGCCCCGAATTTCGCAATGCTTTTTCGTTTCTTTTCTGCTGTCCTTTGGCTTTGGAAAGGGATTTTTCGGGGACTTCAATCAGATATTCCCCGTCGCGCGGCAAGGCGCACAGATGTTCAAGCATTTTTTGCAAATAAATTTCGCCCTCGCAAAGCTCGCGAAACGCGGGGTGGTATGCCCCCGCAAGGTACCCGTCCTCCACATTGCCGCCGCTGTGCAGCCCCAAACGAATGACGGGAATGCCCGCTTTGTGAAACCGCAACAACAGCTTTGCACAAAGGGGAACTGCCGTTTCTAAGGTCTGCGGGGTATAGTCGCCGCTTTTGTAAAGCGCGGCAAGGTGCGTACCCTCTAAAACCACGGTCGGGTAAATCCGCACACAGTCGGGCTGTAAAGCAATCAGTTCCTCTGCGGTTTGCAGGTCGGTTTCATCATTGCTTAAATACAGCCCCGTCATCATTTGCAACCCTAAGGAAAATCCCGCTTCGCGGATCAGCGCGGATGCGCGCCGCACATCGTTTGCCGTGTGCCCGCGGTGATTGGCGTATAAAACCGCGTCGGACATACTTTGCGCGCCGAGTTCTATGGTCGTCACGCCGTAGTTCTTTAATTCCGTTAAAATTTCGCGGTCGATACAGTCGGGGCGCGTAGAAATGCGCACACCGCGAAAAAAACCGCCCTGTATATACGGCAATGCCGCAGTCAAAAGGGCGCGCATATAGTCCCTTTCGATTGCGGTAAAGCTACCCCCGAAAAACGCGATTTCGCTTTCTTCGGGATTGCATTTTTGACTGTTTACGGCGATTTCGCACGCACGGCGCACGTCGTCGGGCGTCGGAGCGTTACTCGCCCCCGAAATCGTCTTTTGATTGCAAAAGCTGCACGCGTGCGGGCAACCTTTATGCGGCACAAACAGCGCGACGTTAGCGTGTTTCAATGCCCATCAACTCCAACGCCTCTTTGGCGGCGTTTTGCTCGGCTTTCTTTTTGCTGCCACCCACGCCGCGTCCCAACACATTGCTGTTTAAGTGCACTTCCATTTCAAAATGCTTGTCGTGGTCGGGACCCGACTCGGACACCAGCACATATTCGAGCGCCTCACCGTGGTTTTGCTGTACCACTTCTTGGAGCATCGTTTTGTAGTCTTTAAAGGTCGGCTTTGCCTCGACATACGGCACCACAAAGCGCAAAACAAATTTTTTGGCTTCGTCCATACCGCCGTCCAAATAAATCGCGGCAATGACTGCCTCGAATGCGTCAGACAGCACCGAGGCGCGGTTTCTGCCGCCGGTGCGCTCCTCGCCTTTGCCGAGTTTTAAATATTTGCCGAGTTCGATTTCTTTCGCATAGGCAAACAAGCTTTTTTCGCACACCGCATAGGCGCGCAGTTTTGTCAGTTCCCCTTCGGGGAAATCCTTATGGTTGGCAAACAGATACTCCGCTGTGATAAAGCCCAAAACCGAGTCGCCCAAAAATTCCAGCCGCTCGTTGTCGCCTGTACCCACATGGTATTCGTTCGCATAGGACGAATGGGTCAACGCACGCGAGAGTAAATCTGGATTTTGGAAGGTATACCCCAAATTATTCTGTAAGCTCTGCATTTTGCGCGCCGCCTTTCCCCAAAGTTTCTGCGATAGCGCCCGCGACATCGCCTGTCACACAATCAATTGCCTGGCGCACGGCGTTTTTAATCGCGTACGCGTCAGACGAGCCGTGCGCTTTAATCACGGTTTTCTGCACACCGATAATCGGTGCGCCGCCGTACTTTTTGTAGTTCATTTTCTCGGAAAATGCGTCCATTCCCGATTTTACCCCGAGGTAAGAAAGCATCGTGACGGGATTTTTCTTGAACATCGTTTTGAGCTGGGTCGTAATCATTTTGGCAACGCCCTCATACATTTTGAGAATGACATTGCCCGTAAACCCGTCGGCAACAATCACATCGGCTTTGCCGAACGCAATATCGCGCACTTCGATATTGCCGATAAAGTTTAAATCGGGCTGTTCTGTCAGCGCTTTGTAGGCTTCCACCTGCAATTTGGTGCCTTTGGTTTCCTCCGTGCCGATATTGGCAAGCGCCACGCGCGGGTTTTCGACGCCCAAAATCTTTTGCATATAAATATTGCCCAAATGCGCGAACTGGCAAAGCATCGCCACACTGCACTCGACATTTGCGCCCGTATCCACCAAAATAAAGGGATTTTGCGCCGAGGGCATCACGCCGCCGATGACAGGACGCTTTACGCCCTTAATGCGCTTGACAATAAAGGTTGCACCCACAAGCAAAGCGCCCGTACTGCCCGCCGAAACAAAGGCGTCGCCTATGCCGTCGGCGAGGGCTTGCAGTCCCACCGCCATCGAGGTGTTTTTGCGCGATTTTAAAATTTCGGTTGGCTGGGTTTCCATCTCAAAAACTTCGTCCGCCTGCAAAATTTCTAACGCGGAAATCTCCAGTTTGTTCTCTTCGGCGCAGGCACGGATTTTGGCTTCGTCGCCAACCAATGTGATGGCAACATCGTATTCCTTTTGCGCGTCCAACGCGCCTTGGATGATGGCAAGCGGCGCGTTATCGCCGCCAAATGCGTCTATCAAAATATTCATAGCCCTTGTTCCTCCTTAAAGCTTTGCAAATCTGCCGCGGCACGGTCTGCAAGCGCGGTATAGCGCAAGGCTTTGTCCCGTATTTTTTCATCGAGCGGCGGCAGTACGCCGAAATTCGCGCCCATCGGCTGAAAATCGTGCACGCTTTCATCGCTGATATAGCGCGACAGCGCACCCATCATTGTCGTTTCGGGCAAAATCACCGTTTGCAGAGCTTCAAGACGCCGCGCGGCATTAAGCCCTGCCAAAATGCCTGACGCGGCGGACTCCATATAGCCTTCGACGCCCGTAATTTGCCCCGCAAAGAAAATTTCGGGGCGGGTGCGCAAGGAAAAATCGCCGTTTAAATGGCGCGGGGAATCTAAAAATGTATTGCGGTGCATCACGCCGTAACGGACAAATTCCGCGTTTTTGAGCGCGGGGAACATGGAAAACACGCGCTTTTGCTCGCCGAATTTTAAGTTGGTCTGAAAGCCGACCAAATTGTAAAGCGTGCCCGCGCAATTTTCTTTACGCAGTTGCAAATTTGCCCAAGGGCGGTGTCCTGTTTTCGGATTCGTCAGCCCTACGGGCTTTAACGGTCCGTAGCGCATGGCGTCTTTCCCGCGCGAGGCGAGCACCTCAATGGGCATACAGCCCTCATACACATCTTTGCGCTTGTCAAAGCTGTGTAATTCTGCGCTTTCAGCGCAAATGAGCGCCTCGTAAAACGCCTCATACTGCGCCTTGTCTAAGGGACAGTTGATATAATCGTCCGCCCCGCCGCGGTCATAGCGCGACTGGGTAAAGGCTTCCGTCATATCCACGCTCTCGGCGGTGACAATCGGCGCGGCGGCATCGTAAAAGGACAAGCCGTCCCCCGCAAGCGCGCGTATCGTTTCGCTGATGCCGTCACTCGCCAAAGGCCCTGCCGCAATAATGACCGTATCATAGCCGTCGGGCAATTCGGTCACTTCTTTGTGCATGACGGTAATATTGGGATTCTCTTCAATTTTTTTCGTAATCAATCCTGAAAAACGGTCGCGGTCCACCGCCAGCGCGCCGCCCGCGGGCACGCGCGACTGTAAGGCGCTCTCGACGCACAGCGAGCCGAACGAAGCCATTTCCTCTTTCAAAAGCCCAGCGGCGGAGTTGTGCCGCTCGGCTTTTAGGGAATTGGAGCAGACCAGTTCCGCAAACCAATCGGTTTTGTGTGCAGGGGAGCGTTTTTCGGGTTTCATTTCGTAAAGGTCAACCGCAACGCCGTGCTTTGTAAGTTGCCATGCCGCTTCAACCCCTGCAAGCCCTGCGCCGATGACTGCCGCTTTCATTCGCCGTCTTCTCCCGTTTCGTCTTTCTTTTTGCGTTTGCGCTCGGCTTTTTTCTCAAAGCCGCAACCCTCGTTTAAGCACACCAGCACGCCGCCCTTGCGCTTAAACAACGATTTGCCGCACTGCGGGCAGACTTCGTCGGTCGGCTTATCCCAAGTCATAAAGTTGCAGTTGGGATAATTGTCGCACCCGAAGAAGGTATAGCCGCGCTTGCTCTTTTTTTGGATAACCTTGCCGCCGCAAACGGGGCATTTGGCATTGGTCTCCACAACCAACGGTTTGGTGTTTTTGCATTCGGGGTAGCCCGGACATGCCAAAAATTTGCCGTACCGTCCGGTTTTTATAACCATCATACGCCCGCATTTTTCGCAAGGAATGTCGGTTTCGTCCTCTTTTAATTTGATTTTCACGCCCTCGGTTTTTTCCTTTGCGGCTTTTAAGTTTTCTTCAAAGCCGTCATAAAAGGTGTGGAGCATCGCAATGTAATCCACTTCACCATGCTCGACCTTGTCGAGGTCACTTTCCATATTCGCCGTGAATTTTACATTCACAATATTCGGGAACTGCTCTTTCAACAGCCCCGTAACTGCTTCGCCCAGCTCCGTGGGTTTTAACTGCTTTTGTTCGCGCGTGACATATTCGCGCCCCGTAATCGTGGACACAATCGAAACATAGGTACTCGGTCTGCCAACGCCCGTTTCCTCCAAGGTTTTGACAAGCGAAGCCTCGGTGTAGCGTGCGGGCGGCTGGGTGAAATGCTGATTGCCAAGCAGTTCTTTTAATTTGAGCATATCGCCCTCTTTGATTTCGGGAAGCTTGGACGCGTCCTCTTCCTCCTCGTCCGTGCCTGCAATATAAAGCTTTGTGTAGCCGTCAAAACGCACGGTGTAGCCGCTCGCCCCAAACAGGCAGTATTTGCTGTCTTTCGCGTCCTGTTCGTTTGCGCCTTGAATTTCAACTTTGACGGTATCCTGCACGCAGTTCGCCATAAGGCTCGCCATAAAGCGTTTCCAGATAAGCGAATACAGCTTAAATTGGTCGGAGGTCAAACTGTCCTTGACCTTGTCGGGCGAAAGCGACGGTACGGTCGGGCGGATTGCCTCGTGCCCGTCCTGCGCGGAGGCTTTGGTTTTATAGTACCGCGGTTTTTCGGGCAGATATGCCTTACCGAAGTTCTCCGCAATATAGGCATTGCCCTCGGCACGCGCTTCCTCGGAAATGCGCAACGAGTCAGTACGCATATAGGTGATAAGACCCATTGCCCCATAGCCTTTGATTTCCATACCTTCGTATAGCTCCTGCGCGACCTTCATCGTGCGCTTGCCTTGGAAGCCGAGCTTGCGCGAGCCCTCCTGCTGTAAGGTGGAGGTGGTAAACGGCGGGGCGGGATTTTTACGGCGCGTTCCTTTTTTGACGCTCGTCACCTTGTATTCTGCACCATCCAACCGCGCTAAAATCGCGTCGGACTGTTCTTTGGTTTCCACCTTGATTTTGCCCGTTTCGTCCCCGATAAAGCTTGCCGCAAACGCGCGTTTTGAGGCAGGGGCGGTAAACTTTGCGTCCAGCGTCCAGTATTCCTCCGGTACGAAAGCCCGGATTTCCTGCTCGCGGTCCACAATCAAGCGCAGTGCCACAGACTGCACGCGCCCTGCGGAAAGACCGCGGTGAATTTTCTGCGACACGAACGGGCTCAATTTGTACCCAACCAAACGGTCCAAAATGCGGCGCGCCTGTTGGGCGTCCACCAAATCCAAATCGATTTTTTCAGGGTGCGCAATGCCGTTTTGCACACTGGTTTTGTTGATTTCATTGAATTTGACGCGATTTTCGGCGTCCATATCCAATCCGAGCACCGTGGCAAGATGCCACGAAATTGCCTCGCCCTCGCGGTCCGGGTCGGTTGCAAGGTATACGCGGTCGGCAGTCTTTACCATTTCCTTTAATTCCTTGACCAGCTTTTCCTTGCCCTTGACAATCGCGTACTTCGGTGCAAAATCGTTTTTGACGTCCACGCTCAATTTCGCGGCGGGCAAATCGCGGATATGCCCGACGGACGCCGTGACTTTATAGTCTTTCCCCAAATATTTTTGAATTGTTTTTGCTTTGGAGGGAGACTCCACAATTACCAAATTCGACATTTGAGACCTTCCTATATTTTCTTGTATTTTTTTCCTTGCGTTAACGCGGCACAGCCGTACAACTCCAGCTCCGTCAATGCGGCAAGCGTTTCGCCGACCGAAAGAGCGGTATTTTCACACAGCTCGTCAATGTGGCGTTCGCCGTCGCCCAAAGCTATGTACACCGCTTTGGCATTTTTGCTTGCCGTTTCGGGCAGTATGCCGACAGGGTGCGCAGACGCCTTCGATGTCACGGATTTTTGCGGCGCAGGAACTTCGTTACCCTGCACGGATTTGCGCGGCACGTGCGGCGATGTTTGAACGCTCTGAAAAACCTGCTCTGCCGCTTGCAAATTTATCGCGTCAGAGTAAGTATAAACATATTCTTCCAAAATATCAAGCGGCGAAAACACGGGCTTTGCGCCGTCGTGAATTAACTTGTTTGCACCCGTAAATGCCGAGGAGATAACATCGCCGGGGACGGCGAACACATCGCGTCCCTGCTCCATAGCATACCGCGCGGTAATCAAGGAGCCGCTGCGTTCTCCCGCCTCCACAACAACCGTGCCGAGCGACAAGGCGGAAATAATCCGATTGCGCAGCGGAAAGGTCGTTCTGGACGCCGGTGAAAACGGTAAAAATTCCGTAAGCAGCGCGCCGTTTTCGGATATTTCGCGGCGCAGTGCCGCATTTTCACGCAGATAATCTGTCCCCAAGCCACAGCCGAGCACGGCAATCGTTTTGCCGCCCGCGCGAAGCGCCCCTGTGTGCGCGGCGCTGTCAATCCCGAGCGCACCGCCCGAAACCACCGTTACGCCCGCCGCACTCAATGCCTGTGCTAAAGCGGCGGCAACGCGCAAGCTGTAATTCGTCGCCTTGCGCGTGCCGACGATGGCGAGTTTCACTTCTCGGAGAAGCACTTCTTTATCGCCCTGTAAAAATAAAACAGGTGGAAAATTGCGCAGTTCACGCAATCCCTGCGGATAATACACGCTGTCCGGCGTGAGAATTTCCCAGCCGTTTTCGCGGCAGGCGCGCAAAATACCGCCCGATTCCGACGGCGAATACTTTGAAAGCGCCGCAATTTGCTTTGCCGTCAGTATGCCCGACAGCCGCCATTCAGCAGTCCCTGCCGCATACACGCCGCGCGCCGAGCCGAATACCTCTATCATATCCGCAATCGGCGCGGCAGGTCCTAAACAGCGCAACAGCCAAATCCAATAAATTTCATCATTCATTTCATCATTTCCCAAATGGTTACGGTGGCGGCAGCCGCTGCGTTTAATGACTCCGCGTTGCCGCGCATCGGAATGGTAACGCGCTTTTGTGCCGCAGAGAGCACCGCATCGCCGACGCCGTTGCCCTCATTGCCGATAATTGCCGCCGCACCGCGGGAAAAGTCCTGTGCGCAGATGTTTTCTGCCGTGCAGTCGGGCACAGTTACAAAGGTCGGCACGGTTTTGCCGATTTCCCGAACGGTCGCCGCCAAATCCGCCGTTTCAAACACCGGTAAGCGCAAAAGCGAGCCCATCGACGCGCGCAACGCTTTCGGGTTATAGCGGTCGCACCCGCCGCCGACAAACAGCCCGTTTACACCGAACGCCTCCGCCGTGCGGGCAATCGCTCCCAAATTCTGCGGATTTTGGACATTGTCAAGCACCACATATTTGCCGCCTTTTTGAATCGAAAGGGGCGTTTCGGGCAACATGTGCAAGACGGCGAACACCCCCTGTGACGAAACCGTATCCGCCATTTTCGCGGCAACCTCGTCGGTGACGGTGAAAATCCGCTGTGCCGCCTGCAAGAGGATTTCGAGCCGTTCGCCGCCTTTTTCTTCCGCGTCAGCGGTTAAAAACAGCGTTTCGACCTTACAACCGCTTTGCGCTGCGTCCGTACAAAGACGAAGCCCCTCGAGGGTAAAAAGCCCTTGCTCGCGCCGATGCTTTGCCGAGGCGGTCAGACGACAATATTCTTTGATTTTTTCATTTGTTCGGCTTTGTAAGACAGGATACGGCATACCGTTCCTCCTCCCCTGAAAGAAAACGGAAACCACGCCCCGACAAATACAAGGCGTGGTTTTTGCTTATTTCAATGCCGCTTTTGCCTGTTCCGTCAGCGCAGTAAATGCCGCGGGGTCAGCGATAGCAATTTCGGACAGCATCTTGCGGTTTAAGTCGATGCCTGCCTTTTTGAGCCCGTTGATGAAGGTTGAATAATTCATACCGTTCATCTTGCAAGCCGCGGAAATGCGAGTAATCCAAAGTCTTCTGAAATCTCTCTTTTTCTGCTTTCTGCCGATGTAGGCATACTGACCGGATTTCATCACCGCCTGCTTTGCGGTCTTGAACAACTTGCTCTTGGAGCCGTAGTAGCCCTTTGCAAGCTTTAAGGTTTTATTTCTTCTTTTGCGCGTCATCATAGCGCCTTTAACACGTGCCATTGTAAGTTACCTCCGAATCTTTCTTTTGCGGGTACACCGCTTTCGCTTATTTGTAGGGAATCAGACGCTTAATCTGCTTCTGATTGGTTGTATCCGCAACAGCCGTCTTGCGAAGATTTCTTTTTCTCTTGGTGCTCTTCTTGGTAAGGATGTGGGATTTGTTTGCATGTGCGCGAATCGGTTTGCCGTTTTTCGACAGCTTGAAGCGTTTTTTCGCTCCGGAGTGGGTTTTGATTTTAGGCATTTCAATTCCTCCTGAAATAATGGTTACTGTTTTACGGGTGCCAAGAACATCAGCATTTGTCTGCCCTCTAATTTTGCGGGCTTTTCAACGGTTGAAAACTCCTTGCACGCCTCGGCAAATTTTTCCATAGAAGCAAGCCCCAACTCAGGGTGTGCCATCTCGCGGCCGCGGAAGCGAATGGAAACCTTTACCTTATTGCCCGCCTTTAAGAACTTTTCCGCGTGCTTGGCTTTGGTTTCAAAGTCGTGCGTATCAATGTTTAAAGACAAACGAATCTCTTTGATTTCGACAACCTTTTGATTTTTACGCGCTTCTTTTTCGCGTTTTGCCTGCTCAAAGCGATATTTGCCGTAATCCATGATTTTGCAGACAGGGGGTTTGGCGTTCGGGGCGATTTTGACAAGGTCGAGATTTTTCTCCTCCGCCTTTTTGAGCGCCTCTTTCGCCGACATAATCCCGAGCTGCTCGCCGTCTGCGCTGATGACGCGGACTTCGCGGTCACGGATTTGCTCATTGATTTGCATTTCTTTGGTACTGATACCAATCACTCCTTTATAAATTCAAAAAAGCGTGAACGAAAACCCGTTCACGCCGAAATACACACAAAACACCCCGTATTGCGGGGGAGATTGCCTTGTATTGACCTGTTTCCTACGAAATTCACAGGTGAGAACGGAACGGTTCTTCTTTATTGCTCGAATAGAATACACCATTTCTTTCGGTTTGTCAAGGATTTCTTGAAAATTCCTGCGCACTTGCTTTTTCATTCCGCGGGGATATCCGAAGCATAACAAGCGAGCAGGCAGAATTGCCTTCACAAACATTGCGGGAATCCCCCACTACGCGCACGCATTGTATTTCGGGCGTTGGGGTGGGGTTTCGCCCGTCTGTGGATTTTGATGTCATTCTGCGGAACGACACTCCGGTCGTTCCCTACGGTCTAGCATATAGCGGTTAGACGATAGATGCTAGATTACATACTTTCCGGGGCGGAGATTTTGAACGCGGTTAAAATATTTACCATCACGCTTCTGACGGCAAGGCAAAGGTTTACGCGCGCTTGCATCAGGCTTTCGTCCTCCACGCCGATTTTGCAGGCATTATAATATTTGTGGAACAGCGTCGCCAAATTGATGGCATACCGCGTGATTTTGGCGGGGTCGTAGCCCTTTGCCGCCGTGATGATTTCGTCCGTAAGCCCTGCCAAATGGCGAATGAGCTCGTGCTCCTCGGGGGTGTTGAGCTGTTCCAACTCCGCTTCGGTGCACGCGCGCGGCGTAATGCCCTGTGCTTGCAGTTTTTTGAGAATACTGCAAATACGCGCGTTGGCATATTGGCAGTAATATACGGGGTTTTGCGAATTTTCACTCACCGCAAGCCCCAAATCGAAATCAATCGTCGAGCCGGGCTCACGCAGATTAAAAAAGAACCGCGCCGCGTCTATGGGCACTTCGTCGAGCAAATCCACAAGCGTTACGGCGTTGCCCGTCCGCTTTGACATCCGCACAGGCTCGCCGTCTTTCATCAAATTGACAAGCTGCATCAAAACGACATCTAAACGGTCGCCGTCTAAACCGATCGCGTCGAGCGCGCCTTTGAGCCGTGCCACATGGCCGTGGTGGTCGGCACCCCAAACATCAATCGCCTTTTTAAAACCGCGGTCCACCAATTTGTTTCTGTGGTAAGCAATATCCGCCGCAAAATAGGTCGGGTTGCCGTTTTGGCGAATGAGCACATCGTCTTTGAGCTCCAGTTTTTCAATCTGTTCGGGCGTTTTGCCCTGCTGTAACAGCTTTTCGGTCTGTACTTCGATATTTTTATACCACAGCGCGCCGTCCTTTTCATAGGTTTTGCCGTTTGCGGTCAAAATGTCGATGACTTCTTGTATAGCACCTTTGTGCAGTTCGCTTTCGTGGAACCATTTGTCATAGGTGATGCGGTATTTTGAGAGGTTATCCTGCATATTTTGAATATTTTTCGGCAACGCAAAGTCCACCAACGCCGCGCGGCGCTCGCTTTCCGATTTTTCGAGATACCTGTCGCCGTACAAATCGGCAAATCCCTTGGCGCGTTCGATAATATCGGCACCGTGGTAACTGTCCTCGGGCAGTTCTACGGCGTCCTCGCCTTTAAACAGCTGCTGATAGCGAATATCCAAGGACAGTCCGAATTTTTCAATCTGATTGCCCGCGTCGTTGATGTAAAATTCGCGCGTGACGTCATATCCCGCCATTTCGAGCACCGCCGCCAAACAGTCGCCCAAAGCACCGCCGCGCGCGTTGCCCATATGCATAGGTCCCGTGGGGTTGGCGGAAACAAATTCCACATTGACCTTTTCACCTTTGCCGTAATCGCTTTTGCCGTAATCCTCGCCTTTTTCGAGAACATCGAGCAAAATATCGGCATAGAATTTATCGCTCAAACGGAAATTGATAAATCCCGCACCCGCAACCGAACATTCCGAAAAATAACTGTCACCGAGGTCGATATATTTTGCAATTGCCTGCGCGATTTTGATGGGCGCGGTATGAAAGACCTTTGCCCCGACGAATGCCGCGTTGGTGGCATAGTCGCCGTTTGCCCGGTCCTGCGGAATTTCGACAATAAACGGCAGCATTTGCGCTTCGGGGAGTTCCCCTGCGGCAATCGCCTTGCCGAGCGCCTCCAAAACCAATGTATGCAGTGCGTTTTCCGTTTCCTTAACCAATTTCGACATACTGTTTAAACTTCTCCTTGTTTTCCGAATTTATTTGACAGTGACAGTCAGCGTCATATGATTTTCAATGCTTGCCTGCGCGTGGAAATCGGTGGTGTAGCAAAAATGCAGCCGTCCGCCGTCTTTCGTCAATTCGTTTTCCACACGTTTGGTGTATACGCCCATCGTCAATGTGCCGTACGGCGTGTTATAAACGGTCGAATGGCGCTTGCCCGTTTCAAATCGCATTTCGCCGCCGCAGTCGCCCTCGCGAAGGACAGACACAAGGCGTTCGCCGACTGCCCGCACTGTGGTGTGGCAGGGGTGGGCGTCCTCGTCATATTCCGTGTATTCCACTAAAAAGCCCTCGTCGGTTTCACAAATCGTACCGACCACACGCATTTCAATTTTCTCGGTTTCCCCGTCCATCGTCTGCGTATTGCAGACGTCTATCAGCACATCTTGCTTTACCATAATATATATTACTTCTCCTGTGCCAGCTTCAGCAAACGGTCCAGCAGCTTCGGATACGGTACACCGCTCTGCTCTAAGAGCTTGGGGTACATACTGATGGACGTAAAGCCCGGCAGGGTGTTAATTTCATTGAACAGCACGCGGCCTGTATCCTTTTCCACAAAGAAGTCCACGCGCGCAAGTCCTTTGCAGCCGAGCGCGGTAAAGATTTTTACCGCCGTTTCGCGGACGATTGCCTGCGTTTCGGCGGAAATGTGCGCCGGAATTTGCAGTTCGCTGTCGTCCACATATTTCGCTTCATAGGTGTAAAAATCCGCACACGGCACAATCCCGCCCGGCACGGACGCCATCGGTTCGTTGTTGCCGACCACGGCGCATTCAACCTCTAACGCATTCTGCACCGCTGCTTCAACCACGACCTTTTCGTCCTCTTGAAATGCCGTTTCCATCGCCGCAAAGAATGCTTCACGCGTGCGCGCTTTGGAAATGCCTACCGATGAGCCGGCATTCGCGGGTTTTACAAACACGGGATACCCGAGTTTTTCCTCCGCGTGCACAATAAAGGACGACATATCCTTTTGATATGCGTGCTTGGTCACCGCAAGCCACGCCGCCTGCGGCACACCGACGCTGTCCGCCAGCAAATTGGTCACGCCTTTGTCCATACACATCGCGCTTGCAAGCGTGTCGCACCCGACATAAGGAATACCGGCGATTTCAAACAGCCCCTGTATGGTGCCGTCCTCACCGTTTTTGCCATGGAGCACGGGAAACGCCGCGTCGATGCGAATTTTTTCCACACCCGTGTCGCGGAACACGAGCAGTCCGCCGTCCGCGCGGTCGGGGGAAAGAATCGCCTTTGTACATTTGCCCGCAAGCCACTTATCCTCAGGCAAATCGTCCGAGTCGCCTTCAAAAAGCCGCCATTCGCCCGTTTTTGTAATACCGAGCATATATATCGCGTATTTGTCCCGCGGGATATTCCGCATTACCGACGCAGCCGACACGCACGAAACCGCATGCTCGCTGGAAACACCGCCGAATAAAATCAAGATATTTTTCATAAAACTCACCTCGTATGTTGCACCGCCGCAAGAACATAAAAGTGCATATACTTATACATATACAGATAAACTATATCATATACCCCGCGTTTTCGCAATCACAAATTCATAAAAATGTAATGACAAACCGAAAAAACTATGATACAATGAACTGAATTTACAAACAAGGCAGGTTTTTGATATGACACAAACCGATGCAATCACTGCGGTCTTAAACGGGCTTTCCGCCGCTTTAGAGGAAAACGGCTTTTCCGCCATCGTACCCGCAGACACGGAAAAAGGCGCGCTGCCTACCGTTATTGACGGCGAGCACACGTATATTGATTTTACGGGTGAAAAAGGCAAGCTGCGGCTGGAATTCTTCGGTATGCAGGCGCTGCTGTTCAGTACAGACGTATCTGCCGAAGAAGCCACCGACGAGGATTTGAAAAAACTCTCAACCAACTATTTTAATCCCGAAGAATTTGACGAGCGCGATATCAAATCTCTTTCCAACGAGCTTTCGGAAAGTATTCGTTCGAAATTCGGCAAAAAATCCGCTGCAAAGGGCAAATCGGGCAAAATGCCGACCCCCGTATCGAGAAGTGCGGTAAAAAACGGTGCCCAAAGCTATGACGGCAACACCCTTGCCAACCGCCTGACAGCAATGTATCCCGATTTAAAAGCGCCGTATCATGCGAATTACGAAAAATACGGCGAGTTTTTGGCGGACGAGTTCTTTATGGAATACGGCACGGCACACGTAATTGCCACGATTCGTTCCAAAAACAAATCGGAATGCCAAAAGCTGTTTCGCATTCTCAACGATATTTATGAAAACGGCTCCAATGATACGCAAAGCCTGATCGGTGTGACGATTTTGGGCGAAATGAACAACGACCCCGAGCTGCTTGCCACCGCACAGGAATATATGTGCGAGGATATGTCGGAGACGGTTGTGCTCATCAACAAGTACCTCGCCACACCAAAGGGAAAGCGCGCCAAAGAGCAAATGAAAAACCCGCCCGCGTACAAGCCCAAAAAGGAAAAGAAGCCCGGTATGTTTGCACAGGCTTTGGCAGGGGCAAACAGCCAGAGCGGTATGCCGCCGATGTAAACGGTATTGCAAACTTTCGGACACTCTGTTTGACAGCAGAGTGTCTTTTTCTCACCAAAAGTTATTTTTTTAAAAAAACAACTTTACAAATTCGATTTGCTATGTTATGATAATACCGTCGTATTGGGTATCATAGCTATCACTGCCGAATACACAAAAATTTCAAAAGGGAGAGTTCCTAACATGAAGAAATTGGCATGCCTCATGGTTGTAGCTGTCCTTCTTGTCGTTTCCATGGTCCCTGCATTCGCTGCATCGGGCATCAATGATTACGAGAAGAAAATCATCGATTATGTGCAGACCGCATATGTCGTTGACGGCAAGACCATCACGGTTCCCGCAGAGTACATTACCGCTCTCGAGAACGTGTTTACCAATGTGGACATGACCGAAGCGCAGTACAACGAAGTCAAGGCTATCCTTGATGAAGCACTCGCTTTCGTGAAGTCCAAGAACCTTCAGACGTTGGAAGATATCACCGCAACCGGTTCCACCCAGACCCTTTTAGGGTATGCGGACAGAGCTTTGAGCGTTGTCGGCTATCATCTTTCCACCAAAGGTTCGCTTTCGGATGCTGATCACGGTCTTTTGATCATCACCGATGCAAACGGCAACGTTGTTGCTGAACTGCATCCGGCGGTCATCACCAAGACCGGCGCAGATTTCTCTTCTGCTGCTTTCGGCGGCGTTGCTGCTGTTGCTGTTTTGGCAGCTGCCGGCGTTGCTGTTAAACGCGTCCGTAAAGAGTCTGATGAAGACTAATTCCGAGAAAAATCGGAGCAAGAAAAGCTATCGGAAGTGGTTTCTGCTGCTTCCGGTAGTTTTCTTATTGTGCGGATACTTGCTGCTCTTCGCATGTCTTACTCCGGTTTTGGACCCCCTGCTTTCGGTATACAGACTGGCGTTTTCCGGCGCCAATGTCGAGACCATTGACGAACCCGGGGCGGGCAGCATATTCAATGGCTCCACCGGCCTTACAACCGGTCACTTAAACTGGGACGATTTCGAGTTCCCGAAATACGGCTCTGCCTTCGGCAGAATTACCGTCGAGGGAACCGATATAGATACAGATGTCATTTACGGTGACAGTACGGCACTTTTAAAGCGCGGTGCTTGTATGTCGCTTTACAGCCATATCCCCGGCTGCGGCAGAGGAATTTTAATCGGTGCGCACAACAACACCTACTTCCACACGCTGCAATACGTGCAAGAAGGCGCGCTTGTGCATTTAGAAACGACCTACGGTTCGTATACCTATCGTGTTTATAAGACCGCCGTAATCAAAAATGACGATGGCTCGGGCTACCGCAATGAGCTAAACGGCGACAAAGAAATTCTTTTGCTGTATACCTGTTACCCGAATGACACTATTGCTTCGACACCGGACCGCTTTTTCGCATACTGCGAATTTGTTTCGGGACCGAGCGTCAATTTGTACGAATAAGGAGGCTGCCGTATGACCAAAACTGCCAAACGGGCACGCTCCGTGATTTGTACCTTGCTTGCATTTATTCTGTCACTGAGCGTCACCTTGACGCTTGCGTGTGTCGCGCTTGCACTGTCGGCTTTAAACCCGGCTTTTGCCGTCAAAACCGCGGCGCGTTCGCAGTACAGCGAACACCTTGCCGCAGAATTGAAAGAGGAATGCATTTCCTACGGAAACGCCTGCAATATTAATGAGAGCTTTTTTGATGCAGTGTTTCTAAACGATATCACCCCCGCACGCATTGATGCGGACACTGAAACCGTTTTGCGCGAATTTTATGACGGTGAAGTGCAAGATGCGGTCAACACCGAAGACCTGCACGATCTCCTTTTGATGCGCCTGACGGATTACGCCGTAGCGCAGGGCTTTGCGGTTGAACCGACCGATGATAATGCAATGTATCAAAATCTTTCGACCATTGCGGACGAGCTTTGCGATATTTACAACGCCTATGTTTCGGTGTTTTCCATGCCCGTATTTAAAACCGCTTCGCGTATGCTTGCAGCCTACCGCCCGTACGCGTGGTACGGTGCAGGCGCCGGCGCTGTGTTGTTTGCGCTGTCCGCCGTTCTTTTGCGGTTGTATTATCAAAAGAAAAAGAATTATTTGCGATTCTTTATTTACGGTTTTTCCGCTTCTGCTCTGATGCTTGCCGTCGCGCCTGCTGCGGCGCTGCTGCTGCGCATCGGCAATCAAATCAACATTGCCTCGGCGGCGCTTTATGACCTTGCCACGGGTATGATAAACGGCACGCTTACGGTGGTGCTGCTTTCGGCACTGGTGCCGGCATTGATTACCGTTTTGTTGGTATTTGTACGCAAAAAAGCCGTGCAAAATAATTGCTAAGCAACCAAAAGCACAACATAACGCCCGTGTTCCAAAAATGGAACACGGGCGTTTCTGTTTATTGGGTCTTTGTAAAATTTTTGTAGAGCTAAATTTTTATTTAGCGGCACAGCCGTGACCGGAGGAAGAGAAATGTTGTAGGGGGCGACGATTCGGCGCCCCGTAAAATCATCTCAAAATCAAAAAAATTACGGTACCGTCTTGTTTCTGCTCTATCCGAAAAGCAGATATTCTCAAAAAAGCAATAACAGCACAAAAAACCTCTTTCCGTATCGGAAAGAGGTTTGCTATTATTGCTTCCACGGATTGTTCGGGTCGGGGTCGGTGGGGTCCCATCCGCGGCGGGAATCGTTCACATCGATTTTGGTAGGCTTCGGTTTTTCAAGCGGTTCTTTTTCGTCACTGTCATAAATCACAACCGTCGTGCCCTCCGGACAGTTGTCATACACCCACTTCGCGTCCTCCACGCTCAGGCGAATACACCCGAGCGACGCTGCCTCACCCAATTTGTTGTATTCCTCGTACTCCAAATCGCTCTTATCCTTGGTGAAATACGGCACGGAATGGAACAGATACGGTCCGTTGATACGCGTGGCGTACTGCCCATAGACATTGCCAGAAAGCAACCGCCATTCGTATTTTGTACCGGGGGTGACGAATGTGCCTGTCGGGGTTTTGCCGTCCACGCCGACCGAACAGACCATCGCCTTGGCAGGCACAGTATAATCGCCGTTTGCGTCTTTGGAATAGGCAATCACAATATTTTGCGTGCGGTTGACCTTAAACAGATACGGTGCATCGGAGCGTTTGGTTTGCCCCTCGGCTTCGGCAACATACTCCCCGGAAACATAGCCCACGCCGCCGTTATAGGAAATACGATACCAACCGTTTGCGCAACGCCCCGTAACGGAAAGCGGCGTTTCTTGCCCGACCATACCGAGCTTGTCCCCGTCGACGGAGGGGATACTGCGCACATTGAGGGTCGTAACGGTGGAATACATCGTCATTTCGCAAGGCGTAATCGAAACATCGCCGACCGTTTCCGTGGGTGTTTCGGTCGGGGCTTCCGTTGACGGTGGTACGGTTTCGCTGACGGTATCCTCGACCTTTTCAAAGCCGCCGCTTGACGCGGATTCCGTTTTGAAATGCTGAAACAAGAATACGCCACCGATAATCAGCGCCACAACCGCTAAAACGGCGACCGCAATGAGAATCGGTTTTTTCAGATTCTTTTTGCGTTTTCCGCCGCGGCGGGGCGGCTGTCTTTTTTTATAGCTTGAAGAAAACTCCATTGATCTCGTCCTTTGTTTTCATAGTTTGTATCAGTATACCATTGTTTCCGCCCTTTCGCAAGATGCAAAACGCAAATCGCATATTGGCAGGGCGACACCGACTCGCACTTGTGACGCGGCGCAAATCGTTGGTGTACTTTGCGCCGATCTATTCCTTATCCGCTCCATCGGCTTTTGCGATTGTGGGGAACAACCTGCGTGCCGTTCCGTAAAATCACAGCAAAATTCACGGTTGCACAATACACGTCTCTATACACCAAATACAATGCATGCACGTAGGAGACGCTCTTGCAGTACCGAAAATTACCGAAAAATAAAAATTTGCTATCCTGCGGAAGTGAAGACTCTCTGCTTCGAAAAAAGCATAAAGAGATTCTTCGCCTTCGGCGCAGGATAACAAAAATTACAGGCGTTTTCGTTTTATTTGTTTTTGAAATGCAGTGGATTTACACAATCCCCTGTGCCATCATCGCATCGGCAACCTTTAAGAAGCCTGCAATGTTTGCACCAACCACGAAGTTGTCCTCCATATGGTACGTTTTTGCGGCAGTGGACATGTGGTAATAAATGCTTTCCATAATGTCTTTGAGTTTTTCATCGACCTGTTCAAAAGTCCAAATGATGCGCGCGCTGTTCTGGCTCATTTCCAAAGCGGAAGTCGCTACACCGCCCGCGTTTGCCGCCTTACCGGGGGCAAAAAGGACTTTATTTTCAAGGAAATAATTGGTTGCCTCAATGGTAGAGGGCATATTTGCGCCCTCCGCCACGGCGATACAGCCGTTCTGCACCAAGGTTTTTGCCGCCTCCAAATTCAACTCGTTCTGCGTGGCGCACGGCAGAGCAACGGTGCAGGGCACTTCCCAAACCTTTTTGTCGGGCACGAATTTCGCCGTCGGTTTGTATTCGGCGTATTTCACGATGCGGGCGCGCTCCTGCTCCTTGACCTTTTTGAGGATTTCCAAATCAATCCCGTCCGCGTCATACACATAACCCGAGGAGTCGCTTGCAGTAACCACCTTTGCGCCGAGCTTCTGTGCCTTTTCAATCGCGTAAATCGCCACATTCCCCGAACCCGAAACGACAACGGTTTTGCCCTCTAAAGAATTGCCGTGCTGTTTGAGCATTTCCTCCGTCAAATACACAAGTCCGTAGCCGGTTGCCTCGGTACGCGCCAAAGAACCGCCGTAGGAAAGCCCTTTGCCGGTCAAAACGCCCTCGTGGCGACCGGTAATCTTTTTATACTGTCCGAACAGATAGCCGATTTCTCTGCCGCCGACGCCGATATCGCCTGCAGGCACATCGGAGTTCGGACCGATAACCTTGTAAAGCTCGGTCATAAACCCTTGACAGAAGCGCATCACTTCGTTGTCACTTTTGCCTTTGGGGTCAAAGTCTGCACCGCCCTTGCCGCCGCCGATAGGCAGCCCGGTTAAGGAGTTTTTAAAAATCTGCTCAAAGCCCAAAAACTTAATAATGCTCATATCAACCGACGGGTGGAAACGCAAGCCGCCCTTGTACGGACCGATAGCGCTGTTAAACTGCACGCGGTAACCGCGGTTCACATGCACCACACCGTTGTCATCAACCCACGGCACACGGAACACCGTTGCCTTTTCAGGCGCGACCAAACGCTCTAAAAGCGCCGCTTTTTGATATTGTGGGTTGCTGTCCACAGCAGGGGCAATGGAATTGAGTACCTCGGTGACAGCCTGACAGAATTCCGGCTGATAGCTGTAGCGGGTGGTGGTTCTTTCGAGAACCTCGCTGACATAACTCATTGTTTTTTCTCCTTTTGTGCATGCATTTCCATATGAAATACACCATTATAATTTATTGCTTTGCTATTTTACTACGATAAAGCGCAGAATGCAAGTGCCGTGCCGTAAAAATTCATTTTTAGGATTTGCATATTTTTGTGAAAAATCACAGAAACAAAGCGAATTCACCTTTTTTCGGCAAAAAAATATACGCCCAATCCGTGAATTGTGGTTCACTGCCCGTGAAAACTTGCAAAACGCAACGTGGATAAATACAAAAAATGGAAAAATAGAAATTGATACGATAAGGCAAGAGCTTGCCCCCGTAAAATCACCGCAAAAAATAGGAAAAGCCTCGGTTGCGGTACCGAGGCTTTTCCTAATTGAGGGGTTGCTTGAGGAGGGGGTATAAAGTGCTCCGTCGGTCGGGTTGCGGCACCCGCCCTGTCGAGCACAGATATACTATACTGGGGAATTGTGAATAAACTGTGAACAAGTGTTGAAAAATTCGTCATATTTTTAGAAATAAGAAAAAAAACACGAAAAAACAAACTTTTTTTGCAAAAAAACAAACAAATGTTTGCAATTTCAGAACATTTGTGCTATGATAAACTTACATAAAACTGAAAACCATTCCATTCTGATTTTCGGAGGCTATTTTATGAATACAATTAACAAAACGCAAAAAAAGATTTATGAGTTTCTTTTGGAGCGAAGCCAAAGCGGCATTCCGCCTTCAGTGCGTGAAATCGGTGCGGCTGTGGGGCTGAAATCCACCTCCTCCGTGCAGGCTAACCTGGACGCGCTCGAGGAAGCGGGTTTTATTGAACGTGACCCAATGCTGAAGCGTTCTATACGGGTGCGCAGCGAAGCTGACAATGTCACAAGCGTTCCGCTTTTAGGTACCGTTACCGCCGGCGTGCCGATTTTGGCGGTCGAGCAAATCGAAAGCTACCTGCCGTACAGCGGGCATGTGTCCAAAGACAAACCGCTCTTCGCCCTGCATGTGCGCGGCGACAGTATGATCAACGCCGGCATTTTAAACGGCGATATTGTGATTGTGGAAAAAACGCCGGTCGCCGAAAACGGCGAAATTGTTGTTGCTATGCTCGAGGACGAAGCCACCGTCAAGCGATTTTATAAGGAAAAGGACCATTTTCGCTTACAGCCTGAGAACGACGCGTATGCACCGATTTTGTCCAAAGAGGTCATCGTGCTCGGCAAGGTTGTCGCCTTGATGCGATATTATTAAACGCCCACAAGATAAAACAAAAGCACCGAAGGAATTCGGTGCTTTTTTTGCAAACAAATCATTACCCCGCGTGCATTTGCACTTTTTCGTCGTCATCAGGGAAGCTGCGGCGCTCAATTTTTGCGCCCAACGAGCGGAACTTGTCCACCACATTCTCATAGCCGCGTTCAATATGCTGAATTTCTTCCAGCTCCGTCACGCCGTTTGCCGCCATTGCCGCAATCAGCATTGCCGCGCCCGCACGCAAATCGTCCGCACGTACCGGTGCGCCCTTTAAGGATTCCACACCTTCAATGACGGCGGTTTTGCCGTTCACATGGATATTCGCACCCATTCTTTGTAACTGCTCTGCATAGCGGAAGCGGTTGTCCCACACGCTTTCGGAAACAAAGCTCGTTCCCTCGGAAAGACAAAGTAAGGTGGAAAACTGCGGCTGCATATCGGTCGGGAAGCCCGGATGCGGCATCGTTTTGATATTGCAGTGCCCGGGGCGTTTGTTCATAATCACGCGCACAGCCTCGTCGTCCTCAATCACAGTTGCGCCCGCCTCAATGAGCTTTGCGGTAATGGACTCCAAGTGCTTCGGAATGACATTTTTCACCAACACGTCACCGCGCGTTGCCGCGGCGGCAACCATATAGGTGCCCGCCTCGATTTGGTCGGGAATAATGGAATATTCACAGCCGTGCAAGCTTTCCACGCCGCGAATTTTAATGACATCTGTACCTGCGCCGCGCACATCGGCGCCCATCGTATTTAAAAAGTTTGCCAAATCGACGATATGCGGCTCTTTCGCAGCATTTTCAATCACGGTAAGCCCGCGCGCCTTCACGGCGGCTAACATCACATTGATGGTGGCGCCGACGGAAACCACATCCAAATACACGGAATTGCCCAAAAGGCGGTCGGCGCTGCAATGCACCATTGCATTTTCTTCCATGGTGACTTCCGCACCAAGTGCCTCAAAGCCCTTGATGTGTTGGTCAATTGGGCGAAGCCCCAAATAACAGCCGCCGGGCATGGCGACCTCGGCACGGTGAAAACGCCCGATGAGCGCGCCGATTAAATAATACGAAGCGCGCAGTTGCTTTGTCAGCTCATGCTCCACAACGTAAGAACGAATATGCCGTGTATCGATTTCGAGCGTGGTTTTGTTGATATATTTAATCTCCGCGCCCATATTTTTTAGAATTTTTATCATCGCCGAAACATCGCTGATGTTCGGAATATTTTCAATTCTGCAGACATCCTCCGCCAAAATCGTTGCGGGGAGAATGGCAACAACCGCATTTTTTGCGCCGCTGACCGTAACCTCGCCGGTCAGGCGCTGACCGCCGGTAATCACGAATTTTTCCAAAGACGGCTCACTCCCTAATCCAAATCTATTCTATGTTCACAAAAAAGAAAAAATCAAAAAAAGACGCGTAAAAACACGCGGAATTAGACTTTATTATTATACCACCGTCACCGCCAAAATAAAAGTCCTTTTTCATAGAATTTTTGTCGGGGTTTTTGTCGATTTTTTCATAGAAAAATTAAACAATTTTGTTGATTTTTTATAGTACATTTTGCTGAAAAAGAAAAAACGACACACCGAAAGCGATGTGCCGTTTTGCTTTATTTTATCAATTACGCCTTGCCTGCACAGCCGAGGACGGTTTCAATTTTGTGCGAAACCACGCCTTCAATCGCATCTCTTGCAGGGGTCAGGTACTGTCTGGGGTCAAAGTGGGTCGGGTTCTCCGCAAAGTGCTTACGAATTGCCGCGGTCATGGCAATACGGATATCGGAGTCCACATTGATTTTGCAAACTGCCATAGAAGCCGCTTCGCGAAGCATATCTTCCGGAATGCCGATGGCGTCGGGCATCTGACCGCCGAATGCATTGATGGTTTTGACATCGTCCTGGTTGACGGAGCTTGCACCGTGCAGCACAATCGGGAAGCCGGGCAGCTTTTCCGCAACTTCTTTGAGAATATCAAACCGAAGCTGGGGCTTCTGACCGGGTTTGAATTTGTATGCGCCGTGGCTGGTACCGATGGCAATTGCCAGCGAATCCACACCGGTTCTGGTTACGAAATCGTACACCTGTTCGGGCTTAGTGAAGTTTGCATCTTCTGCACTGACATTGACATCGTCCTCAATGCCGGCAAGCTGACCGAGCTCGCCCTCGACAACAACGCCGTGCGCATGTGCATAATCAACAACCTTTTTCGTCAGCGCCACATTCTCCTCGTACGGCAGGTGGCTGCCGTCAATCATCACAGAGGTGAAGCCGCCGTCAATGCAGGATTTGCAGGTTTCAAAATCCGGACCGTGGTCAAGGTGCAAAGCAATCGGCAGACCGGTTTCCTCCGCTGCCGCTTTGACCATCGCCACAAGATAGTCGTGCGAAGCGTACTTTCTGGCGCCTGCAGAGCACTGCAGAATGACCGGTGCGTTGAGTTTCTTCGCCGCGCGGGTAATCCCCTGAATGATTTCCATGTTGTTCACGTTAAAAGCGCCGATGGCATAGCCGCCCTCATAAGCTTTTTTGAACATTTCGGTTGTGGTTACTAAAGGCATATTTTTCACTCCTTAATTTGATACGAGAATTCGCATTTGCAATTATTATACAATATCGTGAAAAGGTTGTCAAACCGTAACATCCCGCAAAAAGCCGAAATATACTGTTTTGGGGGTGAAAGATTTGGATACTTTTTTCTGTACGGGAGATTTTTCTGCTTTTTCCGCCGCATTCCCAACCGCCGGCACCGCGGATTTCTTCTTTTTGCAAGGAGAAAATGTGTGGGCAAAGCAAAAACTGTTTGCAGCACTTTTAAAAAATGCGGCGGCATACAAGCTGCCGTATATGCGCGTACTGCACGCTCACAGCGCCGCAAGGACAGTGGCACTCTATCTTCCGCAACAACACCGATTTGCAGTCGATGCAGACTATTTTCCCACACTTTGCGCGAAATATCCGCATGCAAAGCGCTATACGGCACCCGCATTTACTTCTGTCCGACCCGAAACGGGCGCAGAGCACGGTGTCCTGCTTGCAAGGGCAGCACAAGCCGAGGCACGTGCCGACTTGCTGTTGCGCACCGCCGCCCACGCACAACAGGAAAACGCGGATACGCTTGGGAACTATATCGACCGTGCGCGGATTTTTCGTGCGGTGCTCGAAGTTTTGCAAGCCGCGCCGACAGCAAAAAAAGCGCATGGAAAAGTCCTGTGCCGCCGCAGCTTAAGCACAGTCACGGCGTGGGGCATACATACGGTTTACAGTCCGTTTCAGAAAAGAGGTATCCGTACGGCAGTCATTCGCGACGCATACGGCGGCGTTTCGCCCGTGTTTTTACAAGGACTGTGCACTGCATGTACCGAAATCGGGTTCGATACGCAGCTTTACACCGCGCCGCTGACCAACGTGCCCGTGCATTTGGTTTTACCGGACTGCGGCATTGCATTTTTCACAGAAAACGACTTGCATCCTTTCCCGTTTCGCGCCTATGGCGTATTGGGGGCAAGCCGTTTCATCAAGCGAGATATGGCGCGCGCCGTACTGCCGGAGTTGCAAAAGCGGCAAGCCGCCGTGTCGGAAGCACTGGAGTGTGCCGTTTTTTCGCTGTATGAAGCTACTGAAGCACGCAACGCGATACAGCGCTTCGCGGAAGCGCACACCGACCGCACTGCCCTGTCCCATACAGAAAACGATTTATTATCGCACTTTTTCGAATTTCGTCATTTTACCGAATAGTAAAAATATTTTTGGTGAATTGTAATTCGCTAAAATTCCGTTTTCTTTTACCATGTTCTTTGATAATTCAACGTTTTTATTTTCTTGTGCAAAGTTTATGTCGAAATTTGATAGGTATAATCAACAAAAAATTAAAAAAATTTTTGTGCAAAAACACTTGACAAATATGTCAAACAGGTGTAAGATACAGACAAATCAAAGGAAAGGAGTGACAAGAATGATAGGATATTACGAAAGCAAAGAAGCCTATGAGCGGAAACTGATTGACGAATTGGCAAATCAGAAATTCTCTTGGAGCTCGATTTGGAAAGCCATCCAGCTTACTGCGCTGACCACCAGCGTATAAGCGGGCGGCACAACCGCGACAAGCTCCCGCGAAAGCGGGTTTACATATATGTTTTCCCCTCTCTTTTTTATACACAACTCATAGCAAGACAAAGTCTCCACGCCGAAAGGCAATGGGGACTTTGTCTTTTTTGGCACATCTCCGTAAAAAAGCACCGCACAGCCGAAGCAATGCGGTGCCGTTGATGTTGGAAACAAAATTCACCTACCGAGATACGGCAAGGGGTTCACACGGTTGCCGTTGATGCGCACTTCAAAATGCAAATGCGGTCCGGTAACGTTCCCCGTCGAGCCGATATTGCCGATTGCCTGCCCGGCGGAAACCTTCTGCCCAACCGATACCTTTAATGAACCGCGCAGCATATGCGCATACAGCGTAGACACGCCGTCCCCATGGTTGATAATGACATAATACCCATAGCTGGAATGATATCCCGCCGTAACCACGGTTCCGCTGCCTGCCGCCACAACCGGTGCGCCGGTGCTGCCGCCGCCGGGTTTCACAATATCAATCCCGCCGTGGAAACCGGAGCTACGATAGCCAAAGCCGGACGAAATGGAATATGCCCCGACTGCCGGCCAAATGAAACGTCCGCCGTAACTGGTGGTCGAATACGAGCCGGAATAGCCGCCGTAAGAGGCTTTTTTGGTGCCAACCTGAATAATTTCATTGACCGGCTCGCGCGTCGTCTCGCGTGAGACCTCTTTCACAGAAGTCCGTACACCGTCCACATAAGTGACCAACTCCGTGACAATCTGTTCGCCCGCCACGCCCTTTTGCTTGGTACGTTTTGTGCCGGAATACAGGCTGGCGGTTTCCTCTTTTACCGTTTGATATGGTACGGACACGGTGCGGGTTTCGGTTTTGGTCACCTGCACCTGAATATAACTGACCTCACGCGAAATCAGTAGCTGCTGCCCCAGTTTAATCGTCTCACTGACGCCCGGGTTTAATTCAAACAGCCTCGCCGTAGTCAGCCCAAACTTCTGTGCAATGCCCGAGATGGTATCGCCCGTCTCGACTGTATAATACTGTGCAGCGCTCTTTTTGGAGCCCAGCTGTTCGGAAAGGCGGCTTGCGTCCCAAACGGTTTCCACGCTGTCGGGATACAGCCCCTGCACATAGGAGATGTCCTCTACGAAACCGACCACCGCGTTTTCATCGTCAACTTCGTAATTGCGTAGGATATTGTCAAACACCGCTGTGGCGTCTGTTTCATTTTTGACGGCACACAAAAACACATCATCAATATAAATGCCGCAGGCATTGGTCACCTTGCGGTTGCTGCGTTCAATAATTTCATCACACAGCACCGCTGCATCGCGCAATTCACTGCGCTTGACGGATTTTATCGCATACCCCGTGGATTCGCTGACCGTGGCGCTTTCCACCTTTGCCGCCGTCGCCAGCCGTTCCGCCGCCTGTTCTTGTGCCTCGTGGTATACCGCTTCGCTTTCCACATAACCGATAACCGAATCGTTATAGGTGACCTCTAACGCCAGCGTGCGGTTGGAATATTGCCCAATCACCACGCACAGCAGCACAAACGCCGCAATCGGAAGCACTGTATTGACGGCAAAGCGAAACACAATGCCGTGGCGGCTGAACGCCTTGCGCGCATAATCAAAAAAGAGCTTCGGCGCGTTTTTGCGGTCGTTTTTCCAAATATCGCGAATTCGTGTGCGCACGCGGCGCATATCCGAAAACAGTTCTTTGGTTTCATCTGTCACCAAGTGCACGGCGCTCGAAATCACACGTGTCAGCATCAAAAACAGTGCTGTAAACAGTGCGCCGACAGCCTTGAGCGGCACTTTGATGATTCGAAACAGGAAGCGAAAAAAGTTCCGCATCAAATAGCCGCTTTTTAAGCCGAGATAATATATATTTTTGTAGATCTTGTCAAACATAAATCCTTCTTTCTGCTGTGCGGTAAACCGCGCGCGCAGGTGAAAAAGTAATATTATGCAAAGCAGTATAACACATTTTTTCCGAAAATGCAAATTCCCGCGCAGAACACGGGAAGTGTCCCCTACAAATCATAGGGAACAACCTAAATGTCGTTCCGCGAAATTACATTGAAATTCACGGGCGGGCACGAAATATATTTTTAAGGTAGAGCAGGCAAAAGAAAAGCACGTGCGCAAAGCGCACGTGCCCTTCTTTGTCGGAAAACACCGCTATAAAAACACATTTATCCAATCACGGTTGCACTGCTGTTTGACGCGGGCACAAATCCAATCCACATTTTGCCCGTATTGAGCTTTAATTCGTTGCCGCTTTCGTCGGTCAATTTGAGCGGTGCAGTCGGTGTAGAAGCCGTCCCTTTCGACCACTTGATATTTTGATATGTCCCGTTCGAGACATACACACCGTTACCACCGTTCAAATCCCAGTCCACATGACCCTTATCAGAGCCTGCAACATTGCTGATATTGGTATATAAAATCAATACATTGGAAACCGCCATGGTCGTGCCGTCCGCATCTTTCATTTCCTTGGAATTCATATAATTGTAATACAGCCCGTCCGCGGCGTTGTATTTGAATGTGTGCTTATAGTCGCCGGAAAAGACTGCCAGCACGCTTTGGCAAGTCCCACCCGAAAGCGTTTGCTTGGTATCTGCAAAAGCAAACGGATACGCATTCGCCGCGTTTACCTCGGTACGCAAGCCTTTTTCGGAAATCGCTTTTTGTATATTTTCGCCCGTGGTATAGGCGGTATGCTCCACCGCCACGTTGCGGGAATTGTCACGGGCAAAATATTTGCCGTCTGCCTTGGTACCGTCAATGTCGTCCACGCCGTCTTTTTGCAGCGTATCATAGGCATACACGCTCCCGCCGAAATGGACATAAATCGCATCAAAGCCCTCGGCAAGCTCCACATAATCGTGGCGCGCGCTGCGCGTCGGTCCGACCTTCGGCATATCCGCCGCATCGGCATACAACCACATCATACGGGTAATGCCGCCCTCGGCAACCCCTTCGATTACCACGTCGGGAGAACTTAAGCCCCACTGCGGGCGTGCCTGCGGAGAATTTTCCACCATCACCGCCACAGGGCGTTTCCCGATTGCCTCTGCACGAACGGCAAGCCCGGTCAGGGGATTTACATTGGAGTTTTGTGCCGTTGTCGCCGTTTCCGTCTCGGACGGCACGGGTTCAATCGGCTCCTCGGCTTTGCCGCAGGCAGAAAAGAGCAGTATAACCAAAACCGCACCCATAAGCGCGGCAAAAATTCGTTTTGTAAAATTGTTGCGCATTGGAATTCCCTTCATTATTCACACAAAGATTCTGTATTTATTGTACCATAAAACGCGAATTTTGCAACCCGTTTCCCGCAATTCCCTAAAATATGGGAGTGCGCACAAAATTAACACCCATATCTTGTGTGGTTTGCTGTATTGCCTTTTGCGCAGTTTCGCCTTGTGCATACGCAAAAAATCTGCTATACTGGTCGTAAATTCCGAAGGAGGAGCCGAACCGTATGACGCGGGAACAATATGCCAAATGGAGCCGTCCGTTTCGTAAAAACAAACGATTGCGGCAAGGACTTGTATATACGGATTTACTTTTGACGGGACTGGTATACCTTTCGTACCCCGTTTTGCTGTGTGTGCTTTTCTTTACAAAAGATGTACGGCTGTGGCGTTGCTTTTTTGTACCGTTCATCTCATTTTTGGCGGTCAGCGGGCTTCGCAAGCTGATTGACGCCGAACGCCCGTATGAAAAATGGCAGTTTCACCCCATTATTCGCAAAGAAAAACACGGCGAGTCGTTGCCGAGCCGCCATGTGTTTTCGGTATTTGTGATTGCTTTTGCGTTTTATTATACCTTTGTACCCGTCGGGATTATGCTCACTGTATGCGGCGTAATTTTAGCCGTTGTGCGCGTTTTGGGCGGTGTACATTTTCCGCGTGATGTACTCGTGGGGGCAGCTATCGGCATTTTTGCAGGCGTTTTGGGATTTTTCATTCTGTAATTACAAAATAATCTCCATATACTGCCGCTGTTTTTGCATACCGATTTTTTCATAAAACCGAATAGCGTCCTCGTTGCACGCCCAGACGTTCAAATCGAGATTATAGCAGCCAAGTGCCCGCGCTTCCTCGACGGCGCGCGCCATTAAGGCTTTGCCGATACCGCCGCCGCGTGCGGTTTCGTCCACGCACAAATCATCGACATACAGCGTACGGTAGGGGCGTTGTGTATAAAACGGGTCGTCTTTTTCTTCTAAAATACACATCACATAGCCGTTGACAAAATCGGCTTCATCTACGGAAACAAAAATCCGTTCATTCGGATTTTGGAATTTTTGAAGCAATGCGGGAATGTCGTATTTCGGGTTTTCGCCCGAAAAAATATCGGGACGTCCTGCATGGTGCAGTTTAACAATCTCTTTTAAGAGCGCCAGCACCCGCGGCGCGTCTTTTGCTTCTGCTTTACGAATCATATTGTTCCCCTTTACAGAACACGGGGCGGATTTTCTCCGCCCCGTGTGTTTTTGTTTTTATCCGTCCTTGAGCACCGCTTTATACAGTTTAATGTATTCATTGGCAGATTTGCCCCAGCTGTTGTCGCACTCCATCGCGCGCTTGACAAGAATTTTCCACCCGTCGGGCTTTGCGTAGCCTTCCAACGCACGGCGAATGGTATACAGCATTTCGTGCGCGTTATAATTGGCAAAGGTGAAGCCGTTGCCCGCGCCGTCACCGCTGTCGTGAATACTGTCACGTAAGCCGCCCGTTTCGCGGACAATCGGAATAGAACCGTACCGAAGCGCAATCATTTGCGAAAGCCCGCAAGGCTCACTCTTTGAGGGCATTAAGAACAAATCCGTACCCGCATAGATTTTGCGGGAAAGCGACGGAATAAAGCCCAATTTCAGAGCAAATTTATCAGGATATTTTGCCGCCATTTGCTTGAAGAATTCCTCATACTGCCACTCGCCCGAGCCGAGCACGACCATTTGAATATCCGTAGTCGCCAAAAGCTCGTCGAGCACGGCTTTCACGAGGTCAAGCCCTTTGTGCCCCGCCAAGCGTGTAACCATACCCATCAGCGGCACATCGGCTCGCTGCGGCAAGCCCATCATTTCCTGCAAAGCACGTTTGTTTTCCGCTTTGGCAGAGAAATCCGTCGCCGAGAAGTTTTTGAAAATATCCGGGTCGGTTTCGGGATTGTACAAATCCGTATCAATGCCGTTCAAAATGCCCGACAGCTTCCATTTTCGCTGCCGTAAAATGGTATCCAAACCGTGCGAATACCACGGATCGAGAATTTCATCGGCATACGAGGGACTGACGGTCGTTACACGGTTAGAGGTTTCAATCGCGGCTTTCATAAAGTTGACATCACCGTCATACTCAATCAGCCCTCGGTCCTGCGGACGAAGCCCCAACACCTCGTTAATCAGTTCCATGCCGTATGTGCCCTGATACTGAATATTGTGAATGGTGAAAATCGTTTTGATATTTTCATACCCCTCACGGGTGGCATACATTGTGCTGTAATACAAAGGCGTGAGCGCCGACTGCCAGTCGTTGCAGTGGATAATATCGGGCTTAAAGCCGATATGCGGCAAAATTTCGAGCACCGCGCGCGAGAAAAACGCAAAGCGTTCCGCGTCGTCATAATAGCCGTAAATCCCGTCACGCTTGAAATAGTACTGATTGTCAAGCAGATAGTAAATTACGCCGTTTGCCTTGGCTTCAAAAATGCCGCAGTACTGCCGCCGCCATGCCACAGGAACGGTAATACTGGTCAAAAAGGTCATTTGGTCCTTTAACTCCTGCCGAATGCCGTCATACAGCGGCATCACCACACGGCAGCCGATTAAGCGCTGACGCAAAGCTTTGGGCAGCGACCCCGCCACATCGGCAAGCCCGCCCGACGCCATAAAGGGCAGCGCTTCGCTGGAAACATATAATACTTTCATAAAGCCTTCTCCTTAAGAAGTTAAATCACAATCCCCTTGCCGACAAACACCGGGTAGTTATCCGCACCCGAAAGGGTTTTGTTCGGGGTGATGGCGACGCTCTTATCAGTAATCGTATAATTAAGCGTTGACCCCGTTGCGACAAAACTGCCCTGCATCAAAATGGAGTTCTTCACCACCGCGCCCTTTTCGACGCGCACGCCGCGGAACAAAATCGAATTTTCCACCTCGCCGTCAATGATACAGCCGCTGGCAATCAGCGAATTTTTGACGGTCGAGCCGAGCCCGTAAATCGCAGGCATATCGTCGCGTACCTTCGTATAAATCGGGCGGTCGGGATTAAACAATTCCGTGCAGTTTGCGGGGTCTAACAGTTCCATGCTCACCTTGAAATAATCGGCAAGCGAGTCAATCGTGCGGGCAAAGCCCGTAACAGGGAAGCCGAAAATCCGCAACTTCTGCGTATTCCCCTGCATAATGTCACGTTCGAAGGACTCCTGATTCAAGCTGACGCTTTCATTGACAAGGCGTTGCAACAGCGAACGCTTCATCAAAATCATATTGAGCGAATAATCCACCTCGCCCGTGGTGCTCGGCGCAAGCGCGATGCGCTCGACGCGGTTGTCACTGTTTAAATCCAACTGCATAATGTTGTCAAGCTTCGGCAAAATGCCGTGCTTGCAGACCACGGAAATATCGGCGTTGTTGTCCGTATGGAACTGCATTAACTCCCCGATATCCAAATTCAGCACGACATTGCAGTCGGACAGCAGCACATACTCCTCATTGGAACGTGCAATAAAGCCCATCACGCCGCGCAGCATTTCCACGCGGTTCGTATACGTGCCCGTGTTGCCCGCCGAAGAAAACGGCGGCAAAATGAACATACCCTCGGTTTTTCTGGACAAATCCCACGGCTTGCCCGTGCCGAGATGGTCCATTAAGGACTGATAATTGCTTTTGGTGATGACGCCGACCTTTTCCATACCGCTGTTGACCATATTGGACAGTGCAAAGTCAATCAAGCGATAGCGTCCTGCAAACGGCACGGAGCCCATGGTGCGAAGTCCCGTGATTTCGCTGAGGCACTCGTCATACTTGTTGGAATAAATAATACCTAAAATATTGTTGCCCGTCATTGCCTCACGCCTCCTTTACATCACTGTCAACCATGGCTTTCGGTGCAACGCGCGCACCCTTGTGCACGGTCACGCCCGCACCGACCACCGCGACGCCCCAGTCTTCCAAGTTTTGCATATCCTCGGGGCGTTCGCCGACAACGGCATTTTCAGCAATAACCGCATTTTCGGCAACGATAGCATACTGCACTACCGCGCCCGCTTTAATCACCGTACCGGGCATCACAATGGAGTCGCGCACCACCGCACCCGCTTCGACAGTCACATTGTGGAACAAAATAGAGAAATCCAATTCGCCGTAGACCTGCGAGCCTTCCCCAATCATAGAATTCTGCACGGTTGCGGTCGGCGCCACATAATGCGGCGGCGCAGTCGGCGTTTTAGAATAGATTTTCCAGGTCGGGTCGGACAAATCCAAATCCACCTTCGGATTTAACAGGTCCAAATTCGCTTCCCAAAGGCTATCAATCGTACCGACATCTTTCCAATAGCCGTCGAACAGATAGGCAAACATTCTCTCGCCTGCACTATGCATGGCGGGAATGACATCGTGCCCGAAGTCATTGGAGGAATTCGGATTTGCTTCATCGTCAATCAAATACTGCCGCAGCTTACTCCAAGTGAAAATATACACGCCCATGGACGCCTTGTTGCTGCGCGGATTTTTCGGTTTTTCCTCAAATTCGGTGATTTTGTTGTCCTCATCCACAAGCATCAAGCCGAAGCGCGAAGCCTCCTCCCACGGGACTTCGAGCATCGCAATCGTGCAAGCGGCATCTTTTTCTTTATGATAGGCGAGCATTTTGGAATAATCCATTTTATAAATATGGTCACCTGACAAAATCGCCACATATTCGGGGTTGTAGCGGTCAATAAAGTTGATATTCTGATAAATGGCATTTGCCGTGCCCTTGTACCACTCCGAGCCTTTAATCTGCTGATAGGGTGAGAGGATATGTACGCCGCCGTTGGCGCGGTCCAAATCCCACGGCTGCCCGTTGCCGATATAATCGTTTAACTCAAGGGGCTGATACTGTGTCAGAACACCGACAGTGGAAATACCCGAATTCACACAGTTGGAAAGCGGGAAGTCGATAATTCTGTATTTGCCGCCGTAGGGGACGGCGGGTTTTGCAATGTTCTTTGTCAGAATGCCGAGGCGTGAGCCCTGTCCGCCTGCAAGCAGCATTGCAATGCACTCCATTTTGCGTGCCATATAGTTTTCCTCCTTATAAGAATTTAAAACACAGGAATACAGTTTACCGCGTTTTCTTTAAATAGATTGTCGAAAGCGGCGGCAAATCCAAAGAAATACTTTGCTCAAAGCCGTGCATATTGATGGCGTCGGCTTTGATTTTTTCCTTGTCGCCGCGCCCCTCGCCGCCGAACGCGGGGTCATCGGAATTAAAGAACACCTTATAGTTGCCCTTTTTCGGTACGCCGATGCGGTAATCGGTGCGTTCCACATTGGTAAAGTTACAAACGGCAATAATCTCCTTGCCGCTTTCGTCGATACGGCGGAACGCAATGACGGAATTGTCCTTGTCGTCAGAGGAAATCCACGAGAAGCCCTCCCACGAGTCATCGACCTCCCACATCGGTTTGGTCTTTTTATAAAGCAGGTTGATTTCGCGGAAATAATTTTGCAGTGCACGGTGTTGCGGGTAGTCGAGCAACAGCCAGTCTAAGCCCTGCTCGTAATTCCACTCGATAAACTGCCCGAACTCCTGCCCCATAAACATCAGCTTTTTGCCCGGGTGCGCCATCATATAGCCGACAAACGCGCGCACGCCTGCAAATTTTTCCTCGTAAGTACCGGGCATTTTGTCAATCAGCGACTTTTTGCCGTGCACGACCTCATCGTGCGAAATCGGCAGGACGAAGTTTTCGGAAAATGCGTAAAACAGCGAAAACGTGATGCAATCGTGGTTGTATTTGCGGAAGAAGCCGTCCAAAGAGAAATAACGCAGAATATCGTTCATCCAACCCATATTCCACTTGAAATTAAAGCCCAAGCCGCCCATAAACACGGGCTTCGACACCATCGGCCAGGCGGTGCTTTCCTCGGCAATCATTAACGCATACGGATAGTCGCGGAAAATGTTTTGGTTGAGCTTTTGCAAAAACTCGACCGCCTCCAAATTTTCGTTCCCGCCGTTTTTGTTGGCAATCCATTGCCCGTCGTCGCGGTCATAGTCGAGATACAGCATCGACGCCACCGCGTCAATGCGCAAACCGTCCACATGGAATTCTCGTAGCCAGAACACTGCGCTCGACATTAAGAACGACCGCACTTCATTCCTGCCGTAATCGAAAACACGCGTCCCCCATGCGTAATGCTCGCCCTTGCGCGGGTCGGGGTATTCGTACAGCGGCTCGCCGTCAAATTCGTAAAGCCCGTGCGCATCCTTCGGGAAGTGGGCGGGCACCCAATCCAAAATCACACCAAGCCCTGCGTTGTGGCAAGTATCGATTAAGTACATCAAATCTGCCGGCGTGCCGTAGCGCGAGGTGGCGGCGAAATAGCCTGTCACCTGATAGCCCCACGAGCCGTCAAACGGATATTCCGTTAAGGGCATAAACTCAATGTGTGTATAGCCCATTTTTTTGACATACGGTACCAATTCATCGGCAAGGGCGCGGTAGGAATAGAAATTGCCGTCGGGATACTGCTTCCAAGAGCCTGCGTGAATTTCGTAAATGTTGACAGGCGATTTATACACATTCTGCTTGCCGCGCGCGGCGCACCAATCGCCGTCCGTCCATTCGTAGCAATTTTCCAATTCATAGTATTTGGTTGCCGTGCCCGGGCGCGTTTCCATATGCACGCCGTAGGGGTCGCATTTCATCGTTACCTTGCCGTTTTTAGAGACAATTCGGTATTTATAAATGGCATACGGCGACATTTCGGGCAATGTGATTTCCCAAACGCCGTCACTGTCGGGCACATACTGCATCACCGCAGCCGTTTCGTCCCAGTCATTAAAATCGCCGACCACACTCACAGAAGCGGCGTGCGGCGCCCACACGCGAAACGTCACGCCCACGGTGGATTTATGTGCGCCGAAATATTCGTAAGCACGCGCATTGCTCCCCTCGTGAAAGAGGTACAGCGGCACTTCGTGCTCGTTTTTCGGCTTTTTGATGGCTTTTTTCGGCATAATCATAACCTCGCAGTAATTTTGGAAAAACAGCTTTTCCTCCTATATACCCGTATTTTAACAAAGGCAGTTTTATTTTTCAAGTAGTTTTTGACATTTTTATCAAAATTTAAAAAAGCCGCCTTACAGCCATTTGTGCACTTTGTTACAAAATTTACGTACTTTTTGACATATTTCTGCAGAAACCGTGTGCCGCGCAAGGCAAATCTGCGGTATGCTTTGCACAAAATACCCAGTGAAAATTTTTATTTGTAGGGGCGACGACTCGGCGCCCCGCATTCTAGCATCTATCAATCTATCAACTAGCTGATAGACCGTAGGGAACGGTCTGAGTGTCGTTCCGCAAAATTACATCTGTTTTTGCGGGCGGGTGTGGATTTTCTCCGAAAACGGGCACCCTTTTGTTTGCTTCGCAAACATTTCCCCTGTCAGGGGAATCACCGTCCCCTACGCGCGATTTTTTTCGTACCCCGCCACAGGAAATACCCTTTTACCACACGCTATGTCCCGAAATATGGACTTTGCAAAAGGAACATTCTTGTTTGCACGAGTGCATTATGCTATGCTTTATCACAAGAGACGAACATTTGTTCTGTTTAGTGAAAGAGAGGTGCGCAATGACACTTTCCGAATTATCTCGCGAATACCGCGCGGAAGAACTGAAACTGACCGGTCAAATTGACCGTTTTCTACCCGTAGCAAAGTCTTTGACAGGGGACAACCGCCGTGAGGCATACCGTCGGCTTGCCTGTCTTTACGAAATGCGCCGCGAAGTGCGTTTGACGGCGCAAACCTTGGAAAATTACTATCAAAACAAAACCGAACGCCGCGTCTACCATAAAAATGGACAATATTTTTCGGGAAAGATGTAACAGTTTGTAAAATTTCCTATTGATAAATCCTTGTCAAAATTGTATAATAACTCCTGTATGGTTAAGATAAGGAATGCGGTTCCTTGTTTTAAGAAAGGAGTTTAAAACATTATGAACTATTCCCATGAAGTTGAAAAAATGTGCTGTGTCGCCAAAGGCCCGCATCACGGTCCCGCGCCTATCCCCGAGGAGGGCAAATGGGTAAAGGCTTACGAGATTAAAGACATCTCGGGCTTTTCGCACGGTGTCGGCTGGTGCGCACCGCAGCAGGGTACCTGCAAGCTGTCTTTGAACATCAAAAACGGCATCGTCGAAGAAGCACTGGTGGAAACCATCGGTTGCTCGGGTATGACCCACTCCGCGGCAATGGCAGCGGAAGTTCTCCCCGGAAAAACGTTGCTTGAGTGCCTGAATACAGACCTTGTCTGCGACGCAATCAATGTGGCGATGCGTGAAATCTTTTTACAGTTCGTTTACGGCAGAACACAGTCCGCTTTCTCGGAGGACGGTTTGGTCATCGGCGCAGGGCTGGAGGACCTCGGCAAAGGACTTCGCTCCCAGGTCGGCACCATGTTCTCGACCAAGGCAAAGGGCGTTCGCTATATGGAAATGGCGGAAGGCTATGTCACCAGAATGGCACTTGATGAGAACGATGAAGTCATCGGCTACGAGTTCATTAAGGTCGGCAAGATGCTCGAGGATATCCGTCACGGTGTATCCGCTGACGAAGCGCTCAAAAAGAATACGGGTTCATACGGTCGTTTTGCAAATGCTGCAAAATATATCGACCCTCGTGAAGAATAAGGAGGGGCAATACAATGGCTAACGATGTAATGTTTGAAGGTAAAGAAAGAAGAATGGCGAAAATCGAGAAATGCCTTGCCGAAAACGGCATTGCAAGTCTGGAAGAAGCCAAAGCCCTTTGCGAAGAAAAGGGTATCGATGTAGAAGCAATTGTCAAAGGCGTACAGCCCATCGCATTTGAAAACGCGGTTTGGGCATATACCCTCGGCGTGGCGCTGGCAATCAAAAACGGCGTGAAAAACGCTTCCGAAGCCTCTGCGGTTATCGGCAAAGGCTTGCAGGCATTCTGCGTGCCCGGCTCCGTTGCCGAGCAGAGAAACGTGGGTCTCGGTCACGGCAATCTCGGTGCAATGCTTTTAAACGAAAACACCAAATGCTTTGCGTTCCTTGCAGGTCATGAATCCTTTGCCGCGGCAGAAGGCGCAATCGGCATTGCAAAAACCGCAAACAAAGTCCGCAAAGAGCCCCTGCGCGTTATTTTGAACGGTCTGGGCAAAGATGCGGCAATGATTATTTCGCGCATCAACGGTTTTACTTATGTGAAAACCGATTATGATTTCTATACCGGCGAATTAACCGTGGAAAGCGAAACCGCTTACTCCGACGGCGAGCGCGCAGCAGTGAAATGCTACGGCGCAAATGATGTGCTTGAAGGCGTTGCGATTATGAAGAAAGAGGGCGTGGATGTTTCCATCACCGGCAACTCCACCAACCCCACCCGCTTCCAGCACTTGGTTGCAGGCACGTATAAAAAATGGGCGATGGAAAACGGCGTCAAATACTTCTCCGTGGCTTCGGGCGGCGGCACCGGCAGAACGCTTCACCCCGACAACGTTGCGGCAGGTCCTGCCTCTTACGGTCTTACCGACTCCATGGGCAGAATGCATGGTGACGCGCAGTTCGCAGGTTCTTCGTCCGTTCCGGCGCACGTCGAAATGATGGGCTTAATCGGCATGGGCAACAACCCGATGGTCGGCGCTACGGTTGCTTGCGCAGTGGCTGTGGAAGAAGCCATGAAATAATCTGTTCCGTTTCGGACAGGCTGTGCAAAGAACAGTATAACACCATAAAATCAACCCCGTTGCAGAGGTTTTCCTCTGTGACGGGGTTTTCTCTATATCCATCTGTTTGTTTTGTTGGGAACAACCTTAGTGTTGTTCCGCGAAATTACATTAAACCCTGCGGTGGGGGCAAGCCCCCGCCCTACCGGGCAAATACAAATGGAAATTTGTCCTTCTAAGCAGCGTGCAAAAGCGAATGCGCGGAATGGAAAACACGAAAAAAGGACGGTTGCCCGTCCTTTTTCTGTATATTTTCATATTTTCTATTCGGCGAGCCCGATTTTTTTCGCCGCACGGCGGACGAACAATTCCCGCGCCGCAATCGCGAACAAAAAGCCCAACAGCGCACCGACCGCCACGTCAGACAGAAAGTGTCTGCCCATAATCATACGCGTAAAGCCCAACAGCCAGGTATAGCCCCAAGAAAGTAAAAAGAACAGTCTTTCCTTGTTTTTACAGCATTCCAGCGTATCACACAGCGTCAAGCTCAAAAACAACGTCGCACCGCTTGCCGTGTGCCCTGACGGGAAGGATGAACCGCCCAACCCCTTTTGATACCACGGGGTGAACATTGTAAAGCTGCTGTCGTCATATAAATCCAGCATCTCATAAAAACGCGTGCGCTGTACAAGATTTTTAATCGGGTCAATCCCCACTCGGTACAAAATCCCGAATACAATCCCGCCGTAAGCCAGCGGCTTTAACGCACGTAAGGTCTTTTCGCTGACCTTGCGTTTCGTGAAATACGCCGCCAACACATCAACCGCCAAAATCACCGTCACCAAAAACACAGTATACAGCACGGTTTCTTTTGTTTCGTCCGAAAACCAATGCTTCACCACATTTTTAATGAGTTTCTGCCAGCTGAAAAAGCCGAGTATCAAAAAGCCGATGCCGAAGCCCCAGTTCGCGATTTTGTAAAGCGTCGCTTTCGCCTTTTCGGAAAGACCGCCTTTTTTGCGGCACAGCATGTCAAAAAGCCCCACAGCTTTTTCACATTCCCATTCGCGTGTGGCATACAGCACCGCCGCGGCAGGTCCCCACAGCGCAAAGCGCGGCACCTCGCCGTAGTCCTGCAAAAACCGGGCAAAACCGTTTTCGGGATTGTAAAGCGCACAGTCAATTTGCAAATCGTACACTGTGCCTACCGAAAGCAGCAAAAGCGTCAGCCCACAGAACATCGCAATCCAAAAAATGTACTCTCGTTTTTTCAGCATAAAGCTTGCCCCCTGTTTATCGGGCGGCATGCTCCTTTTGCAATGCGGCGGCATTCGCAGGTACAGGCTCGCCCTTAATAAATTTCATAATATTGGCTTTGGAAAAATATTTACGGTACTGGAACAGCAAATGTGCTTGATACAAAATACCGCCCAGATACCCTGCAACAATATCCCCCATCGTATCGGTATTGCCGTGTTGCACATCCATATGCATGACGCAGTCGGTCAAAAATTCGACAATTTCCCAAAATCCCGCGCCGAAGAATGCGAACATGCCTGCAAACAGCACCACCAGCACCGGAATACTCTCCATGTGCAGACGTTCAAAAATGCGGTTAATGAGATACACACCGATATACCCGAGCAACAACCCGCTGATAAAATGCACCACGCGGTCATAGCCGGGGAATTTATCATACAACTTTAGAATCGACCCTGCCGCCGCCGACAGCGTAAAGAGATTGGCAGAAAGGTAAATCCCAAGCGGGAATTTCCACAGGAAAATCGCGAGCGCCACAACCGCCAACTCCATACCAATCATATCGAAGCGCTCAGCATTTGCCGGCGCGCACAGAGAAAAGGTCAATATCACCGCC
>JBJEPS010000025.1:0-23628 GCA_051881355.1 Candidatus Fimenecus sp. | reverse complement strand
TGCGTCAGCAAAAGGGACATATAATTTTTTATTTGCGAAGCAAATCGACAAGGCGTAGCCTTGTCGAATCTCCGGTGGATCACAAAAAGGCGTATACAAACAGAACCCTTAAAATGTTCGATTCACATACATTTTGAGGGCATTTTCGTATTTTAATTTTCATTTATTTACAGAGGGTCAATTTATTGCTGCACAGTGTGCAACTTACAGCGCATCCTCCAGTGTCGCACCATCTTTCCAACAGATACCGTGATCCGATTTCACGTATTTTTTCAATTCGTTTAAATCAATATCCAAGCAGACAGCGAGACGGTACACGGTGGAAAGCTGCGGGTCTGTCCTTCCATGTTCGATATTGTAGATATGGCGCAAGCTAACATCGACCATGCGTGCCAGTTCATATTGACTCTTGCCTTCTTTTTCCCGCGCTTGCCGAACTGTGTTTCCGAATTCTGCTTTCAGCAACATAAAAATTCTCCTTTCAATAAGAATTTTATTATGTTATAAAATATACCATATGAACTATAGTTCCGATTTTAGAAAAATTTATTAAAAACAAATTTTTATTTTATTATAGCATGTAAAACATCTTTTTGCAAGATGGTCTATTTTTGACAGCTTGGAATTATGATGCCCTATTTGTGTGATTGTATTGTTGCAACGGAGAAGCTGAGAACCGCATCTGATTTTTCAATGCAATTTCCCCTATCGGCAAACCGCCGCAACATCGACAATCGGTTCGCTCCCGCGGAAAATCTCATAAAAAACAAAAAGACTGCGAACTTTTCGTTTGCAGTCTTTCTATATGGTGGAGACGGTCGGGATCGAAGCTTCGCTTCGTTCGTTTGCTTCGCAAACCTTTCTCATTGTATGTCCCTTTTGCTGACGCAAAAGATGGACAATCGGTTCGCTCCCGCGGGGAATCTCATAAAAAAACAAAAAGACTGCGAACTTTTCGTTTGCAGTCTTTCTATATGGTGGAGACGGTCGGGATCGAAGCTTCGCTTCGTTCGTTTGCTTCGCAAACCTTTCGCATTGTATGTCGGTTGCGGCTCTGCCTAACGGCAAACCGCCGCAACATCGACAATCGGTTCGCTCCCGCGGGGAATCTCATAAAAAACAAAAAGACTGCGAACTTTTCGTTTGCAGCCTTTCTATATGGTGGAGACGGTCGGGATCGAAGCTTCGCTTCGTTCGTTTGCTTCGCAAACCTTTCGCATTGTATGTCGGTTGCGGCTCTGCCTAACGGCAAACCGCCGCAACATCGACAATCGGTTCGCTCCCGCGGGGAATCTCATAAAAAACAAAAAGACTGCGAACTTTTCGTTTGCAGCCTTTCTATATGGTGGAGACGGTCGGGATCGAACCGATGACCTCCACACTGCCAGTGTGGCGCTCTCCCAGCTGAGCTACGCCCCCATATGCATTTTTGCTTTGCGACAACCGTGCCGCGCGTTTGCGTAGGCTATTATAGCATATCCTTTTTCGTTTCGCAAGCATTTTTCGGAAAAATTTTTGCCGTGCTTTCTCTTGTGCATTTCGCCTAATCTTCGCTTGAAAAAATTGTCGGATAAGCCAAAATTCGCGCCCTGCCCTACCGTTTTTGTACGAAATATGGTATACTTATAAAAATCCATTTTTTCGGAGATGTGTTTTTATGGAGTTTTTGACCAATGAATTTACCTACCCTTCCGCCTCGGGGCTTTGTGATATATTCGCGCAAAGCGCTGCCCCTGCCGATTTCGGTGCGGTCAAAGGTGTCGTCCAAATTGCCCACGGCATGGCAGAATATTCCAACCGTTATGCCCGTTTCGCAATGGAACTTTGCAAACGCGGCTATGCCGTCTATATCAACGACCATTTGGGACACGGCTGTTCCGTGGCAAGCGAAGATGAACGCGGCTACTTTGGTGACGACGGCGCAAACAGTCTTGTCGAGGATATGAAGCAACTGACCGACATTGCTCGGCAGGAATATCCAAACCTGCCCGTATTCCTGTTCGGGCACAGTATGGGTTCCTTTTTGGCACGCAAATACACCGCTAAATACGGGCACTCCTTAGACGGCGTGATTTACTGTGGGACAAGCGGTGCAAATCCTGCGGCGGGTATGGGTATCGCACTGGTTAATTACATGATTAAACGTGAGGGCGCGCTGTATCGCTCCGCATTTGTGGACAATATGGCGTTCGGCACCTACAACAAAAAGACGGCGAAAAACACGAAGTTTGACTGGCTTTCGCGAGACGAAAAAGAGGTTTCCAAGTATATTGAGGACGACAACTGCGGCTTTTTGTTCACCTTAGGCGGGTTTAAAACACTGTTTTCGCTTTTAAAGGAGATTTCCGGCAAGGTTTGGTACAATGCCGTACCTACCGACTTGCAGATTTTGCTGATTGCCGGTGACAAAGACCCTGTCGGCGAATACGGAAAAGGCGTGACCGAGGTATACAAAACCCTGCGTAAAACGGGGCATACCAATACCGTGATGAAGCTATATCCCGAAGCACGCCACGAGTTACTCAACGAATTGAACCGTGAAGAGGTCACAGAGGATATTCTCCGTTGGCTGGACGCGCGCCTGGAAAGTCTGCACCCCGCAAAAGACCTCGCCGGCGCAGAAGAACCCACGGAACCCGAAACGGTAAATCGTGACGAAGGCTAAAATACTGTTGTCAAAATTCACAAAGCAGAGGTGCAAAATCCGCCTAAGTTGTCAAACTCTCCAATCTTAAAAAATCACGGGATTTTCCCTTGATTTTCTTTGTCAAAAAAAGTAGAATAGCAGTGTGATTTTACTGACGGAGGTATCGGCTGTGCTGTATTTGTGCACGAACGGGCATAACAATTTCATCAGCCGAATGCTTGCGGCAAATGCAGACGAATTCTGCAAACGAATTGCGCCGAAAATTGAATACACAAACAAAATTTGTCTGTCTGCGGCGTAGTGTAACCTACGCCGTTTTGTGTTTTTGAAAGTATTTTGTGAGGTAAAAAGTATGAAAAAAGTAGCCATTATTATGGGGTCGGACAGCGACCTGTCGATTGCCGAAAAGGCGGCGGCACAGTTAAAGGAATTGGACATTCCGTTTGAAGTGCATGTGATGTCCGCACACCGCACGCCCGACGAAGCCTGCAATTTTGCGAAAGCCGCTAAAGAAAACGGCTTCGGAGTACTGATTTCCATTGCCGGTATGGCGGCGCACTTGGGCGGCGTTTTGGCGGCAAACACCACCTTGCCGATTATCGGCGTACCCGGTAAATCCTCGTTTGAAGGCTTGGACGCATTGCTTGCCACCGTACAGATGCCGTCGGGCATTCCTGTAGCGACCGTCGCCGTAAACGGCGCAAAAAACGCCGCGATTTTAGCCGCACAGATGTTAGCGCTTTCCGACAGCGAATTAGACGCAAAGCTCGTCAAAATGCGTGAAAAAATGGCGGAAGATGTGCGCGCGAAAGATGCAAAGATTTCAGCACAGTTCGCAGAGTAATCCCTGAAAACAGCAAAAAATAAGGATATACAAATTAAAAGGAGTATATAAAATGGAAAAGTTAGAACAGCTCTATGAAGGCAAAGCTAAAAAGGTATTTAAAACAGACGACCCTGAACTTTTGATTGTCGATTACAAGGACGATGCTACTGCGTTTAACGGTGAGAAAAAAGGCACAATTATGGGCAAAGGCGTAGTCAACAACCGTATGACCAACCATGTGTTTGCAAAGTTAGAGGAAGCGGGCGTACCCACGCATCTTGTGAAAGAGCTTTCCGATCGTGAAACCTTAGTCAAGAAAGTTTCGATTGTGCCTTTGGAAGTCATTGTCCGCAATGTTGCGGCTGGCAGCTTCTCCAAAAGAATGGGCGTTCAAGAGGGTACAGCGCTTCTCTGCCCGATTTTAGAATTCAGCTACAAAAACGACGACCTCGGCGACCCGTTCATCAATGACGATTACGCGCTTGCTTTGGGACTTGCCACACAGGAAGAAATCGACACCATTAAAAATTACACCCGCAAGGTCAACGAATTCTTAAAAGGCTATTTCCTCGCGGCAGGCATGAAGCTCATTGACTTTAAAATCGAATTCGGCAAAACAAGCGACGGCACAATTATCCTCGCTGACGAAATTTCGCCCGATACCTGCCGTTTGTGGGATGTCAATACCAACGAAAAGCTTGATAAAGACCGTTTCCGCCGCGATATGGGCAATGTGGAAGAGGCGTACAATGAGGTATTTAAACGCCTTGGTCTTGCATAATACAGAAATCTGATAACAAAGAGGTATACTATGTTTGATACCATTCACGAAGAATGCGGCGTGTTCGGCATATACAGCGAAAAGACCACCGATGTCGCTATGAGTGCGTACTATGCGCTGTTTGCTTTGCAGCACCGCGGGCAGGAAAGCTGTGGGATTGCCGTCAATGACGACGGCGTCATTACCTGCCACAAAAATGCGGGGCTTGTCAACGACGTATTTAAAAAGGATACGCTTGACGCTTTGGGGCAAGGGCAAATGGCTGTGGGGCATGTGCGCTACGGCACTACGGGCTCGGGCGGCATTGCCAACGCACAACCGATGGTGGTCAACCACATCAAAGGCAGTATGGCATTGGCACATAACGGCAACCTGACCAACTCCGCCGAGCTGCGCGAGGCGCTCGAAATGAACGGCTCGATTTTCCATTCGACCAGCGACACGGAGGTTATCTCCTATATCATCACCAAAGAGCGTATTTCCGCGCCGTCCATTGAAGCGGCGGTCTTTTCTGCAATGTACCGCTTGAAAGGCGCGTATTCCCTGATTATCATGTCCCCTTCCAAGCTGATTGCGGCACGTGACCCGCTGGGCTTCCGTCCGTTGTGCATCGGCAAAAAGGACGGGCAGATTCTTTTCGCTTCGGAAACCTGCGCGCTCAACACCTTAGGCGCAGAATATGTGCGCGATGTGCGTCCCGGCGAAATCGTTGTGGTGGATAAATACGGTATGCGCTCCATTGAAGGGCACTGCACCGACTGCAAAAAGGCGCTTTGCGTATTTGAATATATCTATTTTGCCCGTCCGGATTCGGAAATCGAGGGTTGCTCGGTACATTTGGCGCGCCAAAAAGCAGGCGCATTTCTTGCAAAACAGCACCCCGTTGAGGCAGACGTCGTCATCGGCGTGCCCGATTCGGGGTTGGACGCCGCGTTAGGCTATGCCAAAGAATCGGGTATCCCTTACGGACTTGGGTTTATCAAAAACAAATATATCGGGCGGTCGTTCATTCAGCCCACGCAAGCCCAGCGCGAAAGCGATGTGCGCATTAAACTGAATGTTGTACCCTCCACCGTCAAGGGCAAGCGCGTGGTCATGATTGACGACTCGATTGTGCGCGGTACAACCTCGGCGCGCATTGTGAAACAACTGCGCGAGGCGGGCGCAAAAGAGGTGCACGTGCGCGTTTCCGCACCACCGTTCCGCCATGCGTGCTATTTCGGCGTGGATATTGACTCGGCAGAAAACTTAATAGCCAACAGTCACTCCGTAGACGAGATTTGCGAAATCATCGGGGCGGACTCCTTGGGCTATTTGAGCGAAGAAAATGTTTTGCATTTGGCGGACGGCTGTCCGCTGGATTTGTGCGCGGCTTGCTTTAACGGCAATTACCCCGTGGAGCCGCCCAAAGAAAATGCAAAATCCAAATTTGAAACCAAATTGAGTGAAAAACACACGGGAGGCGACGAATAACATGGAAAGCAGTTTTTCGGAAAGTTACAAGGCGGCAGGTGTGGATATTACCGCCGGCTACAAATCGGTGGAACTGATGAAACAGCATATCAAACGCACCTTAACCCCGGGCGCGATGTCCGATATCGGCGGCTTCGGCGGGCTGTTTTTGCCGGATTTAAGCGGTATGCAAAATCCCGTACTCGTCAGCGGTACGGACGGCGTCGGCACCAAGCTCAAAATCGCAATGCTTCTCGATAAGCACGACACCATCGGCATTGACTGTGTGGCAATGTGCGTCAACGATGTCATTTGCTGTGGCGCAAAGCCGCTGTTTTTCTTAGATTACATTGCCTGTGGGAAAAATATTCCCGAAAAAATCGCCGCAATCGTTTCGGGCGTGGCAGAGGGCTGTGTGCAGGCGGGCTGTGCGCTCATCGGCGGCGAAACCGCCGAGCACCCCGGCATGATGGCGGAGGACGATTATGACCTTGCGGGCTTTACCGTGGGCGTTGTGGACCGCGACAAGATTTTTGACAACAACACCGTGAAAGCGGGTGACGCGATTATCGCCCTGCCCTCGACGGGCGTACATTCTAACGGGTTTTCGCTCGTGCGCAAGGTATTCGATGTTGAAAACAAAGATATTAACATTTATTCCGACGAATTGGGCAAAACCGTGGGCGAGGCGCTTTTAACCCCGACCAAAATTTATGTTAAACCCGTTTTAGCGCTTGCGGAAAAAGTCAATATTAAGGCGGTTTCGCACATTACGGGCGGCGGCTTCTATGAAAACATTCCGAGAAGCTTGCCCGATGGCTTTACGGCACAAATCGACCGCAAAGCACTGCGGATTTTGCCGATTTTCGACCTATTGCAAAAGACGGGCAATATCCCCGAGCGCGATATGTTCAACACCTACAATATGGGCGTCGGTATGAGCTTGGTGGTGGACAGCGACAAGGCGGACGAAGCACTGCAAATCCTCAAACAAAACGGCGAGGACGCGTATCTCATCGGTGAAATCACAAAGAGTGATGCAGGCGTGGTGATTGCGTAATGAAAAACATTGTAGTCTTGGTTTCGGGCGGTGGCACAAATTTGCAGGCGCTCATAGACGCTGAACACCGCGGCGAAATCCCGAACGGTAAAATTACCTGCGTGATTTCCTCCAAAGCGGACGCTTACGCATTGGAACGTGCCAAACAAAATAATATTAAAACCCGTGTACTGGTGCGCAAAGACTATGCGGACATTGCCGCGTATTCGCGCGCGATGGTCGAAGCCTTACAGGCAGAACAAGCCGATTTGGTGATTTACGCGGGCTTTATGACGATTTTGGACGAGCAGGTCACCACCGCATTCCCCTATAAAATGATGAATGTGCACCCCGCGCTTATCCCCTCGTTCTGTGGCAAGGGCTATTATGGGTTGCGCGTACATGAAGAGGTTTTGCGGCGCGGCGTGAAGGTGACGGGCGCAACCGTGCATTTTGTCACCGAGGTTTGCGACGGCGGTCCGATTATTTTGCAAGCGGCGGTGCCGGTTTTGGAAACCGATACCCCCGAAATCTTACAGCGGCGTGTGATGGAGGAATGCGAGTGGAAGCTCCTGCCGAAAGCCGCAGCGCTGTTCTGCGACGGCAAAATCACCGTGAAAGACGGCAAAACATATATAGAATCGTGAGGGTTACAGTATGAAAACATTGGATATTCAGAAACTCCTTTCCGAAAACGCATACCCCGGGCGCGGGATTATTCTCGGCAAAAGCCCCGACGGCAAAAACGCTGTAATCGCCTATTTCATTATGGGCAGAAGCGTCAATTCCCGCAACCGCGTGTTTGAAGCGACGGCAGACGGAATTCGCACCAAGGCGTTTGACGAGTCGAAGCTCTCCGACCCGCATTTGATTATCTATTCCCCCGTGCGCGTGCTCGGCAACAAAACGATTGTCACCAACGGCGACCAGACCGATACCATTTATGCGGGTATGGATTGCCAGCAAACCTTTGAGCAATCCTTGCGTTGCCGCGAATATGAGGACGACGCACCGAACTATACCCCACGCATTTCGGGCATTGTACACCGCGAAAACGGCGCGATGAATTACGCGTTATCCATCTTGAAATCCGCCGACGGCAACCCCGACAGTGTGCACCGCTTCACCTTCGGCTACGAAAATCCCGTGAACGGCGAGGGGCATTTTATCCACACCTATATGGGTGACGGCAACCCCCTGCCCTCTTTTGAAGGCGAGCCCGAAAAGATCACGGTGGAAAACGATATTGATGTTTTCACACGCCTACTTTGGGACAGCTTAAACGAGGACAATAAAGTGTCTTTGTTCGTGCGTTATATAGATTTGGAAAGCGGCAACACGACAGACCGCATTGTCAACAAGAACAAATAACGGAGGGTGCATATGAAAGAATTGGAACTGAAATACGGCTGTAACCCCAATCAAAAACCGTCCAAGATTTTTATGCAGGGTGAAAACGACCTGCCGATTACCGTTTTAAACGGCAAGCCCGGCTACATCAATTTTTTGGATGCATTTAACAGCTGGCAGCTTGTCAAAGAATTAAAAGCGGCATTAGGACTTCCCGCGGCGGCATCGTTTAAGCATGTCAGCCCCGCAGGCGCGGCGGTCGGTCTTCCACTGTCAGACACCTTAAAGAAAATCTATTGGGTGGACGATTTGGAACTTTCCCCGCTTGCTTGTGCCTACGCGAGAGCACGCGGTGCGGACAGAATGTCCTCCTTCGGCGACTGGATTGCGCTTTCCGATGTTTGCGATGTGCCCACCGCAAAATTGATTGCGCGCGAGGTTTCCGACGGCATTATCGCCCCCGGGTACGAACCCGAAGCGCTCGAAATTCTCAAAGGCAAACGCAAGGGTACATACAACATTGTCGAAATCGACGAGAATTTCGTGCCCGCCCCCGTCGAGCACAAAGATGTGTTCGGTATCACCTTTGAACAAGGGCGCAACGAACTGAAAATCGACGATAATTCACTTACGAATTTGGTGACCGAAAATAAAAATCTTCCGGACTCTGCAAAACGCGATTTGGTGATTGCGCTCATCACCTTAAAATATACCCAGTCGAACTCCGTTTGCTACGCCAAAGACGGGCAGACCATCGGCGTGGGCGCGGGGCAACAGTCGCGTATTCACTGCACGCGCCTTGCGGGCAACAAAGCGGATATTTGGCATTTGCGCCAACACCCGAAAGTGCTCGCCCTCGATTTCATCGACACCATCGCCCGCCCCAACCGTGACAACGCGATTGATGTGTATATCTCGGACGAATACGAAGATGTCATCGGTGACGATGTGTGGCAGAACACCTTTAAAACCCGCCCCGAACCGCTGACAAGAGAAGAAAAGAAAGCGTGGCTTTCGCAGTTTAACGACGTTTCTTTAGGCTCGGACGCATTCTTCCCGTTTGATGACAACATCGAGCGCGCCAGAAGAAGCGGCGTGTCCTATATCGTACAGCCGGGTGGCTCTATCCGCGATGACATCGTGATTGACTGCTGTAATAAATACGGCATTGCCATGGCATTTACGGGCATTCGCCTGTTCCATCATTAAACGAATTTCCGCTCTCGAAACACGGGGGCGGAAAAGCCATATCAAAACAAATTTGTAAGAGGTAACGCATATGAAGATTTTGGTGGTCGGCGGCGGCGGTCGCGAGCACGCCATTATTAAAAAGCTCAAAGAAAATCCGCAGGTGACGGAAATTTTTGCCTGCCCCGGCAACGGCGGTATTGCCAAAGACGCAACCTGTGTGGACATCGGCGCAAAGGATTTGGAAAAAATCGCCGATTTCGCCGTGGAAAATCAAATAGATTTTTGCGTGGTCGCGCCCGATGACCCGCTGGTGCTTGGGTGTGTGGATTTGCTGGAGTCCAAAGGCATTCCGTGCTTCGGTCCCGATAAAAAAGCGGCGATTTTGGAGGGCAGTAAGGTGTTCTCCAAAAACCTGATGAAAAAATACAACATTCCGACCGCGCGCTACGAGGTATTTGACAATGCCGAAAAGGCGTTAGCATATATCAAAGCGCAAAACGAGTTCCCCACCGTCATTAAAGCGGACGGCTTGGCTTTGGGCAAAGGTGTGATTATCGCCGAAACGCTCCAAGCGGCGGAGGACGCCGTCAAATCCATTATGGAGGACAAAAAGTTCGGCGACAGCGGCAACCACATTGTGGTTGAGGAATTTTTGACCGGTCCTGAGGTTTCGGTGCTTTCGTTTACCGACGGCAAAACCGTTGTGCCGATGGTTTCTTCCATGGACCACAAGCGCGCGCTTGACGGCGACAAAGGCTTAAACACAGGCGGTATGGGCACAGTTGCACCCAACCCCTATTACACGGACGAAATCGCCAAAGAATGTATGGAAACGATTTTTCTGCCGACCATGCGTGCAATGAACCAAGAGGGCAGAACATTCAAAGGTTGTTTATACTTCGGGCTGATGCTCACCCCGAAAGGTCCGAAGGTCATTGAATACAACTGCCGCTTCGGCGACCCCGAAACGCAAGTGGTTTTGCCGCTTTTAAAAACGGATTTGCTGACCGTGATGCAGGCGGTACACGATGAAACGCTGTCCGACTTACCTGTTGAATTCGCAAAGGAAAGCGCGGCTTGCGTGATTGTCGCTTCGGGCGGCTACCCCGAAAGCTACAAAAAAGGGTGCTTGATGGATTTAGGAAACACTGAAAACCTGCCTGAAGTCACCGTGTACCACGCGGGTACGGCGCTTCGTGACGGCAAGCTTGTCACATCGGGCGGCAGAGTGTTGGGCGTGACCGCAACGGGTGCGGATTTGCCCGCGGCACTTCGTAAAGCCTATAAGGCCGTAAACGAAATCACCTTTGACGGTGCGTTTTGCCGAAAAGACATCGGTGCGCGCGCGTTACAGGCGTTAGAAAATTAAGGGAGGCGCAAAATGGTTTACCGTATTTATGTGGAAAAGAAAAAGCAGTTTGCCGACGAAGCAAAAACCCTGCTTTCCGATATTCGTTCGCTGTTGATGATTGACAGCGTGACCGATGTGCGACTGTTTAATCGCTACGATGTGGAAAATATCGACGAGGATTTATTCAAGGCGTGCGAAAAAACTGTATTTTCCGAACCACAGCTGGACAACACTTATGCACATCTGCCGCAGACAGACAGCGCCGTGTTTGCCACGGAATACTTGCCCGGGCAGTTTGACCAGCGCGCGGACTCCTGCGCGCAATGTATCCAAATCGTCTCGCAAGGTGACAAGCCGACAGTGCGCACCGCGAAAGTCTATATGATTTTCGGTAAAGTCACACCCGCCGAACTTGCCGCAATTAAAAAATATGTTATCAACCCCGTGGAAAGCCGCGAAGCGTCGCTTGACCGCGTGGAAACCTTGAATATTCCGTACACCATTCCGACCGAAGTGGAAACCTTGACAGGCTTTACTGCCCTTACCGAAACGGAATTGGCGGAATTTGTGCAAAAATACGCCCTTGCCATGGACAATGCGGACATTGCATTTTGTCAGGACTATTTCAAAAGCGAGCACCGCGACCCGACCATTACCGAAATCCGTATGATTGACACCTATTGGTCGGACCACTGCCGCCACACCACCTTTTTGACTACGATTGACGGTGCCGAAATCGAAGACCCGTCCGTGAAAGCGGCGTATGACCGCTATGTTGCCATTCGCAAGGAATTGGGACGCACCAAGCCGCAGAATTTAATGGACCTTGCGACCATCGGCGCACGCTATTTAAAACACACGGGGCAGTTAAAGAATTTGGACGAGTCCGAAGAAATCAACGCCTGCACCGTAAAAATCAAAGTCGATGTGGACGGCGTTGACGAAGATTGGCTGTTCTTATTTAAAAACGAAACCCACAACCACCCGACCGAAATTGAGCCGTTCGGCGGCGCGGCGACTTGCATCGGCGGCGCGATTCGTGACCCGCTTTCAGGCCGTGGATATGTGTATCAGGCCATGCGCGTTACGGGCGCGGCAGATCCTTTAAAGCCCGTGAAAGACACGATGACCGGCAAACTGCCGCAACGCAAACTCGTCACCACCGCGGCGGCGGGGTACAGTTCTTACGGCAACCAAATCGGGCTCGCCACAGGGCAGGTGGACGAAATCTACCACGAGGGCTATGTTGCCAAGCGTATGGAAATCGGCGCGGTTGTCGGCGCGGCACCCGCGAAAAATGTACGCCGTGAAGTCCCCGCCCCCGGCGATATTGTTGTGCTGTTGGGCGGCAGAACCGGGCGTGACGGTTGCGGCGGTGCGACAGGCTCGTCTAAATCGCACAAACTGTCCTCTTTGGAGCAATGCGGCGCGGAAGTCCAAAAGGGCAACGCCCCCGAAGAACGCAAACTGCAAAGATTGTTCCGTAATCCCGACGCAACCAAACTGATTAAGCGTTGCAACGATTTCGGTGCAGGCGGTGTTTCGGTTGCCATCGGTGAACTTGCGGACGGCTTACACATTGATTTAAACAAAGTCCCGAAGAAATACGAAGGCTTGGACGGCACGGAACTTGCGATTTCCGAATCGCAGGAACGTATGGCGGTTGTGCTCGCGCCCGAAGATGTGGACGCGTTCTGCGCGCTTGCGGCAGAGGAAAATTTGGAATCCACCGTGGTGGCACAAGTGGTTGCAGAGCCGCGCCTTACCATGGAATGGAACGGCAAAACGATTGTCGATATCTCCCGCGAATTCTTAAACTCCAATGGTGCGGAAAAGCACACCCGCATTGCGGTTTCGGCTTTCCCGACGGTGGAAAGACGAGTCGAGGGCAAAACCAACGCGGACAAATTCCGTGCACTCGCCTCCGATTTGAATATTTGCTCGAAACGCGGTCTTTCGGAACGCTTTGACTCGACCATCGGCGCAAACACGGTGCTGATGCCGTTCGGCGGCAAATATCAGTTGACGCCCGCGCAAAGTATGGCGGCGAAAATCCCCGTATTGCACGGCGACACCAAAACCTGCTCCGTGATGGCGTGGGGCTACAACCCCTTTATCACCGAGAAAAATCAATACCTCGGCGCGTATCTAGCGGTGGTGGAGTCGGTTTCCAAGTTAATTGCCACGGGCGCAGACCTTGAAACCTGCTACCTCACTTTCCAAGAATATTTTGAGCGTATGACCGAGGACGCGTCCCGTTGGGGCAAGCCCGCGGCGGCGCTGTTGGGCGCGTTGACCGCGCAGTTGGAATTGGGGATTGCCTCTATCGGCGGCAAAGACTCCATGAGCGGTACATTTGAGGACATTGACGTGCCCCCGACGCTCGTATCCTTTGCGGTGTCTGTCTGCAACAGCGACAACATCATTTCTCCAGAATTCAAACTGCCGGGCTCCACGGTGTACTACATTGCGCCGAAGAAAAATGCAGACGGTACATTGGACACCGAAAGCCTGCTTTCCGTTTACAAAACCGTTTCGGATTTAATTGCGCAAAAGAAAGTACTTTCCGCCTTTACGCCCACCTACGGCGGCATTGCCGAGGGCTTGATGAAAGCTGCGTTCGGCAATCATATCGGCTTTAAGCTTGACCGCGCATTCGCGCAGGACGCTTTGTATACCTACGATTACGGCGCATTTGTATTTGAGGCGACAGAGGAATTGGAGGGCTTCACGGTCTTAGGCGAAACCACCTATGACTACGCCCTGAAAATCGGTATTGAGACGATTGATTTGCAAGAAATCTGCGACATTTACGAAAACAAACTCGAAAGCGTATTTGCCTGCAACATCCAGACGGACAAAACCCCGATTGCACCGCTCGAATACAAAGCCGAAAGCCGCGTTGCGCCGAAAATCGGTGTGGCGCGCCCAAAAGTGCTTATCCCTGTATTCCCCGGCACGAACTGCGAATATGACACCGCCCGCGCGCTCACCCGCGCAGGGGCTGACCCGAAAATTATGGTGATTCGCAATCTATCGGCAAAAGATATTGCGGACAGCGTCTCGGCATTCGCAAAAGAACTCACTGACGCGCAAATTGTATTTATCCCCGGTGGATTCTCCGGCGGTGACGAGCCCGACGGCAGCGGCAAATTCATCACAGCGTTCTTCCGCAACCCCGCAATCAAGGAAGAAGTCCACAAGTTGTTAAAACAGCGTGACGGCTTGATGGCGGGTATCTGCAACGGCTTCCAGGCGCTTATCAAATTGGGACTTGTGCCGTACGGCGAGATTATCGAGGCAAACGCCGACACACCGACCTTAACCTTTAACACGATTGGCAGACACCAGTCGCGCCTTGTGAATACCCGCGTCGCCTCGAACAAATCCCCGTGGCTTTCCGCAAGTAAGGTTGGTGACATACACACGGTTGCCATTTCTCACGGCGAAGGGCGTTTCGTCTGCCCGAAAGATTTAATCGGCACGCTGATTGAAAACGGACAGATTGCCACACAGTATGTGGACGAAAACGGACAGCCGACGATGAACATTCGCTACAATCCCAACGGCTCTTTACTTGCGGTTGAGGGCATCACCTCACCCGACGGCAGAGTGTTCGGCAAAATGGGACACTCCGAGCGCTTCTCTGACAATGTTTACAAAAATGTCGAGGGCAATAAGGACAACGGTATGTTCAAAAACGCGGTGGCGTATTTTAAAATCTAACCGATTAAGGCATACAAACACCCCGCCGTTTCCGAAAATGCGGAAACGGCGGGGTGTTGCTTTAATCTTTTATATACTTACCAATTTTCCACATAGCGGTGCAGGGCATTTTCAATGCCGCACGCAACGCTGTTCGGGTCGTCCATCAGTTTGTCACAGCCCACGCGGAACACCATCACGCCGCCCGCGCCCGAAAGCAATGCATAGGCGGTTTTGTCGCCTGCCAACGCCGGCGCACAGAAAGTGCCTGTATAGACCTGCCCGCCGTCATGTACGGTTTCGTAGCGGCTGTTCCAATAGGTCGCTTCTTCCAAATTGCGCCAAACTGCCCAATAAGGCGTGCCGTTAATCGGTCTGCCGTAGGCGGCAATGCCGATGTTGATTTTGCTGATATCCGCACCGTTGTCGACGAATGCCTGCAAGCCCGTCTGCGCCTGATGGAGCGAACTTTGGTAGCCGTCTATATCGTTTCCGTCATACGCCATAAACTGGATTTGGTCAAAACGGTCCAGTGTTTCTTTGGACATACCAAGTCCCCATGCGGAAAGCGCGGCAGACAAAATGGCGTCGGGATTTGTTTTTTGCAAGCCGTCATCCAAGCGGGTAATAAAGTTGTCAAACACCGCCCAATCGTTTGCATTTTGCGGATATTCCCAGTCGATGTCCACGCCGTCCAAATCATATTTTTCGGCAAACGCCGCAATTTGGTCGGCAACGGTTTCCCAATACTGCGCCATATACGCATTCACGCCGATATGCCCGTCATTCCAAGTGCCGTCTGCCAAAGCGGTCACAATAATCCGTACTTTGTGCGCCGGATTGGAACGGTGCGCGATTACCTCTTTGAGCGCGGCGAGTTCCTGCGCGAATTTTTCCTCGCCGCCTTCGCCGAAGCCCATTTGCCCGTTTTCTTCCCAATGCACCGCGCCAAACACGATGATGGTGGTGTAAACATCATAATACCGGGCATAGTTGTTGACATACGCCTCGCCTTTTTTGAGAATTTCGGTGGGCACATCACCGTCTAACCGCTGATACGCTGTCACTTCAAAATTCTCCACCGCGCGCACAGGCTCGTTATACAGCCGCAAAGACCGAATACGCACGGGCGTATCGTCATTTCTGAACTTATCAATCGACAGCCGCACATGGTCTGTGGTCACTGCGTCAAAACTGCACAAACGGCTCGCTTCGATTTTTTCGCTTTCATAAATCGTTACCCATTCTTCCTCGACAAATGCCTGCAAGCGGAAATACTGTGCCTCATTGCCGACTTCCTCAATCACCGCCGTGTTAAAGGTCGCGGGCGCGGAAAGCTCGATTTCCACATAACTGTTGTTGGCGTCCGCCTGCCCTTCTGCGGGCGCACGGTTCGGCGCTTGCGGCGTCCAACAAGCATCGTCTGCCTGCAAAAGCGCCTGTGCATCAGGCTTTTCGCCCTCTTTTAAACTTTCAAACGCAATGCTTGCACCTGCCAGCACATTTTCCGACTGCAAGCGGATTTCGGGACCGGGTTCTTCCCAAGCACTTGCGGCAGTATTCGTAAAAATATTCGGCAAAAGCAACAGCACCGCTACCAAAACACAGGCGAGCGCGGCGCGCCAAGCCCTTTTCCCGCCCGCGCAGAATACCAACACAAGCGGCAAGGTGACGACGAGGCAAAGATACGGAAACACCGCGGATAGTGCGGAAATTCCTTTTGAAAAATTTTCAGCGGAAAGCCCCGAATCCAATCCGAACAAGAGTACCGCCGTATACACAAACAATGCAACCGACAGCACCGCAAACACGGTATGTACGCCGCCTAAAACCCGTTTAGATTTGGACGGCGTTTGTTTTGCGCACGTAAAACTCAGCAATAGCAAATAAACGAGCAAAAACGCCGCACAAACCCCAATCACACAAAGGAGCGTCGGCACAAATTTATCCCCCAACGGATACAACTCTGCAATCCAGCCGTAGGTCCAAGTTGCACTTTTTAAAAAGGCAAAGGACAGTGCGGCAAGCACAAAAAATACATATGCACCCACGCGTGAATGCAAAGCGGCACCGACTTTTTTGAAAAATCCCATACGTTCTCCCTCACTTTTCGATTTTTCTGTAAGGATAGCATAACATAATTTGGGAGGGCTTACAACCCCGTTCGCATACTGCGTTTTCAAATCATCCGTCAAAAAAATACAGTTTCTTAAAAAAATTGATTTCGTCCCCTTGATTTTTACAATGACATTCTGTATAATGAATAGTGTCACACTTCGGCGTTGTGGTGGAAGCACACCGGCGAGGTGTGTTTTTGTATTTATGAGGTATTTTTACAAAGCACCGAAAACGTAAAAAACAGATGTGCAGGAGAAAGAAAAGTGAAAATCGGTTTTGACAATGACAAGTATTTGAAGACCCAGTCTGCCCACATTCGCGAACGCATTGAATCCTTCGGTGGGAAGCTGTATTTGGAATTCGGCGGCAAAATTTTTGACGATTACCATGCCTCGCGCGTGCTTCCGGGCTTTTTGCCCGACAGCAAAATGAAAATGCTGTTAGAGTTGCGCGAGGAAGCGGAAATTATTATCGCCATTTGCGCCAACGATATTGAGAAAAGCAAGGTGCGCGGCGACATCGGCATTACCTATGACCAAGATATTTTGCGTTTGATTGACATTTACACCTCGTTCGGACTTTCCGTCTGCGGCGTGGTGATGACGCAGTTCGGTGGGCAAAAAAGTGCTGTTGCCTTTGCGGACAAGCTCCAAAAGCTCGGTGTGCGCGTATACCGCCATTATACGATTGAGGGGTACCCTGCCAACATTCCGCTGATTGTCAGCGACGAGGGATTTGGCAAAAACGATTATATCGAAACCACGCGTTCGCTGGTGGTGGTGACCGCACCGGGACCCGGCAGCGGCAAAATGGCGGTTTGCCTTTCCCAACTTTACCACGAGCACCAGCGCGGCGTACAGGCGGGCTATGCCAAATTCGAGACCTTTCCGATTTGGAATTTGCCGTTAAAGCACCCCGTCAACCTCGCCTATGAAGCAGCAACCACCGACTTAAACGATGTCAATATGATTGACCCGTTCCATTTGGAAGCCTACGGCGAAACGACCGTCAACTACAACCGCGATATTGAGATTTTCCCCGTGCTTAACACGATTTTTGAGCGCATTTTCGGCACTTCACCGTATAAATCCCCCACCGATATGGGCGTCAATATGGCAGGCAACTGCATCATTGATGATGCGGTTTGCTGTGAGGCGTCACGCCAAGAGGTCATTCGCCGTTATTACAAAGCCTTGGTTGCCGCGAAAAACGGCGAAGCGGTGCAAAACGAGATTTTCGCGTTGGAAGTTTTAATGAAGCAGTTGGGCGTAACGGCGGAATATCGCCGCTGTGTACAGCCCGCGTTGGAAGCCGCCGCAAAAACAGGACAGCCTGCTGCGGCAATGGAACTGCCCAATGACAAAATTGTTATCGGCAAAACGAGCAATCTTTTAGGCGCGTCCTCTGCGTTGATTTTAAACGCACTCAAAGCGCTGGCGGGTATCAATTCCGAAATTGACTTGGTTTCCCCCGTGGTCATTGAACCGATTCAGGACTTAAAGGTCAACCACTTGGGCAACAAAAACCCGCGTTTGCACAGCGACGAAGTGCTGTTGGCGCTCTCGATTTCCGCGGCGACCAATCCGACCGCCGAAAAGGCGATGCAGGCACTCTCCCTCTTGCGCGGGTGTGAAATGCACTCCACCGTCATTTTGTCAGATGTGGATTTGCATACCTTCTCCAAGCTCGGTGTGCAGGTCACCTGCGAGCCAACGCGGCAAACCAATTCTCTGTATCACAAATAAAGCAATAAACCATATTAAAATGAAATGGGAAAATCACTGCAATTTTTGCAAAAGGGGACTTTTTTATGGCAGCAAAGTACATTTTCGTCACGGGCGGCGTCGTTTCGGGCTTAGGCAAAGGCATTACCGCCGCTTCGCTCGGCAGGCTTTTGAAAGACCGCGGGCTTTCAGTCACGGTCATCAAATTAGACCCGTATTTGAACATTGACCCCGGAACGATGAATCCCATACAGCACGGTGAAGTATTCGTGACCGACGACGGCGCGGAAACCGACTTGGACTTAGGGCATTACGAACGGTTTATCGATGTTTCCTTAACCAAAAACAGCTCGTGCACCTCGGGCAGTGTGTATTACAATGTCCTTTCCAACGAACGCAAGGGCGTTTACGGTGGGCAAACCATTCAGATTATTCCGCATATCACCAACGAAATAAAACGCCGCATCGCCTTAAACGAGGTCGAGGGCATTGATATTGTGTTGGTCGAAATCGGCGGTACGGTGGGTGATATTGAAAGCCAGCCGTTCTTAGAGGCTATTCGCCAATTTGCACAGGAACGTCCCGGCGACTGTATGTTTGTGCATGTGACTTTGGTGCCGTTCCTCGGCGCGTCTATGGAATTAAAAACCAAACCCACACAGCACTCCGTCAAAGAGCTTTTGGGGATCGGTATTCGCCCGGACGTCATCGTTTTGCGCACGGAACACGAAATTGGGCAGGATATTAAAGACAAAATTGCGCTGTTCTGCAATGTGCCGCCGCGCAATGTCATTGAAAACCGCGATATGCCCACGCTGTATGAAATCCCCGTAGAGCTCGAAAAAGAAGGCATTGCCGATATTGTTGTGGAGCGTTTGGGGCTTACCTGCGGCGATCCCGACCACACAGACTGGCGCAAGATGATGCAGAAAAACGCATCTTTGAAAAAACAGGTCAATATTGCGCTTGTCGGCAAATATGTGGAACTGCATGACTCGTATTTGAGCGTCAACGAGGCGCTAAAGCACGGCGGATTGGACCACGACGCACGCGTACACATTGACTGGGTGGACTCCGAAACCATCACCGAGGAAAATGTCGCCGAAGTGCTGAAAGATGCAGACGGCATTCTCGTCCCCGGTGGATTCGGTACACGCGGCATTCCCGGTAAAATCTGCGCGGCAAAATATGCGCGCGAAAACAAAGTCCCCTACCTCGGCATTTGCTTGGGGTTACAGATTGCCGTCATTGAATTTGCCCGCAATGTGTTGGGACTCAAAGACGCCAACACAACCGAAATTGACCCCGACACCGAAAACCCCGTAATTTACCTGATGCCTGACCAGCACGATGTTACCAATCTCGGCGGCACCATGCGTTTGGGACAATATCCGTGTATGCTCGATGAAAACTCCAAAGCGTATGCAGCATACGGGCAACAGTTGATTCACGAACGCCACCGCCACCGTTACGAGGTCAACAATGACTACCGTGAGGCGTTAGAGGCGAACGGGATGCACATTTGCGGCGTTTCACCGGATAAGCACATTGTGGAGATGGTGGAACTACGCGACCACCCATGGTTTGTCGCTTCCCAAGCGCACCCTGAATTCAAATCCCGCCCGACGCGCCCGCATCCGTTGTTCTCTGGACTGATCAGCGCTGCCGTGGCATACAAAGAAAGTAAAAACAAATAACAACCCACATAAAATGCCCGCAGTCCGAAAGACTGCGGGCATTTTGTTGTCGGGTGGATTTTATACCGTTTCGTCGCGGAGTACCGTGCATTCTTTCAAAAGCATTTCCGTCCGTTTGGTATTTTCTCGCGGAACAACTGTAAAGTCCGTTAGCTTCACATTATCAGCATATCGTCCATACAGCCCATAAGCATTCAAATTCCGCATACGGTTACATTCGGGGTAGGTGTCGTCATAAGCGGGTACAAACGGACGATAATCATAGTAATCCACGCCCGGTGCATATTGTAAATGCACATTGTTGAGCGTAATGTCCTGCACAGTTAAATCCTTTGTGCCCGTAATAATGACGGGAAGTTCCACACCGTCCGCTGTAAGGTTTTCCACCTTTACATTTTGAATTGCACCTACGTTGTCAAAATCCTTGTCGCGGTTGCGATTATTGAGGCTGATAAACAGCGGGCACGTTTCGCCGCGCATTTGAATATTACGAATTTCCACATTTTCGACCTTTGCGCCATCAGCGGATTCAATCGAAATCCCCGAAACGCCGCCCGGGTAAATATCCTCCAAGAAAAATTCGCAATTTTCTACGGTTACGCCTGAAATATCATAGCTTGTTTCCGTGCCGATTTTAAAGGCATTTGTACAGGAGGTCACCTTGCAGTCTCGCACAGTGACATTTTCCATTTTTTTGCAGTTTCCAAGCGATTTGCTGTTTTTCAGCACAATCCCGTCGTCCCCTGTGGAAATAAAGCAATGCTCTATGGTTACATCGGACGAGCCTGCAACATCAATCCCGTCGGTATTGGCAACATGGCGGTTGTTATTTATGACCAAATCTCGAATCTGCACCCCGTCACAGCCGTTGAGTTCCAACGTCCACGCGGCAGAATTTTCGAGCATAAAATTCTCAATCGTGACGCCGCGACAGTCGCAAAATCGTATCAAATTGCCGTATTTGCTTTCGTGGGCAAATCGCACGCGGTAGCGGTATTCCTGCCGCATTTCCCAAACGCCGAGTGCCTGCTCGAACGGCTCGGTTTTCGGCGCTTCTTTCGGGGCTAAAGAATAATAATTCCCCTCACCACACAGCTTACCGCCGCCCGTCAGCACAATATTTTCGGCATTTTCCGCAAGCAATAAGCAGCCTTTGTCCATATCCGCAGCCTTGCGGGAGGCAACCAGTGCAGAATCCTTATCGATAAACAGCGTTACATTGCTTTTTAAAGTTAAACTGCCTGTGATATATTCCCCGCCGCTGACATATACCGTACCGCCGTGCGCTGCGGCTTCCTCTATTGCGGTTTGTATCGCGTCGCGATTATTTTCCGCGTCTGTGCGCGCGCCGCAATTTCGAATATCAACAATATATGTATTGACAGGCAAATCCACTGCCTGCAAATACGCGTCGAACGGTAGATTTTCATAAAAATCCCCTTCGTATACTTCTGAGAAAACCTCGCCTTTTGTCACTTTAAAATCCTTGGTATACATACCGAAGTACCACCCCGCTATGCCGCCCGCAACCAGACAAAGCACAAAAAAACAAATACACGCCGCTGTCAGTCGTCGGTTTTTTCCTTTCATTTCTGCACGCTCCTTTTTCCATAGACAGTATACCATATCGGCGTGCCGGACGCAATGACGTTATGGCGAAATTGTAAACTTTTCAAAAATCCGTAAAATGGTTTGAAATCATCGTAGGGATATGCTATTATAGTATAGACATTATGCAAGGAGGAATAGCCTTGAGCGATTTAAACGAATTAAACGGCGTGCCCGAAAATACACCGCACAACACGCCTGATACGCCGGTTGCGCCTGTGGCGGAAACGACGGACGAGCAAGCCCTGCACGATGAAATGGAGGAATTGGCAAAGGTTTTCCAAGAGGAACTGGACCGTGCGAAAGCCGAAGCCGAAGAGGTTGCGAAAACTGCACCTGCCGACCCCGAAATCGAACTTGCTGCAGAGCAAATCCCCTCCACCGCAACGAAAAAATCGAATTCTGCAACCGAATCTATACCTAAGGAAGATCTTTGCGACTGCTGCGGAGAAAAACGGCGCGGCACAGATGCCAATCCCGATTCCCCGTTCTGTGCGGAATGTGATTCGGGACTGCGGCACTACCCGTTTGACTTTTTAAATATCTTTTTTGCGTTGGTTGCTATTTGCTTTGTGTTTTACGGCGGCTATGTTTTTGCCGACCATACGGCAACTTTTGTCGCTGTACAGCAGGCGGACAGTTTGCGCGCGGAAAAGAAAATGTATTCTGCCTTAGATGCCTATGCGAGTGCTGCAAACACAATGCTCAACAACCATATTAACGGGGAACTTGTGTATAAACGTGAGATTTTACTTGCCGCCGATTTAGGCTATATCAGCGACCTTTCGGAACCTGCAGCCAACATTCATTCTTGGGAGCTTTCCCTGCCGCATTTTCGTTCCGTAAAGGCAGCGCTGGACAACGCCTCGCAGTTTTTGACCACTTGGGAACATGCGGGCGAGTTGATTTCGCCGTATTTGTACGATGAATCGACGGAGATTCCTTACGATGATATCATTGCGGCGCTGGATGCCATGAAAACGGCTGAGGTCGTTACAGAAGCCGATAACAGCGATACCACAACCGCATACACAACCAACGTGGAAAGCTATTCGCCGGCGGCAATCGCCTTCTATAAATTCCGTCTTGCCATGCTTTGTGAAAAGGATTTGGAAACACAAATCGCGTTCTTAGAGGAAATTCCGGCTACCGACCGAGATGCACAATATGTTTGGCTGTATGCACCGCTGCTTTCGGAGTTATATGCCAAAACCGGTCGCGATATCGAACCGATGTGTCAGTTGCTGACGGACTTTAACACGGAAGACAATTCCCCCGCGCTTGCCCGCGTCATTCAAATGCGCATTGCAGGGCAGTATGAAGAGGCAACCGCACTGTGCGATGAAGCGCTTGCCGCCTCCGAGGATTTGGCAAGTGAGTTCTACCGTCAAAAAGCTTTGATGCTGTTGGCGCAAGGGCAATATGCCGATGCCTACACGACTGTAAATACGGCATATCAAAACACTTCTCCCTCTGTACAAACCGTATACACCGTTGCGCTTTGCGCGGCGGCGGCAGGCGAAGAAACCGCCTATAGTGAGGTTGTGGATATGCTGGAAAGTTACGGCTATACAATTCCCACGGAGATCACCGGCTATAAAGACGGTTCGGTCACGCTGGACCAAATCTTGTTTGAGGGGGATTATGATATCTCATGAGAATTTTCTATTTGATTGTGAAATATATTACGGTCATCGGTACTTTTTTACAGGCGTTTTTTGAGCATTTGACCTGCCGCGTATATGAAGTTTTAATCGAGGACGGCAGATATTTGCGCACAAATGAAATGTGCGGGCACATTGAGCATGAAATCATCCGCAAACGCTCCGTATCGTTTGGGGTCTGCTTTTTTCCGTTTCTGTTCAACCTGCTTTTAGGGCTGGTGACGGTTTCCGTCGGCGCGGTTAACATTTACTATCTTGGGGAATTTTTTACAAGCAGCGGTATGGTACACATTGTAAACTTCCTGTTTTTATGGATGGGCATTTCGTGCCTGACCAATTTGTTCCCGCAGTGGGAGGACGCCCTGACCTTGAAAGAGGAAATCTACGGCAAAGGCAAATCCAATTTGTTTGTCAAAATCATTGCCGCCCCGATTTTCGCCGTGCTGTACGGCGGCGCATGGTTGCAAAAATACGG
>JBJEPS010000024.1:0-5637 GCA_051881355.1 Candidatus Fimenecus sp. | reverse complement strand
CCCTTCGCAATGCTCGCACCTTTAAGTTACTGTCCTTAAGGGTACGATGCATTTGCACTCGTCCTTTTCTTATGAAAAAACTTATAAAACCTTGGAAAGGAATTCCTGCAGCCGCGGATTTTTAGGCTGATTGAAAATGTCGTCGGGTGTACCCTCTTCCAAAATTTTCCCATCGTCCATAAAAATTACGCGGTCACCAACTTCGCGGGCAAAACCCATTTCATGTGTGACAACCACCATCGTCATACCGCTTTTTGCAAGGTCTTTCATAACTTCCAGTACCTCGCCGACCATTTCTGGGTCAAGCGCAGAGGTCGGCTCGTCAAACAGCATGACGTCGGGATTCATCGCAAGCGAGCGTACAATCGCCACACGCTGTTTCTGCCCGCCTGAAAGCTGTGACGGATATGCGTCGGCTTTATCGGTTAACCCGATCCGCTCCAACAGTGCCAAGGCATTTTCTTTTGCCTCTGCCTTAATTTGCGCATTGGTCTTAATTTCCACGTCCGCAACTTTCTGCCGACGCAGTTTTTTCATTTTTTTCTTCTGCGTAATCACGGGCGCAAGCATAATGTTTTCAAGCACAGTTTTGTTATTAAATAGGTTAAAATGCTGAAAAACCATACCGATTTTCTGCCGTTGTTCATTGATGTCGACTTTAAAATCTGTTAAATCCACACCGTGATATAAGACCTGTCCGGAAGTAGGATCCTCCATACAGTTCAAACAGCGAAGCAATGTGCTTTTTCCGGAGCCGGAAGGTCCGATAATAACCACCTTTTCGCCCTGCGCAATGGTGAGGTCTATGCCTTTCAGCACCTGTAAATCGCTGAAGCTTTTGGTTAAGTTAACGACTTCTATCACTTTTCCTCAGGCTCCTTTCCATGGCTTTCACAAGCATACTGATAATCAGCACCAAAGCAATATAAATCAGCGCCATCACCAAATACGGCACCATAAATTCATAACTGTTACTGCCGATATAATTGAAAGCAACATACAAATCCGTTGCGCCGACAAAGCTAACCACAGAGGTTTCCTTAATCAGCGCAATAAACTCGTTGCCCAGAGTCGGCAAGATATTTTTTACTGCCTGCGGAATAACGATACGCATCATGGTCGTACCGTAGCTCAAACCAACGGCACGTCCGCCCTCCATTTGTCCCGGGTCAACCGACTGAATGCCGCTGCGCATAATCTCCGAAATATATGCCGCGCTGTTTAACCCGAATACGACAGCAGAAACCGCGACAGAGGTCATTTTTACGCCCATCAGCGGCAACAGAACATAGTAGAACACCAAAAGCTGTACAACAATCGGTGTTCCACGGAATAAGCCGACATAGAAACTGCAAATCCCGTTCAAAATACGCGGCAAGCGCTTATATTTCGGTAAAACACGCACGGTAGCAATCAGCGTACCGAGAGCAATACCGATGACCAAGCCCAAAACCGCAATCAAAAGCGTATTCTGTAAGCCTTCGAGCACCTTATTGTACCCACCGGCATCAATAAACACTTCTAAAAAGCGTTGAATTTTACGATCAAATCCACTCATATCTTTCTATACCTTACACAGAAACAATGCCCCACTGCATTTTGGTGGGGCATTGCTGGAAATTCAATGAAAATCAGTTCATTTCGTTGAGTGCTGTGGAGATGCAATCCGCGGGTGCAGCGTCGATAATCACGAACTGTACGCCGCCGTTCATCAAATCCTGCACAGCCATCGAACCGTTTTTATACCCGACACAGGTCACAGGCAGTCCGTCAAAGCCCCAATCTTCATCGCCTTCGACATAGAACTGACCGGTTGTACCGTTTTGCACACCGATTTTGGTGGCGCTGTCCAAAGTGTTTAAGATGGCTTCCACATCGGCAGCGGTCTGGCAAGCATCGAACTGGGTGTTATCACCTTTCACAATCAAACGCTGTGAAGCGGTGTAATAAGAATCAGAGAAATTAACGTACTCTTTTCTGGCTTCGTTCACGGTAAGACCTGCCATCGCGATGTCGCATTTATGCTGACCGACGGAGAGGCAAACCGCATCGAAATCCATATTCTGAATCACCAACTCTTTGCCGAGTTTCTCAGCAAGCAGTGCAGCGATTTCCATATCAATACCGCTGTACCCGTCACCGTTGGTGTACTCGAACGGCTCAAATGCCGCGTTCGTGGCAACTACCAACTGATCTTTGCTTTCATCATACTTTGCGGACTGAATAACAGCAGGCGTACCATCGGCAAAATACTTGTTGCAGATTTCTTCAAACTTGCCGTTTGCTTTGATTTCTGCAATAAAATCATTGACCTGTGTTAAAAGCTCCGGCTGGTTTTTATCCACACCGAATGCATATTCCTCTTCGGTAAGGTCAATATTGATGACTTTAACCGCAGGCGTTTTTTCACCGCCGCAGGCTGCAAAGGCGCCGACAACCAAAACCAAGGTCATAAGCAATGCCAAAACTTTTGTTGCTTTTTTCATTTTGATTACCCCTTGTATCAAGTTTTTGATAATTGCATTATACAACTATCTGCATAAAAATGCAAGAAAAATGTATATTTATTCTGTATTTTTCTTATTTTTACGAAAAACAATCCATTTACTGAACACATAGTTAGCAATAATCACGAGAATTTGCGCAATGGTTTTGGCAAGAAATTCTCCAAGCGGCAAATCGTGCCAAAGAAATGTATCCATATGCAATGTATCAATCAGGAGTTTTAAAGTCAGCCACTCGAGCCCCAACGACAGAAGCCTGGCACCGATAAACTTAACAAATTCATACGAAACAGCTCGAAAACCCTTTGCGCGGCTTTCAAACACCCAAATTCGGTTTGTTACATAGGCAAACAGCACGGCGCCAATCCAAGCAAACAGCGTTGCAGGCGACCAACCGATATGCAGCCCTTCCGTACAGGCAAAATAAATAATATAGTTGATGACCGTTGTCAGCCCGCCGAACAGCACATACAAAATAATTTCCCTATATTTTTTCAGTAAATCCTTGATTTTCTGCAAAAACGCAACCTCCATTACACCTCAAATAAAGCGTATCTCTTTTTTCTTTTCCAGCAGACAAACCGCGTGCGCAGCAATCCCCTCTTTGGTACCTGTAAAACCCAAACCCTCCTCAGTGGTTGCTTTGACGCTCACTGCGTCCAACTCCACCCGGCAGGCACGCGCAATATTCTTACGCATTTCGAGGATATACGACGCAAGCTTTGGGGCTTGCGCAAGCACAGTCGCGTCAATATTACCGACAGTATAATTGTTATTTTCAAGCAGTTTTACAACGGCGGACAGTAAATGCAGGCTATCTGCATCTTTATACCGTTCGTCCGTATCAGGAAAATGCTTGCCGATATCGCCGAGTGCCGCCGCACCCAGCAATGCATCGCTGATCGCGTGCAGTAAAACATCGGCATCGGAATGTCCTAAAAGCCCGACGCCGTTGTTCTCAATTTCAACGCCGCCTAAAATCAATTTTCGTCCGGTGACCAATTTATGCACGTCATAGCCGTGCCCGATACGCATATTCATTCTTCCAATCCTCGCAATATGCCTTCCGCCAAAAGAATATCCTCAGGCGTAGTGATTTTTATGTTTTCATAACTGCCTTCAACCATATATACAGGAAAACCTGCCGCTTCCATCAGCTTGCAGTCATCGGTAAATACAGTGCTATTCTCCACGCTGTCTGCGGCGTGCAAATATCGCCGCCGTTCAAAGACTTGCGGTGTATGCACCGCCCAAAGAGCTGAGCGGTCAGGTGTATCTATAATTTCGCCGGTTTCGGACACAACTTTAATGGTATCTTTCACACGGACGCCCGTTGCCGCCGCGCCGACAGAGAATGCCTTTTCGACCGTATCAAAAATCACTTTTTGTGACACAAGCGGTCTTGCACCGTCATGTATTGCGAAATATTCCGAAAACGGAGAGGATCGTCGAATTGCCGCAAACACGCTTTCCTGCCGCGTATCGCCGCCGCGGACGATGTCTGTTACCTTTTCAATTTGATATTCTTTCACAAGCGAAAACATGTTCACAATATCCGTTTCCCGCGCGGAAACCACGATTTCATCAATCAGCGGACAAACAGAAAATGCCTGCAAAGTACGTACAAGAACAGGTACGCCGTCCAACCGGATAAATTGCTTGTTTACACCGCCCATGCGAGTGGAATTCCCGGCGGCAACCACAATCGCCGTTACAAACGGGCGCGATGCGCTGCTCTCTGCTTCACTTTGTTTAGAATAAAAAATACGCATACAGCTTTCCCCCTTAAAATGCGGGTCATACTATATGCGTATTCTACACTATTTACACGAATTTTTCAAGCGTAGCAAGTTTGATACAAAGGCAAAGCACTTCAGCCGCTTTTTTCAGCTCGTCCGTAGAAGGATAGGTCGGTGCAATTCGAATATTTCGGTCTTTTTCATCAATTCCGTAGGGATATGTTGCACCGACCGAGGTCAGCACGACACCGAGCTCTTTGCAAAGCTCTCCCACCCGTTTGGCGCTACACTCCGTGGTATTCAAGCTGATAAAATAACCGCCGTTCGGCTTTGTCCAACGTGCCAAATCGTTTTCTTTCAGTTCATTGTCCAAAGCGTCCAAAACTATCTTGAACTTCGGTGCAATGATTGCCGCATGCTTTTTCATATGCGCGGTAATGCCGTCCAAATTTTTGAAATACCTCACATGGCGAAGCTGATTCATTTTATCATAACTGATGGTCTGCATGGAGAGACGTGCTTTCATCGCCTTAATGTTGTTGTCAGATGCCGCAATAGCAGAAACACCTGCGCCCGGAAAGCTGATTTTTGAAGTCGAGGTAAATTCAACAAACATATCTTCACTGCCATACGGCTTACAGGCTTCAAAAATATTGAGTAATCGGTCAGGCGTGTCGGTTAAATCGTGCACCACATAGGCATTGTCCCAAATCACACGGAAATCCTTTGCTGCAGGCTGTAATGCCGCAAGTGCACGCACGGTATCGTCGGAATAAGTAATGCCGTCGGGATTGGAATACTTCGGTACGCAGAACATGCCCTTAACGCTTTCGTCTTTGACAAGCTCCCGGATTTTTTCCACATCGGGACCGTTTTCGGTCATTTCCACACTGAGCATTTCAATGCCGAAGTACTCACAAATCGTGAAGTGGCGGTCATAGCCGGGCACATTGCAAATGAATTTGATTTTGCCTTGTTTTATCCAAGGCTCCCCGCCTGCGCCCTTTGTCATACACTGTGCAATATAGTCAAACATCAAATTGAGACTGGACGCGCCGCCGATAATGATATTATCGGGACTGACTTCGAGCATTTCGGCAAACAGTGCCTTGCATTCAGGCAGTCCGTCCAAAACGCCGTAATTCCGGCAGTCAAAGCCGTTTGCTGCCTTGCAATCACAAACACCGATAACGGTTTTGAGCATATCCATGGATAAATCCAACTGGTCTGCACCGGGCTTTCCGCGAGACATATCCAATTTCAGATTTAATTTTTTAATTTCTGCAAATTCTTTGTCGAGCTCCGCCTTGCGCGCACGCAACTCGTCTTTTGACATTTGCGAGTACTGCATTTTTTTGCCCTCCGAATTTCATTCAAGTTTTTTATTGCCCATA
>JBJEPS010000023.1:0-5692 GCA_051881355.1 Candidatus Fimenecus sp. | reverse complement strand
CGTCGGCATATACGCCGCCCGCCGGGCGTGTCGTGTCGCCGTATACGGCGCTGTCGGTTTCTTCCTCTGCGGGATTGTTCCCACACGCGGCGCAGGAAAACAGCATGACCAAACACAGTCCTGCCGCAATCAGTCGTTTTTTCATCGGTTTCTCCTATATGCAAATCAAAACAATGTATCGTGTGCTTGGTATCATACCATTTTTCGACGGGTTTTGCAACTATAACGATTATCGCAACCAAAAGTTTCCGCAATTTTCGTATATTGCAAAGCAGAATGTATGGTGCAACCGGCATGGATTTGGTATGCTCTTTTCGTCGGGAGAAAACCCGACCACCACTGACAAAAACATTTTTCCCATTTATCGAATACGATGCTAACACACAGAAAAAGGAGAAAACCGCTATGCAAAAAATCAACACCACCCATTTCGGGATTCAGAGAAAAATCGTTGCCAATATGACCTCGGAAAGCTGGGAGACCATTCCGCATGTGACCTATATGTATGAGCCCGATGTCACCGAATTTATGAAAGCGTATAAAAAACTCAATTTGAACCGCAGCGGGGCGGATAAGATTTCGATTAACACCTTAATGCTCAAAGTCATTTGCGAGGGGCTCAAAGCAGCGCCGGCAATGAATGCGCACATTCATTTTAACCGAAAACTGGTGCGCGGAACGATTGACACTTTCAAAAATATTGACATTTCCATGCCGATGATTTTGCCGAACGGCGAAATGATGACCGTCAATCTGCACGACTTTGAAGATAAGAATTTAGACGAAATGACCGACTATATCCAAGATGTTTACCGCCGTGCGGAGAATACCGACCTCAACGAAGCGATGTTTGAGGTGTCGTTGGACAATACGCTGACTGCCTTAAAATCGGGTAAAATCGGGCAGGCAGTTTATCGCTTAATTGGCTCAAAAACCGGTAAGCATAAGGTAAAAACCCTGCACGGTGCGGCGAAAAAGGCATATGAAAGTATTCCTGCCGCCGACCGCCTGACCAAACGCGACATTGAACAGGGTACGGTAACCGTTTCCAACCTCGGCTCGGTGTACCGCGCCGGGCGCGGCGCAGCGGCACTTTTGGAAATTATTCCACCGCAAGTCACGGCGTTCGGCGTGGGGGCGATACAGGATAAGCCTGTGGTTGTCACCGACGAATTCGGCGAAAAATGCGTTAAAGCGCGGCAGGTTTTGCCGATTTGCATTGCCTTTGACCACCGTGCGCTCGATTTCGGCGATATTGTTCCGTTTTTAAAAACACTTGACGAAATCTTCGAAAATCCGAAGATAATGTACACCTGGAAAGACAAAGCAAAAGACAAAAAAATCATTACTTTGGACGCATAAGTTCAATGCTTTACATTCGCTGATTGCACCGACTTCCGAAAATTGCATGGAGGATTGCCAAGGAACCGGAGGACTTCCTGCATCTTGTGTCGAGTTTCGGCATCATGGGCATGCGCAGTAAAATCAATGGAAGACGCGTTACGGTGAGAAAATTTTGTAAAACAGCGCACGGCAGTTATCCACAGACAACTACCGTGCGCTGTTCACTTTATTGCATAAAAAAAGCAAGCCTTTCGACTTGCTTTTTTGGCGGAGAAGGGGAGACTCGAACTCCCGCGCCGGTTACCCGACCTACGCCCTTAGCAGGGGCGCCTCGTCACCAACTTGAGTACTTCTCCGTGTTGTAACTTGTTTTAAGTTTATGCAATTTTGGGTTTTATATATAGAAAAGATAGATTGTTCGTCTATCAAACTGTCAAAGGCGCAAGAGAGTGGGATTCGACCGTCTGCTTCGGGCTTGCGCCCTCGCATACTGATGGCTCGGGACACCCAAACGCTGTGCGTTTCGGTACCGCCCTCGCCGCTTTCGGCTAAAAATATGCCGCCGGCATATTTTCTTCACGCCGAAACCCTCGCGGGTTCGAATCCGTTGTGCGGAACGAAGATATATCTTTAAGATAGAAAACCTATCAAACTGTCATATGGCGGAGAGAGTGGGATTCGAACCCACGGTACGTTGCCGTACGACGGTTTTCAAGACCGTTCCGTTATAACCACTTCGGTATCTCTCCGAATTTTGACGGGAAAGGCACGGCGAAGTGCTTTCTGTCAGCGAATGTTATTATAACAAACTCTGCCGCCCGTGTCAATGCAAAATTTTGATTTTCTCTCAACACGGGTGGGGTTGCGGCGAATATTTTTCATACAAGTTTTTTGCTTCTGTCAACGAGACGGTTTTTGTCCTGCCTGCTGTGCAAATGCTTCCGCTATCTTTTGGCTGAGACTGTCCGGCAGTTTGCGCAGAGAGCGCGTACGCCAACTTGTAACCGGCGTATCACCTTGATAGGGGTCTTGTATGCTGTAAACGCCGGTGGATACATAGTATGCGCCCTGCGTATCTTGCAAAAGAACGCCGTTTTCCTGAAACAGCATAGGCTCTTGCACAAAATACCAACGGATATACTGATATGCCGGCCCCATGCTGCTGTCTCCTGAAAATACGAACATAGCCGGCGTTAATTCTGTCACTTGCAGAACGGCATCCTCGGTGTACAGAAGTTCCTGTATCGTTTGCAGTTCTTCCTGCGTCAAATTCGGCGTAATGCAGATATCGTCTTGCACTTCGGGGGGATAACCTTTGTACGAAATTTGATTGTCACACAACTCTATGCGCAAAACCGTATCGGTTTTCGGGTTCGGAAGCGCGGCACTGTCGATGCATAACTGTTCCTCAACATACCCATACCCGTCCCCAGCGTCGTAAAACGCATATAAGACCAAAGTTTCGCTGTCATTCAACTGCCAATAGTACTGATTTTCCGACGAAGTATCGTTTAACCGTAAATCTACACGCTTGGTCGGACGGGCGAAAGTATGCCAACTGTTGTTTAATGGCATATAGGTTTTGCTGTTCATCCGTGCGGCAACTTCATCGGAAACCGTTTCCTGCGGCATATTTGCCAAATAATTCTTTTCAAAAGCTTCGCGGTCTTTGCGGTCATCCGCCGCCCACAGCGCAACAAAAAGAATTCCGAATATGAAAATGACAGCCAACACAACTGCCAATGCAATGCCGATAATTTTGCCGATTTTCTTTACCATAAGCGTACCCTCGCTTCACTTTATACCGATTTCAATATAGTATTTTCCGGTTGGGTTGTCAAATAACGGGCGTTTCTTACGCATAGAATTCTGTACAAATAAAATCTTTTTTGTGTAAAAAGTCTATTACATCCACCCGAAAAAAAGTGTAAAATAATAATGTTAAAATTTGAATTGCGGAGGCTTTTTTAGAATGTACGCTGTAAATGATACCGTGATGTACGGGCAGTCGGGGATTTGTAAAATCACGGAAATCTGCGACAAGAAATTCGGCAGGGATACGCAAAAATATTATGTTTTGCGCCCGGTATACGGCGACAATACGGTGATATACTGCCCTGTGGACAGCGACAAGGTGCACATACGAAAGCTCTTGTCGGCAGAGGATGTCATTTCGTTAATTCGTGAAATGCCTACACAGCAGGGCGACTGGATTGAAAATGACAATCTGCGTAAAGAAGAACAAACGAAGATTTTGCGCCGCGGCGACCACAAAGAGCTGATTGCGTTGATTAAAACGCTGTATCACAAGCGCACGGAAACGGAAAACAGCGGCAGACGGTTTCACCGCGCCGACGCCGAGGCGATGGCGCAGGCGGAGAAAATGCTGTATCAGGAATTTGCGCAGGTGCTGGATATTGCGCCCGACGAGGTCGTGCCGTTTATCATCGGCAAAATCGAAAAATCGGCAAAGCAGTAAGCCTGTGGTTACAAAGTCTCCAATACGATTTGGATATCTGTCGTAATGCAAATTGCACGGGTTGCAATTTCCGTCGGGCAATATGCCGCTTCAAGATTGATACAGGCATACACGGCATTCGGATTTTCACCTGTCATCTGCCAAAACGGATATTTTATGATAACAGGCGTATTCATTCCCACGCCGAGTTCCAAAAACAGAATGCGGGAATTGCCGTATCGGTGCAAAAACTCTGTATAACGGGTTGCCGCCGCATACCAGCCCGCGTCCTGTACGAATGTATCGTCGCATCGCAAATGCATGGTCATCGGTGCGCCGCAAACGGGGCATTTCGGGATAAGTTCTGTCGGAATTTTCATATCTTTTTGCTGTGCGAGCATTTGCCGCACGGCTTTTTCATTGTCGTAGGTCTTTTGATGACAGGCTTTTTCGCACTGCCAAAGTCCGTAATCCCCCTGTGTGTAAAATAAGTTTTTTTTCGGGAATCCTGCTTTTTGAAACTGATGGTCAACATTGGTTGTAATGACAAAATATGCTTTTTGCTTCACCAAGTCCAAAAGTCGGGCATATACATTTGTGGGCGCGTCCGTATAGCGATTTACGAAAATATGTCTACTCCAATATGCCCAATATACCTCGGGGGATTCAAACGGATAAAACCCGCCTGAATACATATCGTGAAATCCGTATTTGGCTTCAAAATCCGCAAAATATTTTTGAAAGCGTTCTCCGCTGTAAGTCAATCCCGCCGCGGCGGAAAGCCCTGCGCCCGCACCGATAACCACCGCGTCTGCTGTTTGCAGTTCTTCTTTAAGCCGTTTTATATTATCCGAGAAGTTCTCGGTAGATGTCATAGTCCAAGTCTTTAAAGACATTAAAAATCACCTCAATTTTGCTGTGCATTTGCTTTTTATACGCTTTTACTGTTCGTATGGCAATTTCTGCGGCGCGCCTGTTCGGAAAATGAAATTCCCCCGTAGAGATGCAGCAAAATGCAATACTTTGGATTGCATTTTGCTCGGCAAGTGCCAAGCAAGAACGGTAACAGGCGGCGAGCATGGTTTCTTCTTTTTCGGTAACATTGCCCTCTATAATCGGTCCGACGGTGTGCAATATAAATTTGCACGGCAGATTATAGGCTTTTGTAATCTTTGCCTTACCCGTAGGTTCAGCATAGCCTTGTTTCTCCATCATCTCGGCACATTCCAACCGAAGTTCTATGCCGGCATAGGTGTGAATGGCATTGTCAATACACCTGTGACAAGGGCAGAAGCAACCAAGCATTTGGCTGTTGGCGGCATTCACAATCGCATCACAGCGAAGGGTTGTAATATCGCCCTGCCAAACATAAATTCCCTTTTCTATCGGGGAAAGTTTTGAAAAGTCGGTAATTCCTTTTGCCGTAATTTCTTCTTGCAGATATTCGTCCTGTATTTGCAAAAATTTTGCGCCGACAGGCTTTGGCGGGCGAATATTCATCAGCGCACGAAGCAATTGCTTTTGGTCTGCTTCGCTTTGTGGGATTACCGTTTTGCGATACTGCGGTTGCTCTTGCAATAAATACTGTATTAAAAACATTCTTTTTTCGGCGTGTGTCATTGTTTTCATATTTCCTTTCAATACCGAAATGCAAAAGCCGCGCAACCGGCAGTATGCGCGGCTTTTGTCTGACATTTCAAACGGAGAATTATGCTCTGACTACGCTGATGCGCTCTTGGATATGGTTGCCGTTGGTAGCCTCATCAAGCATTGCGATAGCATAATCCGCATAACTGATGATGCTTTCACCTTTGGAATTAAGTGTTAATTCCTCACCGCCGAGAATGTATTTGCCGGTACGCGCACCGTCTGCTCTGAAATCTCCCGCAG
>JBJEPS010000022.1:0-24567 GCA_051881355.1 Candidatus Fimenecus sp. | reverse complement strand
CAAGAGAGTATATTTGGGCTACGCACGTTTGGAATATGTTTGATTTCGGCGCGGACGCACGAAACGAGGGCGGCGAAAACGGACAAAACCACAAAGGTCTTGTCACCTTTGACCGCAAATACAAAAAGGATTCATTCTACGCTTACAAAGCATGGCTTTCTGATGAGCCGTTCGTGCACATTTGCGGCAAACGCTATGTAGACAGGGTAGAGGACACCACCAAAGTGACCGTTTATTCCAATCTCCCCGTGGTGGAGCTGTTCGCAAACGGCAAGAGCTTAGGTAAACAGACGAGCGATGTGCATTTCTTCTATTTCGATGTGCCCAACAGCGGCGAAACCAAGCTCACCGCCGTTGCAGGTGATTGCACAGATGAAAGCCTTATCCGCAAAGTCGATACCTTTAACGAGGACTACCGCCTGAAAGAAAAGGGCGCAATTCTCAATTGGTTTGACATCACCGCACCCGAAGGCTATTTCTCCTTGAATGATAAATTGAGCGATATTCTCGCTTGCCCCGCAGGTGCGCAACTGTTCGGCGGTATGATGGCGCAAATGCAAAGCGCGGCAGGCGGTATGGCGGCAGGCTTTGAGATGAACGAGGGTATGATGCAAATGATGGGCGGCTTTACCGTCATTCGTTTGACCAATCTCCTCGGCACGGCAGGCATTGAAGTCACCAAAGAACAACTTTTAGGCTTAAATGCCGCACTCAACCAAATCCAAAAGCCGTAATTTACAAAAATTGAAAAAGTCTCCCGAATTTACTGCGTTCGGGAGGCTTTTTCTTGACCGTATCCTGTTTTTAGGGTAAAATATCTATATCTGAATTTTACAGCGCAAAGGACGGATAAATATGAAAAAATTTATGGATAAAGATTTTCTTTTGACAACCAAAACGGCAAAGGATATTTATAAAAAAGGCGCGGAAAAAACGCCGATTTTCGACTGGCACTGCCACCTGTCGCCCAAGGAGATTTACGAGAACAAGCAGCCTACCGACATTGCCGAGTTGTGGCTGTCGGGCGACCATTACAAATGGCGCGTGATGCGCTCCTGCGGCGTTCCCGAGGACTATATCACAGGCAAAAAGTCGGGAAAAGAAAAATTCCGCGCGTTTGCCTCGTGCCTGCCGTATTGCATCGGCAACCCGATGTACCATTGGACGCACCTCGAATTACAGCGGTATTTCGGCGTGGAAACGCCGCTTTCGGAGAAAACCGCCGATGAAATTTACCAAAAATGCAACGAAAAAATCAAGGCGGGCGGCTTTACCCCGCGCGAACTGATTGAAAAATCCAATGTCGCGTGTGTCTGCACCACCGACGACCCCGCCGACACCTTAGAATACCATGTGCTTTTGCAAAAAGAAAAGAACTTCAAATGCCGCGTACTGCCCGCATTTCGCCCCGACAAGGCGCTCGGTATCGAATTGCCGAGCTTTATCCCGTGGGTGGCGGCAATGGAAAAGGCAGTCGGGCGTGAAATTCACACCTTCCGTGAGTTAAAAGACGCGCTGAAAGAGCGCATGGATTGGTTCGGGGAAAACGGCTGTTGTGCGTCCGACCACGCATTCACCTATGTACCGTATGCGCCCGCAACGGACGCGCAAATCGAAAAGATTTTCAAAAAAGGCTTGCTCGGCGGCGCCTTTACCACCGACGAGCTCGACAAATACCGCACCGCGCTGATGCTGTTTTTGGGTGCGGAATATGCGCGCCGCGGTTGGGCAATGGAACTGCACATCGGACCGATGCGCAACAACAACAGCCGTATGTTTGCACGCCTCGGCGCGGATACGGGCTTTGACTCGATTGATGACCGCGAAATCGCCAAAGGGCTTTCGGGGCTGTTGAATGCGCTCGACAGCAAGGGCAATTTGCCGAAAACCGTGCTGTTCACCTTAAATCCGAAAGACAATTATGTGCTCGGCACAATGCTCGGTAATTTCCAAAGCGACGAAATTCCGTCTAAAATCCAGTTCGGCTCGGCTTGGTGGTTTAACGACAACTACGACGGTATGCGCGAGCAGATGAAAACGCTCGCAAACCTTGGGGTGCTCGGCAAATTCGTCGGCATGGTGACGGATTCCCGCTCCTTCCTTTCCTATCCGCGCCACGAGTATTTCCGCCGTATTTTGTGCGAGCTTATCGGCGATTTTGTCGAAGAGGGGAAATACCCCGCCGATATAGAATTCCTGTCGCAGGTTGTCGCCGATATTTCGTATAACAACGCCGCGAAGTATTTTGGGTTGGAATCATAATCATTTCTGCAGATTTGGATTTGTAGGGGTCGACGCCTCGACGCCCCCTACAATACCTTCCCTACAACCGAACAAAATAAAACCCCCGCCGCAAACTCGTTTTCCGAATTTGCGGCGGGGTGCATTTTGCCGTTTGCAATTTGCTTATTTTGCCAACTCAATCAGTTGAAGAACTGCGCCTGTGTCGCCTGCAATGGAAACCTTGCCGGTGGTGTAGGCAATCACGGGGTTCATTTTGCCGTCCAAAATCTTTAAAAGATTGGTCGGGTTTACGGTGACAACCGCTTTGTTGTCGTGGTAGTCATACGGCTCTACATTCACTTTGCCGTCTTTGGCTTCAATGTAGAAAATGCCTTCCACATTCTTGCCGACCAGATTGACCTGAATGGCAACTGTACCCTGAACGGAAGAAGCGTCTACCTCTGCATATTTAGCCTTTACCTTGGCAACGACCTGTTCATATGTCATTTTTCATAACCGCCTTTCATAGTATTTATGCCTATTTTAGCATATTTTATCGTTTGTCGCAACGCTTTTCGGTCGTGAAAAAGCCGTTTTTTTCGACACTTCTCCTTACGGTTTTAGGCAAATTCCACACAAAACCCGAATTTTTGCGAAAACCGAGAAAAGGAGTGACAAATCGGAGTTTTTGTGCTATGATATGTATCTGTATACATATCTATAAAGGCAAAAAACTGCCAAAGCGAATTTTGGAGGTATTTTTATGGCGATTGTCAAGACCGAGGCATATTTCAACTCGTCCACAGGGCGCAATAAAATCCACACCCTGATTTGGAAAGATGCGGATCTCCCTCCCGTAGGCGTATTTCAGATTGCGCACGGTATGGCGGAGCATATTGAACGCTATGACGATTTTGCGCGTTTCCTTGCGACGAACGGCTTTGTGGTTTGCGGTAATGACCATTTAGGACACGGCAAATCCGTCAATTCCGACGAGGACTACGGCTATTTTGACGAGTACAACGGCGACAAGCGGTTGGTTGACGATATGCATATCCTCACCAAAATTATGAAAAAGCAATACCCGGACCTGCCCTACTTTTTGTTTGGGCACAGTATGGGCTCTTTGTGCGCGCGTGTGTATACCGCGCATTTCGGCTCGGAATTAAACGGCGTGATTTACTGCGGCACGGCAGAACTGCCCGCGGCGGCAGATGTTTTGCAGCCCGTGTTTGCGGCGGCATGCGAGCGCTTTGGCGCGAAGGCAGACGCGCATGTGCTCGGCAATCTCTTTAACGCGGCAGGCAACCTTGCCGCAGGCGAGAAAAACGCGTCGCCCGTTGCTTGGATTAGTAAAAATAAGCAAAATCAGGAAAACTATATGAACGACCCGCTGTGCGGCTTCCCGCTGACTTTGGGCGGCTACCGCGATATGTATGCGCTTGCGTGCGAGTGCGCGCAAAAGGATTGGGCGTACAAAGTCCCCGAAGATTTGCCCGTGATGATTTTCTCGGGCGCGAAAGACCCGGTCGGCTTTAACGGCAAGGGTACGCTTTCCGTTGCGGACAATCTGGTGCTTGCCGGGCGCGAGCCTACGGTGATTTTGTATCCCGGCGACCGCCACGAGGTCTTGTTTGAGGACGACTACAAAACCGTGTACAATGATGTGCTTTCTTGGTTACATTCGATTTATTTGGCATAATTTAGGAGAATTCTGTGGCAAAAACAACTGTAATTTCCGAAACGGAATTGGCGCGTCAGCACGACTATATGCAACGCGTACACGAGATATTGGAAGCAAAATATCCCACCACTCCCCCCAAAGCCTTTGTGCATACTTACGGCTGTCAGGGCAATGTGGCGGACAGCGAGCGCATCATCGGGCAGCTTCTCGAAATGGGATATGCGCTTTGTGACGATTTAGCGGAAGCGGATTTAATTCTTTACAACACCTGTGCCGTGCGGGAGCACGCGGAGGACAGGGTATTCGGCAATGTCGGCGCGATTAAGCGATACAAAAAAGAAAAGCCGGATTTAATCATCGCGCTGTGTGGCTGTATGATGCAACAAGCGCATATCCGCGAAAAAATTTATCAAAGCTATCCGTTTGTCAATTTGGTGTTCGGCACACACGCATTGCACCTTGTGCCGCAACTTCTGTTTCAAACGCTTACAGGCGGAAAACGCGTGGTCTGTGCGCCCGAAACCGACGGCGAAATCGCTGAGGGCTTACCCGTGCACCGCGACGGCGGTGTGAAGGCGTGGCTGCCGATTATGTACGGGTGCGACAATTTCTGTACCTATTGTATTGTGCCGTATGTCCGTGCGCGCGAGCGCAGCCGCGAGCCCGAAGAGGTCATTGCTGAGGCGAAGGAGATTATCGCGGCGGGCTACAAGGAAATCACGCTGTTGGGGCAAAATGTCAATTCCTACGGCAAGCACAACAAAAATCCGATGAATTTTGCTGAGTTGTTGCGTACGTTGAATGCATTGGACGGTGATTTTAAACTCCGTTTTATGACCTCGCACCCGAAGGACTGCACCAAGGAACTGATTGACACTATCGCCGAATGCGACAAGGTCTCCAAACACCTGCATTTGCCGTTTCAATCGGGTAACAACCGTGTGTTAAAAGAAATGAATCGGCATTACACGCGCGAAAAATATTTGGATTTGATATCTTACGCCAAAGAAAAAATTCCCGATTTGTCCTTAACAAGCGATGTGATTGTCGGTTTCCCCGGCGAGACCTACGAAGAATTTCAAGATACCGTTTCGCTTATACGCGAGGTGGAGTTTACCTCGCTTTTCACCTTCATTTTTTCCCCGCGCAAGGGCACAAAAGCGGCACAACTGCTCGACCCTGTGCCGCATGAAGAGAAAACCCGTTGGTTTAAAGAGCTGTGTGACGCGCAGGAAGAAATCGCCGCCCGCCGCACAAACGATATGCTCGGCAAAACCTACACCGTTTTGGTGGAGAGCACCGCAAAATCCCAAAACGGCGCGCTGTGCGGGCGCACCGACGGCAATGTCGTCATTGAATTTGCAGGTGCAGAAAGCCTGATTGGTACGTATCAACGCGTAACCGTCACCGAGGTCGGCGCGTGGGTCGTGAAAGGTGAATTGCAAAAATAACCGTTATAAAATTTGCCGTAGTCGGCAGAGTTTATATAAGAAAATAAAAAGGAGTAAAGTATGGAACTCGAAAAATTAGCAAGAGAACTCGGCGCTGCCATTCAAAAGGACAAGGTGTATTTGGATTTTGAAGCGGCACGCAAAGCAAACGACGAGGACGAAGAACTCAACGCCTTGATGGGCAAAATCCGTTTGATTCAGCTTTCCTATCAGCAAGAGGCGGCAAAGGAAACCCCCGACGAGGCAAAAATGGAAGGCTTTAATCAGGAATTCCAGGGCGTTTACAATCAGATTATGGCAAACAAAAATATGCAGGCGTTTGAAGAAGCCCGTCAGGCCGTAGACGAAATGATGAATTATCTTACAGGGATTCTTGCGATGTGCGTCAACGGCGAAGACCCCGCAACCTGCGACCCGCACGCACACGACTGCGGCGGCGAATGCGGCTCCTGCGGCGGCTGCCACTAATTAAAAATCTGTAAGAATTTTCCAAGGCGAGGCGAAATATGGCTGAATTATCACCGATGATGCAACAATATTTTGAAATCAAACAGGCGTATCCCGATACGCTTCTGTTCTTTCGCCTTGGGGATTTTTACGAAATGTTTTTTGACGATGCAAAAACCGCCTCGAAAGAACTCGATTTGGTGCTGACGGGGCGCGATTGCGGGCAGGAGGAACGCGCGCCGATGTGCGGCGTGCCGTTCCACAGCGCCGACAGTTACATTGCAAAGCTCGTTTCACGTGGGTACAAGGTTGCCATTTGCGAGCAGTTGGAAGACCCGAAAGCGGCAAAGGGCATTGTCAAACGCGGCGTAATCCGCGTAATTACCGCGGGCACGGTCATTGAAAGCAGTATGCTAGATGAAACCAAAAACAATTATCTTGCGTGTTTGTGCCTGTCCTTTGACCAAATGGGACTTTGCTTTGCCGATGTTTCAACAGGCGAAGTACACCTAACTGTGTTTTCCGAAAATACCGACGAAAAAACCGTCGATGAACTCGCACGCTTTATGCCGCGTGAGGTGCTTCTCAATAAAGAGGCGGCGGCGCTCGCGCGCGTGCGCACTTTTATTACGAAAAAATTAGAAGCGACTGCTGAATTACTGGACGCAAAGGATTTTGACTATGAAACGGCGTGCGAACGCGTCAAAGCGCAGTTCGGTGATAAGCAGTTTGCTTCTCTCAACGATGAAAATAAGAAAAGCGCGGTGTGCGCACTGTCCGCCGCACTTTCATACTTATATGAAACGCAGAAAAACGATTTAAACAATATCCGCACCGTGCAGTTTTATTCCGATTTGAAATATATGAAAATCGGGCTTTCCTCGCGGCGCAATCTCGAATTGACCGAAACCTTGCGTGACCGCGAAAAACGCGGCTCGCTTTTGTGGGTGCTCGACAAAACCAAAACCGCGCTCGGCAAGCGAATGCTACGAAGCTGGGTGGAATGCCCACTTTACGACTGCGCGGGGATTTCCCGCCGCCACAACGCGGTGGAGGAACTGTGCCGCAACACTGTAAAGTTGAAAGACTTAACAGAAAAATTTACAGGCATTTACGATATGGAACGCTTAATGACGCGCGTGGTCTACAATACCGCAAACGCCAAAGAACTGCTCTCGTTAAAATCCACCTTGCAAACGTTGCCCGCAATCAAAGCGGAACTCGAAAACGCGGACTCCGCACTGCTTAGGGATATTTACCGTGATATGGATTTGTTAGAGGACATCTACACGCTTGTCAACGACGCCATTTCCGAGGACGCGCCGTTTTCGGTGCGCGAGGGCGGTATGATTAACGACAATTTTAACGCGGAACTTGATGAACTGCGCACGATTGTCAAAGGCGGTAAGGAATATATTTCGACGCTTGAGCAAAAGGAACAGGAACAAACGGGCATTAAAAAACTGAAAATCGGTTACAATCGCGTGTTCGGCTATTATTATGAGGTATCCAATTCCTTTAAGGCGCTTGTGCCCGATACTTATATCCGTAAGCAGACCTTAACGAATTGCGAACGTTACATTACCGAGGAATTAAAGGAACTCGAAAGCAAGGTTTTGGGCGCACAGGAGCGTATTATTTCGCTCGAATATGAGGTATTCTGCGCGGTGCGCAAAAAAATTGCCGCCGAGTATGACCGCACCCGCCGCACGGCGCGCGCCATTGCCACACTCGATACGCTTTGCTCCCTTGCGAATGTCGCACTTGCCAATCACTATACCCGCCCCGAAATCAACGATTCGGGCGTGATTTCCATTACCGAGGGCAGACATCCTGTGGTCGAGAAAATGCTCGACGGCGTGCCGTTTGTACCGAATGACACTCTGCTTGACTGCAAAGATAACCGTATTGCGATTATTACAGGTCCCAATATGGCGGGCAAATCCACCTATATGCGCCAAGTGGCGATTATCGTTTTGATGGCGCAAATGGGGAGCTTTGTCCCTGCAAAATCCGCGTCCATAGGGCTTTGCGACAGCATTTTCACCCGTGTCGGCGCGTCCGACGATTTGGCAAGCGGGCAGTCTACCTTCATGGTGGAAATGCGCGAGGTTGCCGAGATTTTGGAAAATGCCACGAACAAAAGCCTGATTATTTTGGACGAAATCGGGCGCGGTACTTCGACCTATGACGGTATGAGCATTGCGCGTGCGGTGCTGGAATATGTTGCCGACCGCAAAAAGTTGGGCGCGAAAACGCTGTTCGCCACGCATTATCACGAGTTGACGGAACTTGAAAATCATATTGACGGTGTGAAAAACTATAATGTCGCTGTCAAAAAACGCGGCGAGGATATTACTTTCCTGCGGCGGATTGTCCGCGGCGGTGCGGACGGCAGTTACGGCATTGATGTGGCGAAACTTGCGGGTGTGCCCGAAACGGTGGTGCGCCGCGCGCGCGTGATATTAAAAGCCTTGGAAGCCTCTGCCGCAGAACAACCGTTGCCGACGGCGAATATTCCAATGGAAGAAGAAACGCAAGAAGAACTGCAAGTGAGTTTCGCAAGTGCAAAAGAACAGGGGATTTTAGAGCGTCTGCAAACGCTCGATGTCAATACCCTCACACCGATTGAGGCAATGTCCGTTTTGTACGAGCTTGTCAACGAGGCAAAACAGTAAAGGAAAACGACTTTACATATCATTTTTGGAAAAGGAGGTGCCCGCTGTGGCGAAAATTCAGAAATTACCGCGCGAAATCGCACAGTTGATTGCCGCAGGCGAGGTGGTGGAACGCCCCGCATCGGTCGTGAAAGAATTGCTCGAAAATGCCGTGGATGCGGGCGCGTCCGAAATCACTTTGGAAATTCAAAGCGGTGGTATTCGGTTTATCCGTGTGACCGACAACGGTTGCGGCATTGCGCGCGACGATGTGCCGACTGCATTTTTAAGCCACGCCACCAGCAAAATTCATAAAGCAGACGATTTGGACGCGATTTTCACCCTCGGTTTTCGCGGCGAAGCGCTTGCGTCTGTTGCCGCGGTGTCGCGCGTGGAGTTGATGACCAAAACCGCTGACGAATTTGCGGGCACACGTGCCGAGTTGGAGGGCGGCGAAGTGCTGTCCGTGGTCGATGCAGGGTGCCCGAACGGCACCACAATCATTATCAGAGATTTATTCTACAACACCCCTGCGCGCATGAAATTTTTAAAAAGCGACCGCGCAGAAGGCTCTGCTGTCGCCTTAATTGCCGACCGCATTGCGCTTTCGCACCCCGAAATTTCGGTGCGCTTTATCAAAGACGGCAAAGAGCATTTGTGCACGCCTGGTAACGGTGATTTGCACGCCTGTATTCACGCGGTGTACGGCAGGGAATTTGCCGAAACGCTTTTGCCTGTGGAATACAATTTGAACGGCATTGCAGTGCACGGGTTTGTTTCCAAGCCGTTTTGCTCGCGCGGCTCGAATTCCATGCAACACTTTTTTGTCAACAACCGTTATATTAAATCCCGTTCGGGTGCGGCGGCGTTAAACGAAGCCTATAAGAATGCTGTGATGGTCGGCAAATATCCTGCCTGTGTGCTGTTTTTAGAGGTGCAACCGTCGACGGTCGATGTCAATGTCCACCCCGCCAAAACCGAAGTGCGGTTTTCCAATGAAAAAGCGGTGTTTGACGCGATTTATTACGCGGTGAAAAATGCACTTTCCGAGGACCGTTCCCGTCCTGCGGCAGTATTGCCGCATACACCTACCCACAGCACCCGCCCCGAAAAAAGCGTGTTGCGGAAAGCCGAACCCACGGCAGTGCAGATTGAATTAGAGGAGATTCCCGCGCCGCCCGCGAAGCAAGATGTTAAGCAAAACAACTTTACAGTAATACATGCGCCTGCGAACGGCGAAAAACCCGCCAAGCGCGAAATTCAAGCCTTTGAACGGGTGCTAAATGATACAAAATCGTTGTACGAAACCGAAGAACTGCCCGACCTCTCGGTGCGCACTTCGGCAGAGCCCCAAAAAAACGAAACGGAAGCAGCGGCGCCGGCAGATGCAATGCCTATGCTGGCTGCATCTACTGCACCGTCGGCACAAGCGCCTGTTTCGGCTGTGCCCGAACAAGCCGTACAACCGAAAAAAGCGCCCGCGTTCCGCCTCATCGGCGAAGCGTTCAAGGCGTTTATTTTCGTGGAATGTGACGGCAAACTTTTAATTATCGACAAGCATGCCGCCCACGAGCGAATGCTGTTCGACGCGCTGAAAAAAGATAATGGTAAGCAGGGTGCGCAACTGTTGCTCTCTCCCGTTACGGTGACGCTTTCCAAAGACGAATACGCCGTACTTTGCGAAAATATGCAGGTCTTAAATGACGCAGGCTTTGAAGCCGAGGATTTCGGCGAGGGCGCAGTGCGTGTGCGCGCGTGTCCGTTAAATCTCGAAAAAGAGGACATCACCGTTTTGGTGACCGAAATTGCGGGGTATCTGCTCAAAAACCGCCGCGAAGTGCAGTCGGGAAAGCTCGATTGGATTTATCATTCCATGGCATGCCGTGCCGCGATTAAGGCGGGCAACGATACCAAAGATTACGAGCTGTACGAATTTACCAAAAAACTGCTGTCTGACGACAGCGTGCGCTATTGTCCCCACGGGCGACCGGTACTTATCGAATTGACGCGTGCAGAGCTTGACCGTCAGTTCGGGAGGATTCAGTAATGGAGCACATTCCCGTACTCGCTGTTGTCGGACCTACCGCATCGGGCAAAACCGCGCTTTCCGTGGAGCTTGCAAAGCGTCTGAACGGCGAAATCGTTTCAGCCGATTCCATGCAGATTTATAAAGGTATGGATATTGCTTCCGCAAAGCCTACCGAGGCAGAAAAACAGGGGATACCCCATCATATGATGGATTTCCTTTCTCCCGAAATCCCATACAGTGTCGCGGAATATGTCAAAGCGGCGCATGCGTGTATTTCGGATATTTACAATCGGGGCAAACTGCCGATTTTGATCGGCGGGACGGGGCTGTATGTGGACAGTCTGCTTACGAATACACAATTTATTGAAACCGAAACGGATTTCGAACTGCGCGAACGGTTGGAAACGGAATTTGACGCGCTCGGCGGCGAAAAAATGCTCGAAAAACTCGCGGCATTCGACTGTGACACCGCCGCGCGTTTGCACCCGAACAACCGTAAACGGATTATTCGCGCGTTTGAAGTGTATCAGCTTACAGGCAAGACGATGACCGAAGCGCTTGCCGCTTCTCGTAAACTGCCGTCGCCCTTTGCACCGCGGTATATCGGGATAGCCTACGAAAACCGCGAGATTTTGTATGACCGCATCAACCGCCGTGTGGACGAGATGCTCCGAAACGGACTTTTGGAGGAAGCGCGTGCGTTTTTTGCGGGCACGCCCGACACCGCCGCACAGGCGATTGGTTATAAAGAATTAAAGCCGTATTTAGACGGTGTTTTGCCGCTCGACGAAGCGGTCGAGAATTTGAAACGCGCCACGCGCAATTACGCCAAACGGCAAATCACTTGGTTTAAACGCAATCCGCAAATTTACTGGATTTATGCGGACACCTGTTCGTGCGATGAACTGCTTGCAAAAGCAATTGCATTTGCAGAAACGGAGACAGTATGAGCGAAGCACAAAAAACAAATGAAAAGGTTGTAAAATACCCGCAAAAAAAGAAGCCGACAACGGTGCTGTACACCGTCTTGGCGCTGTTGATTGTGGGCATTTGCATTTATCAGATTTTCAAAATCAATTACAGCCCTGTGAAAACCGAAATCGCGCTGGAAAAGACGGTTTCCAAAGCTGTTACAACCGATGGCTTTGTGGTACGGGATGAAACCTATATCACCGCCGATGCAGTCGGTACGCTTGTGCCGCTTGTGACGGACGGGAAACGTGTTGCGCGTGGAGACAATGTTGCTGTGGTGTTCACTTCGGAGGAATCGGCGCGGGTATATTCACAAATGCAAAGCGTTGAAGCTGACATTGCGTATTTTGAATCGCTTAAAAATAAAATCGGTATTCAGACAAGTGATGTAGAAGCGATGGATGAACGGGTATATTCTGCCTGCGAAACCTATGTGACTGCGATTGCCGACGGGGATATCGATGTGTTGGAATCTTACGAGGACACGGTTTGCGAAATGATTACTTCTCGGCAGCTTTCTACGGGCACGGTGATTGACCCGACCGAAAAGCTGAACAGTTTATATACGCAGTTGGACGCGCTGAAAGCACAGGCGGGCGGCTTTGTAACGATACAGGCAAACAATCCCGGCTATTATATCGGGCATGTGGACGGCTACGAAACCGCCTGTGCTTACGACACGGTTTTGCAGGTTACCGGGGAACAGATTGAAGCACTGCTGCAAAGCACCCCTACGTCGACTGAAGACTTAAAAAATTGTATGGGCAAGCTCGTGGACAGCTTTAACTGGTATATTCTGTGTGTGATTGATGCGGAATCTGCCGGCGGGTTGTCATCAGGCAGCCGCATCACCGTGGACTTTCCACTGACTTCTGCCGAGCCTATTTCTGCCGAGGTTGTTTCGGTGCAGAATGCGGGGACGGATAAAGCTGCCGTGATTTTGCGTTCCAATTTGATGAACGCACAGTATGCTGCGCTGCGCAAAGAGCAGGTGCGGCTGGTGCTTGAGAATTTTACGGGGTATCAGGTCAACAATAAAGCTATCCGCGAGGTGGACGGTGTGAAGGGCGTGTATACCGTCAGCGGCAACATTATCAAGTTTAAAAAAATTGAGATTGCCTATTCCGATTCGGAATACTCCGTGTGTGTAACGCCGAAGGATGACAACGGCAATCCAAAAAGCGGGTATGTCGCACTGTATGATGAAATTATTGTAGAAGGGACTGATTTATATGACGGAAAAATCCTGGGCTGATGAAAAAATGCAGGATATTGAATACAATTTAAAGACAATCCGTGCGGAAATCGCGCGTGCCGCCGCGCTTTCGGGCAGAAGCGAGCAGGAGATTGACTTTATGGCGGTGACCAAAACCGTGGACGAGAGGTTCATCAACCATGCGATTGACTGCGGTATCACCTTAATCGGCGAAAACAAAGTGCAGGAGATGCTCCGCAAAAAGCCGAATTTGCATCTTAACGGCGTGCGTAAAAACTTAATCGGGCATTTGCAGTCGAATAAGGCGGCGCAGATTGTCGGTGAGGTGGATATGATTGAATCGGTGGATTCTGTGAAAATCGGACGCGAAATCGGCAAACAGTCCGTGAAAAAGGGCATTGTGACCGATGTGCTGATTGAAGTCAACATCGGGAAGGAGGAAAGCAAAACCGGCTTTATGCCGGAAACGGTGGAGGAAAGCATCGCCGAACTGTCCTCTGTTGCGGGAATACACATCTGCGGATTGATGACAATTCCCCCGATTTGCGACAATAACACAGAACTTTGTAAATTTTTTACGAATATATACAATATGTATGTTGACATCGGCTCAAAAAAATTAGATAATGTATCTATGAATATCCTGTCGATGGGTATGTCCGGCGATTATGCCGAGGCAATCCGTTCGGGGTCGAATCATATCCGCGTCGGCTCTAAAATTTTTGGGCCGCGAATTTATTGAAATTAGGAGGATGTTGCATGAGCTTTTTAGACAAAGTGAAAAACATGGTCAATGTTTCTGAGGACGATTATTACGACGAGCTTGAATCCGACGATTTTCAGAATGAAGACACTGCTCGTGAGGAGGCGTATGAGGAGCCCCGCCGTGCGCCGCGCCGTGTACGCGAGCAAAAAGGCGGCGATAATGTCGTGAATATCCACACGACCGCGCAGCTGCAGGTCGTGCTTTCCAAGCCCGAGAGCTTTGAAGAGGCAAAGACGGTGGCGGACAATCTCAATGAGAAACGTACCGTCGTGCTGAACCTCGAATCCTGCAACCGTGATGTTGCGCGCCGTTTGGTGGACTTTTTGACCGGCGTTGCTTACGCCAACGGTGGGCAGTTTAAGCGTGTTGCCAACAGCACATTCATTATCACGCCCTACAATGTAGATGTGATGGGCGATTTGCTTGATGAACTTGAAAACAACGGCGTATTCTTTTAATCGGTCAACAATAAATATTTTTAGAATGGTGGAATTACAGTTATGCTTACTCCCGATGCAGTCAAATCCAAACAGTTTCAGGCGACCGGTCGCGGCGCCTACCGTGCCGACGATGTCGACGGATTTTTTGCCGAGGTTTCCGCTTCCTATGAACAGATGTTCAAGGAAAACGGTGAGCTGATTAAGAAAATCAGCATTTTGGCAAATAAGGTGGAAAAATATAAGGACGAGGAGGACTCGCTTCGCAAGGCGCTCATCTCCGCACAGACCTTGGCAGATAAAATTGTCAAGGACGCAAAGGACAGTGTTGAAGGCTCTCTGGAGGCTGCTAACGCAGATGCAGATAAAATCCGTGCCGCCGCCGAGGAAGAGGCAAAAGAAATCGTTGCAAAAGCAAAAACCGAGGCAGACGCTGTTTTGCTGCAAAGTAAGAAAGATGCCGACGAAATTCTCGGTGCGGTCAACCGTAAGGTGATGAAAGAAAGCCTGGAATTTGAAATGCTGCAAAAGAAAGCGTCTGAATTTCGTGCCCATCTGCTCGGCCTTTACAAAGAGCATCTCAATTTGATTAACGCAATTCCCGAATATGTCTCGGAGGAACTGCCGCAGGAAGAACCGGCACAGGAGACCGTGGCGGAGACTGCCGCTGACCCGGAACCCGAAACAGTTGCAGAAGCGCCGGAAGTCGTCGAAACACCTGCGGTAGAGGATTCCCCTGCAGAAGCAGAAGAACCCGAGGAATTTGAAAGCTATGAGGATATTTCCTCCTCCACCGAGCCGCAAGTCGAGGAAGAAGAGGAAGAAGCTGCAGCAGACGAGGGCTTTACGTTGGATTTAAGTGCGCTTGAGGACGACGAGGAAGAAGATGCCGAAATATCAGCAGAGACCTCGGAATCTGCGGTCGAAGCGCCGGCGCGCGCGTATGCAACCATTGAGGATTCGGAAGAAAATTCCGGCGATGATGACGATGATGAGCCGGTTTCCTTTAAGAGCTTTTTTAAGAAGAAATAAAATCGGGTGAGGGAAGTTCATGCTTCAATTTGTTGCCGTAGTTGTAATAGCGGTACTTGTCGCTTTGGATCAAGGCATCAAATATCTTGCCGTAGTACATTTGGAACCGATAGGCAGTTTTCCGCTTTTGAACGGGATTTTACAGTTATCCTATGTCGAAAACACGGGAGCCGCCTTCGGCTCTTTCAGCAAATATACAACGCTTTTGTCTGTATTTACGGGGCTTGTTCTTTTGGGCGGCTTTGTGTATCTGCTGATGGGCAAATGCAAGCCTGTTCCTGTATATATTTCGGCAATTTTGATTTTAGCGGGCGGCGCGGGCAATTTGATTGACCGCGTTTTTCGCGGTTTTGTGGTCGATTATATCGAACCGCTGTTTATAGAGTTTGCCGTGTTTAATTTTGCCGATATTTTGGTTTGCGTCGGTGCGGCGATTTTGATTATTTATCTGCTGTACGATATGTTTCACGACGCAAAAAAAACAAAACAAGCGGCGGAGAACAAAAATGCAACCGATTGATATTTTGATAGACGCCGATTTTTCGGGTGAGCGGCTGGATAAATATTTGGCGCGGGTTTTTCCCGAAAGCTCGCGTTCAGCGCTCCAAAAGGCGATTGAGGACGGGCATGCCACGGTCAACGGCGAGTCGGCATCGAAAAATTATAAATTGCGCGCCGATGACAAATTGACTTTTACCCCGCCTGATGTAAAACCTTTGGCAGTCGAAGCGCAGCCTATTGCGCTCGACATTATGTATGAGGACGCGGATTTGCTGGTGGTCAACAAGCAAAAAGGTATGGTGGTGCACCCTGCGCCCGGCAATTTGGACGGCACGCTGGTCAACGCGCTTTTGTACCATTGCGGCGACAGTCTGTCGGGCATTAACGGCGTATTGCGTCCGGGAATTGTGCATAGAATTGACAAGGACACAAGTGGGCTGTTGATTGTCGCGAAAAATGATTTTGCCCATCGCGCGCTTGCCGAACAGATTGCCGCACATTCGTTTACACGCGAATATCGTGCCATTATTACGGGGCACTTGAAAACCCCGAACGGTACGGTGACCGCGCCGATTGGGCGGGATACCCGCGACCGTAAAAAAATGGCGGTGACCGATAAAAACGCTAAAAATGCGGTCACACATTATGAAACCTTAGAATTGTATAAAGGGTACGCCTATATGAAATTCCGTTTGGAAACCGGCAGGACGCACCAAATTCGCGTGCATATGGCGTATTTGGGACATCCGCTGGCAGGGGATACTGTTTACGGGCATCCGAAGAAAAACGAGCTTTCGCTTTGCGGGCAGTGCCTGCACGCAGGGAAAATCGGCTTTGTGCACCCGCGTACCCAAGAGTATATGGAATTTGAAAGTCCGCTTCCTGCGTATTTCCAGAAATTCCGAAGGAGTTTAACGCTTGAAGATTGAAACACCGAAAAAAACCGACTTTTCCGACTGGCTGGTTGCCTCGGACATTGATGGCACGCTCAATAACAAATTGCGCCGTTTGCCGAAGCGGAATTACGAACGGATTTGTGAATTTGTACAGGAGAAAAACGGGCATTTTACCTTGGCGTCGGGCAGAAATGTCAGTTCGATGCGTAAGCCGTTCCAAAGCTTGCCCATCGCCTCTACCCCTGCCGTGCTTTTAAACGGCGCGGGTATTTACGATTACGAACACGAGAAAATGCTGCGCTTTCATGCGATTAACCCCGCGGGGTATGAATTGGTCAAAAAGGTGACCGAAAAATTCCCCGCTGTCGAGGTCGAAATTTTGACGAGCGACCGCGCTTACACGATCAACGCCCACATTTTTGCCAATGTGATGCTCACGGCGGACAATTTGCCGCACCGCAAATTCAAAAAGGCAACCGAAGTCCCGCCCGACGATTGGGGCAAGGTGATTTTTTTAGGTATGCCGCCGTTGATTGCGGCAGTCAAGAAATATTTGTTGTGTATCAAAGACCCGTGCGTCAATTTTATGTCCTCGTCGATTTCGTCGTTTGAAATGCTCGAACAGGGCATACACAAAGGCGTGGGTGTAATGGATATTGCGGAGATGTACGGTATTGACCGCGCGCATACCGCCGCCATCGGAGACTATTTCAACGATTATGAAATGCTCAAAACCGTGGGGCTTCCCGCCTGTTGCGGGCAAGCACCGAGAAAAATGCACGAAATTGCAAAATTCCACGCGTGCCATTGCAACAAAGGCGCCGTGGCGGATTTGCTGGAATATATTATGTATGATTATAAGGAGGAGTAACGTATGACCGATACACTGAAAAAGGATTTGCAGATTTTTGCAACCAAAGCGCGTATGGGTGTGTTGGAGGGCGTCTATAACGCCAAGGCAGGGCATCCGGGCGGGTCTCTTTCGATTTGCGATGTGTTGAGCGTGCTTTACAATACCGAATTGCGCGTTGACCCAAAGAATCCGAAAGCAGAAAACCGTGACCGTTTTGTGCTTTCCAAAGGGCACGCCGCACCCGCACTGTATGCGACGCTGGCGCTCAAAGGCTTTTTCCCCGTGGAGGATTTAAAGACGCTCCGCAAGTCCGATAGTTACCTGCAAGGTCACCCCAATATGGATAAAGTCCCCGGTGTAGATATGAGCACAGGCTCTCTCGGGCAGGGGATTTCCGCAGCGGTCGGTATGGCACTCGGCGCAAAGCTCGACAATGCCGATTACCGTGTCTACACGATTCTCGGCGACGGCGAATTGCAGGAGGGGCAGGTCTGGGAGGCGGCAATGTTCGCCGGTAACAAGGGACTTGACAATTTGGTCGCGTTTATCGATAACAACAACTTGCAGATTGACGGCACGATGGACGAGGTCAACGCCCCATATCCGATTGGGGGAAAATTTGCCGCGTTCAACTGGAATGTGCTTGAAATTGACGGGCATGATTACGATGCGATTGAAAACGCATTGGCAGATGCGAAGCAGTGCAAGGGCAAACCTACTGCCGTCGTGATGAAGACCGTCAAAGGCAAGGGCGTTTCGTATATGGAAAATGCTGTCGGTTGGCACGGCAGTGCACCGAATACCGAACAGTATGAACAGGCAATGGCAGAATTAAAAGCCGCTTTGGCAGAATTGGAGGCGTAAGGTATGGCAGAAGCAGTAAAATGCGCAACGCGCGAAGCCTACGGCAAAACGCTTGTCGAATTGGGCGAAAAAAACGATAAGATTTTGGTGCTCGACGCCGACCTTGCGGCGGCAACCAAAACGGGTATGTTTAAAAAGGCATTCCCCGAACGCTTCATTGATGTCGGCATCGCCGAGGGCAACTTAATGGGCGTTGCGGCGGGGCTTGCCGCAACAGGGCACATTGTGTTCGCAAGCAGCTTTGCGATGTTTGCGGCGGGCAGAGCATTCGAGCAGGTGCGCAATTCTATCGGTTACCCGCATTTGAATGTGAAAATCGGCGCAACCCACGCGGGTATTTCCGTCGGCGAAGACGGCGCAAGTCACCAGTGCTGTGAGGATATCGCGTTGATGCGCTCTATTCCCGGTATGGTCATTTTAAATCCTGCCGACGATATCGAGGCGCGTGCGTGCGTACTGGCAGCGGCAGAGCATGAAGGTCCTGTGTATATGCGTTTCGGCAGACTTGCCGTGCCGCGTGTGTTTGATGAAAGCTACAAATTTGAAATCGGCAAGGGCGCTGTACTCACCGAGGGTGATGATGTCACGATTGTTGCCACCGGTCTTATGGTCAACGAAGCACTGATGGCAGCCGAAGCTTTAAAAGCAGACGGCATTTCGGCGCGCGTGGTCAATATGGCGACGATTAAACCGATTGACCGCGAGATTATCGTAGAGTCCGCAAAGAAAACCGGCGCGATTGTCACCGCAGAGGAACACAGTATCCTTGGGGGATTGGGCAGTGCCGTGGCAGAGGTTGTTTGCGAAACCGTGCCCGTGCCGGTGCTGCGCGTCGGCGTAGAAGACGTGTTCGGCAAATCCGGTCCCGCGGTAGAGCTTTTGCATATCTTCGGGCTGGATGCACAGCATATCGCCGAAAAAGCCAAAGCCGCTGTCGCACGGAAAGCATAAAGTATTTGCTGTTCAAACCAAAAAGACTGTATCCCACGATACAGTCTTTTTTCTTTGTATTTCAATGCATAATCGGTTGCAACAGGCTTTCCAATTCTTCTTCAATGTCGTTTATATTTACTTGTTCTGCCTGTTTTCCCGTGCGTGCAAATTCCGAATTCTCTTTTGCGCGTACCGTGCCGAATACTGCGGCGAACAACAGCAAAAGCAAAAACAGGCATAAAAGATACCGCCGCAAAACAGGATTGTTCATTTTTTCACTTCCTCAATCAATTTATCCGTTTTCCGTATACTGTAAAATCAGTTCTCCGAGTGCTTTGCCGATTAAATGCCCGGAGTATTCCGCTTCCTCTAAGGTGTTGGAGTCACTGCCCATTTCCAAAAGCACCGAGCAAGGTGTGACGTCCATATTGTATTTGCGTGCCGAAAACAGCACGGGGCGCATCAGCCCCGGATATTTTGTTTCGGCAGTTTGCTGTAATTGTAACGCAAAGGTTAAGTTTTCCTCCCACCGTGGAAAGTCGGTTACCTTCCCGTCCTCACAGCCGGCAATAATCATAATCTGTGCCGCCTTTTTGCCGTTTATTTCCGCGGTCGGCTTAATGCGTGTGCCGTCACTTTGCTTGATAGCGTCGCGGTGCACATCAATCACAACCTGAATACTCGGATTTTCCGCCATGATTTTTTCAATGCTTTCTCTCGAACGGTCGTATGCCCCTGTGTACTGCGCGTCGTGGATTTCGGTGTCGTGTACAACGCCGATGCCCATTTTCGTCAGTTCCTCGCAAATCGCCGTACCTACGCGCACCATATTGCGGTCGGGGCTGTTACTGCGCGTGACATAATCGGTTGTGTACCAGCCGTAATTCAGCAATTCGTAGCTTTCCGTGGTGTGCGTGTGGAAAATCAGTACGGTCGGCGCGCTTTTGTCTGGTACAGACAGTGTTGCGCGCTTTTCCACCGTAGATTTTATATCAATCGAATGTGACGATGTGGTATTGCGTACCGTAATGTTTTGATAAGTGTCAGTAGCATTTGCCGCATCGTATTGTTTTTCGACAATATTGCCGCCTTTCTCTCCGAGCGCAAAAACGGTTTTGGCTTCTTGCATCATTTGGAGAATATCGGCAGGCGTATCCGTTTCAGACGGCGTTTTTTCGGTTGCTGGGGCTTGTACACGGCTTTGAATCGGGACAGAAACAGCAGTGTCCGCTGCTGTGGTGCCGTTTTGCGCGGCATGGGCGAAATCGTTTTTAATGACTTGAGCTGTACCCTGCGGCAGTGCAAGCGAGGCACTGAATAACGCTGCTTTTTCAAGCGGCGCCGTGCCGTGCGTGCCGATGAAGACGGTACACAGAAGAAAGGCGGGTACGGCAAGTGCCAAAAAAAGACATCTTGCAGCGCCATCGGTATTTTTGCGGTGTGATACGTTTTTGCGTGTAACCATAAGCGAGTCCTTTCGCACATATCCTTCCGTTCCTATGGATATGCAAAAAGACGCGCGGATATTAAACGATATTTAAAAGAATATCGGGGGAAACCGACGGCTGTAATGCACAGTTGAGCGCAAGCGATAAAAACCGTGACGCGCGGCGAATGAGCGTGTCAATCTCCCGAGGGGTCACCATCATTTCGCGTGCCTCCTGCTTTGCGGTTTCGTGTAAATTTTTCTCGTCTCCCGTAAAATCCCGAATTAAAGTAACCGCGTCTACTACCGTTGGTACACCGACGGCAATCACGGGCACGCCGAGCGTTTCGCGGTCAATGCGCGCACGGCTGTTGCCCACGCCCGAGCCCGGCGTGATGCCCGTATCAGTCAACTGCACCGTGTTGCCGAGCCGCGACAGACTGCGTGCGGCAAGTGCGTCCACGGTAATGACGGCGCACGGCTGTACCGCGTCTGCCAGGGCTTTGAGGGATTCGGCGGTTTCCATGCCTGTTTGCCCCAAAACGCCGAAGGTAACTGCCGAAACGGGGCGCAAATCGGGAAAGCCGAGCTGGGTTGCCATAGATTTGTCGATATGCCGTGTGGCAAAAATGCCGCGGGCGGTTTTCGGACCTAAGGCGTCGGGCGTAATATTCTCATTGCCCAAGCCCGCCACCAAAACCGCGCCGTTGCGGTCGGGCAGAAAGTCGCAAAGTGTATCGGTCATAGCGGAAAGACGCCCGTCTAACAATTCGCTGTCGTGCGAAAATTCGGGGATTTCCAAGGTGATGTATTTGCCCTTCGGCTTGCCGATTTCCCGTTCGCCCGCTTCGTTTAACACCTCTATTTCCGTGATTTTGACCTCGCCGCGTGTACGGGTTTGCATACGCACATTCTCACTTTCTTTTATGCCGCAGAGCGCACGGCGCTCCACTGCCAAATCGGTGCGAAAATCCATTTTGCCGCCTCCTAAACAATAAATCTCCTTTTAGTATGGGCAAAACGGAAAAAACTATTGCGAAATTCAAAAAAAAACTTGCTTTTTTCAGAAAAGAATGGTAATATATATACCGCTAATGTAAGGGAGGTGTGACCGTATGCCGAATATTAAGTCCGCGAAAAAGCGCGTTATCGTGAACAACAAGCGTGCACAGCGCAATAAGTCGATGAACTCTGCGCTCAAAACCGCAATCAAAAAGGCAAACGCAGCGATTGAATCCGGCGCAGCCGACAAAGAAGCACTTGTGACTGCCGCTGTGAAAAAGATTGACCAGGCGACTGCAAAGGGGCTTCTTCACAAAAACAACGCTGCCCGTAAAAAGTCCGCCCTCGTTTCTAAACTCAACAAGGCGTAAGCCCTATCTGATACCTGAAATGAGAAGAGTTTAAATGCCGCTGAGCAATTTGTTCTGCGGCGTTTCGCTTTTTTGTATATTGCAATTCAAAAAAACAGGCTTCCGAAATCGCGGAAGCCTGTTTTGCATATTGAATTTTGGATTACGCCTTATAGCCTTTCTTGCGAAGCAAGGCGTCAATTTTATCTGCGGGATTGAGCAGGTGGCTTACGGACATATCGTGGTTTAAGGTGTCAATAATATACGAAACATATTTTGACATATCCACCTCACAGTACCATTCACGTGCAAGCAAATCCGGCGTTCTGTAAACCAAATTTGTGGTGAATACCTTGTCAAACAGCCCTTCAGCATATTTTTGGTCGAAGCTTTCAAGCCCCTCGCAGAACAAACCAAACGCCGAGAAAATGAAGATGCGTGCCGCGCCCAACTCTTTAAGTTTGCCGGCGACTTCGAGCATAGATTCACCCGAGGAAATCATATCGTCTACAATCAGCACATCTTTGCCCGCTACATTTGAGCCTAAGAACTCATGCTGTAAAATCGGATTTCTGCCGTTGACAACGCGCGTGTAATCACGGCGCTTGTAGAACATGCCCAATTCCACACCCAACACGGTGGAGTAGTAAATGCAGCGCCCCATACCGCCTTCATCGGGGGAAATGACCATCATATGGTCATTGTCAAAGTGGAGGTTGTCCACATGGTTGACAAGCGCTTTAATCATCTGGTAAACGGGCTGCACGTTTTCAAAGCCCTTTAACGGAATCGCGTTTTGCACGCGCGGGTCGTGCGCGTCAAAGGTGATGATATTGTCCACACCCATATTCAAGCACAATTCCTGCAATGCAATCGCGCAGTCTAAGGACTCGCGCGAGGAACGCTTGTGCTGCCGCCCTTCATACAACATCGGCATAATGACCGTGATGCGGCGCGCCTTGCCGCCGATAGCGGAGATTGCGCGCTTTAAGTTGGCGTAATGCTCGTCCGGGCTCATGGGTACGGTTTGCCCGTACATTTGATAGGTCAGCCCATGGTTAAACATGTCGGCGACAATGAAAATATCATAGCCGCGCACGGACTCCGAAAGCGAGCCCTTGCCTTCACCCGTACCAAACCGCGGGAAGCCCGTATTGATAATGTAGGTGTCGCGCTCATAACCGGCAAAAGCGATGCTGTTTTTGTGTTCGCTTTGTTTTTGCGCACGCCATTTTACGATATAGCGGTCAATTTTCTCGGCAAGCTCCTCACAACCGGGTAGGGCGACAATACCGAGCGGTCCATAGGGAATGGTGGTAAAATCTTGGGTGTAGTCAGGCATATTTGTTCCTCCGTGCAGCGTATTGAAATTCAAAGGGATCTGTTTTTACACTAATATTCTACTATATTTTGCGTTTTTTTCAAGGGTAAAACCGCAGAAAAGAGACGGAAAAACAAATTTTAGTTAAATGCGTGGTCTACCGTGATAACCGCGAAATATCTTTCGTCTATTTTGCTCAATTTTTCCGAAATCGCATTGCAGAGTTCACGGTCACTCATCGGGAAATCCGGCGGAGCCACCGTGTCAAAAATCAGATTGGTGTGGGTGGGACCCTCTACCATACGAAAATCGTGGAGCGTCAGACGTTCATCAATATCATGAATCACTTTTTGGCATATTTCTTTTAATTCAGTTACACGCGCGTCATCTGTTACAACGGGGTCCATATGTATGGATACGAGCATGCCGTATTTTTGCTGTAAATCGCGTTCAATCAAGTCTACCGTGTCATGGCTTTGCAAGATATCGATATTGGCGGGCACTTCCGCATGCACCGAAGCAAAGCTTCTGCCGGGACCGTAATCGTGAATAATCAGGTCGTGCACGCCCACCACGCCGTCATAGGATAAAATTTCCTGTTCGATTTCGTCAAAAAATTCCTTTTCGGGAGGCTTGCCGAGCAACAGCCCGACGGTATCCTTGAGAATTTCCGCGCCGGAACGGAAAATAAACAGTGCCACGACAATCCCGAACCAGCCGTCCACAGGGAAGTCCGTGACGAGTGACAGCAAAAGCGCCGCCAAAGCGACCGTCGTAGCCGCCGTATCCGAAAGGCTGTCGGAAACCACGGCTTTTGTCGCGGCGGAATCGATTTTTTTACCGAGACGGTGGTTGAAATACGCCAGCCACAGCTTAGCAGCAATGGACAAAAGCAGAATAACCAACGCGACGGTACTGTATGTGACGGGGGAGGGGTCGCGAATTTTGTCTACGGAGGATTTGAAAAGCTCAAACCCCATCATTAAAATCAAAAACGACACAATCAACGCGGCAATATATTCAATTCTGCCATGCCCGTAGGGGTGGTCTTTGTCGGCGGGCTTTTTGGCAAGCTTAAAACTGACTAAGGTTACCACCGAAGAACCCGCGTCCGACAGGTTGTTAACGGCATCTGCCGAAATGGATATACTGCCTGTAATTGTACCGACAAAAAACTTTGCCGCAGACAAAAGCAGATTGACGCAAATGCCGACTGCACCGCTTAGTTCCCCGTAGGCGGCACGTACCGCGGGACTTTTGGTATTTTGATAATCTTTAATAAACAGCTTTGCAAGTAGTTCAGCCATTTTGCTGCGCCTCGTTTCGTACCGACTCCGTAATACAGCTTGCGCCCTTCCAAAAGATGTTTTCAATCAGCGTGGCAATCTCCTCCGGTGTTGCGCCGTCCTCAGGGTGCTCCAACCAATAGCGCACAAGTCCGACCACGCCTGCTTCAAAATAGGCATATACATAATTAAATGCGGTCAGATTTTCAAGCTGATAGTAA
>JBJEPS010000021.1:0-24640 GCA_051881355.1 Candidatus Fimenecus sp. | reverse complement strand
TTTTGCAAATAGGCGTGGGTGTCGCAAACATAGGGGGCAATCATTTCTCTGTATTTTACGCAGGTTGCGTATAATTCGTCTTTGTCAAGTAAGGGCTTGTCATACACATATTTGAGCGTTAGATTTTTGAGCGTGCAAATATTGTCAAGCTTTGCTTTTAAGGTCTCATCGTCAAACAGTTCGTTGACCTGAATGCCGATTTTGGCGTATTTGTCGCTGAAAAACGGTGCGATACCGCTTTTGGTCGAACCGAAGGCGTTTTTGCCCAAGCGCTCTTCCTCGTACGTATCGAACAAAATGTGGTACGGCATTAAAATCTGCGCGCGGTCGGAAACCAACAGCTTCGGATTCAACCCCGCTTTTTTAACATCTTCCAATTCTTTGCAGAATTTATTGATGTCGAGCGCTACGCCGTTGCCGATAATGCAGGTGGTGTGGTCATAGCAGACGCCGCTGGGCATTAAGTGAAACGCGAAACGCCCCTTGTCGTTGATGATGGTGTGCCCGGCATTAGCACCGCCCTGAAAACGGATGATAATGTCCGCTTTTTCGGCGAACATATCGGTGATTTTGCCTTTGCCCTCGTCGCCCCAGTTTGCGCCGACAATTGCTTTAACCATTCTATGGTTCCTCCTTAAAATACGCTTTGCAAGTGCTTGCAAAGCAATCTAACAATACAGAGAATATTATACAATACCCCGTGCGGGATGTCAATTAAAAAAGGCACAAACCGCGGCGGATTGTGCAGGAAATCGGAGACATAAAAAACGCCGCCAAAGTTCTTTGGCGGCGGGAGAATATCTTATTCGGTGTCTTTCTTGCGTTTTATAAGCGCCCCTGCTGTAACGGCGGCGGCGACTGCAACCACACACCCTACGCCGACGGCAACATAAGTGCCGGCAGTGGAAGGAATCGCTTCGTCTGTGGGCGGTGCCTCTGTTAACGTCACGGTTACGGAATTGTTTTCTCCAAACGAAACAGCCATTTCGCTGTCATTCGCATCGGTTGCGGCGGTATCGGTAAAGGTAATATCGGTCGTACCGGTTGCACCGTCTTTGACTTTAAATGTCACGGTGGCAAGTGTTGCCGCATCGGTCTGTGTTTCCTGCCAAATCATAAACAGCCCGACTTTGCCGGCTGTGGCAGTATTTTGTGTGGTCATATCTCCGGCGCCGTACGCAATACCTACGAACTCCAGCTTTTGTGCGTCGTAGTTTAATGTAGATTCAAAGGTTGCGAGCCCGCTGCCTTCGGGTACGGAAAGCGTCACGGTTAACGTACCGTCTTCTGCGAGTGCGGTATCAACCTGTACGGACACTGTGCCCGCTGCAAATGCCGGCAAGCAGCATACAAGCGCCAAAAGCAAACATAAACATACAGAGCAAACTTTTTTCATTAAAAACCCGTCCCTTCAAGAACAATAGAGTCTACTTTATTTTAACAGATAATGCGGTGACTGTCAAACAGTATTTAAAAAAATTCTAAAAAAAGCTTGGCAATATGTCCTAAAACTGCGCTTTTCCATTGACTTTATTAGAAAAAACAGCTAAAATAATTATATATATGCGTCTTACGCGCACAGTAAAACGATATTGGAGGAAAAAAAGGTGAAGAAAGGTTTGAAAATTTTTTTAATCATTTTGGCAGTGCTCGCGGTATTGCTGGGCGGGTTTTATTTACTGATTACGCACGATTTTAACGATGAGATTGTCCCTATAAGTGCTGAAGCGGCAGAGAATAACAACCCGTACATTGTGGAAACAGGCAAAACGATGGTATCCGCACACCGTTCGGGCGGCGGCATTGCGCCGGAAAACACGCTGATGGCTTTTAAAAACTGCGTGGAAAACGGCAGCTTTTCCATCGACATTTTCGAGTTTGATTTACATATCACCAAAGACGGTGAGCTGATTTTGCTGCATGACGATACCTTTGACCGCACGAGCGACTCGATTGAGGTGTTCGGGCAAGAGGGCGTTTTGCCGAGCGAAAAGACCTATGAGGAGCTGCGCGTTTTAAACCTCGGTGAAAACTTCACGACCGACAGCGGCGAAACCCCGTACAAGGGTCTGCGCGGCGACGATGTACCCGAGGATTTGAAGGTCATGCGGTTGCGCGATATTTTTGATTATCTCGCGCCTTACGGCGAATACAGCTTTATTATTGAAATCAAAGACGGCGATGACCTCGGCAGAAAAGCCGCCGACGAGTTGTACTCGATTTTGAAGGAATACAATATGCTGTCACGCGTGGTGGTCGGCACATTCCACGGCGAAATCAGCCAATATATGGACGATACCTACCCCGATATGCTTCGTTCGGCGGGGATTAAAGAGGTCGTGAATTTCTATTTCTCGAGTCTGCTGGGCATTAACCATAAAGAGGGATATTACAAGTTCGCGGCACTGCAAATCCCCGATGATGACTATGTGTTCAATCTCGGCACAACGCGGCTTGTGAATTATGCGCACAAGTATGACATTGCCGTGCAGTATTGGACGATTAACGACCCCGACGATGTGCGGCATTTGGCATCTGTCGGCGCGGATGCGATTATGAGCGACAATCCCGATATGGTGTATGAAGTTCTGCGCGGCGGGGATTCGGCATAAAGCAAAATACGAAAAAGGGCTGTACCAAACGGTACAGCCCTTTTTATATAGTATGGATATCGGCAATCGTGAAATACGATACTTTGCGAATAAATTATTACTTTTTTGTGAACATTGCAAAAAGGGGTTGATTTTTTCTAAAATATGGATAAAATAGATATTAGCACTCGGGAACAAAGAGTGCTAACACAATCAATCAATCTTTTTTGGAGGTAATTTATATGACAATCAAACCCTTGGCAGACAGAGTTGTTTTGAAACCTGTCGAAGTGGAGGAAACCACCAAGAGCGGCATTATCCTTGCGGCGTCCGCACAGGAAAAGCCCCAGGTATTCGAGGTCGTCGCAGTCGGCCCCGGTGGCACCGTGGACGGCAAAGAAGTCACGATGTATGTAAAGACAGGTGACAAGGTCATTGCAGGCAAATACGCAGGCACAGAAGTGAAAATGGACAACACGGAGTACACCATCGTCCGTCAGTCCGACATTTTGGCAGTCGTTGAATAATTTTTCGGAGGTAACTTGATTATGGCTAAACAGATTATTTACGGTGAAGAAGCACGTAAGGCTTTGCAGGCAGGTATCGACAAACTGAGCGATACCGTAAAAATTACATTGGGACCGAAAGGCAGAAACGTTGTACTCGACAAAAAATACGGCGCACCCCTTATCACCAATGACGGTGTGACGATTGCAAAAGAAGTCGAGCTGGAAGATGCATTTGAAAATATGGGCGCACAGCTTGTCAAAGAAGTTGCAACCAAAACAAACGATGTTGCCGGCGACGGCACAACGACCGCAACGCTTTTAGCGCAGGCTTTGGTGCGTGAGGGTATGAAAAATGTTGCCGCAGGCGCAAACCCGATGGTTGTTAAAAAAGGTATGCAGATGGCGGTGGATACCGTGGTTGCCGCGATTAAGGACGAAGCACAGCCCGTCAAAACCGCAGACGATATTGCGCGAATCGCAACCGTTTCGGCGGCAGATGAATTTGTCGGCAAACTGATTGCCGAGGCAATGGAAAAGGTGACTGCCGACGGCGTCATCACCATTGAAGAGTCCAAAACTTCCGAAACATACAGCGATGTTGTCGAAGGCATGCAGTTTGACCGTGGCTACATCTCCCCCTATATGGTTACGGATACGGACAAAATGGAAGCCGTCCTTGACGACCCGTTCATTTTGATTACCGATAAGAAGATTTCCAATATTCAGGAAATCCTGCCTTTGCTTGAAAAGATTGTCAACGCCGGGCAGAAGCTTGTCATCATCGCAGAAGATGTTGAGGGTGAAGCACTTTCCACCATTTTGGTCAACAAACTGCGCGGCACATTTACCTGCGTATGCGTCAAAGCCCCGGGCTTCGGTGACAGAAGAAAAGAAATGCTGCAGGATATTGCAATCCTGACCGGCGGCGAAGTCATTACCTCTGACCTCGGCTTGGAGCTGAAAGATGCAGATATTGCACAGCTCGGTCGTGCAAAACAGGTCAAGATTACTAAAGAAAACACCACAATCGTGGACGGCGCAGGCGCAAGCGAGGAAATCAAAGGCAGAGTGGCGCAAATCCGCAGCCAAATTGAAGGTACAACCTCGGAATTTGACCGCGAAAAACTGCAGGAAAGACTTGCAAAGCTTGCAGGCGGCGTTGCGGTTATCCGCGTAGGTGCCGCAACCGAAACCGAAATGAAAGAAAAGAAATTGCGCATTGAAGATGCGCTTGCGGCAACCAAAGCGGCTGTCGAAGAAGGCTGTGTTGCAGGCGGCGGTGTTGCGCTTTTAAATGCAATCCCTGCTGTGCAGAACCTGCTCGACCGTGAAGAGGACGCAGACCTCAAAACCGGTATCCGCATTGTGCTCAAAGCCATTGAAGAGCCGGTACGCCAGATTGCCAAGAACGCAGGGCTTGAGGGCTCGGTTATCGTCAACGATATTCTTAATTCCAACAAGGCGGGCTACGGCTATAACTTTGCCAACGAGGAATATGTGGATATGTTCGAAGCAGGCATCTTAGACCCCGCAAAGGTTACGCGTTCCGCACTGCAAAATGCGGCTTCCGTAGCGGCAATGGTGCTGACTACCGAATCTCTGGTGACCGATATTCCCGACCCGAAAGCAGACGCGGCAGCAGCGGCGGCAATGGCAGCCCAAGGCGGCGGCATGTATTAAGCCGAACCGCAACAGCGCATATAAATAAAGCAATCCCCGCACACAGATTTTACGCTGTGCGCGGGGATTTTGTATTTTGACAAAGGGTGGGCGATTTGTGCATTGTTTTTTATGTAAAACAGGCTTTTCTGCCGTTATTCCTCCAAAAAAATACGGAATGCCGTGGGCAGGGCATAAGTAGTTTGCAATTCTTGCGGCGTAACCCATATAAAGCTGTTTGCCTTTACAGAACAGAGAATATGATACCCGACCATATCCCAAACAATATGCGTAAAAATATGTGTTTTGTGGACTTCTTTCGTCAGCTCCGCGGGTTTTGCGCCAAACGCTTCTACTGTTTTGAGCGCTTCAGCGGGGGCTTGTGCACCCGTCACATTCGGCAACTGCCAAAGCCCTGATAACAGCCCTTTTTCCGTGCGTTTGCATACGGCATATGCGCCGTCGCATTCCAACAAAAATACCGTGCGTTTTTCCTGCCGCTTTTCTTTTTTCGGTAATTTCACGGGGAGCTTGTCCACGAAGCCCTCTTTCTCTGCAAAGCAAATCTCCTTTACAGGGCATTCCCCGCATTTCGGACTGCGCGGAGTGCAAATACACGCGCCCAATTCCATCAGCGCCTGTGTAAACATATCACATTCACCTGCTGGATAGACTTTTTCAAGCTGTTCTGCCACATTTTTTTTAGTATCCGCAAGGTCAATCGGCGAAAAATCCGCCGTAATCCGTGCCGCAATGCGCAAAACATTGCCGTCCACCGCCGCGCGCGGCTGCTGAAAACAAATCGAGCAAATCGCGCCTGCCGTGTAATCTCCGATACCCGACAGCGCTCGCACCTTTGCGTACGCGGACGGGAACACGCCGCCGTGCTGTTCCATAATCGTTTTTGCCGCCTTTTGGAGATTGCGCACGCGCGAATAATAGCCTAAGCCCTCCCATAATTTCAAAAGCTGTTCCTCGTCGGCTTCAGCAAGGCTTTTTATGTCGGGCAGGGCGGTAAGAAAACGGTCATAATACCCGCGTACCGCTTCCACGCGCGTTTGTTGGAGCATAATCTCCGATACCCACACGCGGTACGGTTCTTTTGTGTGCCGCCACGGCAAATCCCGCGCATTTTTACGGTACCACGGCAGTAAAAGTGCGGGCAGAGCGGCATATTGCTTTTCGATTTCTTTTTTTGTATGCAAAACGATTTCTCCCGGATTTTTTTCTTTATTGTACCACAAACTTTTGAAAATCGGTATACTTTTTGTAAAATCGGCAATCCTAAAAACGGGTGATAAATATGCATAAACGAAACCGAAAACGCGAAACTTTTGAATTGGCAGTGGAGGATATCCACGGGAACCCCGAAACCGCGCATGAAATGGTCAATAAGTACGGCACCTATGAAATTCAACCGACGAATGATACGAAAAATCCGTTTCCAACCATCGCACAGGGACTTTCGGAATTCACCGAAAAGCCTACAAAAGCCGACGACGGCGTGCCGCGCGTATCGGACGACGCAAATGGGTGATTTTTAAGCGCAGAAAAACAAAGCGCCGTTTCGCAGCACTGCTTTTGCAGAATATGCGAAACGACGCATTATTTTTGTTTGCAGATTTCACTTTGCAGGCTCAAAGTGGTCAGCGTATCGCTGAGCTGCATCAGAACCGAGGCGAGCAATGCCAGTTCCTCCGCGGATTTGTCCTCTGCAATCGCCGCGGCAAGCGCCGTAACGGAGAATGCCAAATCATTTGGGCACATCGTATCACCTCAGTACAGTATATGCGCCTTTTCGGGATATGCCCTCGTGTGCGGGCGGAAGAAACGGAAAACGCCGTTGGAACGAATTTCAACGGCGCTTGATTTTTGCCTATTGGCAGCAGGGCGTTTCGCCGCCGCAGTCCATAGCGGTTTCCCCCATACATGCCGTAACCTGATACCGAATCGGAATTTTAAGATTTACCTTTTGTGTGACCGTTACCACACAGGTATTTCCGCCTTCTCTTTTTCGGCAATCCACAGACGGTTCACCGCAGCATTCCACTTCAACATCGCCGAGTGTGGTATTCGGCTTTAGCTCCAGTGGAACGCTGATATCCGCATAGTGATAGCCGGTCTTTGTGCAACCGTCTTTCGTGCAGTCACATGCTTCAGGCATTGTGCTCTGTTCCGCTCCAATCGATGTGTCTAAAGCCATCTCATTACAGCTCCTCTGTTTTGCAGTTTGTGCAGATATCGTCTGCAGACGCGCCGAGGCAGTCTACAAATGTGTCGCCGACAGCCGCCGTTGCGCCGAAACGCACCGGAACTTCCACGCATATCGTTTGGCTGATGGTAAACGCGCAGGCACCGTTCTTTTTACCGGGACACGGTTTTTCACCGGCAACAACCACAGGGTCGCCGCAGCATTTGGTAACCGTTTGCCCTGCGCGGGCGAACGGCGTGACAATCACGGGTACGCAAACCCCTACTTTTTGAAAGCCGGTTGCCGGACAACTACCGTCCGACGGTTCCGGTGTACCGTTCAGTAAGCCGCTTGCGCATGTGCATTCTGACATAGATTTTCCTCCTCTCTTTTCCTCCTGTATTCTATTTTATGGAAAAAAAGAGAATATGGTTCCCTGTATTTGCGTGGAAGTTCCCGCAAAGTGCAGATAATGCCTTCTAAAATAGAAGTATATGCACCCGTACGGGTACAAGTCCCACGAACAAAACATACAAAAACAACGCAGAAAGTACCAAGTACTCTCTGCGTTATTTGGTGCGAGTGATGGGACTTGACCGTATGCTACGGCTTGCACCTTGCATACTGCCCGCTCGGCGACCGAAATTCTTACGAATTTCAGTACCCGCCTCGCGCTCTGCGCGAAAAACAGTCCGCCGGACTGTTTTTTTTACGCGCAGACCCTCTCGGGTTCAAGTCCCACGAACAAAACATACAAAAACAACGCAGAAAGTACCAAGTACTCTCTGCGTTATTTGGTGCGAGTGATGGGACTTGAACCCATACGGGATTACCACACGCCCCTCAAACGTGCGCGTCTGCCGATTCCGCCACACTCGCATATTTTGTTTTCGTCGCTTTCGCAACGGTGATTATTATAGCAAAGGATTGTTTTTGTGTCAAGAGCTTTTTCCGAAAACTTGACAGAATTTTCGTACTGAGAAAAAGGGTTCACCGAAAAAGCACGCAGTAGGGGCGAACTGTGTTCGCCCGCGGCGAGGGCAGATTTCACCCTTTCCAAAACTTGCGGTCTAAACTGCGGTACTGCACGGCTTCGGCAATGTGCGGCACATCAATTTGTTCTGCGCCGTCCAAATCCGCAATGGTGCGAGCCACGCGCAAAACTTTATCGTAAGCGCGCGCCGAAAGCCCCAACTTTTCAAAGGCAGCTTTGAGCATTGCCGCCGCGGCAGGGGTAGGGGTGCAGAATTTTCGAGTGAGTGATGCGTCCATTTTGGCGTTGCAGGTAATGCCTGTGCCCAAAAGCCTTTTTTGCTGAATTTCGCGTGCGCGGTCTACGCGTGCCTTAATCGATGCCGAGGACTCCTCTTTTGCGGTTTTGGAAAGGTCGTCGAAATCCACGGGCGGCACTTCGATGTGAATATCCAGTCGGTCCAAAAGCGGTCCCGACACGCGCGAAAGATAGCGTTGCGGCGCGCCCGCAGGGCAGGTGCATTTACGCGTCGGGTGTCCATAAAAGCCGCACGGGCACGGGTTCATCGCACAGACAAGCATCACCGAGCACGGGTACGAAAAGGTCGCCGCGACGCGCGCAATCGTGATTTTGCCGTCCTCAATGGGCTGACGCATAATTTCCATTGCCGTGCGCGAAAATTCGGGCAGTTCGTCCAAAAACAGCACGCCGTTGTGCGCCAGCGAAATTTCGCCCGGGTGCGGCACGGCGCCGCCGCCCGACAGCCCTGCCGGGGAGACGGTGTGGTGCGGCGAACGGAATGGGCGCACTTTAATTAAAGATACATCGGGCGGGAGCGCACCCGCCACGGAATAAATGTTGGTGGTTTCGAGTGCTTCTTCAAAGGTCATATCGGGTAAAATCGAGGGAATCCGTTTGGCAAGCATACTTTTGCCCGAACCCGGAGGACCTATCATCATCACATTGTGTCCGCCTGCGGCGGCAACCTCTAACGCGCGCTTTGCCTCGTGCTGTCCTTTGACATCGGCAAAGTCGGGCAGGTCGGACGGCAGGGCGGTTTCGGTGTAATCGGCGGCGGTGACAGGAGAGAGTTTTGCCTCTCCGCGCAAATGCGCAAGCAGTTCCGCAACGGTTTTGACAGGGTATACGGCAATGCCCTCGACCACCGCGCCCTCCGCAAGATTGGCGTGTGGAATGTAGATTTCCCGAAATCCTGCTTTGCGTGCCTGTATGACCATCGGCAGAACGCCGTTGATATGCCGCACTTCGCCGCTTAACGACAGCTCGCCGAGGAACGCTTGCGCGTCGGTATCGCATTTTAACTGTCCTGTCGCTTTAAGTACGGCAACGAGCACGGGCAGGTCATAAATCGGTCCCTCTTTACGAATGTCGGCAGGCGCTAAGTTGATGGTCACGCGCGAAACGGGAAAATCCAACCCGCTGTTGCGAATAGCGGAGCGCACGCGCTCGCGGCTTTCCGAAACAGCGGCGTCGGGTAGACCCACCATATCAAACCGCGGCATACCGCCCGAAAGGTCGGCTTCCACCGAAACGGTGTACGCCTCTAATCCGAACAGCCCCACGCTGTTGACGCTTGCAAACACAAAACCACCCCTGTGCACAGTTTTCTATTTTAATTCTATCATATTCTTAGAATTCCTGCAATCGACAGTTTTTGATTGCACTATGCGCGGTTTTGTAGTATAATTCTAATATATATAATTTATCAGAATATGATATGCTGGAGGTTTTTCAATGAATGACATTCATAGCTTATATGCACTTTGGTGTGAAAAAGCAACGGCGGACGCAGACTTATTGCCGGAACTTGAAAGCGTAAAAGGAAACGAGGACGAAATCCTCGACCGTTTCTACAAAAATCTTGAATTTGGTACGGCGGGCTTGCGCGGTGTAATCGGCGCGGGCACAAACCGTATGAATATATACACGGTCAATCAGGCAACGCAGGGGCTTGCCGATTATTTGAACGAGGATTTTGAAAACCCGTCGATTGCCATTGCCTACGATTCGCGCATTAAATCCGATGTGTTTGCGCGTTCGGCGGCGTGTGTGTTGGCGGCAAACGGCGTGCAGGTGTATTTGTATCCTGAGCTTGTGCCCACCCCAATGCTTTCCTACGCGGTGCGTGCGTTGCATTGCAGTTCGGGTATTATCATCACCGCCAGCCACAACCCCTCGAAATACAACGGCTATAAATGCTATGACCCCAACGGCTATCAAATGACCGATGATGCGGCGGCAAAGACTTACGCCTATATTCAAAAAGTCGATATGTTTACGGGCGTCAAGACTATGGATTTTGACGAAGCGCTGGCAGAGGGAAAAATCCGTTATATCGAACGCGATGTGTTTGAGGGCTTTTACGAAGAAGTCTTAAAAGCGCAGGTCAACCCAGAAGTGTGCAAAACCTCGGACTTGTCCGTGATTTACACGCCGCTTAACGGGACGGGCAATCTCCATGTGCGCGAAATTTTAAAGCGCATCGGCATTCGTGACGTCACCGTTGTGCCCGAACAGGAATTGCCCGACGGCAATTTCCCGACCTGCCCGTATCCGAACCCCGAAATTCGGCAGGCATTTGAACGCGCAATTGCGCTTTCCGAAACCAACAAAGCGGATTTACTGCTTGCCACCGACCCTGACTGTGACCGTGTGGGTATCGCGGTGCTTGACAACGGCGAATATAAGCTGATGAGTGGCAACGAAGTCGGCGCCATGCTGACGGAGTATCTGCTTTCGTCGCTTTCGGAACAGGGAAAATTACCGAAAAATCCAATTGTCGTAAAAACCATCGTCACCTCGCGTTTGGTGGCAAAAATCGCCGAAAGCTACGGTGCCGAAACCGCCGATTTGCTGACAGGCTTTAAGTATATCGGTGAATTGGTCACCAAGCTCGAAGAAAAAGGCGAAACCGACCGCTATATTATCGGTATGGAGGAATCCTACGGCTATTTGCGCGGCGCGCATTGCCGCGATAAGGACGCGGTGGTCGCCTCCATGCTCATTTGCGAAATGGCGGCATATTACAAGGCAAAGGGTATGAGCCTGTATGACTTTATGCAGAGCATTTATAAGAAGTACGGACTGTATTTAAACACGCTTTTGAACTTCAATTTCGAGGGCGCGGCAGGTATGCAGAAAATGGCGGATATGATGAACGCGCTTCGCGAAAACCCACCGAAAGAAATCGCCGGCGAGGTGGTCGCAAGCATTACCGACTACAAAGCGAGCGTCTGCAAGGATTTGAAAAACGGCGGTGAAACCACAGTCGATTTGCCGAAATCCAATGTGCTCCAATATCATTTGGAGGGCGCCCACAGCGTGATTGTACGCCCGTCCGGCACGGAGCCGAAAATTAAGATTTACATTACGGCGGTCAGCGATACGCGCGAAACCGCACAGGCAAAAACCGACGATATTGCCGCAGATATGGAAAAACGCCTCGGCATCTGAAAGGAAGATTTTTCAAAATGATGAACAGTAAAGTTGCCGTTCGCGTGATTGCCGTAGTGCTGGCGGTGCTGATGCTTGGCGGTACGGTGACGGTGCTTGCGAGCGTGCTCGGGAATTTTTAAGCACGGAGAAGTGCGCATACTGTCGGCTTTGCTTTCCCGACAGTACGCGCACATTTTGGCGGGAAAGTGCCACAATTTTCCTTTTTATACAGTTTATACAAAAAATTTATTGACAAAAACGGTTTTTATGGTACAATATATATTGTACGCTTTATTCCCATTTGTGAGGTGACCGATTTGTCGGAACAATCGAACCAAACCGACACCTCGTTGGACGAGTTGGTGCTTTCTGCGCGGCAGGGAGATGATACCGCTTTTGCCCGTTTGGCAGCGGCGATGCTGCCCGCCATTCGCGCCCGCGCAGCCGCCTATGCCTGTGCGGATTTAGATGCGGAAGACCTTGTGCAAGAGGGACTGCTCGCATTGCTTTCGGCAGTGCATACCTATCAAATCGGCGCGGAAGCCTCCTTTGGAACCTATGCGGGTGTTTGTATTCGCAACCGCATGATTTCGGTGCTGCGAAAGGTTAGCGGTGGTAAAAGCGTGCGCTCGCAGGATATGGTTCCGCTGGACGCGGACCTGCCTGTCTCCGCATTAACGGTGGAGGCATACGGAGACCTGCGGGAGGAATGTGAAACTCTGTTGCGCCGTGTGGACACAAAACTGTCTTTCAACGAACGCACGGTGCTGTACCTGTTTTTGAGCGGTCTTTCTTATCGGGAAATCGCCGAGCGTCTCGGCAAAACGCCAAAATCTGTTGACAATGCACTGCAAAGGGTTCGCCACAAGCTGAAAGGGGACTGGGCTTAAGACTCTTTTCGGCAAAATATCATAAATAAGCCCTTTCTCAGCAAGGAGAGCATGGACAGTATGCAGCGGTGCAAGCCCGCTCGGGGTAAAAATATTTTTCAAGCGAGGTAGCAAAATGTACGAAGACAAGACCATCATCTGCAAGGATTGCGGGAAAGAATTTGTGTTTACCGCAGGCGAGCAGGAATTTTACGCCGAAAAGGGCTTTGTAAATGAGCCCCAGCGCTGCAAGCCCTGCCGTGATGCCAGAAAGAACGCAGCGAGAGGGGAAAGAGAAATGTTCACCGCGACCTGCGCTGCTTGCGGCGGCGAAGCACGCGTACCGTTCCAACCCCGTGACGATCGTCCGGTGTATTGCAGCGAATGCTTTGCAAAGATGAAGGAAGAACAGGCATAAATTATTAAATTCTTTTCAATTTCAATAGATTATGCAAAAAGCGCACACCGCAAGGTGTGCGCTTGTTCGTTTGCGGCGTTTTTGTTGTGCAAAAGCGCAGGAAATATGTCATTCTAAACGAAGTGAAGCATCTTAAATCGCACAAAATCAAATGTATCGAAAAGAAATTCTTCGGCAATTACCTCAAAATGACAAACGGGCGGGCACGCAGACCCACCCCTGCAATTCTGCATCCAACCCGTATGGAACAACCTTAGTGTTGTTCCGCAGATTTTCACCAAACCGAAATGCACGCTTAAAACCGCCGCCTGAAAATACGGCGAAAGTTACGACGGCGGAACTCTATATATCCACCGCCGGTATATGCCATAATACAGATACCTTTGCATCGAAAATAAGCAATATTTTTCATGTTGACTCCTTCTCTAACCGTTAGGGATAAATTCTGCGAATTACAGACAGTATATAACAATTTGTTATATCTGTCAATATATCATTTTGTTTTATGCCATAATGCTTATGAGGTGAAAACAGATGATGTATAAAAGATTGCGCGACCTGCGTGAGGACAGAGACCTTTTGCAAAAGGACATCGCAGAAACGCTGAATTGTACACAGGTTTGCTATTCCTTGTATGAAAACGGGAAACGCGATATCCCGACCGAAGTGTTAATTCGACTGTCCGATTTTTATGCGGTTTCCGTGGATTATCTGTTGGGACTGACGGACAATCCGATTCGAAACCGATGATTTCAAAAAGAAATATTGTATTTTTTGAAAAAATATGATATATTCTTGATATTACGGGCACGGCGTTCCTTTATCCGTGCCTTTTCTATTCCGAAAGGGAGGTTCAAAAATGGACTTTAAAAACAGCGGGATTATGTATGCGCTTGCGGCTATGGTGGTCGTGTTTGTGACAGCGCAGTCCCTATTCTTTCTTGCAAAGGCTTGGAAACGCGGCAAGGAATTGGGTATTGAAACCGCAAAAATGAAACAAACAGTGATATCCAGCGCCTTGTTTTCGGTGGCACCGGCGATTTCCATTTTGGCAACGGTGTTGGCACTGGCGTCGGCTTTGGGCTATGTCTTACCGTGGATTCGCCTGTCCGTTATCGGCAATTTGGCATATGAAACCGTGGCGGCGGAGGCGGCGCTTGAAGCACTCGGTACGTCGATGTCCAATTCCAATTTGAGCGAAACCGAATTTTCCACCGTCGCATGGGCAATGACAGTCGGCTCTTGCTTCCCACTTATCTTGCTGCCCTTCCTTTGTAAACGGATACATAAGGCAATGCATAAGGTTTTGGGTGACGGTACAGAAGAGACAAGCAGTGAAAAATCCAAGAAAAAAATCAGCGGCAATGTCGGTGACATTTTGGGTGCGGCGGCGTTTATCGGCATTATGGCGGCATTTATCGCGCGCAGTATTATGGGCGTGCAGAAGGACGGACCGTCCGCAGGGTTTATGACGATTGCCGTGTTGCTCTCGGCGATGGTATTTACCGTTGCGCTGGATTTGCTTTGCAAAAAGAAACATCTGACTAAATTAGAACCGTTCGTTTTACCGATTGCCATGTTCGGCGCGATGGGCATTGCTGTGCTGCTGACGCAGGTACTGCCGAGCGAATTGACAGAATTTGTGTGGCGTTCCTACAACGAAAACGGTGAAATCGTTTGGAGCAGTTTAACGTAAAAAATACGAGGAAAGGAACGGTATCGGGCGCAAAAAACAGTTTGGCATGCTGTTTCGTTTGACGCCTGTATCGCATGGCGATTGATATGAAAAATCCGAGAACCTATATTGATAAAATGCATATGTGGGGCAGCATTTGGTCGGTCAGCGCGCTTTGTGTGCTGTTTGCCGTGCCGCTTGTCTTCTCGCTGTATTATAACGCATTTCCGGCGTGGAATACCTTTTTGCGCGCCGCTTTAAAGATTATCCCGATTTATTGGAGTACGGCAATTATTGAGGTCATCACCTATACGCCTATGCTCGGCGCCGGTGGGACTTATTTGAGCTTTGTAACCGGGAACATTACCAACCTGAAACTGCCGTGCGCCTTGAGTGCACTTGACCGTTCGGGGTATCGGGCGACCAGTGAGGAAGGCGAGGTCATTTCCACTATTGCCATTGCCGCATCTGCAATTACGACAACACTGGTGATTGCCGTCGGCGTACTGGCGTTCGGTCCTTCGATTGAGAAAATCACTGCGCCCGGTTCTGTGCTGGCACCGGCGTTTAACTATGTGATTCCCGCGCTGTTCGGGGCATTGGGTGCTTCGTATTTTACAAAGCATTGGAAAATCTCGATTTTCCCCATTTTGGTCGGCGTGCTGGTCTATGTATTTGCCCCGACTATGGCGGTTGGCACCATGATTTTTGTTACCATCATTGCTTCTATTGCCGGTGCACTTGTAATGCTCAAGCTGAAATGGGTTAAATAAAACAGCATACCGTAACGAAAACGATAACTAAACAGGGCGGAAACCGCACGGTTTCCGCCCTGTTTATATGGTGTGTTGTCTTTTTCACGCCTCAGCGTGCATAATCTCCTTGACTTTCATCAAGCGAATGGTATTGCTGCGTTCGTTATCCTCTAATTTTGCAGTGATGTATTTAATCGTCGCCTGCATTTGCGGAATCATCACATATTCGAGGGCGTTCACGCGTCTGCGCGTGCGTTCCATTTCGTCGGACAGCATATCACAGGTTTTTTCGACCGCTGCCAGCTCATACAGCTTCGGCATCAGTGCGTTGACCGCAAGATATGCGTCGTCGAGCTTATCTGAAGTGAACGCAAAGCCGTAGGCAATTTCGCCGCTACCGCTTTCGGCGGCGGTAATACGCGGCGTTTTCATACTCATGATGTTGCCCACTTCTAAATCGGGCGATTTCGCCGCAGCGGAAATCATCAGCGCCTCTTCCAGCGCCGCCGTGCCCATTTCGGCTTCGGCAAGGCTCATTTGCCCCATCGCTTCGCCCAAAAGGGTTTCAATCTCGCGGCGTAGCTCACGGTCGCGACGGATATACAGCATAAACTGCCGTGCCATTTCGTCCTGCTTGTCTTTTAACAGTTTATGTCCGCGCGTGGCGGTTGCAAGACGCTTTTTGGTCTTTTGCAGCTCCATTCTGGTGGGGGTAACGGTTGCCATCAGCCTTCACCGCCCTTTGGCATATACTGCTCAATGTATTCCTTGTGAATACGTTTTAATTCCGTGCGCGGGAGCATCGACAACAGTTCCCAACCGATGGCGAGAGTGTCCTCAATACTGCGGTCGGTTTCGTATCCTTGTGAAACATATTTTTCTTCAAAGGCGGTGGCGAATTCCGCGTATTTCTTATCCATATCCGAAAGTGCCGAGTCGCCCAAAACCACCGCGAGTTCCGCCGCCTGCTTACCGCGCGCGTATGCCGCGAACAGCTGATCCATCGTGTCGGCGTGGTCCTCACGCGTTTTACCTGTGCCGATACCCTTGTTTTTCAGTCTCGACAAAGAGGGGAGTACATTGATCGGCGGCTGAATACCTTTCATATAGAGTTCGCGCGACAGAATAATCTGCCCCTCGGTAATGTAACCCGTCAGGTCCGGAATGGGGTGGGTTTTGTCGTCCTCAGGCATCGTCAAAATCGGAATTTGTGTAATCGAGCCCTTTTTGCCATTGATACGCCCCGCGCGCTCATACAAAGACGCAAGGTCGGTGTATAAATAACCGGGGTAGCCGCGTCTGCCGGGAACTTCCTTACGCGAAGCGGAAACCTCACGCAATGCCTCGGCGTAGTTGGTCATATCGGTCATAATGACGAGGACATGCATCCCCAAGGTGTACGCCAAATATTCCGCGCAGGTGATTGCCATACGCGGTGTGGCGATACGCTCAACCGCAGGGTCATCTGCAAGGTTTAAGAACAGCACGGAACGCGCAATAGAGCCTGTACGGCGGAAATCCTCGCGGAAAAACTCTGCCTGCTCAAAGGTGATGCCGATAGCGGCGAACACCACGGCGAATTCATCGTCTGTGCCGCGTACCTTTGCCTGCCGTGCAATTTGGGCGGCAAGTTGTTCGTGGGGAAGCCCCGAGCCCGAAAAAATCGGGAGTTTTTGTCCACGCACCAGGGTATTTAAGCCGTCAATCGCGGAAATGCCTGTCTGAATGAACTCGGCGGGGTAGTCGCGCGAAGCGGGGTTAATCGGTGTACCGTTGATATCCAATTTTTCATCGGAAACAATCGGCGCACCGCCGTCAATGGGTCTGCCGATGCCGTCAAACACGCGCCCGATGATTTCGGGGGAGACGGAAAGTTCCAGCCCATGCCCCAGAAAGCGGGCTTTGGACTCGGAAATCTGCAAGCCGTCGGCGCTTTCGAACAACTGTACCAATGCAACATTGTCTTTCGCTTCCAGCACCTTGCCCAAGCGCACGCGCCCGTCTTTTTCGTGAATTTCGACCAGCTCGTCGTATTTCACATTTTCCACGCAATCGACCATCATCAGAGGGCCGACGAGTTCTTTAATGGTTTTGTAATCCTTACGCATTATTCGTCGCCTCCTTTTTGTGCGAGTGTGCGGAAGTAGGTTTGTAAGTCATCGCGCAGGCTTTGGTAGAATGCCACCCAAGTGTCCTCCGGCTCATATTTCATTGCGGCAATGCGCATCATTAAGTCTTCGGGTGTGGCGTCCGTGCACGATGCCCCGTCTTTGACGGCGGCAGACGCCAAATCGAACCAGCAAAGGATAATGTCGAGCATTTCTGCCTGCTTTTCGGGCGGTGTAAAGCGGTCTACCTCGCGGAATGCGTTTTGCTGTAAGAAATCCTCGCGGATACTGCGTGCACATTCCAAGGTCAGACGGTCTTTTTCGCCCAAAGAATCGAAACCGACCAAGCTGACAATTTCATTTAATTCCGATTCCTGCTGTAACAGTGCGCGGACGCGGTCAATTTTTTGCGACCAGTTTTCATCAATATGGTCATTAAAATACGGATTTAAGGTGTTGGTATAAAGAGAATAACTCTTCAACCAGTCGATTGCGGGGAAATGGCGCTGATACGCAAGGTCGGCACTCAAGCCCCAGAAAACCTTGACGATACGCAGTGTTGCCTGTGAAACCGGCTCACTGGTGTCACCGCCGGGCGGCGATACGGCGCCGATGGCGGTAACAGCGCCCTCGCGGTTGTCTTTTCCTAAGCAGACCACATTGCCTGCACGCTCATAGAATTCCGCAAGGCGCGTAGAAAGGTAAGCGGGGTAGCCCTCTTCACCGGGCATTTCTTCGAGTCGTCCGCTCATTTCGCGCAACGCTTCTGCCCAACGCGAGGTCGAGTCTGCGATAATCGCCACCTTGTAGCCCATATCGCGGAAATATTCCGCAATTGTAATGCCGGTGTAAATCGACGCTTCACGCGCGGCAACGGGCATATCCGAGGTGTTGGCAATCAGCACCGTGCGCTTCATCAGCGGCAGCCCCGTGCGCGGGTCTAACAGTTCGGGGAATTCCTTTAAAACATCGGTCATTTCGTTGCCGCGTTCGCCGCAACCGATGTAAACGATAATGTCGCTGTCCGACCATTTGGCAAGCTGATGCTGTACCACGGTTTTGCCCGAACCGAACGGACCGGGGACGCACGCCACACCGCCTTTGGCAATGGGGAACAGTGCGTCGATAATCCGCTGACCGGTAACCATCGGTTCTTTCGGGACTTTTTTGGTTTTGTAGGGTCTACGGCGGCGAACAGGCCATTTTTGCAGCATCGGCAACTCTTGTACATTGCCTTTTTCATCTTTGATGCGCGCAATCGGCTCTAAAATCGTGGCTTCACCGTCAAAAATCCATTCCACCGTGCCCGCAACGCCGTAGGGCACCATAATTTTTTGCGTCACAGCGGGGGTTTCCTCGACCGTTCCGAGCACATCACCCGCCGAAACGCTGTCGCCGACGGCAGCAACGGGGACGAAGGTCCATTTTTTTTCGCGGTCTAATTTCGGGACTTCCACCCCGCGCGAAATACGGTCGCCCTCCGCTTTGGCAATTTCAGTCAACGGGCGCTGAATCCCATCGTAAATGCTTTCAATCAAACCGGGGGCAAGCTCCACGGAAAGCGGTTCACCTGTCACATACACAGGCTCACCGGGACCGATGCCCGCGGTGTCTTCGTACACCTGAATGGAGGCTTTATCCTCACGCAGTTCAATCACTTCGCCGATGAGCTTTTTCTCGCTGACGCGTACCACGTCGTGCATTTGCACATCGCGCATACCGTCCGCGACAATCAGAGGGCCGGCAACTTTTCGAATGGTTCCGGCTTTGTTTGTATCTGTCAATTTCGGCACCTGCCTTTATTCATTATTAAATATATTCGTGCCAAGGGCTTTTTCCATATTGGCATTGATTTTTGCAATTCCGTAGCCCGTCGGACCGCTTTTTTCGGGCACGGGCAAAATAATCGGATAGGCGCTTTCACGGTATCTGTGGAGCGGTTCTTCTAAAGCGGCGGCGTAATTTTCAGTTAAGAAAATCACTTCTGTATCGTTTTTGATAAGATTTTTTACCGCTTGCAGCGCTTCCTCGTTTGTATCGGCGGGTACGGTTTTTACGCCCGCCGCCGAAAACAGCAATATGGATTCGTGTTTGCCGACTGCGGCAATTTTTGCTTCTGTCAACCCGCGTCACCTCGGCTTTCCTCCGCGCGTTTTTGCGCGAACAGCAAACGAAGCGCCTGCGCTTCTGTCTTTTTGCGGAAATAATACTGCGCGATGACGCCGATACCGTCGCCGTAGCCTAAATCGGTCAGTACATTGTCAAGCGCTTTTGCGGTTTCCGTAAGGATTTCCGCCTCATTTTTACGAATATCCATCTCATTTGGCTTTTTAACGGGCAAAAAGGCAAACGCATAGTCGTCCAAATCCTTGCCGAGCTTTTGCAGCCGCAGAGCGGTCAGGCGATTTTTGCCCTCGCCGTATACGGTGAATAATTCCGTAAGCGGGCGGCAGTTTTTCTTTTGCGCCGTGATAAGCGCATAAGAAAACACCGCGTTATCCACAAGGCAGCTGATACGGCAGGGATTTTCCTCTTTTTCAATGCCGGTAAGCGCTGTTTCGAGCGTTTCGCCGAGCATGGAGTAGTCGTCGGTTTTTACGCAGATGCGTAATAACTCTTTCTGAAACCCGCCTTCGCAAAGTGTGTCTAAATCGACCTCTTTGCCGATTTTTTCCGACTTGAGCAGGAGCTTTAAATTTAACGCGTCCTCCTCAAAAAACAGAAGCTGTGTCAGCTCCTCATCGGGCGCAATTTCCCGCACAAATGCGGAAACCGCGTTTTTCTCGTCCTCGATTACGTCATAAACGGTTTTATCGCCGTTAATTGCGGGATAGCCATAATCCGCTAACAGCTTTTGTGCGGTTTCGCTGTCTGCCTCGCGCAGGCGCGCCATTTCATCGGTACGCAAAACGCGGTGCGAGGTGCCGCTGATGCGTCCAATAGCGTAGGCATAGGATTTTTTACCGTAGACATTGTACTCTGTCATACGCTACCCTCATTTTCGGAAAACAGGCATTTCGCAAACTGTGCTTCGTGCTGTTCAAAAATCATATCTAAGACCGCATCAAAGGACAGGTCAATATCGTATTGCGCGGTGGATAAAATCAATCCGCCGTCAATCTCTTTGTCAATACTGCCGATGGTCACATTTTTGCCGAAATCCTTTTTTGAAGACACAAATAACTGTGCGTCGTGTTCGCTGAAATGCAGCTCGGTAGCATATCCGTCGCAGTTTTCGGTTATCCATTTTTCCAAAAGTGCACGGCGCTCGTTATCGGGCAAAGAAAGCATTTGTTCCTTTGCCGCTTTGCGCGCGTCTTTCAGTAACGCGTCCTTGTGATTGAGCACCGCAATTTTATTGTCAGATGCCGCTTGCTGTGCTGCGGCACGCAAAATCAGTTCTGCGCGCATATCGGTTTGTGCTTGTAAATCGGCAAGGCGTTTTGCGGTGTCTGCCGCAATTTTTTCACGAATTTCCGCCGCTTTTTGCGCGCCGTCTTTTTGGATTTCGGTGCACTGCGCGGCGGCTTTTTCTTCGATTTTCTGAATCACTGTGCTTGCGCTCATAGCTTGCTCACTCCTTTTTTACGAAATACGGCAGGGGAATTATAACTGAATGCCGTAAATCAAAAGGATAGAGGTAAGCAATGCCAAAATGGCGTAGGTTTCAACCAACGCGGTCATCGTGATACCTTTACCGGAAGCGTCAGGCTGTTTGCCGGTCATATGGATAGCACCGACAGCCGCTTTGCCCTGGCAGATACCCGAAACCAAGCCGACAATTGCCATCGGTGTTGCTGCGCCGAAGAACTGCAAGCCCTGCGAAACGGTCAAATCCACGGCACCGCCGCCCAAAACGCCGATTTGCACCATAATCAGAATGGCAGTCAAGAATCCGTAAATGCCTTGTGTACCGGGGAGTGCCTGCAAAACAAGCAGTTTACCGAACAATTCGGGTTTTTCAGACGCAACGCCCGCCGCGGCTTTCCCAGCCGCCATAACGCCGATTGCCGAGCCGCAGCCCGCAAGCGCTGCACACAGCGCCGCACCGATGATTGCAATAGAAATACCAGACATAATTAGTTTCCTCCGTTTTCTTTAATTTGAATATATTTTGGGTTGATGGAAAGGGGTTTGAATAATCTGCCGCTGCCCTCGTAAAACTTGCCGTAAAATTCAATGTACTGCAAACGGCAGTCGTGTACATAGGCGGACAAAAGTCCGAGCACCAAATTGAAAATATGCCCGACAATATAAATCAGTATGGAACAAATAAAGCCGATGACCGAGCCTTGAATCATGCCCGCGAGCATATTCATAACCATACCCACAACGCCCGTGGCAAGACTTAACGCGAGAATACGCGAGTATGACAGAATATCGCTTAAATAATTGGTGATGCCGTAAAGCCCCACAAGCCCGCCTGTGATTTTGCCGATGACGCCTTTTTTGGCACGCCCTGCGGTAAAGAGGATAATTGCCGCACCGATGCACGCCAAAACAATGCCGACGGTGCGTGTGGAGGCGAGGAAAATCATACAAATACCGCTGATGACCAAAATCCATGAAACCTGGTCACAAACCGCGTCAAACCAGTGCCCGGCTTTGACGCTGTTGACGATTTGTACAATGAGCCCCGTAAAGATGTGCGCCACACCGATGCCCAAGGTGACAATCAGCATTTTCACCGGATCGTCTAAAGGCGAGAACAAAATCGGGTGCCAGGTTTCGCCGAAATAACTGCCGAACAGCACACCGCAAATAATGGTGGTAATCGACGAATACAAAAGCACATTGATGAGCTTTTTCGTGTCGCCTTTGGGCTTCATAATCTTTTTGACAATCGAGATTAACACGACCATCATCAGCCCGTAGCCCGCGTCGCCCATCATCAGCCCGAAAATCACCCAGTACCACGGTGCCATCACGGCGTTCGGGTCATACCCACCGTAGCTCGGCACACTGAACATGTTGGTGATCCCCTCGAACTGAGAGACCAGCTTTTTATTTTCCAGCTCTGTCGGAACGTCTTCGCCGTCCTCCGGGTCGCGCGCGGTTAAATCAAATACTTCCGTGACCGAACGAACGGTCTGCTCCACTTCTGCCACACGTTTTTCAGGTACCCAGCCACTCAAAAGAACGGCTTGCTCGGTTGACAAAAACGGAACATCTTCAATGTCGCTTTCCGCACGGTAGTGGTCACACAGCACCTGCGGTGCAAGGCTGTCGTTTGTGAGTGCGGATAACTGTGCCGCATTTTCGTCCAACTGTTTTTGCAGCTCATTTTGCTCGGCGGCGATACTACGCAGTTCGTCCGCAACCGTGCCCGTGATAAGCGGTAAGGTGCATTTTTGGAAGCCGAACGCGGCAAGGTCAAGCGGCGCGCCGTCTTTTAGTGCGGCGAGAACCAAATACACTGCTTGCTCGGTTTCGGAAATCATCTCTACCGCCGCACCGTTTTCTTCACAAAATGCCGTAAGGCTTGGAAATTGCTTTTTCGGTACAAAGCCTAAGGTGCAGTTTGTGTACGCGCCGTCCGCCAAATCTTCTGCTGAGGCGGAAAGCTGTGCCCAAGGGTACAAGGCGGTTTGCCGGTCGGAAAGCTGCTTTTGCCGTTCTTTGCCTTTGTCAATGCGCATCAGCAGTGCTTCCATTTGGTCGGCGGTTTGGGCGTCCGCCGAGCTCGGCGCTTCAAATACAGATGCATCTACCTGCGGATTTTCCGCAAACAGCCCTTTTTTCGGGGCATACGGCTTCAAATCCGACAACAGCTTTTCCATGCGTCGCAGTGCTGCGGCATTTTCCGTTCCCGCACGGACCGCACCTTCCTGCTCGCAGAGCATAATGCTGTCTGTCTTTTGCAGCGCACGCAGAACCGCCTCCCGGTCGTCACGCATCAAAACGAGCGTCACGAATTTCATCGGGACAATCAAATATTTTCACTCCTTTCGGGAACATAAGCCGAAAATTACAAATAGGCGAGAATTTGCTGTACGCAGGCTGCCTGATTTTTTTCGGCAACTGCGGAAAGCGCTTCTTTTTGCGCGTCAGCTTCTTTGTGCGTTTGCGCGGTTTCCGACAGCGACTGCTCCATTGCCTGCGCCAACTGTTCTGCCGATTGCTCTTTAGCTGTATCAAACCGTGCCTGCGCTTCCTGCTCGGCGCTTGCCTGCGCGTCGGCGACTGCTTTTGCGGCAACGGCTTTTGCTTCGGCAATCTGCGCAGCGGCTTTTTCTTCAGCCGCTTTGATTTCGGTCAGCATATCCATAGCATTTCCTCCTGTTCTGATAGACCCTGAAAACAGTGTTTGCGTTTTCGGGCGGCTCTATGCCGTGGGCAGAAAATTTATCAAAAGCCCATATCTTATATAGCATATCAGCTTTTTGTAAACTTAATGTTAAGTATAGCACATTTTTTTGTGAAAAACAATCCGATTTGTTAAAAGGTTAACAGGCTTTTTTGCGTATGAAAAAACAAAAAACCGCCGCCGTCCGAAACACGGTGCGGCAGCGGTTGCGTTTCGATTATTCAATTTCCAAGTGCTTTGCCGCAGGCAATTCGGTCTGTTTTTTCGGCAAAGTCAATTTCAAAACGCCGTTTTCGTATTTTGCTTTGATGTGCTCGGTATCAATGCCGGAGACATCAAACTGACGGCTGTAAGCGCCGTACGAACGTTCCATACGAATACAACGGTCTTTTTTGTCTTTTTCCTCCACCTTGGAATGGCGTTCTGCGCTGACGGTCAGCGTGTCGCCGTTGATATCCAAATGAATATCCTTTTTATCAAAGCCGGGCAAATCCGCCTCCAACAAGAAGCTGTCCGCTTCATCGGTGACGTCGGTCTTAAATTCCGCTAAGTCCCGCATATCGAAGAAACTGCCGAACGGGTCTTGGAAAAACCGTCTTTCGATATCCTCCATCTCGCGGAAGGGATTGTAGCTGTCCATATGACGATTGTTATTTCTGCGTGTAAGTTCAAACATAATACATACCTCCGAAAAATTCGATTGTTTTATTATGCCGCCCTTTTGTTTGATTATCCGACGAGGTCGGTGCGAAGTCGGACTTTGTCAGTGGTTTCGAACCGTCACCTGATCGTCCTGATTGTTCTATTTTCAATCAGAGAACTCGTCAGCAAATCCGACCAAGTGCTGTCGGTGTAGCCATAAGTTTTTATGACTGTACCGTTTTGTGTAACGGAAGTAATATTGCCGTTTTGGTAATTGTATTCGGTGGTTACACCGTTGTGCGTGACGGTTTTTAATTGATTCAGGGCATCGTAGGTATATGTTTCCTGCACCGTGCCGTTTTTGGTGATTTGGGTAATGTTGCCGACTGCATCATATTCGTACCCGAGTTCACCAAAGCCTGAATTGTTCAAGCGCACAGGGGACGGTTCCTTGTGTTCTGATTTTTAACTGAATTTTCAATCGCAC
>JBJEPS010000020.1:0-79491 GCA_051881355.1 Candidatus Fimenecus sp. | reverse complement strand
TGGCAATCCGCGAAAAAACACGGAATAAAACAAATTTTTTGTATGCAAAATTTGGGAAATGCAAAAGAAATGCCCGCGCATGTTTTACGCGGGCGGAAAAGCAGGCATATGCAGTTTGCGGTGGGGGTATGCAATGTAAATTTTGATTTGTCATCCTGCGCGAAGCGAAGGATCTCAAACAGAATATAATATAAAATGTGCGAAACGAGATTCTTCGCCTAACGGCTCAGAATGACAACTTTGAATTTATCGTAGGGGCGGACGACCTCGCCCGCCTGTTTCCGCCCCCCTCCGAGAGGGGGCTGGCAAATGCGTAGCATTTGTCCGGGGGAGAGATATTTCCGTTCTTCTCCCTCCGTCACGCGCTGACGGCGGCGGTCTCCCTCTGTCGCTTCGCGACATCTCCCTCACACTATGCGGGAGTCTACCGTCCCAGAGGGAGGAATACAAGGAATGCGGCTGCGCCGATAGATTGAAATTTGTATTTTCTGTACCCGTCAATCGTCCGTCTCAAACGCTTCCCAATCGTCAAAGGTGTCCTCGGGGTAATAATCCCACAATTCGCGCTCATCGTCTTCGGTCAGCGGCACGGCGGGGCACTCGGCGAACGCCTCTAATTTCCCTGTGCGCAAAAACACCGACGGGTCAAGCCGCAACGTGTAGCCGCAGCCGTTCGGTGTCATCCACTCGTGCATCGGTGCTTCGGGCACGGCAAACGCCGTCATCAGCGACATAATCACACCGCCGTGGGTGATGATAGCGGTGCTTCTCACGCCCGCTTGTAGAATCCCGTTGACTATTTGCATAAAAGTATCGCAAATGCGCTGATTAAATGCAATTTGACTTTCACCGAACGGGACGGGCGTTTCCGGGTGCGTCCCTGCAAGCCACACCTGAAATGCTTCCTCGTCCTTTAATTCGTCGGCGCTTCTGCCCTCAAATTCGCCGAAATCGTATTCGGAAAGCCCTTCCATGACAATCGGCTCTTTTTCCGGGTATATCCGCTTCGCCGTTTGCAAGCATCGCTTTAACGGTCCCGAAAACACCGCGTCCACCTCGGGGTATCCGCCGTATTCCTCTTTTAAATCGTCAATTTGCCGCAAGCCGTCTTCGGATACGTCCAAATCGGTGTGCCCGATATATAATCCCTCCGTACAGCCTTCGGTCATGGCGTGGCGAATGAGATGGATTTGGTAGGTTTTCATATATGTACTCCTTTTTTAAAAAACAAATATACAAATTGTAAAGAATATGCTATACTGAAAATACTATCCGTAGAAAGAGGGCGAAAAATGCATACCGCATTTTCGGAACGGCTGGCGAATTTACGCAAAGAACGGGGCTTGACCCAAAAGGAAGCGGCAGAGCAGCTTGACATTTCCGCAGCGCTGTTGTCACATTACGAAAAAGGCATTCGCGAATGCGGACTATCCTTTGTATGTAAAGCCGCAGCCTTTTATGACGTAAGCTGCGACTATTTGTTGGGGGTCAGCGACGCACGGCGCGGCATGGACGAATCCTTTGACGAGCACGATACGCCGCAGGACAGGGAGTTTCGCACGGTGACGCTGTTCCGTGCGGCGGCGATGCTGTCAGACGAGCTGTCTGCCGTCGGTGTGCAGGACCGTTTGCGTAGTTATTTTGCGCTTGCAATTTACCGTATTGCGGCGGAAGCCGCCAAGCAAGGGATTTTGCCGAAATCCTGGATAGCTTTTTCCGACCGCGCGGCGGAAGCGTTGAGCGCGGCGGTCATGGACAGCATTGTCAAAAACGGTATTCCCGCCCCTGAAAAACCGGTGACGGCACGCACGGCGCCGCCCGCTTGTGTGCAGACTGTTATTGCAAACGCCGAGCGTATTTTGCAAAAAGAATTTGCCGATTTTTTTGAAAGCGAACCCATGTAACCGTCAGTAATTTTCTTTGTGGATTTCAAAGAACGCCTGTTTGTGCCCGCAAACGGGACAAACGGCGGGCGGCACCTTGCCGGTGTGGAGATACCCGCAGTTGCGGCATAGCCAAACCGTCTCCTCGGTACGGGAAAAGACGATGCCTTTTTCGAGGTTGTCCCGCAAAGTATTATACCGCACCTCGTGGCTGTTTTCAATCTTCGCGACACTTTCAAACAAAAAACCGATTTCATCGAACCCCTCCTCGCGGGCGGTTTCGGCGAAATCCTTATACATTTCTGCCCACTCGTAATGCTCACCGGCAGCGGCGTCCGCCAGATTTTCGGGCGTGGCGGTCATACCGCCGTCGTGCAATGCTTTAAACCAAAGCTTAGCGTGCTCGCCCTCATTGTGGGCGGTATCTTTGAAAATCCCCGCCATCTGCTCGTAGCCGTCCTGTTTTGCCTGCTCGGCGTAAAATTCATACTTGGTTTTTGCCTGTGATTCGCCTGCAAAGGCGGCGAGCAGGTTTTTTTCGGTTTTACTGCCTTTAAATTCCATAAACATACTCCTTTTGTAATTCGTATGTTTAGAATTTCCATTTTGCAGTAATTTATGCCAAAATCTCGGCAAAATGGGCTTCAATATACACTTTTATATGCTGTAAAACGCGGTCAGGGTCAAATTCCCCCGAAAATTCGCCGTCTATGCGGGCGATTTCCGCCGTATCTAACGAGACTTCCTCATTCTTATCATCGTACATTGCGTACAGTTCGGCGGCAAGCGCCGAAAGCGCCGTTTCCCCGATTTCCGCAAGCGCCGCCGGGAGCGCGCCCGTCAGCGGCTCGCCGTTGACTTTAAAAAATACGGACAAATTTTCCGAACAATCCTCCAAAAAGAATTGCAGTGTGTAAACGGTTTTTTGCGGCACACAAAACGCGCAAAAGCAGTCGTTCGCGTTTGCGGCACGCTCGATTTTCGCCTGCAACACGGCGCACATACCCGCCAGCAATTCGTCCGCATCCGCTTCGGAAATTTGCTGTGCATCGGCATTTTGATATTTCGCCTTTAAGGTTTTCAAGCGTTCGATTTCGTCATACATTTGCTTGGTATCGCTGTTGTGCTGCTGCAGTGCGGCAGAAGCCTTTTTTAACACAAACGCCGTCACCACGCAAAGCACAATAAAAATCAGCCACAAATACCAATATTCCATTTTGTTGCTCCTTTATCCTTACGTCAACGCTTTGTAAATGTCGCTCTTTTTAAAACCATATTGCTTCGCCGCCGTTTTCGCCGCTTCGTTGGTGGAAAGCCCTGCCGCAACCTGTACACGGGCAAATTCTACGGCATCTGAGAGGGTATATTCCGTCGGTGTTTTTTCGGGCGCACCCGCGATTACCAACACAAACTCGCCCTTCGGCGGGGTTTCGCTGTACTTTTGTGATGCCGCAGAGAGGGTGGTACGCTCCACGGTTTCGTGGAGTTTGGTCAATTCCTTGACCAGTGCGATTTCACGGTCGCCGAACGCAGCGTACATGTCGGCAAGTGTGGCGGCTAATTTGTGGGGCGCTTCGTAAAAGACCATCGTGCGTTTTTCGGTTTGCAATTCCTCTAAATGCGCGCGGCGGCTCGGCTTGTTGACGCTCAGAAAGCCCTCAAAGGTAAACCGCCCCGAGGGCAGTCCCGACACCGCCACCGCTGTGGCAAACGCCGTCGGTCCGGGCACGGACTCGACCTTGACACCGTGCGCATGGCAAAGCGCAACCAAATCCTCGCCGGGGTCGGAAATCGCGGGCATACCCGCGTCTGTCACCAACGCACAGCTCTCGCCGCCGAGCAATCGTTCCAAAATGATTTCTCCGCGTTCACGGCGGTTATGTTCATAATAACTGACCATTGGCTTTTTGATTTCAAATTTATTTAACAATTTCAAAGTGACGCGCGTATCCTCCGCGGCAATAAAGTCGCACTTCTCCAAGGTTTCCAGCGCGCGCGGCGAAAAGTCGGACAAATTCCCAATCGGTGTACCGACCACATACAAAATCCCTGCCATTACCGCTGTCCCTCCTCTTTATACGCGCCGTAGATGCAGCGCATTTCATCACTTAAATTGCCGTTTTCGTCATACACATACAAGCCGTTTTGCACCTGCAACCCGTGCTTACCGCCCTTGCGCCCTTCGATGAGACACAGCCACGGTGCGCTGTTCGGATTTTTCGATACAAGGCGCAGTCTTTTCGGCTCGATTTTGGCATTTGCCATCGCCTGCATAGTTTCAAACAGCCGTTCAGGGCGAATACACAAGCAGAACCGCCCACCGTATTGTAACAGCCGTGCCGCCGCCGCAGAAATATCGCTTAGTGTACAAGCCGTTTCGTGCCGTGCTATTTTTTCATGCGCGCTATCGCTTAAAATACCCGTATTTTCCGCCTTGTACGGCGGATTCATCGTCACAAGGGCATAGCTTTCACGCGGCAAGACCGTATCCAAATGTTTCAAATCCGCCGAATGGGCAAAGGCTTTTGCTTCTAAACTGTTCGCCGCAATACTGCGCGCAAACTGGTTACAGCCCGCTTCTTGAATTTCCACGCCGTCTACACGACGGCAAAGACCGTCCGCGAGCCACAGCATCGGGATAATCCCACACCCTGTCCCCAAATCGCAGGCGACGGTATTCTTCTTCGGCGCGGCAAAACGCGCAAGCAAAACCGCGTCCGTGCCGAAGGTATGCGCAGGCGACACCACCAGCCCGAAATTCGGTTTCAGATATTCGATATGTTCCTGCTCGAAAAGTTCTGTTTCTTTCATACTGCCATCATACCACAAAACCGCAAAAAAGCAAAGAAAAAAAGGCTGTTCCGAAGAACAGCCTTTTCAACTTTGAAAATTATTCAGCCTGCGGTGCCGAAACGGGGCAGGTATCTGCGCAGTTGCCGCAATCAATGCAGGTGTCTGCGTCGATAACGTATTTGCTGTCCCCTTCGGAAATCGCCTCAACCGGGCATTCTGCCGCGCAAGCGCCGCAGGAGATGCAATCGTCGGAAATATGATATGCCATTTTCGTGACCTCCCTTTCAGAATTTACCTACATTCTAACACATTTTTCTAAAATAGCAAGCCTTTTTTATTCGATTCCTTTTAAGGATTCCAGCTCCGCTTTATCCACGCGGATTTGCGCGTCACGAATGAGTTTGACCTCGTGGCGTTCGATGGTCACGGGGGCTGCGTCGGGGCGGCGGTCCAAGCGAATTTTAAGCATGCCCGTCAGCAGATTATTTTCAACCACGGTCCCTCTCCCCTCACGGGTTTCGACAATCGCACCGACCTTTGGGGTGTGGCGCAACAGATGCTCGTACGCCTCCTGCTCATATTTTAAGCAACACATTAAGCGTCCGCAGGTACCGCTGATTTTCACGGGATTTAAAGACAGACCCTGCTCCTTTGCCATTTTGATGGAAACAGGCTGAAAATCGCCCAAAAAGGTACTGCAACAAAACGGTCTGCCGCACATACCGAACCCGCCGACCATTTTCGACTCGTCGCGCACGCCGATTTGGCGCAACTCAATGCGCGTGCGGAACACGCCCGCCAAATCTTTTACGAGTTCGCGGAAGTCCACGCGCCCGTCCGCGGTGAAATAGAACAGGATTTTGCCACCATCAAAGGTATATTCCACATCGACGAGCTTCATATCCAAATTGTGCGCGCGGATTTTTTCTTCGCAAATACTGAACGCCTTTTTTTCCTTTTCGCGATTCTCCTGCACCACGCGCAAATCATTTTCGTTGGCGGGGCGCACAATGCGCTTTAAGGGCTTGACGATTTCGCTGTCGTCCACCTCGCGGTTTTCCATGGCGATTTCGCCGCACTCCACACCGCGGGCGGTCTCCACCACGGCGCGGTCGCCTTTTTTAAACTGCATTCCGTCGGGGTCAAAATAATAGACCTTGCCGACCTCTTTAAATCGAATTCCTACAACTTCTGCCATTGTCGTCACACGACACGAAATCCGCACACAGTAAGAGAGACTATCTGCTTTTGATGCACGGTATCGTTCCTTTCTTTCTTATTTTAAAGCTGTTGTCACACGACACGAAATCCGCACACAGTAAGAGAGACTATCTGCTTTTGATGCACGGTATCGTTCCTTTCTTTATATTGATGCCTTTTCGGCAACTTACTTTTGCTCCACAGCTTGCCGCAAGCGATAACAAACGCTTGTCAGCAAGAGATTGGTATTGGCGTTTCGTTCAGCACTTTTTAAGAGTGCTTGCGTCTCCCAAAAAGCCGCATATAATTTGTTCTTTGATAAATGCTTTGCGAGTGCAGAGACGGTTTCCCGTGCGGTCATCGGCAATTCTCCGCCGCACTGCGCACACAGCGCACTTGTCAGAAGCTCTGCAAGGCAGGAAAGCACGCTGCGAATTTCATCTCTGTCCTTTTGCAAAGGCGCGGTAGCACACAAAAGCGTCCACTCGGTGCCGGAACACAATGCGTCGGCAATCACCTGTGCCGTCTGCACAGTTTCTTCGGAGAACGCGGTATGCTCGCCCTGCAACGACACCACCACGGCGCGGGACAGCACCGTCGGAAGCATGGCAGCACGGCTGTCGCATGTCAACAGAAAATAAACACCTTTCGGCGGCTCCTCCAAAATTTTCAGCAACGCATTTTCACTGCTGTCATTCATATTTTGGCTGTCCTCCAAAATATAGACCTTACAGTCCCCGTCATTGGGCACGACAAACGCGTCCTGCCGAATCCGTCGGCAAGTTTCCACCTTAAACGGCGCAGTTTTCTTTTCCGGTGCAAACAACGCAATATCCGGGTGATTGCCCGAGGCGCATTTTTTACAGGAAACACACACACCGCAGGGTGCTTCTTCGGTGCTTCGGCACACAATCGCCGAGGCAATGTACTTCGCAAGTGCGCGCCGCACAGCTTCATCGCCGCCCTCTAAAAGCAAGGTCTGTGGCAGGGTATGCGTTTTCGCACGCGTTTCTAAAAAATGCCTGTCCCCTTTGGATAGGGGAAACTGTGAAAAGCTCATAATTTATAAAACTGCTCAACATCGAGCACAAACACCGTTGCGCCGCCGACGGTAACCTCCACCGGTACGGAAATCAACGAATCCCCGATATATGTAGAATTCACAGGCACGGGCTGGGTTCGGCGGCTGCTGAATTCCTCGATAATCGAAAGTGCGTCTTTGACCTTCTCTTTTTCCACGCCGATAAGCATCGTCACATTCCCCGCGCGCAAAAAGCCGCCCGAGGTCGAGAGCTTGGTGACGCTGTATGCTGCCGCTGTCAGTTCCGACAACACCGCGGGTGCGTCCTCACTGTTGACAATGGCAACAATCAGTTTCATATCCATAGAAAATCCTCCGTTTCCGTCGACTGTATTTTATAGCTGTGCAATCGCAATAAACAACGGCATGGTGAGAACGGACAGAAAGCTCACAACGGCAACCGTCTGCGATGCCGCGGCGGTATCCCTGCCGTATTTTGTGGCAAACATCACGGTGTTGTTTGCTGTGGGCGCGGACGCTGAAATCATCAGTGCTGTGCAAAGCACGCCCGTAATGCCGCAAAGCCGCATCACCAAAAGCATCGCCGCCGGTACGGCAATCAGTTTTAAAAGCGCAACCAAATAGGTTTCCTTACGCAAAAACATTTTGCGCAAATCCGTTTTGGCAAGATAGGTGCCGAACATCAGCATGGCAAGCGGCGTATTGAGACTTGCGATATAGGAAACAGGCTCTGCCAAAATCCGTGGGAGCGTCACATCGAGCAAAAACAGCGGCAAGCCGATGAGCACCGAGATAACTCCGGGATTCAGAAGCAGCCATTTCATTTGAAAGCCCGTTTTTTCCGTAGAAGTGCCCGACATCAGTCGCACGCCGTGGGTAAAGGCAAAAATATTAAACGGAATGAGCACGCCCGAGCAGAAAAACACGCCCTCCTCGCCGAGCACGGCGGCAGCAAGCGGCAATGCCATATAGCCGACATTTCCGTAAATACAGGCAAATTTATAGACATTTACCATGCGCTTATCGCCGTTTCGGAAAAACGGCAACGAGATAAGAATTGCCAAACCATGCAAAACCGTCCCGCCCACAAACGACATCAACAGATTTTTAAGTGCTTCGTGGGTGTAGGCAATCGAGGTAAAGGACTGAATGATAATCGCGGGCGTTACAATATAAAACAGCAAATCATTCGTCAGCCTTGCCGCTTTTTCGGTATACAGCCCCGTTTTATCGCAGACAAAGCCGACAGCGACCAGCACATACAAGATTGCGACCTGCATGGCGGCAGTCTGCACATTTTGTAAAAAAAGCAAATTGCGTTTACTCCTCTAAAAAGTTTTCGTCCAAACGCTCGTCGGTAGGACGCTGTTCGGGCGACGCATATGCTTCGGGCAACAGGTCATCTTCCGATGCGGGACGTCCGTACTGCATATGTACATACAGATACACGGTGACAAAAATGCCAAAGCCGAGGTCTGCAAGCGAAAACGCAAAGCCGTCTGCCAGCAAATCCGCTCTGCCGCCGACGGTGCAAATCAGCCTTGTCACGCCGATAGTCAGTGCTAAAAATGCGGCAGGCAATCCAAAGCAAAATGCTTTTTTCATTTCGCCTTTTTGGGAGATTTGCGCCGAAATACGGGCAAAGGACAGCAAAAACAGCATCATAAAGCAAAGCATGGCAAGTTCCAACAGCAATTCGGAAACCATTGTAAAGCTGATTTTGGTCATAAACCGCGCCACAAGGCGGAACAGCGTCCAAAACAGCGGCATCAGCGCAAGCAAACGATACTCCCCGTAGGTTGCGCGCTCCCCGGTATAGGAAAGCCCGACCAACACCATAAAGATACACGCCGCAATGCCGCAGATAATCTGCAAAAGCAGCGCAAACATTCCGTCAGTAAACAGCGCCGTCATCACACCTTTCGAGGTAATCCCGTTAAAGGTGCGTAACACCTTGACAAGACTCAGCGCCACATCGTAGGCAATCCCTGCCGCAAAGGCAAACGCACCGAGCGAGAGCGCCTTATTTTTCCGCACCACGGGGCGTGAGGCAGGCAGTTTGGCGGAAAGCGCGGGCAATACTGCCAACACAATGGTGGCAACGGCGAACACAGCATACACCACATACACCGTCCAGTTCACCTCTTCAAAAAAGCCCGTATAGCTTTCCATATTGGTAAACAGCTGTACCGTACGCAGCGGAATCGCCGCCAAAAGAGCTATGCCCAGCGCTGCAGCCAGCACTTTGGCGTCAATGCCTGCAAATGTATGACCTTTTTTCTTCTGCATAATGGATAGCCTCTTTCTCCTCGGTTATTTTTACCGTTCCTCGGGCGGAATATACTCCGCCGGAACTGCGTGATTGTCAATACGGTCTGCAATGGGCACAAACCGCCGCGGCAAGGATACATTTTTATACGCCGGGCGCATAATGCGGCTGCCCGAAGTCAACTCCTCAATGCGATGTGCCGACCAGCCCGCAATGCGCGCCGACATAAACAGCGGCGTGAACAGCTCCTGCGGAATACGCAGCATATCATAGATAAGTCCCGAATATAAATCCACATTGGCGCAGATTTTTTTCTTTTCGCCTTTGTATTTCAAAAACAGCTCGGGGGTAAGCTGTTCAATCAGCTCCAAGGTACGGAAATCGTCCTGAAAGCCGCATTTTTGCGAATACGCACGGGCATTTTCCTTTAAAATCACGGCGCGCGGGTCGGACAGGGTATATACTGCATGCCCCATACCGTAGATAAGCCCCGAGCCGTCGCCCGCCTGCTTTTGAATGATTTTGGCAAGATAGTCGGCAACCTGCCCCTCATTTGTGGGGTCGCTGATATGCGCTTTCATATCGTCGACCATTTTGTGCACCTTAATATTCGCGCCGCCGTGCTTCGGGCCTTTCAAAGAGCCTATCCCCGCCGCAATCGCGGAATAGGTGTCCGTGCCCGACGAGGTGATACAGCGCGTGGTAAAGGTCGAGTTGTTGCCACCGCCGTGCTCAGCATGGATAATCATACAAATATCCAAAAGCTTTGCTTCCTCGTCCGTGAATTTGCGGTCGGACCGAATGGAATGCAAAATTGACTCGGCGGTTTTTAAGGATTTATCGTTTTGGTGGATATACATACTTTTGTGGTCGTATGCGCGGCGCTTAACCTGATACGCATATGCCATAATGGTCGGAATCTGCGCCATCAGCTGAATGGACTGCCGCAGAACATTTTCGACCGATATGTCATCGGGATTTTCATCAAAGGAATACAGCGCCAGCACCGACCGCGCGACCTTGTTCATAATGTCGGGCGAGGGTGCTTTCATAATCATATCTTCAATAAATTCGTCAGGCAACTCGCGGCACTCCGCCAAAAGCGCCGAAAAGCGATCCAGCTGCGTTTGCGTCGGCAAATCGCCGAACAGCAACAGCCACGCGACCTCTTCAAAGCCAAATCGGTTTTCCGCCTGACAGTTTTTGACGATTTCGCTCATATCAATGCCGCGGTATACAAGTCTGCCGTCCTTGGGGACGCGTTCGCCGTCGTCAATATAATAGCCCTCTACCGAGCAAATCCGCGTTAACCCCGTCATAACACCGGTGCCGTCGGCATTGCGAAGCCCGCGTTTGACGTCAAAGCGGCGGTAATCATCAGGGTAAATACGGTTATTTTTCAGCAATTCTTCGCATAAAGTAGAAAGAGATTCATTGTCAATCGGAGAAATATAGTCTGCCATATCCGAAAGACCTCCTTTGCGGGGGATTCATAGGGTTTTGCGATAGGGTTCTTTGGATAGATACCCTTTTCATAGATATAATATTGTATCTCAAATTTTATGCAAAGTCAATAAAATCAAAGAAGTGAGGAAAAGTTTATGCGAATTTTCGGGATTTTATGCGCAACACTTGCCCTTTTGCTGTTTACAATGCCGGTTTTGGTATTTGACTTTTCCGGCAGTCTTTCCGACACGGTAAAGTCGGGCTTTGCCGCGTTTTCGGGGGACGAGCAAGGCGAAGCAAAAAATACAACGAAAAAAAGGGAAGATACTGTATCGGTTTTGCAAGTGGCAAGCGGCAATGTCATTGAAACCGACACGGCGGAATACCTGTTGGGGTGTCTTGCATGTGAAATGCCGCCGGACACGCCGACCGAAGCACTCAAAGCCCAAGCGGTAGCAGCATATACCAATGTAATACGTTTAAAAGAAAATCCCGACGGCAAGGCGGGAGACGCGGACATCACCGATGATACAGGGGTGCACCAAGGCTATTACGACGAACAGACGCGCCGCGAAAAGTGGGGCGACAAGTACGATACCTATTCCGAAAAATTCTCTGCCGCCGTCAATGCGGTATACGGACAAATTTTAACCTACGAGGACAACCCGATTACCGCCGCATATTTTGCATTGTGTGCAGGGCGCACCGAAAGCGCAAAAACCGTTTGGGGCAACGATGTGCCGTATCTTTTGAGCGTCACGAGTACGGGCGACCGCCTTTCGCCCGATTTGCAGACCGAAACCGTCCTTACAGCCGATGAAGTGCGCACTGCTTTGTCGGCAGACAAGGAAATCGTGCTCAGCGAAGACCCTGCTTCGTGGATAACCGATTTAAACATGTCCGACAGCGAAAGCGGCGTGGTCACTTGCGTTTCTGTCGGCGGCAAGACCGTGACTGGGCAGACCTTGCGTGCACTTTTAGGACTTCGTTCCCCTGCATTTACGGTTTCTTACTTAGACGGTAGCTTTCACTTCGCCGTCTCGGGCAGCGGACATTTTGTGGGCATGAGCCAATACGGCGCGGACTATATGGCGCGGCAAGGCGCGGACTACAAGGAAATTTTGGCGCATTATTACCCGGGCACCGTACTCAAAAACGCATAAAGTAATAAAAAGGGAAAAATTGCGGACGTTCCTTCTGCAAAGCGCGTCTTTCTTATTATATTTCCACTTGCAAACCACCCAAAAAAGCCGTATACTGCTTGTATCACGCTTTCAAAGGTCTTAGGAGGACGCTGTCTTATGAAATCGCCGCGCGGACAAACGCTTGACAATGTAGTCTTTATGCTTCGCAACTGGTACAAATGGCACAAACGCAGTTATTTGTACCTTTTGGCGCGTATTCCCGCGCTGATTGCCGTGCCGATGCTCTCCGCCCTTGCACCGAAGGTCATGATGGACAGTATCACAGAACAAGTTTCTGTTCCCACCCTCGTTTTGCGCGTGGCGCTGTTGTGCTTGGGGATTGCGGGCGCTTCGTGGATTGCGCCGTTTATGGAGCAAAAGCTGCTCGGGTCGTCGCAAATTCTGCGCATGCGCTATGCGGTGCTGTCGTTCGAGAAAACGATGTCCGCCGATTTTGTCGATGTGGAAAGTCTGCAAGGTCGTGAGCGCTTAGAGCGCAGCGGAACTTTTGTCAACGGCAATTACAGCGGCGCACAGCATTTCTGTGATGTCGTTTGCTCTCTTTCACAGGCTGTATTCGGCATTATCACCTCCGTAGCGCTCCTGTACAAGCTCCCTGTGTTTATGCTTGTGCTGATTTTGGTGACTTGCCTGCTCGGCTTTTTCTTGGACCAAGCTACATACCGCGCCGACAAACGCACGCGGGAAGCCACCAACCCCTTGTTGCTGAAATTCAACTATTTTTATCGGACAAGCCATGAATTCCCCGCCGGCAAGGACATTCGTCTGTATACCTTAGGCGATTGGTTTTTGAAAATTACCGCCGATGTGCTCAAAGGATACACAAAAATTATGCACCGCTTTTTGAAAGTGACGTATACCACTTCGGCGTTGCAAGCTTTGCTGTATGCCCTGCGCGACGGCGTTGCCTACTTCTTTTTAATCCGCGCCGTACAGGAAGGCTCGATTACCGTATCGGATTTCATTTTCTACTTCGGCATCGTCGCGGGCTTTTCAGGCTATGTGTCACAGTTGACCTTTCAATACAATCAGCTACTTCGCTGCAACTTAGAATGCCAAAAATTCCGAGAATATCTGGAAACACCGGAAAAGGGTGCGGTGCAAAAGCCCGACTTCCCCGATGCAGAGGGATATTCGGTGGAATTTCGCGATGTGCATTTTCGCTATCGCGACAGCGAAACTCAAACCATTCAAGGAATGAATTTCAAAGTAGAGCGCGGAGAAAACATTGCCATTGTCGGTGAAAACGGCGCGGGCAAAACCACCGCGATTAAGCTGCTGTGCGGGCTGTATGCCCCCACAAGCGGTGAAATCCTGATTAACGGTGCACGCGCAGAGGATTTTTCGCAAAGCAGTTATTTTGACCTGTTTTCCGTAGTGTTTCAGGATTACCACTTTCTACCCGTGAGCATCGCCAAAAATGTGACCTTGCAAAACGACGAAGATATGGACCGCGAAAAGCTGTGGGCGTGCCTTACGAAAGCGGGTATCCGCGAAAAAATCGAATCGCTCCCCGACCGAGAAAACACGTTGATGGACAAAACCGTACATAAAACTGCCGCGGACTTTTCGGGCGGGGAAAAGCAGAAGATTCTGCTTGCCCGTGCGCTTTACAAGGGCGCGCCGATTTTAATTTTGGACGAACCGACCGCCGCGCTTGACCCGATTGCCGAAAACGAGCTGTATTTACAATACAACGCCCTTTCCGGCGGCAAAACCTCGTTTTTTATTTCACACCGTCTTTCCTCAACGCGCTTTTGCGACAAAATCCTGTTTTTGTCCGACGGCAAAATCGCCGAATACGGCACGCACGAAGAACTGATGGCGAAAAAAGGAAAATATTATCAAATGTATCAGCTGCAAAGCTATTACTATCGGGAGGAGGGCGACGCGATATGAAAACGGTACGCTATTATCTGAAAGCCTTCCGCCAAACCGCGCGCTTTGAGCCGCTTATGCTGCCGCTTACCCTCCTTACGGCGGTTTGCCGCGGCATACGCCCGTTTATCAATGTGTATTTTTCCGCACGCATTGTCGCACAACTATATGCAGGTGACTCGTCCGAGGCGCTGTTTACAAGCGTCGGGCTTTGCATCGGTTTGAATTTCGTGTTTCAGCTTGTAACCGATTGGTTCAACCTCGCCTTACAGGTATCCCGTACACGCCTGTCGCAAAAAGAGCGCCTTGCGATTGAAAATAAGCTGTTCACGCTGGACTACGCCAAGCTCGAAAACAGCGCATTTCAGGAGATTGTGCATCTGCATTCGGAATCGATGGACAAAATCCATTCCGCCTTTTCACAGCTTGCGTGGATGCTGAACGATTTTGTTTCCGGGACTGTAACATTGATTTTTTCTGTGGTGATTTTGTTACCGCTTTTTAAACTCGGATTTGTGAAAACGGGCGAAGGCTTTGTCCATTCCCCGTGGTTTTTCGCGGTGCTGGTTGCCGCCATTGGTGTCAGTGCCGTATGCACGGTATTTTTAACCAACTACACAAGCAAGGTGTGGTTTCAGTCGCAGTATCGCTACGGCAAATTGGACCGCCTGTTCCACCGCTACCGCGATATATTGTCAAATTACAATTCGGGCAAAGAGGTACGCCTTTACAAAGAGCAAGCCCTTATCTCACACGAAGCCACAGCCGAGCTTTTGACCAAGGGCGAAACCATTTTACACGAAACTTCCAAGCAATCCGCCGCCGCAAGCGCCTATATGGCAGTGATCGGCGCGGCTGTGGGCTTCGGGGTATACACCTTTATCGGTGTAAAAGGACTTTTAGGGCTGTTTGATATGGAAGCCCTTGTGCGCTACACCGGTGCATTTATGCAGGTGATTGCGGGTGTGACTGCCATTGCAGGCACTTTCGGCAGAAACGCGCAAATCGTACCGAACCTCGAATACTTCTTCCGCATTGTCGAAACCGAGTCTGCCCTTACTTACGGGGACAAAACCGTGGATTTGCAGCAAGTGGAAATTGAATTTAAAAATGTATATTTCCGCTATCCGTCGGCGAAAAGCGATACCTTAAAAAATATATCTTTGAAAATACATAAAGGCGAACGGCTCGCGGTGGTCGGACGCAACGGCAGCGGCAAAACAACCTTTATTAAACTGCTCTGCCGTCTGTACGATGCCGACCGCGGCGAAATCCTCGTCAACGGCGTGAATATCAAGGATTTGTCCGCAGAATGCTGCCGCAAGCTTTTCTCGGTGGTCTTTCAGGATTTCAAATTGTTCTCTTTGTCGGTAGCAGACAACTTAACCGCGGGCGAAATGCCTGATGCGGTGCGCTTAAAGCAATGCCTTGCAGAAGCCGATGTGCTCGAACGCATCGAGCGCATGGAACAAAAGGAGATCACCGTGCTGTACAAGGATATTGCTAAGGACGGCGTGGAAATCTCGGGCGGTGAGGCGCAAAAAATCGCGCTGGCGCGCGCGCTTTACAAGGACGCGCCCGTGGTGGTGCTCGACGAACCGACCGCTGCGCTCGACCCCGTAGCAGAACATCGGATTTATCAGCAATTCAATGATTTTGTCGAGGGCAAAACCGCGATTTATATTTCCCATCGCCTTTCTTCCTGCCGCTTTTGCGACAAAATTGCCGTATTCAAAAAAGGTGAACTTGTGGAGTACGGCACGCACGAGGATTTGCTCACGAACGAAGCCGGCGAATACCGCCGCCTTTGGGACGCACAGGCAAAATATTATCTACCCGAAGGGTAACTTCTTTTTACAAAAGTCCTATTCTTCGGATTGGTTTTTATACAACAACCCCGCCCATACCGTTTTTCGGTATGGGCGGGGCGTTTATTTTTCTGTCTGAATATGTTTTTTGTGCGTAGGGAACAACCTTCGTGTTGTTCCGCAAAATCACATCACATTTTACGGGCGGTCGAGGTCGACCGCCCCCACGAAGGAAAGATAAATTATATTTTCTCCAACCACGGTTTCAGCGGTTTGACGTTTTCGAGCGCCGACAGCAAATGGTATGCGCGACTGACTGCGGTTTCATAATTCGGGCGCGTATAGGGGATTGCCGTTTTCTTGAAATCGTCATACAGCGGCTGTAAGGCTTTGCCGCACGATGCTTCCAAAGAAGCTGACGCGGCAAATACCAACACATTTTCCGCCACGGGCAACGTCAACGCCTCGCCTGAAACGGGAATTTCCGCCGCGAATAAATAGCACTGCTTTGCCGTAACATCACCGCTTGCTTTATGCATATGCGTAAATTCATACGCCAGCGTACAGTCTTTTACATAACCCGAAGTCTTTGTACGCACGAAATCGCCTGCCCCGAGTGCTTCAAAGCAATCGGGCACAAATACGGTTTTGCCCGTTTCGCCGCTTCTAAACTGCACATGCGTATCGCCGCCGACTGCCGTCAGCAACAACGAAACGGTTTTTGTCCCTGTGGGCAAAAGCAGGGTTTGCCCACAGCAGCGCAACGCATTCTGCGGCTGTGTTGAGAGGGTAAACACCGTATTTTTGCAGCGCACCGTGCGCGGGAATTGCTCCTGCGGTACGGTACAGCCGCCCAAAGCCCCATCGCGCCGCAATGCATTTGTTGATGCGGTTTTCTCGGTACAGGCAAGAAAAATCGGCATACGCTCGCACGGTACCGCTTTTCCTTTCAGCGGCTCTAATTCCAGTGCAAAGGTCATCGGCGCAAAGGCGGCAATATCAAACACGACCTCGCCGTTTTCTAACTTTGCTTTCTTTTGCTTTTCTTCAAAGCCGTTGCAAATCCACGCGTTGCGCACACCCGTGCCCACACGCAAATGCACATCTTTGCATTTTTCACCCGTACCCTCATTCACGCGGACAATCACGGTATTTCGGTCGCCCTCGGCGCATTTCACAGCGCGAAGTAAAACCGCATCGTCGGAAATCGAGGCAAAGGAAAACTCGCTTTCCAATACACCTGTTTGTCGGAGCGGTGCGGAGAAAACACGCATCGGCTGATTGAAGCAGATACCCGCTTTTTGTGTTGCAGAAAGATCCGCACCTTTGTGGCTGAAAATACCGAATGCGTACCGGTTGCGCCCCATATCCATATAACTTTGCTGGCTTTGCGGCAAGAAATCACCGCGCGGCGTGTGTATTCCGGTCAATCGTACCGTGTCGGCAGTCGGGTGGTCCCAACCGTATTTGCAGTCGCTGAGTATCGACACGCCGTACTCCTCGCCGCTGATGTCCGCCCAATTTTGCGCGGGGACCTCGTACAGCTTTTCAGTATTCAATCCGCGGCGAATCACGCCCAGCCCCAAATCGTAAGATGCAGTTTCATTTTGCACGGTAAAGGAGAACGGCGTTTTTAACAGTGTGCGCGGACTATACCATGCAATTTCATTTTCCACGCGGACGGTCGTTTCCCCTGCGCCCAAAGAAATGCGCTGGACGAACACCGACGCACCCGCGGTACGACAGGTTTCGATACACACACGCGCACTGCCGTTCTCGAGAATTTTAAATTGCGGGTCGGCGGCATATCCGACAGGCTCTGCCATGACCTCGGGGTAATCGAGTTCCCATGCAGGCCACGGGTGCGAACCATTATATTTGTGCAACGCCATACGAATGGGACTTTGGAGCAGTTCTTTTCCGAGTACTTTGTCAAACACCGAGGCAATATCGCCGTTGTCGTCCAAAGTGACCTTGTAGGCTTCATTTTCCAATGTGCGTTCGGTTACTGCAAGCGCCGACGTACCCGCATAGGGCTTTTCCGCTTTAGAAACGCAATACACCGCCACACCGTTTGCGGGCACGGTGGCGGAAAACAGGATTTTCCCGTTTGCAATCTGCGACGGCACCGCTTTCCCTTTCGCATTCTTTACATGAACAAACTGTGCGTCTTTTAACGCATCAATCGTACATTCCACCGTCTCGGTGCGGACAAACTGCGTGGGGTTGGCCACGGCTACGGCATACCCGCGCGAAAACGGCACAGTCATTTGGCGCACAAGATTTTCTGCCGCTGCCTCGTAAAGCGTCCCGAATTGATTTAAAGACAGCGCATAATCATTCCAACTGCGCTTGTAAACGCATTCTAAAGAAGTGCCCGGCAAATCGTCATGGAATTGATGCGCAATCACGCGTTTCCACGCGGTTTCGAGTTCTTTTTGCGGGTACACTCCCGCACCGCACCAAGCGGCGGCAACAGACAGGCGTTCTGCCGCATCTGCGAGCTGTTCGTTTTTGCGGTTCCAGCGTTTTCCCAACGCGCGCGAGGTATAGCCGCCGACGCCGTGGTCGGTGGAGACAAGCTCGTTGTTCCAAACAGGCAGTTTTTTCTTTTGCGCGGCGGAAAGGTCCTCGTCCATCACGCGGAACACTTTATCCACGCTGACGATTTCGACATTGGTATCACTTTGCGCGTTTTTCTGCTTTTCCGACACCACGGTTTTGACGGAGTCCTCTTTCGGTGCGCCGCCACGGTCGCCCGTACCGTGCAATAAATAGGTAAACGGCAAATCGTATTTTTCGATATTGCTTTTCAGTTTGTTCGGGGCGTTTTTGTGCTCGCGCACAGTTTTCAGCGTTGCGGAATAGTCCTGCGCGTCCAAAGACGCGTAAATTTGACTGCCGTCCACGCCTTGCCACAGTCCCAAATCGAACGGAATGCCGTAAGCAGAGCTCCAAGTCAGTTTTTGGGTGGTAAAGCCCAAAAGTCCCGCGTGTTTGATGATACTCGGAAGTGCATAGCCGAAGCCAAAGCAGTCCGGCAAATAAATATCGACGCTTGTTTTGCCGAATTTGTCGCGGAAATAGCCGTTGCCGTACAGGATATTTCGAAACAGCGCTTCGGGAGAGGGCACATTGACATCACCGTTTTCATACGCGCTGCCCGTCACAAACCAGCGCCCGTCGGCGATATATTTTTTGAGCGTTTCAAACTTTTCGGGGTAGTATTCCTCCATCAATTCATACCGGCGGCTGCCCTCAAAGCTAAACACATAGTCGGGATATTTTTTGAACAGCTTAAAGTTGTCATCGAGTGTGGCGGGTATGTATTTTTCAATCGTCGTTTCAAACGTCCAATTCCAAACGGTATCAAGATGCGCCGTTGCCACGGTATAAATTGTCGGTTTTTTCTGTTTTTCCATAGGTTAGCCCCTGCCCTTTCGTTTTTTCCATACCTTGCGAAGCACAACCGCCCCTGCGGCAAGAACTGCCGCGCCGCCGAGCACGCCGAGCGCAATCGGCAAAAAGCGGTATCTGTATTCATAATAGCCGTGATTGGCTTTATACAGGTTGGTTACCTTTAAATCGGTCAAATCTTCAAATGTCAGAATTTCCGAGGTGAATGTGCTTGTGTCCGCTTCGTCAATGGTAATTGTCCGCACGCCGCGGTGGTTGCCGTAGCTGTAAAACGTCACAGCAGGGGTCGCAATCAAATGAATTCCCTTGTAAACACCTGCAAAATCGTTTACATGGTCATGCCCGAAAAAGGCGGCGACAATGTCGCCTGTTTGAAGCCAACTGTCAAACTGCCCGCCGTTTTTGTTAGAGGGACACGGTCCTTCGTTTAAAGACCCTTGATACACCGCGTCGGACACGGTATAGTATTTGTCATGCCAAATGCCGCTGCCGCGCACCGCGCCCGAAGTCCCGCGTTCCACCTCCGAAAGCATATCGTATACCTCAGGCACAACAATGTGCTGGAACAGCATCGAGGGTACAACCTCACCGCCGTTTTGCACTTTTAATTCTGCGGCGGTTTCTTCATACCACGCAATTTGGTCGGGGTGCACATAGCCGTATCCGCCGCCCTCGCTTTCGGGCGTGTAGGGGTTGGAATCCATAAACCACAAATTATAGGCGACTTTCTGCCCGTCGGTGCTTTTAATCGGCAAATTGTAATTGCAAAGCCCCGTCATCTCCTCGCCCGCAACGGCAAGGCAGGTGTCGTATTTTTGAAAACAGGAAAGCAAAAACTGCTTTGCCTCTTCTTCGGTCATGCCGTTTTCGTCACTGCAAAGCCCCTCGTGGTCGTGGTTGCCGAACACCAGTGCAAACGGAATGCCGCGGTCGTCAATCGGCTTGGCAACAGCGTCCACCGCCGCTCGCGTTTTTTCTTCGTCCACGCCTTTCCACCAGCCCGCGGTGTTGTCGCCGAGCAGCACCACCAAATCGGGGTTTGCGCTGTCGAGCGCCGCCTCCACCAAAGCGGTCGTCTCCTTTTGCGGGGTATCCGTGTCCTGAATATCCGCTAAAATCAGAATCTCAAATTTCCCGTTCTGAAACTGCAAGCCTTTTTCCTCCGTTTGGGCAAATGTCGCTGTAGGCAAAGCGCAAATCAGCAATACCGTACCAAGCAAAATGCCCAGCAATCTTTGAAAAAACGTATGCCGCATGGTTATTCCTCCCCGGCAGCCGTGCGCTCCGTATTCAACATTGCAAGCCGATGCGCGCGCATTTCTTCGTGAATGGTATCGAGTTTTTTACCCTCCAAATCATAGAAAATGTACGGAATCAGCGACAGTAAATTCAGAACGGCAGGAATCATTGTCACCAAGCCCCACAGCCAAAACCGTGTGTTGACCGCACCGCCTTCTGCAAGCACCATTTCCGCGCCGACTTGCTGCAGCCCGATGATCGGAATGATCGCCGTCGCCGCCGCCGTGCTTAACGAGCCGGTCAGTTTGCTGATAAAGGTTAAAAGCGAGAAACTCATGCCCTCACCACGTTCGCCGGTTTTCCATTCCATATAATCGACGGTATCGCCGACCATTTTGGTGGGGACAACCGCACTGACACTGCCGATAGCGCTGGTAAATACGCCTTGCAATGCCAACAGCGGTACAATAATAATCGGCTCGGTATAATGGCGGAAGCCCAAAAAGAATATACAAGTGGTTACAATCGCCTTTAAAACCGTTATCCGAATGACAATCTGCTTAGAGCTCCACCGTTTTTCGAGCTTCGGCAAAAACGCATAGGTGAAAAAGCCCATAATCGTGCCCGGTATGCCTGCAATAATCGACAGACTCGCCGTACCGAGCGACAGCGCATAAAAATATTGCACAAAGGTGTCCCCGATGCCGCCTACGGTGCCGATGACCGATGCGAGCACCAACAGCAAAAGCGGTTTATTTTTAAACAGATAACGGAAGCAATCTAAAAGCTTCGGCTCGTCGTTGCTTTGTACCACGCGCTCACGGGAGAAAATCCCCGCGAGTGAAAACAAGCCCATACCGACCGTGCCCGCAAGAATACCGAGCACCAAAAATACCTGCCGTAAATCCCACGGCACCATACCGCGGCGGTACAGGTCGATGCAAATGGACACCAAAATGCCCGGAATGCCGCCGATGATGCTGGAAATAAAGCGTGCCGAGGTAATGACGCGCGAGCGGTCCTCGGGATTGGGCGAAACCGCCGCCGAAAGCCCCCAAAACGGAATATCGCCTATCGTATAGAAAAATTCCCATACGAAATAGGTAATGCACATATACACAATTTTCACGGCATCGGACTGCACACCGGACAAAAATTCCGCGCCGCCGAAAAACACAATCGTCGCTATGCCTAAGGGAATCGGCACAAACAGAAGATACGGGCGCAGTTTGCCGTACCGCGTGCGCGTGCGGTCCACTATCGTGCCCATAAGCGGGTCATTGAAGGCATCCCAAAGTCCCATGACAAAAATCATGGTTGCCACAGCCGGTGCGGGCACACCAAACACCGTGACCAAAAAGAAGGTCAGCTGTGAGCGCACCATATTATAGCCGATACACTGCCCGCCGTTTGCCACGCCGTACAGTACCGTTTCGCGCACGCTAACATAGCGGCGTTCGCGCACTGCTTTTGTTGTCTTTTCCGTAGTTTCCATACGCTTCACCTTTTCCTATTCTGTATAGATTGCCGCCGTCAAGGCGAGCTGTGTATTGGGTTTTCCGTCTGTATTGCCCCAAAGCTCGGCGCGGTACCAATGCTTGCTTTTTAAATACAAGGTCGCCGTACAGGTCTTTTCTCCCGCCGACAGCGGCAAGTATAAAATCGTTTCACCGCCGTTTGAAAACACACGAATTTCGCGTGGGACAAATTGATTTTCGGACTTTGCCGCGCAATATCGCGTATCGTCTAAATAAAACCGCAGTTCGGTTTGCCCCGCTTTTACGGTATCGCCCATCGTCGCGCCGTCTGCTGTTTCAAAATAAAATAACGGACCGACACAGACGCTTGTTCTGCCGTTTTTGAGCGCGGTTTTCATCTTTTCGGGGGTCAGTTTTCCTTCGGAACACAGCAGATACGTGCACGCCGTGGGGTAAATATTTTTGGTCGGGCGGTGCCAATCGCGTCCCATTGTGGGGGCAATATGATAGCCCTGATCCAAAAGAGACTGCCACTTTTTTTGCGCACGACTGTTCGCGGTGTTGTAATACGGTGCGCCCTCCGCCCAAACCTCTATGTAGTCTATCAAGCTATAATCTTTGACTTGAAATTCCCAAAAACCGCCTGTGCAAATCGGTGTACCGATTTGATAGGGGTGCGCTATCCCGCACAAACCGCCGTGCTCGTGGACGGAAAAAAGTTTATCGTCAATATTTTCGGGCGTTGCGTCGCGCCAATCCACATATTCACGGCAGTCAAGCACAGGCATATGTCCGAAATAGGTCGTCCATTCAATCCCGCAAAGCACCGCAGGCACGCCGTCCGTCGGGATTTCTGCCCAACCTGCCGTGGTGTTGTGGTCGGTTAGACAAATTCCGTCTAAAGCCCGTTCACGCGCCGTTTGTAAAAGCGTTTCCACGGTAAAATCGCCGTCACTGTGGACGGTATGGCAGTGCAGTTCGCAAGCAAACCACTGTTGCACGTTACCCATTTCCGACCGCCTCCTCCACTTCAATTTTTATGCAGCAGTCGCAAAACGGTGTGACAAGCGCGTGCACATTTAAGACCAGCCGCCAATCCCCTGCAGGCAGTTTTCCGGGTAAAAAGCCGGGAGAGGCTGTCTGTTCCGTTAAAATATGCACTTGGCTATCCGCTTGGCGGTGTGCCGCACCGCGGTAGCCTTTCGGAGAATCCAAAGACAGTGTAATCAAGTTTTTCAGCGGCAAAAACGCCTCCGCCGCAGGGTACTGCGCACGGTATTTGCCGGCGTCGCGCTGTAAGCATTTCTCCGCCGCTTCTTTCGCCGCTTCGCCGTCCGACAGCTTCGGCGCATAGGAATAGACAATTTTTAACTGTTCAACTTCTTTCTCCAAAGAAAACGGCAAAAATATATTCGTTTTTTCCTGCGCAGGCGTAACCCGCACAGCAGTTTCCAACACGGTTTTCATTCGGTCGCTCCGTCGTATTTATCCATAAACGCGGTAATGGCGTTTTGATACAGATCGGTGTGTGTGTAATAACTTCTCGCATGCACCGCGTCGGGCACGGTCAGCTTTTCCTTTTCGGAAGTACACGCGTCATACAGAATATCCTGCATAAAGGTCGGTACGAAATCGTCGCACGCGCCGTGAATAAACAAAATCGGCTTTTTGGCATTTTTGACCGCCTCCACGGGTGAGGCATCTTTGAAACGATAGCCGCAAAACAGGCGGCAGTACAAATCACAAATCTGCATAATCGGGAAATTCGGCGCATGGAATGAGGTGCGCAGTTGATAGGAAAATTCGTCCCACGCCGAGGTGTACGGGCAGTCGGCAATAATGCCTTTGATTTTGTCATCGTCGGCATGATTGCTCATCATCAGCACCGTTGCCCCGCCCAAAGAAACGCCGAGCAGGAAGATAGAATTGTCGGGAAAACGCGATTTTGCATAATTTACCCACAAGAAGGTATCCTTTGACTCGTGCGTGCCGTAGCCCATATATTTGCCGTCACTTTCGCCGCAGCCGCGGTGGTCGGGCAAAACAAGCGCGTATCCCTGCTGAAGCAGCCACGGCACCATAAAGCAAAATTCCCCTCTACCGCAGTTTCTTGCGCCGTGACAAAGCAACATCGTTCTGCCGTTCGGCGTTTCGGGGGTAAGCACCCGTCCTTGGAGCACAGCCCCGTCGGGCGCATGCAGGGTGATTTTTTCCTGCGGCAAAGCATCAAAGGCTTGTGCGGCTTTTTCGAAATCTCCTTGATAACGGTCAGGCGACATCCCGCCGCCCGCAATCATTTTTTCAATCCATTTCGGTATGGGAATGGTTTTGCGCCAGATAATCCCGTTAAAAATAAAGCCGCATAAAAGCAATAGTAAAATCATCAATACGACGAACACACACAGCAAGATAATCCCAAAGGTTTTCATACACATTCCCCTTTGTATATTTCCAAATTGGAAAGCATAATTTTTCGGCACAGCGCCTCGGTCGGAAAATCGAGGAAAAACCACCCCTGCGCATGCGTTTTGGAAAGCGGATATTCCGAAAATGCTGCGTTTACAAGCGGCGCGTTCTCCGCAGGACAGCCCGCACCGCCGCAGGTGCTCAAAAAGTGAATACAGATCTGCTTGTTTGTCGGGCGGCAGGCTTCCAAAAACGGTTTTGCGCTCTTATCCCATTTCATTTCGGGCGGCAGACGGTAACGGTCCTGTACCGTAGCGGTGCAGGCGCTCGACAGCGCGACCTCGCAGGGTGCCGTTTCGGTTTTGGAGTCCTGGTTCTCCCACACGGAGAAATCCAGCCCGCAATTGTCTGCCATACGAAAATCCGATGCACGTTTACAGCGGCGCATCAGTACGAGCTTGCCGCAACATTCCGCAAGATGCGGCACACGGTTTTCAAGGTACCAAAGATTTTCGTCAGGCTCTATATATGTATGATAAAAGCGTTCAAAAAAGGTGGTTTCAAAATGTCCGCGGTCCTGTTTGATACTCAAAACCAGCGTCTCGCGTGGATTTTTACGCAAGAATTCTTTGCAAACCGCCAAAACTTCGTCGAATTGCAGTTTTTCCCGTTTGGTTTCGTCCGTATAACAGTCTGCCATCCCGTGGACTAAATAAAAACGATTGCCGCGCCGAAAAAGGCGAATATCCAACAGCCGCACGCCGAGCGCCAGCTGCTCGCGGAAGGTCAATTCCTGGCACTTTGCCAGCTTCGGGAAGGCACAGTATGCCGTTGCGCTGTCATGCGTGCCCGCAAGATTGATTTCGGAAAGATACAGTCCGCCCGAAAGCGCAGACAACACCGTCTTATTTTCCACTGCAATCACCTCAAAGCATATCATACCTTATTTCGTACAAAAAAGCAAGGCAATCAACGGGTAAAAATAGATATTGTGCTGTAATCAAAACAATTTTTCCCCTTATTTCGGACGGCGGCGGTAGCAACGCACAAAGTCCACCACAAAATCGTAATTTTGTGACTTGTCGTTTTTATCGGGGTTGCCGCACCAAAATTTTTCGAGCTTGCCCGTCTGTTGGTTGCGCGTAAGCCCCGGATACTGTTTGCCGTTTTCCATACAGCCCGCCACCTCGGCGGACAAAAGCAGATATTCAGGCACGCGGCAGATGCCCATATCCCGTCCTTTGTAAATATGCTTGGTTTCCCAGGTCTTATGCCCGTCCACGAAAAATGCGTATTTGTCCGTTTCCCACAAAAAGCCGTAGGTGTGAAATTCGGTATACATCTGCGGCACATAAAAGGCAGGCGACCGAAGCGTTTTCAGCCGTTCGTCATAGCCGTCCGCGTGCAGAACATGGATGTTTTGATTTTGCGCGCGCGGCAAAAGGTGATAGGCGTGCGGTGACTCCATCACGTCCACCTCCAACCCGTCCTCGCCGCTCCACTGTATATCGCGTGAGGAAAAAGCGTCCTCGTTGTCGGGCATCAGCCAAAACGCCGTCCAAATGCCGACGGCTTTGGGCACTTTACAGCGCACTTCAAAATAGCCGCCCGTCTGCGAAAAGCCCCGATAGTCTGTCGCGGCGTATTCGGGGTGCACATGGGAAGTTTCGAGCATGGCGGTATACCACCCCTCGCCGAGACTGCCCTGTTTCCATTTGGTACGGATATATAAATGCCCGTCTTTTGTAAACACAATGTCCTCGTCATCGGTATAAAACGCATTGTTGCGAATCCCGTTGCGCGCGGGATTTTCAGGGTTTATCATCGTATTGCACTTCCATTTGGTGCGGTCGAAAAATGCAAAATCGTCTGAAAAAGTCAGTTCCCACTCGTTCTCAGCAAGCCGAAGCGGCGTATCGTTCGGCAGGCGTTTTAACATTGTAATCCCTCCGATATATATTGTTTAAAAATATTGTATCGAATTTTTGCTTTGCTCGCAAGAGAAAAGCGTGCAAATGCGAAAGAAATATGATACAATCCATATAGAATTTCATGCGGGAGGCATTTGTATGGAAAATAACCGAAAAGTTGCCGTAGTCACAGGCGCTTCACGCGGTATCGGCGCGGCAACGGCTTTGGCGCTCGGCTCGGCGGGCTTTGCTGTGGCGGCGCTGTATCAATCCAACAAAGCGAGTGCAGACGCTTGCGTGCATAAAATATTCGAAAACGGCGGACAGGCACGCGCTTACCAAGTCGATGTGACCGACAGCGCGGCAGTGAGGACGGTCGTTATGCAAATCGAGAAAGAACTGGGTGCGGTTTCTGTGCTTGTCAACAATGCAGGGATTTCCGAACAAAAGCTGTTCACCGACATTTCGGACAGTGACTGGGCAAGAATGCTCGCCGTGCACTTAAACGGTGCGTTTTATATGACGCGCGCGGTACTGCCTTGTATGTTGCATGAAAAATACGGACGGATTGTCAACATTGCCTCGATGTGGGGCGAAATCGGCGGCTCATGTGAGGTGCATTATTCTGCGGCAAAGGCAGGACTGATCGGTATGACCAAGGCACTTGCCAAAGAGCTTGCCCCATCGGGCATTACCGTTAACGCGGTGTCGCCGGGCGCGGTGAATACCGATATGATGCGTGCACTGGGGGCGGATATTTGTGCAAGCGTCGCAGAGGAAACGCCCGTCGGGCGGCTTGGACGCCCCGAAGAAATCGCGGACGCAGTGTGTTTTCTTGCAAGTGAAAAAGCCGCATACATCACAGGACATGTACTCTCGGTCAACGGCGGCGCAGTGATTTAACCGCATGCTCCGCACAGCCAAAAGCATATACCGTATCGGTTTCGTCTCCCCTCACCTCAAGCAACACAAAACCCGTATGCAGAAATTTGCATACGGGTCATTTATTTTTGCCGTTTTTATTTTTTGTTCAATTTAGTCGCGACGGTTGCGGCGGAAGTCACGGCGCGGGGCAGGGCGGCGTTCCGAAACTTCGTTTTCGGGGGTTAAGCCCTCTACCTCAATCAGCGCCTCACGGCGGGAGAGGTTCAATCTGCCTTGCTCATCTTTCGGCAATACTTTTACGATGATTTCATCGCCGACATTGACAACATCTTCAACCTTTTCGGTGCGTTTCACGTCAAGGTGGCTGATGTGTACCATACCCTCCACGCCCGGAACGATTTCCACAAACACACCGAAGCTCATCAAGCGGGTCACAATGCCCTTGTAAATTGCGCCGACCTCGGGGCCGTTTGCAATGGTATCCACAATGAATACGGCTTTCTGCGCATTGTCCAAATCCAAAGCGGAAACAAATACCTGACCGTCCTCGTTGACGTCGATTTTGCAGTCGCACTCTGCGCAGATTTTCTGAATAACCTTGCCCTGCTTGCCGATGACATCGCCGATTTTGTCGGGGTCAATACGGGTCGTAAGCATTTTGGGCGCCCATTTGGACAGTTCTTTGCGCGGCTCGGAAATGACGGGCAGCATAATTTCGTCCAAGATGTAGCAACGCGCGGCATAGGTCTTGTCCAGCGCCTCACGGATAATCGCGGGGGTAAGCCCGTGTACTTTCAAGTCCATTTGAATGGCGGTGATACCCTTTTTGGTACCTGCCACTTTGAAGTCCATATCGCCGAAGAAGTCTTCCAAGCCTTGGATATCAACCATGGTCATAAAACGGTCGCCCTCGGTCACAAGACCGCAGGAAATACCGGCAACCGGTGCTTTAATCGGTACGCCTGCCGCCATTAAGGACAGCGTAGAGCCGCAAATGGAGCCTTGCGAAGTCGAGCCGTTGGAGGAAAGCACCTCGGAGACCACACGAATGCAGTAGGGGAACTCGTCCACCGACGGAATAACCGGCAACAGCGCGCGCTCTGCCAATGCACCGTGCCCGATTTCGCGTCTGCCCGGACCTCTCGACGGTTTGGTTTCGCCGACGGAGTAGGACGGGAAGTTGTAGTGATGCATATAGCGTTTTTCGGTCTGCTCATCAATGCCGTCAAGCATTTGCGCGTTGCTCATCGGTCCCAAAGTGGTTACGGACAGGCACTGTGTCTGCCCGCGGGTGAACATACCCGAACCATGCACGCGCGAGAGCAAGTCGATTTCGGCGTTCAACGGACGAATTTCGTCAATGCCTCTGCCGTCCACGCGCTTGCCGTCATCGAGCAACCAACGACGAACAATATATTTCTGCAATTTGTAAAGGCAATCCTCGATTTTGGACGCCTCTTCGGGGTACGCTTCATCAAATTTCTCGTGTACTGCGTCATAAATGGGCTTCAAACGCTCGTCGCGAATACGTTTGTCGTCGGTATCCAGCGCAGCGCGCACATCCTCAATCGCGAATTCTTTAATGGCTTCATACAGCTCGGGTGACGGGTCATTCGACGGGAAGGAAACCTTCTCTTTGCCGACTTCGTCGCGAATCCCTTTGATGAATTCCACGATTTTTTGGTTCGTTTCGTGCCCGAACATAATGCCGTCAAACATTACATCGTTCGGAATTTCATTTGCACCCGCTTCAATCATGGCGACCAAAGTGTCGGTCGAAGCCACGGTCACTGCCATCTGCGATTTTTCACGCTGTTCGGCAGTGGGATTGATGACATATTCGCCGTCCACCAAACCGACGGAAACGCCGCTTATCGGACCGTCCCACGGGATTTCGGAAATGCTGATGGCAACCGAAACACCAATCATTGCGGTGATTTCGGGCGAGCAGTCGGGGTCAACCGACATTACCGTTGCCACTACACCGACATCGTTGCGCATATCCTTGGGGAACAGCGGGCGAATGGGGCGATCAATCACGCGCGCGGCAAGCGTAGCCTTTTCGCTCGCTCTGCCCTCGCGGCGTTGGAAAGAACCCGGAATTCTGCCGACGGAATAGAGTTTTTCCTCAAAGTCCACGGAAAGCGGGAAGAAATCCACGCCCTCACGCGGTTTGGCAGCCATCGTCGCAGTGCAAAGCACTTCGGTTTCGCCGTAGCGGACAAGACAGGAGCCGCCCGCAAGCTGCGCCATTTTACCGACTTCTACCTGTAACGGTCTGCCGGCAAGCTCGGTTTCAAAAACCTTGTAGTCCTTAAAAAACATACTTTTACCTCTTTTTCTTTAATATTTCCGCGAGGCAAAGCCGGTTTTTAGCAATAAATGCAACCGTCCGCGCACGGCGAAAAGCTCCATTTACCGCTAAAACGACCGAAAAAGCCCCGTCGAATTCGTGTTCTAAAAAGCAATTCAAGGCAAGCAGCCCGAAAGCCGCTTGCCTCAATTCCCAAATTATTTACGGATGCCGAGTCTCTGAATCAGAGAACGGTATCTTTCAATATCGGTTTTCTGCAAATACGCAAGCAGGTTGCGTCTGTGACCGACCATCATCAAAAGGCCGCGTCTGGAATGGTGGTCTTTCTTGTGGGTTTTCAAATGCTCGGTCAAGTCGTTGATGCGCTTGGTAAGCACCGCTACCTGAACCTCAGGCGAACCGGTGTCGCCCTCATGTGTCGCGTATTCTGCGATAATTGCCTGTTTTTCTTCTTTGGTCATCTTTTTCACCTCTTTTAAAATTTGCCTGTCGCGCAGCACAGAAGAAGGTCAGGTGAATACCCAATGTCTTTCTATCGGGTTTATGCCAAAATCCGTGCATACCGAATCAGCCTATGTATTATATAATGCCCATTTTAATTTGTCAAGGGAAACTTTTCTAATACAGGCGCGTAAGCGCCGTACCGAATATATCCGCCCTCTCACGGGGCGCCGAGTCGACGCCACCTACGAGTACACATTTCCAATCGAGAGGATTGGGGGAAAGATTATCTACAAAGTAAATCTACGATTTGCCGTCGCGCAACCGCGACTTTTGGGCATATTGCCGAAATACAAGGAATTTTCTCTTTATGGTTGCTATTTTCAATATTTTAGTATATTATATACAAAGAATTTTGAAAAATTGGTTTTTATTCCAATTTTTTTGGAGGATTTGTATGAATTACGCATTATCGAAAAAGAAAGCAAAAGAGTTGCTGACGGCAAAGCTTTCGCACTTTATGGGTGTCACGCCCGAGGAGGCTACCGACGAGCAGTATTATAAGGCAATCGCACTGATTGTCCGCGATATGATGAGCGCAGGCAGAGCGGAATTTTCCGAAGAAGCCGCAAAGGCGGGCACCAAAAAAGTCTATTACCTTTGCATGGAATTTTTAATGGGTCGTTCGCTCAAAAACAACCTCTACAACCTCAATTTGACCGAGGTGTTTGACAGCGTGCTGTCCGATTATGGCGTAAAGCTCGAAAATTTGTATGAATGCGAGCCCGACGCAGGGCTTGGTAACGGCGGCTTGGGTCGCTTGGCGGCGTGCTATTTGGACGGTCTTGCCACACAAGGCTACCCCGCACGCGGCTATTCGATTTTGTATGAAGCAGGCATTTTCAAGCAAAAGCTCGTGGACGGCTGGCAGACGGAGTTGCCCGACTTTTGGTTGCCCGGCGGCGAGGTTTGGCTTGTGCCGCACGAGGAAAGCGCGATTGAAGTCCGTTTTGAGGGCGATGTGATGGATTCTTGGGACAATCAGTTCCACCATGTTGAACTCGTCAACTATAAGCCCGTACAGGCGGTGCCTTACGATATGTATGTTTCGGGGAAAGACGGCAAGGGCATTTCCGTTTTGCGTTTGTGGCAGGCGAAAGCACCGGCGCTTGATATGTCCCTCTTTAACCAGGGCGACTATATGCGCGCGATGGAGCAAAACGCAATGGCAGAGGTCATTTCCAAAGTTCTCTACCCCGCCGACAATCACCCCGAGGGCAAATCTTTGCGCCTTCGCCAGCAGTATTTCTTGGTGTCCGCGTCCATTCAGGACATTGTGCACCGTCATCTGCGCGTGTTCGGCACAATGGATAACTTCGCCGAAAAGGTTGCAATTCATTTGAACGATACCCACCCGACTTTGGCAGTCCCCGAACTGATGCGGATTTTGCTTGATGAATGCGGCTACGGCTGGGACGATGCGTGGAACATTGTAACAAACGCTGTGGCGTACACCAACCACACCGTGATGAAAGAGGCGCTGGAATGCTGGCCTGAGGATTTGTATAAACGCTTAATGCCGCGTATTTGGCAAATCACCAAAGAAATCGACAACCGGTTCCGCAACTATGTGTGGCAGGCAACCAACAACGCCGACCAAGTGGAGCGTATGGCGATTATGTCGAACGGCGTCGTGCGTATGGCAAACCTCTGCGTGGCGTCCTCGCATTCCGTCAACGGCGTTTCGGCACTGCACAGTGAAATCCTCAAAGACACCGTGTTCCACGATTTCTATACCTTAACCCCCAACAAATTCAAAAACGTCACCAACGGCATTGCACACCGCCGCTGGCTGTGCCAATCCAATCCCGAGCTGGATAAGCTCTTGAAAGAACTTATCGGCGACGGATTTGTGTATCGCGCCGACGAACTGTTGAAACTGCGCGATTACAAAGATGATAAAACCGTTTTGGCGGAGCTTGAACGCATCAAAACCCACAACAAAGAGCGTTTCGCTGAGCAGGTATATAAGAATACAGGCGTAAAATTAGACCCGACCTCGATTTTCGATGTACAGGTCAAGCGTTTACACGAGTACAAGCGCCAGCACCTGAACGCCTTAAACATTTTGACCGAATACCTTGCCATTAAGGAAAATCCGAATGCGGATTACGCGCCGCACACCTATATTTTCGGCGCAAAGGCGGCTTCGGGCTACTTTATGGCGAAAAAGATTATCGCTTTCATTTGCGCGCTCGGGGATATGATTAACAATGACCCCGATGTGCGTGGCAGATTGAAAGTCGTGTACTGTGAGGACTACAATGTCACCATGGCGGAAAATCTGATGCCCGCCGCCGATATTTCCGAGCAGATTTCGCTTGCAGGCACCGAGGCGAGCGGCACGGGCAATATGAAGTTGATGATTAACGGCGCAGTCACCTTGGGCACAATGGACGGTGCGAATGTGGAAATCTATGACGCGGTAGGCGATGATAACATTTTCATTTTCGGTATGTCCACCCCCGAGGTCGAGGAAATGAAACGTCGCGGTTACAATCCGCAGAATTATTACAACAACAACGCCGAATTGCACAACACGATTGATTTCATCAACCGTTGCGGCATTGCAGGCAAACAGTTCCCCGAAATCGGCGGCACGATTTTAAATCACGACCCGTATATGGTTTTGGCGGACTTTGCCGATTACCGCCGTGCACAGCATCAAGCGGTAGAAACCTTTGCCGACCGTGAAAAATGGAACAGAATGTCGCTGATGAACATTTCAGGCGCAGGCAGATTTGCCGCCGACCGTGCGATTAACGATTATGCGCGCGACATTTGGCACACCAAATCGGCATTCGTAGCCGGTGCAGACGCCCCGAAAGCTCCGAAGAAGCCCGTCGCACCGAAAGCCGAAAAACAGGCAGTCCCCGCAAAAAAAGAAGCGGAGAAAACGGCGGTGCCCGCGAAAGCAGAGCCCGCGAAAAAATCACCTGCCAAGAAAAAGAAATAAGCAAGTACGGCAAAGCAACACCCCTGATTTAAGGTCGGGGGTGTTTGTTGTATCGGTAAGCACCAAAATAAATTTGAATTTATATATCCAATCGTAGGGACAGGGCTTATGTGCCTGCCCGATTGTCATTCTGAGTCGTCAGGCGAAGAATCTCGGATTCTCCATTCTTTACTTTGTTCTGTTTGCGATTCTTCACTTCGTTTAGAATGACATTTCTGTATTGTGCTGTCCTTTTGCAAAACAACCTTACATTAAAAATCCTCTTGCAAAACGCCGTCGCGCGGTGCAAAGGTCTCCCGATACATACGCGCACCGAGACGAAATGCATATGCAAACAATTCTTCCTGCTCTGCCGCGCTGATTTTCGCCTGCAATTCACAATAAGAGAAAAACCATTTTTGCACCTGTGTATCTGTATACGAATTTAGATAATCGCCGACTTCGGCTTGCTGTTTCAACAAATTGCGAAAACCCGCAGAAGTACTGTTCGGTGCGTACGGACGGTCGGCAGGTTTGCAAAAAGCCTTTGATTTTCGGGGAAAACACGGCGCAAAGCACAATCAAAATGCCGACTGCCATACCGAAAACCGACCCGCTGTTCAGCACGAACGAGACAAGCGGCGTAAATAAAATAAAAATCACCGCGCCGAGGAAAATTCCGCAAATTCTGCCTGCGGACAGGCGTTTTTTTGCCTTGTCCATATTTCCCCTCTCACAGATTATTTCAGCAATTTTTCCGCGTCCTCCAAACGAATGCGTTTGGAAATAATATAGGTTTTGCGCACCTGTTTGCCCTTGTCGGTCGCATAGGTGCCGCTTTCTTTCTGCTCGGTTGAGAATATGCCGTAAGACGAAGTGACAACCGTGCCGTCAGGGAGCACCACATTGCCGCAATAGCCCGTGTCTGCGTTGGCGGTAATGCACGGCGCGGTTTGATTGTTCAAATAGGTGTGCGCGATTTTCAGGCGATACTGCCCCTCTTTGCCGTTTTTCAGGTCATCGTAAGTACCGACCCACGCAATCCAGCCCTCGGAATACCAATGCATCGTCTTTTTCTCGTAATTTTTGGCGAGCTTCTGCGCGTCGCGCTCAATGGAACGGAAGGTGATAAACAGCCGTCCGTCGGGAAGCCACTCCGCGTGGTGGCGTTCGCCGTTGAGCGCGGCGGGCGCTTCGACGGGTTTGGACCACGTTTTGCCCTCATCGCGGGAAAAGCTCAACAAAGAGTTGATTTTTTTCGTGTTGCTTCTCGTAATGAGCATCAACTCGTCGCCCGTGCCGCCGTCCGAGCGCACGCACTCAACCTCGCACATATTGGAGTTTTTCTCCATTCCGCGGTAGGCTTTGAAATATCGTTCGGGCTTGGACCAATGCATATTGCCCGCATCGTCAAAGGTCAAAATCGTTTTGTAGTTGACAAACCGTCTGCCCGGCACACATTCGTGGAACAGCCCCATCCATTTGTCGACGAATTTCCCGTTTTCTTTGAGCTTGGTTAAAGAACTCATCGGCACAATCGGCGTGCAGGAAAAGACTTTGTTGTCATAATCATAAAATCGTTCGTATTCGCTCCAAGTTTTCCCCTCGTCCGACGAAAGCGACACATTAAAGCCGCCCGGCGTGGGCACGCCCTGCCATTTCGGATTGCCGCAGATGAGGATTAACTTGTCCGTCCAGTCTCGTTCGGTAAATTCCAAACGATACACTGTCGGGGTTTCAAGTGAGGTTTCCCAGCTTTTCGGCGGATTTTCAACCGTATCGGGATAGGTTTTGCCGCCGTCGTGGCTGATGCGCGACAGCGTTCTGCCCTTGCCGTGCCCCTCGGGGAAAAAGGTCAGAATATCGCCGTTTTTAAGCAACACCGAATCGGGATGCCCCAAATAGCCCTGCCCCTCGTCCACCGTGGACGGGGTAAACAGGTAGCGTAAGCTTTCGTCCAAATTTTCAGGCGGCACGCTTAAATCAATTTGCGGAATGGTATAATCCTTACCGGGGGTTTGATATTTGTTTTGAAACCACATAATGCCCTCCGTAAAATGCAGATTTTACTTTTTCCAAAAACACAAACTGCGCTTTTTCATTTGGCTTAATTTCGGGGTGTCGGTGATTTCCACGGTCTGTCGGTCTGTACCCTCTTGCTCAAAAATGATGATTTCATTTTCCTCTTTGAGCACATCCTGCGGCAGATACAGTGTTGCCTGCGGACCTGCCGCCCAATAGCGACCCAAATTAAAGCCGTTCACGAATACACAGCCCTTTTTGAAGCCCGTCATATCCACAAAGCAGTCTGCGTCCGTGGCGGCTTTGAAAGTGCCTTTGTAAAAACGCGGGAATTGGTTGCCCGCCGTGCCGTATTGCACTTTGTCGATGTTGTCCAGCGGCAGGGTGGTAATTTGCCAGTCAAACACCACCTGATTGCCGAGCATCACGCGGGCAATACCTTTGCGGTCATACAAATATTTGCCGTAGTTGACGCGTCCCATTGCGTCCACGAGGATTTCGATTTTTGTTTCGCCTTTGATACTGCCCAAGCGGTATGTAAAGCCGTCGCCGTCTTTCATTTTCGGGTTTTGATTGCGATAATAGGTCTTTTTCAGTTCCCCGTCCACAAACAGATAGGCGTTGTCATGCACACCCTCCACAGAGAGCGTCAGCGATTCATATTTGCCCTTGACGGTGGTAGAGTACAGAATGTAGCCGAAGTTTTGGTCAAATTGTTCCATACTTTCGGGCGTGGGGCTGTACTGCTTTGTGCCGATGTTTTCGAGATTGTCAAACAACCCCGCCGACTGGGTGAGTTCGACCGTGCCGACAAATTGCAATTTCGGCTCGGGCGGCAAAACGCCTGCCTCCAAGCCCTGTTTTTCCAAAAGGAGTTTGCGCACGGCGTGATAGGTTGGGGTGTATGCGCCCCATTCGGTTAACGGCGCGCTGTAATCGTAACTGGTGACGGTCGGCGTGTAGTGCCCGTTTGTGCAATTCGCGCCCGCAGTAAAGCCGAAGTTTGTACCGCCGTGGAACATATACATATTAAAGCTTGCGTCCATATCGAGGAAATCCTTGATTTCCTTTTCAATTTGAATGCTCGGGCGGGTGTGGTGAATACCGCCCCAATGGTCAAACCAACCGTCCCAAAATTCGCCGCACATATACGGCATATCGGTTTGGTAGTTGTCCAATTTCTTTAACAGCGTTTTCGTGCGCGAGCCGAAGTTCATCACCTTGAACACATCGGGAAGCCCGCCGCCCGACAGCATCCAGTTGCAGTCACCGTCGGAAGTAAACAGGAACGAATCCATACCCGCTTCGCCCATAATTTTGCGAATCGCCTGCAAATATTGCTTGTCGTTGCCGTAACTGCCGTATTCGTTTTCAACCTGCATGGCAATAATGTTGCCGCCGTTTTTCTCTAAAAGACTGTTAATCTGCTCACCGAGCGCGTTGTAATAGCGGCGGACACACGCAAGGTACGGCTCGTAGTTACAGCGAAGCCGCATATTTTTGTCCTTTAACAGCCACGCGGGGAAGCCGCCGAAATCCCATTCGGCGCAAATGTACGGACCGGGGCGCACAATCGCGTACAAGCCCACCTTTTGCGCAATACGTAAATATTCGGCAATATCGAGCATACCCGAAAAATCAAACTCGCCGGGACGCGGCTCGTGCAAATTCCAGCAGACATAGGTTTCCACCGTGTTAAAGCCTGCCGCTTTGAGTTTTTGCAGTCTGTCCTCCCAATGCACGCGGGGAATGCGGAAATAATGCATTGCCCCCGAATAAATCGAAAACGGTTTCCCGTCCTCACAAAATTGCCCGTTTTGAATGGTCAGCATAGTATCTTCTCCTTTTAGGCAACGCCTAAATATTCTTCTAAACATTGTCCGCTTTTTTGCATTTCGGCAGCGGCCTCTTTGCCGACAAATCGCCAATGCCACGGCTCATACATCACGCCCGTGATTTCGGTTTTGTTTTCAGGGTAGCGCAGAATAAAGCCGTATTCGTGCGCGTGCGCTGTCAGCCACGAAAACTCCTTGGTCGAAACAAAATCTGCACTGGCACTGACAATATCCATTGCAAAGCCCATGTTGTGCTCTGACGCACCTGCCGGCAAAACGCGTGTTTGCGCTTTGGCGATTGCCTCGGTTTCGCTCAAGCCTTGCGAAACATAATACGCCACTTTGCGGTCAAAGTTTTCCTGCTGGCGCGCATAGGTGCGGTAGCCCGAATACGGGGTAAGCGTACACCCATCTGCCTTTGCTGCCGCATACATTTCGGCATAAAACGGCGCCACACGCTCGTCGAGCTGTACGGTGCTCCCTTCGACCGCCGCTTTTAAGGTCGGTACATACTCTTCCGGCAGACGGTACTGTAAATTCACCAGCGTCAGTTCCCAATGCTCGCCGTCCGGCGAAACTGTCACGGGATTGCCGTCCGTCGATTGCGGCAGGGAAACGGGCGGCGCTTTCGAGATTGTCGTTTCCTCGCTCGCGGTGGTGTTCTCCGGTATGGGCGGCGCTGAAGGAGCTTCCGTTTCGGCTTCGGTCACAACTTCTGTGGGCGCTTCGACGAGGTTTCGCTTTTCCGTTACTGCATACCCGACGGTCAGCCCTGCCAAAATCACGACTAAAAGCAACGCCAACAGGCCTTTTGCTTTCACTTGCTTTTTGAAATGTATTTTTGCCATATCCCCGATACATCCTTGTTTTAGCACATCTGTATGCTTGTTATTTTACGTTTTTTCGCGCGTTCTGTCAATAACCCGCCCCGATTTCAAAATACCTATCGACTTTTTCGGTTTTATGTGTTAAAATATATAAAATTGAAAAGGGAAATTCTTTTACGGAGTGATGTTATGCTGGCGCGCGAAAGCAACGCAAATTATCCTTCCAGGCGAAGGGAAATGACCAACTACACCCTACGGGAAATTAAAAAGGTTTGCAAAGAAATCGGTCCGCGAGAATCGGGCGAGGAAAGCGAACGAAAGGCACAGGCATATATTGCCGAGTCGATGAAAAATGTTGCGGATACGGTAGAAGCCGAAGATTTTGAACTGCATCCAAAGGCGTTTATGGGCTGGGTGCTGGTAGATGTCATTTTGATGATGATTGCGGCAGTCCTGCTGATTTTAAGCCGATTTGACGCAGTCCCGCCGCTGAGTACCCCGTTCAACATTGCGGCGCTGGTGCTGTCCTCGTTCTCTTTACTGTTTATGGTGTGCGAATTTTTGCTGTATAAGCCGCTGTTAGACCCGTTTTTTCCGAAACGGCGCACTTGCAACGTGGTTTGCACGCGCAAAGCGGCGGGCGAAACCAAACGCCGTATTATTTTCAGTGGGCACATTGACTCCGCATATGAATGGACCTACACCCACCTCGGCGGCGGCAAGCTGTTGACGACGGTTATCGCGTTGGCGTTCGGTTCGGTGTTTGTGCAGTTCGTCTTGGACATTCTGTCGTTGTTCCCGATTCCCGATTGGCTTTCCACCGTGGTGTTGGTGCTGGCGATTGTCACGGCTGTACCGATTTTGCTCGGCGCGTTCTTTGTCAATTGGAAGCTCGTTGTGCCGGGCGCCAACGACAATTTAACGGGCGTATTCGCCTCGATGGCGGTGTTGCGTTTTATGGCGGCAAACGACATTCGCTTTGAAAACACCGAAGTCGTCGCTGTTTCCATGGCGTGTGAGGAAGCAGGCTTGCGCGGCGCAAAGGCATTCGCCGCAAAGCATGCAAACGAGGACGATGTGGAAACCGTGTTCGTTGCGACGGACACGCTTCGCGACTTTGACTTTATGGGCATTTATAACAAGGATATGAGCGGCACCGTAAAGCTGGACCGTCAGGCGGCGGCAATGCTCAAAAAGGCGAGTGAAATTGCCGGATACAATTTAGACTATGCCAATGTGTTTTTCGGCTCGTCCGATGCGGCAGCAATACAACAGGGCGGCATGAAAGCCGTGGCACTGGCGGCGATGGATCCCACACCTGCACGGTACTATCATACCCGCGGCGATACAGCCGACAATCTGGACCCGAAAACGGTGGAAGCGGGCATTGACATTTTGTTGGAAACTGCTTTCCTGTTTGACAGTGAAGGCTTAAAAGATAACTATTAAGCGTATAAAACAACATACGGAAAAGGGGAAAATTATGCAGAAAAAGAGTTTAAAACGGATATGCGTTTTGTTATCTCTCGTGATGGTTGCGTTGGTGCTGACCTCGTGCGATATAAGCACCGGGGAAGAAACGCCCGAGCCGGTTGCCGTAACACTGAAAACCGATTTGCATGACGCTATGTTCACCTTTACTTACGGGGAACTGGAGTCCGTTCTGCCGACCGAGCTTTTGAGCACGCTGTTTGAAGACTATGAGGAAAAGAACGCAGACACTACAATCGAACTGAACTATAACGATTTAAAAGCACGCTATGCGGGGAATGACGACAAAGAGCTGTTCTCCAAAGTGCTGGCGCTGTTAAGTGCGGAAGAACAGGCGCAATTAAACGGAAACCGTGTTGAAGCGCTGGAATACTATACCCGCATTGCCAATGCGATTAAAACGCAAAAGCCCGCCACGGTGTATTCCGAAAACTTCTGGGTGATTGATAGCACCATTCAGTTTACAGACGAGCAAGGCAATGTATCCGATGCGAATACGCCTCTTTCCAAATCTGCACGGCTGTATAAAGATATGATTTCAAGCGGTATTTCCGATGCGCTCCCGAGAAATGTGGAAGTCAAAGCCGGTACGGATTTGAATGATATTTTGTATTTGAAGGGCAGCAATATCGTTTCCGAATTGACGTTGGACGATATTGACGTCATTTATACATCGGTCACGCCGACCACGGAAAATAATTCCGCCGAAGAGCCTGTTGTAACGGAATTGACTCGCATCGTGGAAATTCATTTAAAGGACAATCCCGATTCCATCAAACGTGCAATTACCTTCCGCAACCCAACCGAGGTATTAGCGAAGCTTACCCGCGCTGAAAATTCCTTTACGGTGTCGGAATACACCCTTGTGCCGCACGATTGCGTGATTATTGCTACCTTTAACGCCGCAACCGACGAGCTGCTTTCCCTCTCCTACGATAAAAATATGACGATTACAGCTGTTGTCACGGGAGAAGGATCGCTTGCTTCTTACGGCACGCAAACACTGACCTTTGAAAGCGGTAGCAATATGTATTACCAGTTTGGGTGGGAATCCGAAGCGAAATAAGAGTGTTCTTACACAGATTTTCACGCCCCGCATTGCCTGCGGGGCGTTTTTACGAGGTGTACATATGACTGAACAGGAACGCATTGACTTATACACAAGCATCGTCCCAAACCGCCGACAGCTTCTCATTCAGGAAATGAAATACTATGCTTTTGTGCATTATACCGTCAACACCTTCACCAATAAAGAATGGGGCAACGGCAAAGAGCCGGAAAGCGTATTCAATCCGAAAAAACAAAACACAGACGCTTGGTGCGAAGCCATTCGCAACGCGGGTATGAAAGGGGTTATCCTCACCTGTAAGCATCATGACGGTTTTTGCCTTTGGCAGACAAAAACGACCGAACATTCCGTCAAAAACAGTCCGTATAAAAACGGCAAGGGCGATGTGGTGCGCGAGGTGGCAGACTCCTGTAAAAAATACGGGCTGAAATTCGGCGTTTATCTTTCGCCGTGGGACAGAAATGCCCCTTGCTACGGTACACCCGAATACAACGACTTCTATATTGCGCAAATGACCGAGCTGTTGACAAATTACGGGGAAATTTTTATGCTGTGGCTTGACGGCGCATGCGGTGCAAAAGCGGACGGACAGCCTGTGCAAAAATACGACTTCGAACGGATTTGGAAAACTGCAGTGGAATTACAGCCGAATATTGTGATGTCAGGCTGTGCGCCCGATGTGCGGTGGATTGGCAACGAAAGCGGCAAAACCCGCGAAAGCGAATGGAACGTTGTGCCGAAATTTCAGTATGACCAGCAAAATTTTGCGGTGAACTGTCAGGATTCAGACGATATGAAAGCGTTTCAAAAACGCTGCCAAGATGTGATGCTCCCCGATATGGGCTCACGGGCATTTTTAAAGGATTTTGACGAGTTTATGTGGTATCCCGCTGAGGTCGACGTCTCCATTCGGCTTGGCTGGTTTTACCACCCGTTACAGCGTTTTACGCTCAAAACGCTCAAACATTTGATGCAAATTTATTACAATTCCGTCGGGAATAACAGCCTGATGCTGTTAAACATTCCGCCCAACCGCAACGGGCAGTTTGCAAAGGCGGATGTCAAGCGTCTGCGTGAAATGGGCAAGTGGATTTTAAAAGAGGACGAACTGCAAATCAAAGATGTTCAAACCGAAATCGCCGACGGCGGGTATACGCTCCATTTGCATTTCCCGAAACAGTCCGTGGACCGCGTGCGGTTGGCAGAGGATACAACGAAATCCCAACGCGTGGAAAAATTTTCGATTTACGCGGACGGCAAGCAAGTTTTCAGCGGTACGATTATCGGCTTTTCGCGAATTGCCATCTTTGCGCCGATTGTTACCGACAATCTGACTGTGAAAATCGAGCAATGCCGTAACGAACCCTACATAGAAAAGGCAGAGGTTATCGCCACCGGCGCATACAGAGTGTAAAGACAAAAACGCCCCACAGGAAACAAGAAAAATCCTGTGGGGTGTATTGTTCATTGCGTACGCGTAGGGGCGGATGGCGCGGCGCGGCGGTGAAAAATGTTAAATGAAAAATGAAAAATTATAGGGAACACAATTGATTTGGTGCGTAGGGGCGGACGACCTCGGCCGCCCGCAAAAACAGATGTAATTTATTACGGGGCGCCGAGTCGACGCCCCCTACAAATTCGGTTCGTGCATAAGGGCGAGTTCTCACGCCCGCACGTAGCGGTTAATGTGATTTACGGAACGACACGCAGGTCATTCCCTACGCGATGTGATTTCCAATCGAGAGGATAAGGGAAAGATACCCTGCCAAGTAAATTACGATTAACCGTTTGGTAAGTTGTGCTGTTTGCCCGTGGCGTCGATGCGGTAATTGTCCCAATAGATTAACTCCTCCACCGTAACAAACTGATACCCTTTTTCGGACAACGCCTGCAAGCACTGCCGTAACGCTTCGGGCGTGTTTTTAACATCGTTGTGGAATAAAATAATTGACCCGTTTTCTGCCGCGCCCGTCACGCGTGATACCATTTCTTCCACCTCTAACCCCTGCCAATCCAGACTGTCCACTGACCACTGCACGGTCTGCATGGAAAGACTTTCAGCGGCGGTAATAACATCATTTGTATAATCGCCCGACGGTGCACGCAATAACTTCGGTTTTTCGCCGATGCAGGCTTCGATTTCGGCATTGCATTTTTCAATATCAGCGGTGATTTCCTCCAAAGATAGCTTGCTGTATGCCTTGTGGCTGTCGGAATGATTCGCAATCGTATGCCCCGCATGATAAAAAGCTTTGACTGCATCCGGGTACTTGCGAACCCAGTCCCCGACCACAAACACGGTCACTTTTGCATTGTATTCGTCTAAAATAGACAGCAATTCGTCTGTATCGTCTGCGCCCCAAGCCGCATCAAAGGTAATGGCTACCTTTTTTTCGTTGGTATCGACGCAATATACGGGTAGCTTGCGTTCCTGCGTATTTGCCGCCTGTATGGTTTGATACCGCTGGGACACCCCTGCTGCCACAAGCACTGCCGAAAGGACAAGCATCAGCCCCACTGTAATAGATTGTTTGGTCAACAGCATATACCGTTTCATAAAACCCCTCCCTCGCACTATGTATATGGTCTTTACAAGTAAAAAAATACCGCACACGGATTTTTGTCCGTGCGCGGTATGTGTGTTTATTTTGCAGAATTTATTCCGCTTTTTTCGGCTCGACCAATTCAATGATGCACATTTCTGCGGCATCACCGCGGCGAGTACCGGTTTTGATGATGCGGGTATAGCCGCCGTTCACGCCTGCATATTTGGGCGCAATTTCATCAAACAGCTTTTTCACAACATCATCTTTCGTAACATATGCGAACACCTGACGCTTTGCGTGCAGGGTGTTGTCCTTTGCGATGGTAATCATCTTTTCTGCCATGGAGCGGACTTCCTTCGCTCTGGTAACGGTAGTTTCCACCTTGCCGTTTTCCAGCAGATAAGTAACCATACCTCTGAGCATCGCTTTACGGTGATCCGTAGTTCTGCCGAGTTTTCTGGTTCCGGGCATCTAAATCACTCCTTCTTATTCGTCTTCTTTGCGGAGAGTGAAGTTCAGGGACTCAAGCTTGGCAATCACTTCTTCAAGCGACTTTCTGCCAAGGTTGCGCACCTTCATCATATCTTCCTCTGATTTGCTGATTAAATCTTCCACCGTGTTGATGCCGGCACGCTTCAGGCAGTTGAAGGAACGCACGGACAGGTCAAGCTCCTCAATGGTCATCTCGAGTGCTTTTTCTTTGCCGTCGTCGTCTTTCACGACCATCACCTCAGTATTGCCTGCCTCATCAGAGAGGTCAACAAAGAGGTTGAGGTGTTCAGTGAGAATCTTGGCGCCGAGCGAAACCGCTTCCTTCGCGGAAATGGTGCCGTTCGTCCAGGCTTCGAGCGTTAATTTGTCGAAGTCGGTAATCTGCCCAACACGGGTGTTTTCCACCGTGTAATTCACCTTCAGCACGGGGGTGTAGATAGAGTCAATTGCAATGACGCCGATGACGGGCTGCATCATCTGCTTGTTGCGCTCTGCCGAAACATAGCCGCGACCTCTGTCAGCGGTCAGTTCCATATTGAGCGTTGCGCCCTCGGAAAGCGTTGCAATCAAATGGTCGGGATTGAGAATTTCAACCTCGGAATCTGTTTTGATATCGCCTGCCGTGACCTCGCATTTGCCGCTGGCTTCCACATACAGCGTTTTCGGACCGTCGCCCTGAATTTTCAGGATTACGCCTTTCAAATTCAGAACGATTTCGGTCACATCTTCTTTTACACCGGGAACGGTGGAGAATTCATGGAGCACGCCGTCAATTTTGACCGAAGTAATTGCATACCCCGGCAAAGAGGACAAAAGCACGCGGCGCAGGGAGTTCCCAAGCGTAGTGCCGTAGCCTCTTTCCAGCGGTTCCATAATGAATTTACCGTAGGTTCCGTCCGCGGACAAGTCGAGTGCTTCAATGCTGGGCTTATCAATTCCTATCATTCAAAACCCTCCTATCGTGGGATTCGGGCAAACGCCCGAAATAAAACATAAATTCGTACCTGTATAAATCGAGAATTCGATTGAAAATCACCGATGCGATTATTTTGAATAGAACTCAACGATAAGATGTTCTTCAACAGGAACTTCAATCTGCTCTCTGTCAGGCAGTTTGACGACCTTTGCGGTCAAGTCATCGCCGTTTTTGTCCAGCCATTCCGGCACGGGACGGGAAGCGTTTGCTTCGAGAACAGCTTTTATTTTTTCACTGTCGCGGCTCTTTTCACGAATCGAAACCACATCGCCGGCTTTCAAAAGATAGGACGGAATGTCCACTTTCTTGCCGTTGACGAGATAGTGACCATGCGTGGTGAGCTGTCTTGCTTCTGCGCGGGACGAAGCCCAGCCCAAAAGGTAAGCGACATTATCCAGTCTGCTTTCGCAAATGCGGAGCAGGTTTTCACCGGTCATACCCTGTTTGCGTTCTGCCATCAGGAAATATTTGTGGAACTGGCCTTCCTGAATCCCGTAATAACGGCGAGCCTGCTGCTTCGCGCGAAGCTGCATACCGTATTCGGAAGTCTTTTTGCGACCTTGCCCGTGTTGACCCGGCGCATAGCTGCGGCGTTCAAATGCACATTTGCCGGTGTAGCAACGGTCGCCCTTCAAAAAGAGCTTCTTGCCCTCACGGCGGCAAATTTTGCAAACCGCACCTGTATATCTTGCCATAAATTACACCTCCAAAAACTTACACTCTTCTTCTCTTGGGCGGGCGGCAGCCGTTGTGCGGAATGGGGGTAACGTCTTTAATCATCGTTACGTCCAAACCGGCGGTCTGCAGCGCACGGATTGCGGCTTCACGCCCTGAACCCGGACCCTTGACATACACTTCCACCGTTTTCATACCGTGGTCAATTGCAATTTTCGCTGCAGTTTCCGCTGCGGTCTGCGCGGCAAACGGCGTAGACTTTTTGGAGCCTCTGAAGCCCATTTCGCCGGCGGAAGCCCACGAAACAGCGTTGCCCTGCACATCGGTAATCGTCACGATGGTGTTATTGAAGGTGGATTGAATATGAGCTGCACCTTTTTCGATATTTTTGCGTTCACGGCGACGGCGAGTTGCCGTGCCCTTTTTTGCTGCGGTAGCCATTTACGAATCCCTCCCTTATTTCTTCTTGTTTGCGATGGTCTTCTTCGGACCTTTACGGGTACGCGCGTTGTTTTTAGAAGTCTGACCGCGAACGGGAAGACCCTTTCTGTGACGGGTTCCGCGATAGCTGCCGATTTCAATCAAGCGCTTAATATCAAACGCGACGTCACGGCGAAGGTCACCTTCTACCTTAACATTGTGCTCAATATATTCACGAAGTTTTGCTACATCTTCTTCGGTCAAATCCTTTACACGTGTGTCGGGATTTACACCGGTTGCGGCAATAATGTCGCTTGCCGTTTTTCTGCCGATACCGTAGATGTAAGTGAGGCCGATTTCGACTCTCTTGTCTCTCGGTAAATCAACACCTGAAATACGTGCCATTAACTTTGCACCTCCATTATGATGCGGTAAATTTTACCATTGAAATTTCCGTTTGCGAAAGCGCAATATCGTTGTTTAGATCTTTAACAACGATGTTCCGCGCACGGCAGGGAGATCAGCCCTGACGTTGTTTGTGCTTCGGATTTTCGCAAATGACCATAACTTTGCCTTTGCGTTTGATAATTTTGCACTTTTCGCAAATTTTTTTGACAGAAGGTCTGACTTTCATATTGGAATACCTCCTTCTTAAAAATCAAGAACTAAACCTGTTGCTTATTTGGTTCGCCATGTAATGCGCCCGCGCGTGAGGTCATATGGCGACATTTCGACCGTCACTTTGTCGCCCGGCAGAATGCGAATGAAATTCATACGCAGCTTGCCGGAAATATGGGCTAAAATTTGGTGACCGTTTTCCAGCTCCACCTGAAACTGTGCGTTCGGCAGTGCTTCAACGACCGTACCTTCAATTTCTATCATATCCTGCTTTGACATAAACGCAAACCTCCGAAAAAGACTTTAACGCTTGTTTGATTGCCCGGTCAGACCGCATTTGCTCGCTTGTGAGTACCTGTTCGGTCCTTTTTAGATGCTTCGGATTTTTGGGCTTTGGGTTTTGAAGCCGCCGCTCTTTTCCGTCGCAGACGAACACGCGCGTTGCGTTTTTGCTGACCACGCACATTGCTTTGCCGCGGTCACGTCCGCGCAAGGCGTACACAACCGTACCGATTGCCCATTCCATACAAAACCGCCCTTATCTGATTTTGGTCAGGATTTGCGGACCGTTTGCGGTAATCGCAACCGTATGCTCAAAGTGCGCTGCGCGCTTTCCGTCCCGGGTTTTGACTGTCCAACCGTCGGGCATTTGCCGAATTGCTTTATCGCCCTCGGTAATCATGGGCTCAATCGCAATTACCATACCCGGCAACAGGCGCACACCGCGTCCCGGTGTGCCGAAATTCGGTACGCTGGGGTCTTCATGGAGTTTGGCGCCGACGCCGTGCCCTGTATATTCGCGCACGACCCCATAGCCGCGTTCCTCGCAATACGTTTGCACCGCAGAGGCTATGTCGCCGATTCTGCCGCCTGCGACCGCCTGCTCGATGCCTTTATACAGGCTCTCCTCGGTCGTGTCGCACAGCCGCTTCGCCGCGTCGGAAATTTTCCCGGCGGCGAAAGTAGCGGCATTGTCGCCGTTATAGCCGTCTACCTTGGCGCCAAGGTCAATGCTGACAATGTCGCCCTCTTGGATGACACGCTTTTTGCTCGGAATTCCGTGAATGACCTCGTCATTTATGGAAATGCATGCCGTGGCAGGGAAACCGTACAAATGCAGGAAGTTCGGCTCAGCACCTTGCTTCTTGATGTAATCGTACGCAATTTTGTCAATTTCATAGGTGGTGACACCCGGCTTGACAGCTTCCCCTGCCAACTGAAGCGCCTCCGCCGAAATGATACAAGCCTTTCTCATAAGCTCGATTTCTCGGGCGGTTTTCAGCACTATCATGCTTAATCCTCCAATGCTTTGAAGGTCAGAGCGGTTGTATCGGCAACCTCCTCCTGCCCTTCCACCACGCGAAGAATTCCCTTCTTCTCGTAGTAGCCCTTCAACGGCTCGGTCTGCTCATGATACGTCTTTAAGCGGTCGAGTACCGTTTCGGGCATATCGTCCTTTCTCTGGACGAGTGTATCGCCGCAAGCATCACAGATACCCTCTGTTTTCGGCTTTTTAAACTCGGTGTGATAGGTCGCGCCGCATTTCAGGCAAACGCGTCTGCCCGAAAGTCTCGAAGCGATTTTTTCGTCCGGCACTTCAATGTCAATGACCTTATCAATGCGAACGCCCATTTCGTCGAGCGCCTCTGCCTGCGGAATAGTCCGCGGGAAACCGTCGAGAATGAAGCCGTTTTGGCAATCATCTTTTTTAAGTCTCTCGTTGATGATGCCGATGACAACCTCGTCCGGGACGAGCTTGCCGGCATCGATAAAGGATTTCGCTTTAAGCCCCATTTCGGTTCCGTTTGCCATAGCTTCACGGAGCATATTGCCCGTCGAGATTGCGGGAATCGAGAGCTTTTCACAGATTTTTTCAGCCTGTGTGCCTTTGCCCGCGCCCGGCGCGCCGAGTAAAATCAGGTTCATAAAGTTTCCTCCTTTTGTTTAATCCAAGAAGCCCTTGTAATGACGCATCATCATCTGGCTTTCGAGCTGTTTCACGGTCTCAAGCGCAACGCCGACCATAATGATGATGGACGTGCCGCCCAAGGACAGATTGACCTGCTTGTCAAACAACGCGGTAATCTGCGAGAACAGAATCGGGAACAGCGCGACAACGGAAATCAGCAATGCACCAAGCAATGTTATTCTTGACAAAATCTTCGTGATATAGTCAGAAGTCGGCTTGCCGGGACGAATACCCGGAATTGCACCGCTGTTTCTGCGGATATTGTTTGCCATTTCGATGGGATTGTACTGAATTGCCGCATAGAAATAGGCAAAGAAGATAATCAGTACAAAATACATCAGTGCATATGCCCAGTGGTCTTGCTGGAAGATGCTGAAGAAGCCTTCCCAGAAACCGCCCTCTTTGACCGTCACGAACATTTGAATCGTCGGCGGCAAGGAGAGAATGGAGGACGCAAAGATGATGGGAAGAACGCCGCACATATTCACCTTAATCGGAATATGGGTGCTCTGCCCGCCGTACATTTTGCGACCGACCACGCGTTTTGCATACTGCACGGGAATACGGCGCTCGGCATTGTCCATCCAAACGATGTACGCCACCATCAAAATCATGCTGATGAACGCAATCGGTATGAGCACAAAATATGCGCCGCCGCGGTCGATATAGCTGTAAAGCGAATACAGTGTCGTGGGCATGCGGGAGACGATACCGGCAAACAAGATAATCGAAATACCGTTACCGATACCCTTGTCGTTAATCTGCTCACCGAGCCACATCAGAAGTGCGGCACCCGCAGTATAGCAGAGAATAATCACCAATGCCTGGAACACTGCCCAAAAGCCCGTATATCTGCTGCCGTCTGCGGCTACGGTAAGGTAACCCTGCGCACGGATATAGAAGTAATACGCCGTGCTTTGCAGTGCTGCCAAAGCGATTGCCGTGTAACGGGTGATCGCGGAAATTTTCTTTCTGCCTTCTTCGCCCTCTTTTGCCAGCCGCTCCAGTGCCGGAATGGCAACCGTCAGCAACTGAATGATGATGGACGCGTTGATGTACGGTGTAATCGACATTGCGAACAGCGTACCGTAGTTGAACGCATCACCGGTCATCATGCTCAGATACGTCATAAAGTTATTGGCGTTGATATCGGTGATAATACCTTCCGTAATGTTCACGAACGGAACGGGAAGCGCGGCACCGATGCGGAAAATCAGAACGATAAACGCTGTGTAGAGCAGCTTTTTACGTAAATCAGCGATTTTCCAAGCGTTGATAAATGTTTGAAACATTATCAAATCACCTCAGCCTTTCCGCCGGCTGCTTCGATTTTCTGCTTTGCCGAATCGGAAAAGCTGTTAACCTGCACAGTAAGCTTTTTGCTGATTTCGCCATTTCCTAAAATTTTAACGCCGTCCAGCGCCTTTTTAATAAGCCCTTTTTCAATGAGCGCGTCCACCGTTACGGTTGCGCCGTCTTCAAACGCTTTGTCAAGAGCGGAAACATTCACTGCCGCGATTTCCTTCGCGAAAATGTTGTTGAAACCTCTCTTGGGAACGCGTCTCTGTAACGGCATCTGGCCGCCTTCAAAGCCGGGGCGCATACCTCTGCCGGCACGTGCCTTTTGACCCTTATGCCCTTTGCCTGCGGTTTTACCCTGACCGGAGCCGGCGCCTCTGCCGATGCGCTTTACGCTCTTTTTGGAGCCTTCTGCAGGGGACAGTTCGTGCAATTTCATATTCGCACCTCCTTAAGCTTTCGTTACCTCGATAAGATGAGCAATTTTCTGAATCTTACCTTGCGTCTGCGGGTTGTCGGGCTGCGTAGCCTTGTCCCCGATTTTCTTAAGACCAAGTGCATGGGCGGTGGCAATCTGATCTTTTTTGCTGCCGATAAGGCTCTTTTTCAGTGTAACTACTACGTTTGCCATTTGTGCCCCTCCTTAATCTAAAATCTCTTTGACGGATTTGCCGCGAACCGCAGCAACCTCGTCCGCGTTGCGGAGCTTGGAAAGCCCATCGATGGTGGCTCTCACAACATTGCAGGGGTTGTTGGAACGAAGGGCCTTGGAACGAATGTCCTTAATACCGACAGTTTCAACAACTGCACGAACCGGACCGCCGGCGATAACGCCGGTACCGGGAGCGGCAGGTTTCATCAAAACAACGCCTGCGCCGTATTTGCCGACGATTTCGTGGGGGATTGTGGTACCCTTCAAGGAAACCTCAATCAGGTTCTTTTTTGCGTTTTCAATGCCTTTGCGGATTGCATCCGGCACTTCGCCCGATTTGCCGAGACCGAAGCCCACGATGCCGTTTCCGTTGCCTACAACTACCAAAGCGGAGAATTTCATGATACGGCCGCCCTTAACGGTTTTGGAAACACGGTTAATCGCAACGACTCTTTCTTCAAGTTCGAGGGTAGATGCGTCGATTTTTGTAGCCATTTTCAGTTCTCCTTTCTTAGAAGTTCAGGCCGCCCTCACGGGCACCTTCGGCGAGAGCCTCAACTCTGCCGTGATATACATAACCGCCTCTGTCAAAGACAACGTCTTTGATGTTCTTTTCGGCAGCTCTTTCTGCAAGCAATTTGCCGACTGCGCGCGCGGCGTCTTTGTTCCCGCCGTAGTCTTTGAAGTCTTTCTCGGTTGTGGATGCCGACACAAGGGTGACACCTGCAACGTCGTCGATCAACTGCGCATAAATATGCTGGAGTGAACGGAAAACATCAAGACGCGGGCACGCTGCGGTGCCGGATACTTTTGCACGGACTCTTTTATGGCGTTTTTGTCTCGCCTTTTTGCTGTCAGGTCTGTTAACCACTGAATTTCACTCCTTCCCTTATTTACCTTTACCGGCTTTACCTTCTTTGCGGCGGATATGCTCATCGGCATATTTGATGCCTTTGCCCTTGTAGGGTTCGGGCGGACGCTTTTCGCGAACTTCCGCTGCAAACTGACCGACCTGTTGCTTGTCGGCGCCGGAAATGACGATTTTGTTGGGCGCGGGAACGTCAATGGTAATCCCTTCGGGCTCGGTCATCGTCACCTGATGCGAGAAACCGATATTCATGACCAAATCCTTGCCCTGTTTGGCTGCACGATAGCCGACGCCGTTGACTTCCAATTCTTTTTTGAAGCCCTCAGTCACACCGACGACCATATTGTGAAGTAAAGTACGGGTAAGCCCGTGCAGGGATTTGTTGAGATTGCTGTCATCGGGACGGGTCACGACGATTGCGCCGTCTGCCATCTCGACGTTCATATTGTTGTGTACTGTTCTGGTAAGCGTGCCTTTCGGACCCTTTACGGTAACAGTACTGCCGTCAATTTTCACATCGACGCCTGCGGGAACAGCGATGGGCTGTCTGCCGATTCTGGACATACTGTAACCTCCTTACCAGATATATGCGAGAACCTCGCCGCCGACATTGGCTTTGCGGGCTTCTCTGTCAGTCATAACGCCTTTGGAAGTGGAAAGAATCGCAACACCGAGACCCTTCATAACCTTCGGCATATCCTCGCAGTTGGTATAGATGCGAAGACCGGGCTTGGAAACTCTGCGAAGACCGGTAATCACCGGAGCCTTGTTCGCACCGTATTTCAGCTCGATTTCAATCATACCCTGCTTGCCGTCTTCTTCCACTTTGAAACTCTTGATATAGCCCTCGTCCACAAGAATCTGCGCAATTGCTTTCTTCATGTTGGATGCGGGAACTTTCACCGTGTCATGCTTTGCAGAACTCGCATTGCGGATTCTGGTGAGCATATCACCGATGGAATCAGTAATTTGCATACTTTTGCCTCCTTTGCAATTGCTTTCTTACCAGCTTGCTTTCTTCACGCCGGGAATTTCACCCTTGTGTGCCAATTCTCTGAAGCAGATACGGCAGACACCGTATTTGCGCAGATAAGCGTGCGGGCGGCCGCAGATTTTGCATCTGTTATAAGCTCTTGTTGAATACTTGGCAGGTCTTGCCTGTTTCACTTTCATAGATGTTTTGGCCACTGTAATCCCTCCTTATCTCGCAAACGGTGCGCCCATCAGAGTCAATAACTCTCTGGCTTCTTCGTCTGTATTGGCTGTGGTAACGAAGCAAATGTCCATACCGCGAACCGCGTCAATCTTGTCGTACTCGATTTCAGGGAAAATCAACTGCTCCTTGACACCCATGGAGTAATTGCCTCTGCCGTCGAAGGAGTTCGGGTTGATGCCGCGGAAGTCGCGCACGCGAGGAAGCGCGAGATTGAAGAATCTGTCAAGGAATTCATACATTCTCTCGCCGCGCAGCGTTACTTTCACACCGATGGTCATACCCTCACGCAGTTTGAAGTTCGCAACGGATTTCTTCGCCTTGCAGGGAACGGGCTTCTGACCGGTAATCTGTGCCAAATCCTTGGTGATTGCGTCGATGACCTTGGAGTTGTCTCTCGCCTCGCCGCAACCGACGTTAATGACAATTTTGTCAAGCTTCGGGATTTGCATAACGCTCTTATAGCCGAACTTTTTCTGAAGTGCCGGAGCGACTTCAGCCAGATATTTTTCTTTCATTCTTGCTGCCATAACTGTTATGTCCCTCCCTTATTCAAATTTTGCGCCGCATTTTTTGCAAACGCGTTTTTTATCTTTGCCGGTGCCTTCGTGGCCGACTCTCGTCGCCTTACCGCACTTCGGGCAGATAAGCTGAACCTTATCTGCATACAATGCGCTTTCGGCTTTCACAAGACCGCCTGCTTCGCCCATTTTGCGGGGCTTCACATGCTTGGTGACCACGTTAACGCCTTCCACAATAACCTTGCCTTCGGCGGGTGCAACCTGCATAACCTTGCCCTGTTTGCCGCGATTTTTGCCGTTAATGACAACGACGGTATCGCCGGTTTTTACATGAACCTTATTCATTCTGACTGCACCTCCGTTTACAGTACTTCGGGAGCAAGAGAAAGAATCTTCATATAATCTTTATCACGAAGCTCTCTTGCAACCGGCCCAAAGATACGGGTGCCTCTGGGGTTTTTGTCTTCTTTAATCAATACGGCTGCGTTTTCATCGAAACGGATATACGTACCGTCATCTCTGCGCACACCGCTTGCCGAACGAACGACGACCGCTTTGACAACATCGCCTTTTTTGACAACGCCGCCGGGTGCTGCCTTCTTCACCGAAGCAACAATCACGTCGCCGATATTTGCATACCTTCTGCCGGAACCGCCGAGAACGCGAATGCACATAATTTCCTTCGCGCCGGTGTTGTCGGCTACTTTGAGGTAAGTCTGTTGTTGAATCACAGTAATAGCCTCCTTAGAAATTATTTCGCTTTCTCAATGATTTCGACTACGCGCCATCTCTTATCTTTCGAGAGGGGGCGGGTTTCCATGACGAGGACTTTATCGCCGACGCCGCACTCGTTCTTTTCGTCATGGGCTTTGATTTTTACCGTGCGGTTCACGATCTTCTTGTACAGCGGGTGCTGAACTCTGTCTTTGATGGAAACCACGACAGTTTTGTCCATTTTATCGCTGGTGACAAGACCGACCTGTGTTTTTCTGAGGTTTCTTTCGCTCATCTAAATACCCTCCCTTTCCTTACGACTGCGCGCCGTGCAGCTCGATATCGCGAATCACGGTTTTGACTCTTGCGATATCCTTTTTGACGGCGTTAATACGCATCGGATTGTCGAGTTGGTTGATGGCCTGCTGGAAGCGCAGTTTGAAAAGCTCATCCTTTAACTCCAAGAGTTTAGCATCCAACTCCGAGGGGGAAAGTTTTCTGATTTCACTTGCTTTCATGCTTGCTCACCTTCCTCTTCCTGCTGTGCTTTGGAAACGAACTTGCATTTGACCGGGAGCTTGTTCGCAGCAAGACGCATAGCCTCGCGTGCAGTCTCCTCGGGGACGCCTGCAATTTCAAACATCACTCTGCCGGGCTTCACAACTGCCACCCAGTATTCGGGCGAGCCTTTACCGGAACCCATGCGGGTTTCAGCCGGCTTTTCGGTAATCGGCTTATCCGGGAAAATTTTAATCCAAACCTGACCGCCACGCTTAATGTAACGTGTCATGGCGATACGGGCTGCTTCAATCTGGTTGGAAGTAATCCAAGCCGGTTCCAGAGACACAAGACCGTAATCACCGTAGGTGACCGTATTGCCTCTTGTCGCTTTACCGGTCAGACGACCTCTGTGGACTCTGCGGTATTTTACTCTTTTCGGCAGTAACATTATTTTGTGCCTCCTTCCTTCTGAGGCTTGCGGTTGTCGTGGAGCACTTCGCCTTTATAAATCCAAACCTTTACGCCGATACGACCGTAGGTTGTCTTTGCCTCGGCAAAGCCGTAGTCAATGTCTGCGCGAATGGTTTGCAGCGGAATGGTACCCTCATGATAGTGTTCGGAGCGCGCGATTTCCGCACCGCCCAAACGACCGCTGACCTGTGTTTTAATACCCTTTGCACCGAGCTTCATGGTTCTGCCGATGCTCTGTTTGAGCGCGCGGCGGAACGAAATGCGGCGCTCTAACTGCGAAGCGATATTCTCAGCAACGAGCTGTGCATTTAAGTCGGGCTGTTTGATTTCGACGATGTTGATATAAACATCTTTGTCACCGCCGAGCTTCTTTTTGCAAGTTTCTTTGAGTTTTTCAATCTCTGCGCCGCCTTTACCGATAACCATACCGGGCTTTGCGCAGTGAATGTTGATGCGGACTCTTTTGGCATCTCTTTCGATTTCTACCTTCGGAACGCCTGCGGGAGCGAGGGTTTCGAGGAGATATTTACGGAGCTGATTGTCGGAGACAAGCGTGTCGCCGAAGTCCTTTTTGCTGGCGTACCAGCGGGAATCCCAGTCTTTAATGACACCGACACGAAGACCGGTGGGATTTACTTTCTGACCCATAGTTTTACCTCCTCCTCGCTTATTCTGCTTCTTTAAGCACTAACGTGATGTGCGAAGTCTTTTTGTTGATTCTGTACGCTCTGCCCTGCGCTCTCGGACGAATGCGCTTTAAGGTCGGGCCCTGATCGACACGGCACTCTGCGACATACAGTCTTGTAGTGTCCATATCTTTCATTTCGGCGTTTGCCATTGCGGATTTTAACAGCTTTCCAAGCGGTTCACACGCAGCCTTCGGTGTGTACTTAAGGATTGCCATCGCCTCGTCGCAAGGCTTATTTCTGATGAGATCCAGCACGATTTGCACTTTACGGGGTGCAATGCGCACATGGGTCACTTTTGCAGTTGCTTCCATTCGTTATACACTCCTTTGCTGCTTACTTACCGTTGTTGGACGTTTTGGAACCGGCATGGCCTCTAAAGGTTCTGGTCGGCGCAAATTCGCCGAGCTTATGCCCTACCATATCCTCCGTAACGTAAACCGGAACATGCTTGCGCCCGTCATGGACGGCAAACGTATGACCGACAAAGTCCGGGAATATAGTCGAGCTGCGGCTCCAGGTTTTTAAGACGATTTTCTCGCCGTTTTCATTCATCTGCTGCACTTTTGCTAACAGCTTCGGTGCAACGTAAGGTCCTTTTTTAACACTTCTGCTCATACTCTACACTCCTTTCGACTTATTTCGCGTTACGACGTCTTACGATAAACTTATCGGAACGGTTCTTCTTCGCTCTGGTCTTATACCCCAGTGCGGGTTTGCCCCATGGTGTGCAGGGACCGGGACGACCGACAGGCGCTTTGCCTTCGCCGCCGCCGTGCGGGTGGTCATTCGGGTTCATTACCGAGCCGCGGACGGTCGGGCGAATGCCGAGATGACGGGTACGACCTGCTTTACCGATTTTGACATTTTCATGGTCAACATTGCCGACAGTACCGACAGTTGCCATGCACTCTGCGGGCACATTGCGAAGCTCGCCGGAGGGAAGTCTCAGCAATGCATAAGCGCCTTCCTTCGCCATGAGCTGGGCTGCGTTGCCTGCTGCGCGGGCAAGCTGACCGCCGCGTCCGGGATAAAGCTCTACGTTGTGCACCATGGTACCAACCGGGATAGAGCTCAACGGCAGTGCGTTACCGGGCTTAATGTCCGCATTCGCACCGGCTTCCACCTTATCGCCGACTTTCAAGCCGACAGGCGCGAGAATGTATCTTTTTTCGCCGTCCTCGTACTGCACAAGTGCAATGTGCGCGGAACGGTTGGGATCGTACTCCAGTGTGAGCACGGTTGCAGGCATATCAACCTTATCGCGTTTGAAATCGATAATACGATATTTTCTGCGGTTGCCGCCGCCTCTGTGGCGAACGGTGATTCTTCCGTAACTGTTACGGCCGGCTTTTTTGTTGAGCGGCGCGAGAAGGCTTCTCTCGGGAGCAACCTTGGAAAGTTCGGAATAATCTGTAACCGACATATTGCGTCGAGAATTGGTTGTCGGTTTGTAGACTTTAATCGACATTTCATTCACTCTCCTTAGAACGATTTAGCGGAGCATGTCGGGCTCCATACATTATCGTCGGGATTTTACATCATACCGTCGAAGAATTCGATGGTCTTGGAATCTTCTGTCAGTGTTACGACAGCCTTTTTCCAAGAGGCGGTATAGCCTTCATATCTGCCGTATCTTCTTAAATGCCCGCGGACATTGATGGTGTTTACTTTTGCGACTTTTACGCCGAAAAGCTGTTCCACAGCCGCTTTAATTTCGGGCTTGGTCGCCTTTTTGTCAACCTTAAAGGTGTACTTTTTCAGCGCCTGACCCATCATGCTTTCCTCTGTAATCACGGGGCGGAGGATAATATCCTGTGCAAGTTTCATTATGCGTAAACCTCCTCGATCTTCGCAACGGCATCTTTGAGCACCACGATGGTGTTGCAGTTTAAGATGTCATAAACATTCAGCGTGTTTACGAGGGTTACATTGGTGCCGGCAATATTGCGTGCGCTCTTGTAAACGACGTCATTCTTTTCCGGCAGAACGATAAGCGTTTTCTTGCCTGCGTTGATTGCGGCGAGAACCTCTGCAACCTCTTTGGTCTTGATTGCGTCGATGCCGAAGCTGTCGAGTACAATCATTTCCTCTGCCGCAACTTTCGAGGAAAGTGCGGACTTCATAGCCAATCTCTTGACCTTTTTGTTTACGTCAAAGCCGTAATCACGTGGTTTCGGACCGAGCGCGATGCCGCCGTGTGTCCACTGCGGTGCTCTGGTTGAACCCTGACGGGCACGACCGGTGCCCTTTTGACGCCAAGGCTTTTTGCCGCCGCCGGATACCTCGGAACGAGTGCGGGTGGACTGCGTACCCTGACGCTGATTTGCTAAATAGTTGACAACCATCAGGTGCATTGCCGATTCGTTGGGCTCGATTGCAAAAATGCTGTCTGCAAGCTCAATATCGGAAACTTTTTTACCTGCTTTGTCGAGAACTGCCAATTTCGCCATTTAAAACACTCCTTCCTTATTTTTTCACCGTATCAGCGAGAACAACGATGCCGCCTTTGGGCCCCGGAATGGCACCCTTAATCGCGATGAGGTTGTTTTCTGCGTCAACCTTGACAATGTCGAGATTCTGAATGGTCACACGCTCTGCGCCCAAGTGACCGGCGAGCTTCTTCCCCTTGTAAACACGAGAGGGGTCGGAACAAGCGCCCAAGGAACCTGCGTGACGTGCAACAGGACCTGTACCGTGGCTTTCCTTCAAGCGGGAGAAGTTCCAGCGCTTGATTGCGCCTGCGGTGCCCTTACCTTTGCTGGTGCCGACAACGTCCACTCTGTCACCGACAGCGAACACATCTGCTTTGAGAATGTCGCCAACGTTCAGTGCGGCGCAATCGTCCAGTCTGAACTCTTTGAGTACCTTTTTCGGTGCGACGTCTGCCTTTTTGAAGTGCCCTGCCTGCGGCTTGTTCACTCTCTGGACTTTAACGTCACCGAAGCCAACCTGAACGGCTTCATAGCCGTCGTTTTCCGTTGTCTTTTTCTGGACAACGACGCACGGACCAGCCTCAACGACGGTTACGGGGATAACCTTACCGTTCTCGTCAAAAAGCTGTGTCATGCCGATTTTTTTACCGATAAGACCTTTTTGCATTGTGTATTCCTCCTTTGGTTATTGGTTGGCATTCGCCAACATGACCTGTAAGCGGGTCGTCAAAATTACAGCTTAATTTCGATGTCCACGCCTGCGGGAAGCTCAAGACCGGTCAGAGCTTCAACGGTCTTGTTTGAAGGTCTGAGAATGTCGATGAGCCGTTTGTGTGTTCTCTGTTCAAACTGTTCACGGCTGTCCTTATATTTATGAACAGCGCGAAGAATGGTAACAACTTCCTTTTCGGTCGGGAGCGGAACGGGACCGGAAACCTGCGCGCCGGTGCGCTTTGCGGTTTCGACGATTTTCTCGGCTGCTCTGTCCACCAAATCGTGGTCATACCCTTTCAGTCTGATACGGATTTTTTTGCCTTTTGCTGCTGCCATGTTTGTTTGCCTCCTTTAAAAAGTCAGGGCAAGCGCTTTTCTTGCAACCCTGCCGGGTGTTTACGCACCTTTCATGAAAAAACCGAAAGCCAAAACGGCATTCGGACGGCAGAAAAAAGCGCACAATGTCCCTCAAAATCGCGGAAAGCGCAGTTGGGGTACGCTCGCCGGAGAGAAACATCGGTATTGGTCGCCCGGTTTGTAATCGGACATACTCCGCGGTAATTCCCTGCATCAACGTGCAGCCACCTACCGCATCATCGCATATCAAGTCGCGTAAAAATGGGCATGGCAAGCCCCTTTTCCACGCGTGCCTAAGTATTTTAACATAGGGTTTAGAAAAAAGCAACAACTTTTTTTAAAAAAGTTCGTGAAAAAAGCCGAAATTTTCTATTTTTGGAAATTTCCGATTTTTTATAGTTTTTGTCCGTTTTTTAGCCACAAGATATTGTGGTTTCGTCAGATTTTTGTGTTCAGGCGCTAAGGGACATTCGCAGCTTTATCTGCCCCTACCATTGAAATTCAAAGTTAAATTTGGATTTGTATTTGTATGGGGCGACGACTTGGCGCCCCGTTGTAGAGCAGGTTTCCACGCCGCCCGTAAAATTTTTGTCATTCTGAGCCGTTAGGCGAAGAATCTCGTTGCGTGCAAGGTTTACTTTTTGCTATTGGCGATCCTTCGCTTCGCTCAGGATGACAAATTACCCCTACAAATCCAAATTTGTTTGTCGGCAATGCGGGGAGCAAAGAAAAATGCTAACGCGCGTAGTACATATGCAATATATATTATATCTGGAAATATAGAAGGATTGTATGCTGAAAAATGTGATAAAAAAGCAAGGCAAGGGATAAACCCTTGCCTTGCCCTGTTGTTTTACAAATCGTTCGTGTTATACGAAGATGTAAACGACCACGCTTAGGAGAAACTTAGATTTCTACCCAGCCATCATCGCCGCCCTCAACGGGGCCGGTGCCGATGGAAAGTGTGATAATATCGTCAACATCATAGACTGAAACATCGAACGCAGGTGCAGTATAAACCTGTTTCATCTGAAGTTTTCTCCTTTCAAAATCGAATTATAATTTTTACCAAACGATAACCGCGTCACGATCATCTTCCGAACCGCTGCCGATTGAAATGGCAATCGCCTCGGGTTGCTCGAAAGCAATAAATTCAAACCCCGGCGCAGAATACGGTTTGTTTTGCAAAGTTTTCAACCTATCAAGCCCTTATTAACCAGCAAAGGGATAAGACGCAAGGTAAGTGGAAACGATGGTATCATAATTCGCATTCAGGAGAGCCTGCTCTTCAGCCGCGTAGAACGCATATGCGGTGTTGCCCGAAGCATCCAAGTACTCAACGAACGCAACATAGGTCACGTCGGAACGCGTTGCAGCGCTGGTGATTTCCAAGCGGCAGCCGAAGTACGCATCAGATGTGTCATCCACTTTCTGGATGTAATCTGTTGTGGCAACTTCGTAGCCTTCAGTCGCAGTGCCCTGTGCAACTGCTTTTGCAGTTTCAAGGCTGAAGCCGGTGGTGCCTTTGTAAGCAACGAAGCCAACCTTTTGAATTGCATTGGCGGTTGCAGAAGCATCAGCGGAGTTTGCGAAGTAGGTATCCCAATCCGCATCGGTGATAACCGAAGTTACACGGAAGGTAAATGCATCCTCAACAGTGGTAGCACTGTTCGGGGTCATCTTAACCTGTGCTTTTTCCTTCGCAACAACAGGACCAGCCGACGCAGCGCCAACTTTGATTGTGCATGTGCCAAAGCTGTAGTTAGCGGTTGTGCTATACAAAGGCGTACTACCATAAATACCGCCCATTGCACTATCAACTGCATATCCGATGCACTCGTCATCACTGTATGATACTGTGTTAAAACCGATTACATATGTGCCGTCGGGCGCATCATCGTTAACTTTTAACTTAACGGTAAAAAGATCAGTTTTTGATGTTGCATCAAAATCGGTGAAACCGTCGGAACATACATTGTAAGCAATTGCTGCATTATACGTGTCATCAAGTCCAGCTGTTTCAGTAAGTGAAGAAATTGATGAATCATAACCAGCTTGAATCGGTGAAAATCCATGATCCTCCAAATTGTCGACTGCAGTTGAATAAGGGCTGATAGCTACGGAATCATATCCAATAACATACGTACCTGCTATCTGCATGTTTCCAACTTCGGCCTCAACTTGTTCTGAAATTGTCAAAACAATTTCATCACCAGGGGCGTAAACTTCTTTGTCAGCAGAAATATAAAGGTCGCATGCACTATCAGGAGCAAGAGCTGAAGTCATCATGGAAAAGACGCCGACAATCATTGCAAGTGCAAGAAATACACTAAGCACCTTTTTTGTCATTTTCATTGGACTTTGTCCTCCCATTTATTATTGATAGAATGTGTTAAAGTTGTTCTGCTTTGTTGCAAGCGAAACAGGATCAAGTTTTGCTGAACCCTGAACATGATTCTTAAGAGCGGTTGTATCCTGACCATTCAAGTTGTGCATAACAGTTGCGTTATTAACATTTTGGCAGTTAGCCGCCATTCTTACAACACTATTGGCAGGCGCTTTAGAGGAATCGGTAACAGCAGCTTTTAATGCAGTTGTATCTTGACCGTTTATCAGTCCATCGCCGTTAACATCGCCGAAGATAACAACTACATAAACCTTACCTGTATCGGAGTCGTCAGCATTTTTAACGGTAATGGTTGTACCTGTACCGTAACCTGCTGTACCGATGCTTCTGCCGAATTCAAGAGAACCGCCGTTGGTAGCCTCCAAATTGGTCGTAAGGTATGTTGTGCTTCTGAATGTTGCATTGTTAACCTGTGTGAAACCGTATACAACGCCTGCATACTGACCACCGAAAGTCTTGTTCGTATCAATGAGTACCCCTGCTTCTGTTCCTGCCGCTGTAAGAGCAAGGTCAGCCGGTTCTGTAGCAGAGCCAACGGTAGCAGAAGTATTGTTGATTGTAAACACCTGACCGACAGTAGCAGGATTGTTGTCAATCACATCAGACTCGTAAGCACCGCAGTACAAAGTACCGGTGATATTCGTTTCTGTCTTCTGGTCTTCAGCTTTCAAGCCGATGTCGGAAGTGCCGTTTGCAATCGCTTTTAATTGGAAAGTGACCAAAGTTACATCCGTCAACACCTGCGTAGTGGCACCTGCGCCTGCATCCGGAACGAAAGCCACTTTCAAGCAACCAGTCGTAGCGTCGTTATAAGATTGTATATCTGTTGCACCGGCACCGAAAATATCCGCACCAGAAACAGAATCTGCGACGAATTCAAAGACTGCGGGATTATAATATACCGGGACGTTGGTCGGACCGGCATAATAACTCGTGGTCAGTTTCACAGTAACGGTGACTACATCGTCTATAGCGGCAGACGTTTTATCAACCGAAACGGTGAAGGTTGCATTCTGTGTAGCAGCCGATGCTGAGAATGCAAACATCGCAGCAACCATAACAACAGCTAAAACAAGACTTAATACTTTTTTAGCTTTTGTCATAATATCCTCCTTATATTTTCTTCCCATATAATATACAGTTTTCACGGCAAAAAGTCAACAGAAATTTTCTGCGACAAGCGTCTGTCTTGCTGTGCGGATTGATTGTCAGCTATCACTCTGAAAATCAAGGACGCAAACAGTGTGGTGACTTCAGCAAAAACGCGCCTTGCCGGAAACACTATGCACATTATACCCGCGCGGTCACCCGCGGCGGTGGAGTTCTTTCTTTTTCCCCGCCCGCGCCGGAGAAGCGCGGGACGGGGTCGTTTTGCGTTGTGTAATTCACAATGCGAGATTTGTAGGTTCGAGATGTCGAGGTTACGGCTACGCCATTACCCCTTTGTCGCTACGCGACATTTCCCCTAACAGGGAAATCTCACCGTCCCCTACGGGGTTGTAGGGACGAACTGGGTTCGCCCGCGCCCCTCCGTCACGCCTTGCGGCGTGCCACCTCCCCACGAATGGGGCGGTTGAGAAGTGCGTTTCCTACAAGGCAGGAGCGAGCTCCCGCCCTATAATTTAGGAATTCAGCGAGTCTGTGCGATAGTGCCTGCGCCGATAGCATAGCTTACAACTGCCGAATAGTCAGCCAAGCCGATTTCATCGTCATTGGTTGTATCACCTGCTGCAGCAAATTCACCGGTCAGAGCATTTACATTGGCAAGATCCATGTTGATGAGCGAAGCGTCGAACGCGTCGATCGCGCCGTCGCCGTTGACATCACCAAAGATAACCAAGGTGTAGATTGCCACAACTTCGCCGTTTTTATTTGTCAAGGTAGCGGTTGCACCAGTACCGTTAACCGAAGTCGCATCGCCGACAGTCCATGTCAGAGTGCCGCCGTTTGTTGCTTCAAAGTAGCTTGCCGCAACATCGCCCGGGTTGACACCGTAAACATATCTGTTCGCAACATCGACCACACCGCCGGTAGTGGTTTCGCTTGCGATCACTTCGATAAGAGACTTGAAGTTTGCAATTGCATCTACGAGCGCCTGCTCAGCAGCAGCGATTCTGTTCAAGTTCGAAGTTGTGGTCTCGCGATCATACTTCAAGAAGCTCAGAGCGGAATGGCTGTAGAGGATTTCCTCATTGCCTGCTTCGTCCGTGTACGCATAGCCAAGAGCCTTAATCAAAGCAGCATATGCTTCCGTCTCGGTCACGCCGTCAACTACGGTGTAGTCATCGGGATTTGCGAAGATGGTGTTCGCGATAGCAACCAGGCCTTCCAAATCAGTGAGTGCGCCGGTTTCTTTCGCGGATTTCTCTTTGAGAAGAAGTGCATTTTCTGCCTTCATCAATTCATACTTCGCGTCGAATACAGTAGACTGCAAAGCATTTGCGTCCGCATTAACTGCGGTTGCGGTTGCGAGTGCTGCCTCATAAGCTGCCCAAGAATCTGCGCTGTACTTAGAAGCATCATAGTTCTGTGCTGCAGCATATTCCAGTTCTTTTGCAAGGAATTGCTTATTGGTTGTGTTTGCAATCAAGAACTGCTTGTAGTAAGTGAGCAACATCGCTTGATTTGCATTGTCAAGTTCAGTGTAGGACGGTGCACTCCAATTTTCAACTGCTTCATTGTATGCCGCAACCTCATCATCGGTCGGTTCAAGCACGGTCGCGTTAATCGCAAGCTGTTTCTTTGCATTGGATTCTGCTGCTACAAGTGCATCAATTTCAGAAGCGGAAAGTGCACTGCCTTCAATATGCTTTTCAGGTGCAGTGGGCTGTGCGTACTCATTAAGTCTGTTTCTGGTAGCAGTTCTTTCGTCCTGATACTCGAAATACTCATAGAGCTCATAGTCCTGATAATTGATTTCGGGAACATCGCCGCCGGGCTCTGCAGTTGCAAGCGCAGTTTCAAGAATTTCTTGAGAAGTAACTTGTTGAATATACTTCGAAAGAGCCGTATATGCAGAATCAAGCGTGGTAATCGCGCCTTCTATCTGCGGCATGTAAGTATCGACATAGGTTGCAACCATCTTGGGAAGTGTAGCAAGCTGAACAACATTTTTCAGTGCGGTAATATAATTGTTGTACGCAGTTACCGCAGAGGAGTTGGATGTATCGATCATCGACTCATCGATATCCAGCCCGACATATTTTTTCATGACTTCGCTGATGTTTTGATCATCGTAATAAATGAAGTCAATATCCCAGCATTTAGAGTCGCCTTCTGACGAAGTAATAGTCTTTCTCCAATACTTGATAGCGATTACGCCCATGTCATATGTGCCGAAGGGCATTTCAGTATTCTCATCCACGCCGTCCTGCGCAAGGTAAAGATTACCTGAAGTTGCACCGATATCCTTAGTAAGCTTGCTCTCCCAACCATAATCAGTAATCGGCGCCGAAATGTGTTTAAAGTACGTTGCAGCGTTACCGGTAGGCGCAACATCAGAATTCACCGTAGGTGTCTGACCGAGATCAGGGTTAGAAAGGGTGCTGCCCTTATAATAAATGGTCTGCATATATCCGGTTATTGCTTTGTAAACATTTTCGGTAAAGATATAATAGTTGAATTCTTCAATACCCGAATAATTTTTATCGCTGTCTTCCGAAGAATACAAGTGCGTCAGCTCAGCGTCGCTCATGATATTGGAAACAAATACATATGTGGTCTTTGTTTGGATTCCGCCGACGGTTGCACCGTCTTTGCCAATATAATGATACGTGATCCTAAACTGAATAACTTTTTCTCCGTCATAGGTCAACGAAACGGGAATTTCCGCTTTTGCACCGGGCACTGCTGTCATCGGGAAAGTCGCTGTTGTTGAGAACGAAGAATCGTCACAGGTAATATCATCAATGACCAAATCATACGCTTGATCTGTCGTTGTTGAACCTCTGTGTTTCAGCAACATACCGGAAGCATCGTTTCTGACTTTAATAGTCGTTGTTGCTGTAGCGCTATCTGATGAATAAACGTAATCTCTGTCACCGGGATTCGCAAACAGCAAAGTCGGATCAGTCAGCTTCTGCGCGTCCGTAGTCCAACCTACAAAGAAGCCAAGAAGCGGCATAATCGGGTCAAGAAGTCCGTTGCTACCAACTGCCACAAACAGCTTGTTCAGTAAATTGGAAACCAGCGTACCGAGATTGGTCTGGTTAAGCAGTGTATCAATACCGGTAAATATTGCCGGATCAATCAGGTTTGCATTGCCTGCGACCTTGTAAAGGATATTATTCAGAAGGTCTCTCACAATAATTGTCACACCGGACATTGTATTAGTGGTTCTGAGAATACTGGTTGTCGGGATGTTGATGATGCCGTTCGCGGTTGCACCGCCGACAATCTTGGTCACATCCAAATCAAGAAGTGCCAGTACGAGATCGTCTCTCAGAAGCGTTTCTAACCAGTTCGCCTGCGTTGTATCCAGATTGAATACGTCGGCAACCGGGAGAATGCTGCTGAGAATGTTGCCGAGCTTCACCCAAGGATCCTGCGCAGTGGCAAGGTCGATGGTTGACCCGCATTCGACCAATCTTTCAAACTTCCAGCCGTATTCAGCATTGGCAGTCAGCGCCCAGTCAATGATATAATCGACTCTCTGTTCCCAAAGCTTAATTGCGTCGTCCGTACCGACAATTGCATCGGTATCAGCAGCCGTGTAAGTTCTGGATTCAGTCCAGTTTGCGCCTGCAAATGTCTCCGTATTATCTTCACCAAGGTCAGCAAGCGCAGTCATATACTTGAGACCGATATCCGTGCCGATCGTCAAGCAAACATCCAGCCAGTAGCTGTTGTCTTTGCCGGTCAGCAGGGTCTTGGTGTTGTAGTCGGAATAGATCAACGCATCATAGTTGATATCGGGGACAAGCTGTGTTGCGAGCTCACGAACAACCATCGTCAGAATCGCAGCAACGGAGTACCCCTGACCCTTAAGCGTATCTGCCGTCGGTAAAATCAACTGCGGCATCAGCCAGTCAATCAATGTGCAAGCGATACCAATCAGAACTTCTTGGTTATCGTCGCTCATCATCAAGCTGTAATACTTGTCGGGATCATTGTAGTTCGAACCGAAAATGGATTCGGGGCTGATTGCGACAACTGTCTGTGCAGCCTTTTTCACGTTTTCGATCAGATTGGAGTTATCGCCGTTGGTCAGTGCCATCTTCGCAACAAGGTCTTTATCAAGGAGCATATTAGCAGCCTTAATTAAGAAGTCGTTGAGCCCTTGAAGGAGGGTGGTATAGCCTGCCGCCGATGCAGTGTTACCATCTGCGCCGGGGATAAACTCGTTCATGAAGTCATCCGTAATCTCATAATCCCAGTTGATAATGTCAAAATAGGGATTGGTGCCGGAAAGGTCCGCAACATAAATGCTGTCTTCAAAACGCCAAACGTGCGTGCCGTTCGCAAGAACTGCGTAATCCGACCACTCCCAAAGATAATCGCCGTGTTCTGCAGCAAAAATCTCCAAGCTTGCGTCATAGCCAGCCAACGCCTTGACCTCGTCGGAGGTGACAGCGCCGACTTCCGTGAAGGAAGCGCCGAACCACTCCGCGAGAAGTTTCTTTACGGAGCCGTTGAGCACAACCGGTGCCATTTCAGCAAATACATACGGGATGAACTCATACAGAAGTTCCGCGGGGGTTTGCGTGGTCAGGTCAAGTGTTGCCGTACCGTTTTCAAGGTCTGCGGCAAAAGAGGGAAGGTATTTACTGTCATTCTTATAATACTTAAGATTTTCAGTCGTGCCGTCCTCATTGGTCTTGACAAAGACAAATTCGCCGGTACCGTTACCGTCTGCATCGAGTTCTTCGGTCTTGTAGTACTTGATGGGATCCTTCGTTGTAGCATCGACAGAGTCATATGCGCCGGTTTCCGTATTATATGCATAGCGGAGAATATAATCGCCTTTCGTATCCGTTCCCTTTTCAAAATAATGACGGGTACCGTTTGTCGCATCATCAATAATACCGACTGTGGGAAGCGTATGATTGCTGATGCAATTGCCGGCTGCATCCTCTTTATAAGAGGTAATGCTCATATCGTTTGTGAACAATCTCTGCACGAAGCCGTTGAGCACAGATTCCATACCGCCGTTTCCTGCGGTGTTGCTGTATGTGTTAATCAACGTTTGATTGTCATCCCATCTTTCAAAGAGCGGGAAAATCATGCCCTTAATCAGTCCGGGGATATCGCCAATCAAATCCTTGACAGAGCTAACATCCACAAAGCTCTCAACCAAACCAAGATCAAGACCGTCCGTCAATACGGTTTGGACCAGCCCTCTGTTTTGGTTTAACAGTTCCAAGAGCTCATAGATAATTGTCATCTGGTCGACACTGTCACGTGTCATATCTTTCTTCCAAGTGGAAGTGTCCAGATTTTTGAGAACACCAAGCATGCCTTTTGCAATGCCCCAATATGTGCTGCCCGTGGACTGCGCAACAGAGTCAATGGTAGTGTCACAAATAGCATCGATAGAACGCAAGTCAACGATAATCTTAACCTTATTTGACTCAATCAGACCGATGCTGACCAACTGACCCATGTTAATGTTGGCTGCTTCAAGAATATCGTCAAGGTAGTCAAAAAGAATAGATACGCGTTCTTCAGTTGTCAGTCTTGTTACCGCACCGTAAGGACTGTACGCAGCATTTGTTTCCAGATCATCGACTGTTTTATAGTTTGCCTTTGCAGCCGACGCCATAACGGACATCGATGACAAAATCATCAACATTGCCAAGAGTACACTTAACAACTTTTTTGATTTTTTCATTGTTTTTCCTCCTATTAAATTTTACATGCATATATTATGTATGCAGCAATATGTTGATCTCATATTTTTGCGTCGTTTGAGATCATACGACCTTTGCGAGCGTCAGTCGCTTCGCTCTCTGACCCAGCCGTGCCACAAGGACATTCGGCAGAGGTCGGCAAATGCGCTCTGATTTACTCGGATCGTCTTTCACCGTTCTCCGCTTTCACGAAATACGGCGGAAGACTGATGATACACACCCGAGTGCTTATTACCTTAGGATGTGTATCAAACCGGATGTGTGCCCCGACTAAAAATAGGGACACTTCACCCATAAACACCACTCCTATGGTTGGATATATTATACAAACAAATTCTCGCGAGAGTCAATAGTTTGTTAACAAAATTTATCAGTTTCTACAATCCGAACAATTTTTTTTAGTCGTTTTGTGCAAAAGGTCAAGTAAAAGTTGCAATATTTCGACGAAATTATGAACAAGATATGAACTTATGTTTCATCATAAAAATCAACAAAATAATGAACATATTTTAAAATTTTGTTGAATAAAAGATCGTCTAATTTTATGGCATCGATATGTAGAACCGTTTTGTTTTTTTTACAATATATAGTGTATGTTTTCACCAAAGCAAACAAAAATCACCAGAAAGAACTTCCGGCGATTTTTGTTTGCTTTTTATACTTTTAGGTTTTTAGGATTAAATTCTCATCAATAAATTGGTATGCGTCAAATGTTCCCACCAAACTCGCATCGCGACAAATATAAGAAAATTCCAACAGTGTATCACCATCAACAATATAATATAAATACTGCTCCGAAACTACTTTTTGCGTATCGTCATATTCCTGCATAATAACAACGAAACACGGCAATTCGTTTTCGGTAATATTCTCCAACTGTTCCACACTGTATTTGAGCTTATCTTTGTATTCTGGCTGTGCTTCAATAAACATTTCGAGTCCTTCAATTTGTGTCGCAATATACTTTTCAACCGTATATTTCTCATTCAGCGTAGCAGTTGGGCACACTTCAAAGATGACACTCTCATTGCCGGATTTAATATATCCTTCTTCGCCTTCTGTCCATTCCTCCGGCATCGTAATTTTAAATTGCGGCGTTTCATAGATATTTCCATTGACAATTTTGTCGGGAAAATCTACAAAATTCGTCTCATATTCTCCGTTTTCACCTTTGTAGGGTTTTCCGTTACTGTCGGTGGGATATATCACAAGTTCACCATCATCACTAAGCATTGTGTTGCCTTCTTCATCTGTTGCAAGCACATATTCATTGCCCTTAATTGTTATTGTTGGATATTTTTTCCCACAAGATACAAGCAATGATATGAGCAACATCAAAACGCAGATAACGGCAATCATTTTCTTTTCCATAATAAACCTCCGTTGTTTTCGGTTGCGTTTTGCAAACAGCAAACCGCTTTAATACGCCTTGCCCCAATAGAGCATTTTTTCTGCCGGTTTCCCACAGCAAACGCAGGTATCGGCAATGTGCTCTTGCTCGAACGGGATACAGCGCGATGAAACCCCTGCAATCTCTTTGAGCTTTTCCTCACATTCGCGGCTACCGCACCACATCGCCTTAATAAATCCGGGCTTGTTGTCGGCAATGTCCTTGAGTTCGTCAAGCGTCGCGGCGGAATAGGTCATCTTTTCGCGGCGAGCAAGCGCGGCATCGTACAGCCCTTGCTGCACGGCGTCCAAAAGGCGCGGGATTTCGGTTTCCAAATCGTCTAAAGAAACAAACACCTTTTCGCGGTTGTCGCGGCGCACCAAAACGCACTGATTTTTCTCGATGTCTTTCGGTCCCAATTCCAAACGCAGCGGTACGCCTTTCATCTCGTACTCGGCGAACTTCCACCCCGGAGAATTGTCGCTTGTGTCGATTTTCGCACGGCAGAACTTCGCAATGTGTTCTGTCACTTCCTGCGCCTTCTCCGTAACGCCCGCTTTGTGCGCGGCAATCGGAATGACGACAACCTGTGTGGGTGCAACCTTCGGCGGCAGGACAAGTCCGTTATTGTCGCCGTGCGTCATAATCACTGCGCCGATGAGCCGCGTGGTGCAGCCCCAAGAGGTTTGGAACGGAAATTTGAGTGTATTGTCTTTATCGGTATACTGAATTTCAAACGCGCGGGCAAACCCGTCGCCGAAATAGTGCGAAGTCGCACTTTGCAGCGCCTTCCCATCATGCATCAACGCTTCGATGGTATAGGTGTCCTCCGCGCCGGCGAAGCGTTCCTTTTCGGTTTTCACGCCTTTCACGACGGGCATCGCAAGGAAGTTCTCGCAAAAATCCGCATAGACATTCAGCATCTGCACGGTTTCCGCCTGCGCTTCCGCAGCGGTGGCGTGAATGGTGTGCCCCTCCTGCCACAGGAATTCGCGCGAGCGCAAAAACGGGCGGGTAGTTTTTTCCCAGCGCACCACCGAAACCCATTGGTTGTAGAGTTTCGGCAAATCGCGATAAGACTGCACAATCGCCTTGTAATGCTCGCAGAACAGCGTTTCCGAGGTCGGACGCACACAAAGGCGCTCCTCCAACTTCTCATTGCCGCCGTGCGTGACCCAAGCGACTTCGGGTGCAAAGCCCTCGACGTGGTCTTTTTCTTTATTAAGCAAGCTTTCGGGGATAAACATCGGCATACAGACATTTTCGTGCCCTAACACCTTAAAACGCTTATCCAGCTCCTTTTGGATGTTCTCCCAAATCGCATAGCCGTAGGGGCGAATGACCATACAGCCCTTGACGCTGGTATACTCAATCAATTCCGCCTTGCGGCAAACATCGGTATACCATTTTGCGAAATCCGCCTCCATCGAGGTGATTTCTTCCACCATTTTCTTTTGTTCAGCCATGTTTACTGTCCTTTTCAATCGAGAGCGCGCTCTTTAATGCTCCTCGATGTATTTTACAATATCGCCGACGGTTTTGATGTTCACCAAATCCTCGTCGGGCACTTCAATCTGAAACTCGTCCTCAAACGACATCACCAAATCGACCAAATCGAGGCTGTCTGCCTCCAAATCATCCTCCAAGAGGGTTTCCGGTGTAACGACGTCCTCTTCCAAATCGAACTGGTCGCAAATAATTTTTCTGACTTTCTCAAAAATCATTCTGCACACCTCCAAGTGTGATCGCGTTGTAGTTGTATATACTCATTTTAGGGAAATCTGCCGCTTTGTCAATATCATTTTATAAATTCGTCCGAAAATTGTGCAAGCGGCGAAAGCGCCAGCCCGTCCGCTTCGGCAAGCCACGAAAGCAGCACCTTTGCCATTTTTTGCGTGCCGCCGGGGACTGCCGACTCAAAATTGATTGGAATAATCGGGTCGTGCACACTTAAACGGAAGATAAAAAAGCCGTTTATATCCGGCGATGGAAACATGATTTTCGTGCCCTCGTAGCTGTCGTCGGCAATCTGCACACTGTCCGTGCGTTTTGCAGCGCGGTTGACAAGTTCAATCATTTCGCCGCCGTACGCTTTGAAATCCGGCGCGGTGATTTTTAAACGGATTTCCTTTTCCTCGGCGGGTTCTTCCAAATCCGCAATCAGGTCGCCCAAATCGCCGCCCGCGCGTTTTAACAGGCAAAGTTTGATGATGATGCGCGTAACAAGATACGCACCGTCGTCCAAAAAGTAGTTCTCGCGAAATGCCGCATGCCCCGAGGTTTCAATCGCAAGCGGCGTGTTCTCGCCCAAAGCACAGCGGCGCACCGCTTCGTCAATCACATTTTTATAGCCGCGCTTAAAGCGAATGTGTTTGCCGCCCAAATGCTCGGTAATAAACTTTGTAAGTCCTGCAGACGTGACGGAGTCGGTCACCACCGAGCCACCAGGCGTATTTTCGAGTGCAATCGCCGCCGCAACGGCGACCAAACGATTGCGATTTAATTCCTCGCCGTCCGCCGTGACCGCGCCGCCGCGGTCCACATCGGTGTCAAAAATCACGCCGAGATCCGCACCCGAAGACAGCGTTGCTTCGCGGATACTCGCCATTGCCGCTTCGTTTTCGGGATTCGGAATGTGATTGGGAAAGGTGCCGTCGGGGTCTAAATACCGACTGCCCGAAGTATCCGCACCCAAAGCGGCAAGCACCTTTTCAGCATAAAAGCCGCCGACGCCGTTGCCCGCGTCCACCACGATTTTAAGCCCGGTCAGCGGTTGATCGTAATTGTCAGGGCTGTTCACGCCCTTGCGAATGAGGTCTTTCAACTGTTCGCAATAGTCGGAAAGATAGTCGATTTGCGAAGCTCTGATTTCCTCGCCTGCGTGCGGGGACGTGGTTTCGGCGTCCGCTAAAATGCTTTCCAGTTCTTTTCCCGAAAGCCCGCCTGCGCGGGTGAAAAATTTCAATCCGTTTCTGTCCCACGGGTGGTGACTTGCGGTAATTTGCACCGCGCCGTCACAGTTCTCGGTTTGCGTCGTCATAAACATCGCAGGGGTGGAGCACAGCGCACAGTCGAGGATTTGCACGCCGCACGCGGTCAGTTCTTTTAAAACTGCTGCTTTTATCCGCTCTGCCGAGACGCGCGAATCGTGCCCGACAGACAATTTTAAGTCGCCCGCCCGTTTGGCGGTCTGTGCTTCCAAAAAACGCACGAATGCGCCCGTAATGCGGCGCACCGCTTCGTCGGTTAAGTCAATGTTTTCAGGAGTTTCGGGATTGACTGCCGTGCCGCGCACATCGGTGCCGCTTTTTAAATGCCGTAGTTGCATAATATTTCCTTTCTCTGCATTGATCGGGGCGAATTGGATTCACCCGCCGCAAGGTCTTGACCGTTCCCTACGCCTACAATACAGTTTATATCGTATGCCGTTTTTTACAGCAAATTTCGTTTTTCGAGTTCCTCCGCAGCGAGCAACACGCCGATTTTACCTGTGTGGAAGTTCAAGCCGCCCTGCATCCATACCGCGAACGGCTCTCTAAGCGGCGCGTCACCCGACAGTTCAATGGACGAGCCGGAGGTAAACGCCCCCGCCGCCATAATGACTTGGTTGTCATAGCCGGGCATATCCCACGGTTCTGGCGTGACGAAGGAATCCACAGGCGCACCCTTTTGGAGACCTTGGCAAAAGGCAATCAGGCGTTCAGGCGTTTCCAAACATATCGCCTGAATAATATCGTGGCGGTCTTCGTCGGGCTTCGGCGTAACGGAAAAACCAAGTTCCGTAAACAGCGCCGCGGCGAACACCGCGGTTTTGAGCGCCTCACCCACAACATGCGGCGCGTGGAACAGCCCCATAAACAAGCTGCGGTTTTGCCCCAAGGTTGCGCCGACTTCTAACCCCAAGCCCGGGGTGTTTAACCGGCAGGCGCAAAGCTCAACCAAATCGGCGCGCCCTGCGATGTATCCGCCCGACGCGGCAATGCCGCCGCCCGCGTTTTTGATAAGCGAACCTGCCATTAAGTCCGCACCGACCTCCGTCGGTTCTTTTTTCTCGGTAAACTCGCCGTAGCAATTATCGACCATCACCACCGCGCGGGGATTCACGCGATGCACAATCGAACACACGCGTTCGATTTCCGCAACGGAAATCGTGTGGCGCAAGGAATACCCGCGTGAACGCTGCATGTAGACCATACGCACATTTTTCGCTGCCGCGGCACACGCTATCTTTTCATAATCCAATTCGTCGTTTTCGGTCAAATCCACCTGCTCGTAGGCAATGCCGAAATCGAGAAGTGTGCCTTTGCCTGTGCTTTTGCCACCGTCGATGCCGATGGTGGAATGAATGGTATCATACGGCAAGCCCGTCACGCTCAAAAGCACATCGTTCGGACGCAGAACGCCGTACAAACAAACCGACAGCGTATGCGTGCCGCACGAGAGCGCACCTGCGCGGATAAACGCCGCCTCGGCACCGAAAATATCTGCCGTTAAGCGGTCTAATTTCTCTCTGCCTTTGTCGTTATAGCCGTAACCCGTGGTGGAATTGAAATCGGTTTCGTCCACACGGTTTTTGATGAAAGCGGCAAGCACTTTTTGTTGATTGTATTCTGCAAGTGCGTCAATTTTTGCAAACTGCGGCGCGGCGGTTTCCATTGCCGCCGCCGAAGCTGCTTGTATCGTTTCGGAAAGTTGAAAAAATTCGCTCATAGCTCCACAATTCCCTGTTGAATATAGCCCTTTCGCACAAAACCGGATTTTTGATAAAATCGCTCGGTTTTTAAGTCTCCGCACAGCAAAAATATGCGGTTGTCCGCGGTTTTCAAATCAGCGCAAAGCCCGCGCACGCAGTCCGACCCGTAACCCATTTGGCGGTAGTCTTTGTCGGTCACGACATCGCGGATATACACATATTTCCCCAAAATATCGGCAACGCCCGCCGCAAGGAGCGAATTTTCACCGACATACACCGCCTTCACCACCGTGTAGCCGCCGAAAATGCCGCGTACCGTTTTTGAGAGCCATTCTTTGTAGGCTCGGTCGCTGTATTTGTGAAAATCGGCGGTATCCCCCGCCGCTGCCGATGCCGCCTGTACCAGCAAATCATAAATCGGGCGCAAATTGTCCGTTACGGTTTTTGCCTGTTTGCCGCCGTCAGGCAAGGTGCAAAGCTCCATCAAACTTTTTTTGGAGAAAGGCGTTATACCGAGTTTTTCGGCTTGCTCCGGCACGCAATGCAGCACCTCGCCGCCGAGCGTGCGCAAAAAGTATTGCAGTTCCTCAAAATCGGCATGCTCTGCCGCCGTGACATAGGCTTTAGTCTGCCCCTCGGACACCACCAACGCCGTTACGCTGTCATTCTCGGTCTGCACCCACGCCCCGTCCACACGGTGCACATCTAAAAGCGAAAACAACGTAAACGCGGTGCAAAGCGTATCGGGCAAAACGCCGACAAGCTGTTTTGCCGTGTCCGCCGACAGATTGTCAATGATTTTCAGCATTGCAAAGCGCCTCCGCCAATGCTTTTGTTAAGTCGGCAACACTTTCCATATCTTTTTTGTTCGCCACGCACGCACCCGAATGAATATATCGGCACGGCACGGAAATCGCCAAGGTTTTCACGCCGCCTGCCGTTTTGTGGACTGCCGCCGCATCGTTGCCGCCCGCAATCATCGTTTTGGTTTGGCAGGGAATTTGTTTTTCCACCGCAAGCGCACGCGCAAAATCGTATAAAGCTTTGTCATACACTGTGCCGCGGTCCATAAAGCTGACCACCGCACCGCCGCCGACCTTGCAGACCTGCTTGTGTCCCGACACCTCGGGCAAATCCGCCGCCGTGGTGCTTTCTACCACCAACGCATAATCAGGGCGCACAGTAAAGGTTGCCGCCGTAGCACCCCGTGTGCCGATTTCCTCCTGCACGGTAAAACAAAACGTCATATCATACGGCAAATCCGCGCGGAGCATATCGAGCAGAATCTGCACGCCTGCACGGTCATCAATCGCCTTGGCTTTGACAAAGTCGTCGCCGAATTCGACATACTCCGAGCGAAAATAGGCAATATCGCCGAGCGATACCAGAGATTCTGCCTCTGTCTTTGTGGTCGCGCCGATGTCAATCAGCATATTCTCGATTTCGGGCACACTGTCTTTTTCGTCTTTCGTCAGCTGATGCACGGCTTTGCCGCCGACCACGCCGGGAATTGCCCGTGCGCCGACGGTAACCGCTTTGCCGAACACAGCGCGGGCGTCCACGCCGCCGACGGGTGCAAATTTCAAAAAGCCGTCATCGGTGATATAGGTGATAATGAAACCGACCTCATCCATATGCGCGAACAGCGCAACTTTATTTTTCGAGCGCGCTTTGCCTGTTTTCTCGACCAATAGATTGCCGAGCGCGTCTGTTTTGTAGGTTACAGTTTCAGGCAGCTGTGTCAGGATATAGTCCCGCACCGCGTCCTCTCTGCCGGAGGTCCCGTTCAGTGTACATAAAGTTTTTAACATCACGAAAGCCCTCCGTATAAAATATAGTTCGCTAAAAGCCGTGCCGTATTTTCCACATCTTTGACGGATACAATCTCAATACCGGTATGCATATAGCGAAGCGGCACGGACAAAAGCCCCGTTTGTACGCCGCCCACCTCAGACGCAATTACATCGGCATTTGTACCACTTAATCCGCCCATCACTTCGATTTGGTACGGAATTTGCTGTTCGATGGCAATTTGCCGCAAGCCCTCACTGACACCGAGCGTCAGAGACGGTGCAACACCAATCATCGGTCCTTTTGCCAGCTCGCCGCAGCCTTCCGCTTTCGCATCGGGCGTTTTCGCAAAGCTGACATCAACCGCAATACACAAATCCGCCTGTGCGTTGAACGCCGCCGCCTTTGCACCGCCCTCGGTGGTTTCCTCGCGCGTGGAGCAAACAACCGTTATGGTATCGCTGCAGCCGCGCATTTTTAAGTATTCCAAAGCAAGGTACAAAACCGCAATTCCTGCACGGTCATCAAGCGCAGGCGCGCTGACATAATGGTTAAAAAGCTCTGTAAACGAATAGCGCAGCGAAACGCGGTCCCCCGCAGAAACAAGCGATTGTGCCTTGTCTGCCGACAGCCCGATATCCACAAGGATGGTATCGGGCAAGGTTTTTTCCTCGCCATCCTTTTGCAAATGCGGCGGAGTGCTTGTCACCACCCCGTACAAATCCTGTTTGCCGTGCACGGTTACCTCCGCGCCGCAAAGCACTCGCTTGTCCGTGCCGCCGCAAGGGGCGGTGCGTAAAAAGCCCTCGGGCGTAATTTCCAGCACGCAAAGCCCGATTTGGTCCAAATGTGCATCTAACAGGATTTTTCTGCCGTATTCCGTACCTGTATAGGTGCAAATCAAATTGCCGAGCGCGTCCGTTCGGACTTCGCCCAATGACGCAAACAGCGCTTTTGCCGCTTCGCACGCCGCCGTTTCATCTCCTGAAACACCGGGTGCGGCGCACAAGGTCTGCAACAGTTCTTTTGTCTCCATAAAGTGCACTTCCTTAAAATCTACCTTATATCTCAGCGCCGCCGACCGGTCGAATAGACAGCACATAGCATGCACCCTCGCCGAACACACGCTCCATTTCGGATTTGTAGGTTTCCAGCAAATCCAGCGGCACAAACGCTTGAATAGTGCCCGCAAAGCCGCCGCCGTGTACGCGCCATGCACCGCGTCCTTTGAGCACGCGCTGTGAAATCGCCAAAGCCAAAGACACGGGCTGTTCCTGCGGTTTTTTCACAGAGAACACATTTTGATTATACATATATGACGAATTGCCGCTTTCGAGTATGTACTGCTTAAAGGTCTCGAAATCGCCTGCTCGAAGCGCGTCCACCTCTTTTAACACGCGGGCGTTGTCCGCATAAAAATGCATTGCACGCAAAACCGCACGGTCACCGACGCGTTTGCGCACTGCCCCGATTTCGCCGTAGAATTCCGATTCGGACACCTCCCGCAAAACCTTTTTCCCGAAATACTGCGCAACACTTTCCATTTCCTCACGGATATAGGCATATTCGTCGGTCAAATCCGAGTGACTGCCCTTGGTATCCACAATACAAAGCGCATGACCGCAGGCGGCAAAGTCAAATTTGACTTCTTCAATTTCGGGATTTTGCGGGTCGCAAAAATCAATTGTCACAAACGAACCGACTGAGCAGGCGGTTTGGTCCATTAAGCCGCAGGGCTTGCCGAAGTATTCGTTTTCGGCGTACTGCGCGATTTTTGCAATCGTGACCGCGTCCACCTTACCGTCGTTATACAAATAGTTGAGCATTGTGCCTACCAGCACCTCATACGCCGCCGAGGACGAAAGCCCCGAGCCGGACAGCACGCGCGACGCGGTTGCCGCGTCAAAGCCGCCGATTTTATAGCCGTAATTCAAAAAGCCTTGGCAAACACCGCGCACAAGCGCCGGGGAATGCCCAAGCTCCGACGGCTGTACCGACAAGTCGGACAAATCCACCACGTCCATCGGATAGCCCTCGCTTTTGATACGGACGGTGTTGTCGTCATTTTTTGCCGCCGCCGCAATCGCATCCAAATTGATGCCCGCCGCAAGCACTCTGCCGTGGTTATGGTCGGTATGGTTGCCGCCGACCTCGGTTCTGCCGGGGGCAGAGAACAAGCGAATCTCGCGTTCCCCCGAGAACAACTCCGAAAATGCGTCAATAACGGCGGTGTATCGCGCATACTGTGCCTGGATTTCCGCCTCTGTCACATATACGCGGCGCAGTCTCTCGTCGAGCGCTCCGCTTGTGAGCAGCGTCTTTAATTCCTGTTGGTTTGCCATTGTGTGAAACATCCTTTCAGCTCTTTTTTACACTGTTATCTTTTTTAAAAGTATTGTTGTAAATGTCAATCATCTTGTTCACCCCGAACAGGGACAGTCCCGAAATCGTGAACAGGATAACAAACGGCAGGATAAACGCCATGGAGAACGGATTGTACACATTGCGCCCGATGAAGCTGTACGAAATCAGTTTCGGCAAAAATCCTACAATAGACAGCGCCATATACCATTTCAAATCGTATTCCATCGCACCGTAAACCTGGCTTATCGTGTTAATCGGAAAGCTCGGCACAAGCCGAAACCCGACAAGCAGTGCGCCTTTTGCTTTGTCATCCGCTTTTTCTAAAATGCGTTCAATCTCTTCACTTTTCAAAAGGAGCTTATGCACAACCCCCCCGCCGATATGCTTGCCCCAGAAATATTTGATGACACATAAAATCGAAAAGCCGACAATGTTAATCAGCACCGCGACAGGGAGCGGAAACGCCATACCCGCAATCACGCAAACCGCGGAAATCGGCAGCGGTACAACCGCTTTGGACAGGTAAATCAATAAAATAGCAACAATCACAAGTCCACGATACGGCAGCGTAGCCACCGCATACTCAAATTCCGAAAGCCGCCGCATAATTTCATCATAATGCTTCACAAAGGTCGGGTCTTGGAACAGCAGCGCCACGCAAAACAACACCATCGCCAAAATCAGCAATACGCAGCCGAGAAAATTGAGCAATCTTTTTCGGTTGCTTTTTTTGTGCGCCAATACCACCACCGCCCTTTCCGAAAATATGTCCTGCGCGCTTTTTACAGGTTGAGCGCGCACAAATCTAGGATAATTGTATAACAAAATGGGCTTTAGGTCAAACAAAATATGGAAAAACAAAAAAATTTCTCCGTTTTGCTGTTATGGTGTACGTTTTTATGTTACAATATACGTATCAAAAATTCCGCAAGGAGGGAAATTTCGATGAAAATCGTCATTTTAGACGGCTTCACCACCAATCCCGGCGACCTTTCGTGGGATTGGCTGCACCAATACGGCGAAGTGACCGTTTACGACAGAACACCGCGCGAGGAAATCGTGCCGCGCTGTAAGGACGCGGACATTGTGATTACCAACAAAACCCCACTGGAAAGACAAGAAATCGACGGTATGCCGAATTTAAAATTCGTCGCGCTTTTGTCCACGGGCTTTAATATTGCCGACGGTGCGTATTTGCGGCAAAAAGGTATATCGCTTTGCAATATTCCCGCCTATTCCACTGGCGCGGTGGCGCAGCTTGTGTTTTCCTTTATAACCGCTTTTACAAACGCCGTAGCCGTACACAGCGAAGCAGTTCACGCGGGCGAGTGGACCGCCTGCCCCGATTTCTGCTTTTGGAAAACGCCGCTTTCGGAGCTTGCCGGTAAAACCCTCGGGATTATCGGCTTTGGCAAAATCGGGCAACGTGTGGCGGATATTGCCGAAGCGTTTGAAATGCAAGTGCTTGCTTCCTCAGGGCACGAAACCGACCAAAGCGCACGAAAGAAATTTCGTTGGGCAAGCGTCGAGGAAATCGCACGGGAAGCGGATTTTATCTCTTTACATTGTCCCTTAAACGCAAACACCGAAGGGCTTATCAATGCGGACTTCCTTTCCAAAATGAAAAAAAACGCATATCTTATCAACACCTCCCGCGGTCCCGTGGTGGACGACCGTGCTCTTGCGGACGCTTTAAACAGCGGACAAATTGCAGGCGCGGGGTTAGATGTACTGACGGTTGAACCGCCCAAAGCTGACAATCCGCTGTTGACGGCAAAAAATTGCCTGATTACCCCGCACATTGCGTGGGCAGGGTATGAAACGCGGGCGCGGCTCGTTTCCGTCTTGCAGGACAATTTTAAAGCCTATTTTGCGGGGCATCCGCAAAATGTTGTGAACTGAAAAAACGAAAAGGTGGGATAATATGAAATTAGCTGTTTTAGGCGGCGGTGGGGTGCGCTCTCTGTTTTTGGCGCGCAGTCTTGCCGCACGCGCAAAGGATTTAGAAATCCAAGAAC
>JBJEPS010000019.1:0-5823 GCA_051881355.1 Candidatus Fimenecus sp. | reverse complement strand
AGCGTGGCTTCCTGTATATGCAGTTTTTCGGCAGTCTCTTTCGGCAAGAACGGGTCGTAATAATACACAGCAACCTCGTTCGCCTGTAGTTTTTCCGCAACGGCGCTTCCGATACTGCCGACGCCGATAATGCCGATTTTTGCGCGGTAGTTTCCACCGCAGCAGTCTGCATATTTCGCCATTTTGTAATACTGCATGCGTGCGTTTGCCGAAGCACGGTAAAAGCCTTTGGTTGCCAGCAAAATTTGCGCATAGGTGTATTCCGCCACGGGCACGGCATTGGCTTTCCATGCGCTGAACACGCGAATGCCGCAGCTTAAAAAGGCTTCGGCAAAATGTTGTACGGAGCCCGCCGCATAGAAAAGACATTTTGCATTCGGAAAGTATTGTTTGATTTCCGCTTCGCTGAAAGGCTCCATACCCCAGGTAGAAAATATGTATTCCGCACTTTCGGCGGCTTTTTTGTGCTTGTCTATATTTTTTTTGCAGAGGACCGTATCGTAAACCGCGTATCGGTCTTTCAGTACGGACAAAATGTTTTCGGCATACACCCGTTCTGCGTTATGCGCTTCTGCGGTCAGCAAAATAGCCTTTTTCTTTTCAGTCAAGCGTAATCCCTCTTTCTCGGTTAAACCGATTCCATTCTTTTTCAAAGCTGTATTGTAAATCGGGGAAATCCCGAAGCGGTACAAACGCACTTTTATCGTTCTCTGTCACGACCGCAAAATCGCGGTAATATTCGTTTTCTTTCAATTCCGTTCCATTCTGTGTGCAGATATAGCCGCCGCGACTGCCGGTTTGCGGTAAGATTTCCGAAAACGCCGAACAGAGGACATATTGCGTTTGCACAGTATCTCTGTATCGGTATAAAGCCTGCACAGCTTTGTAGGTGTTTTCTGCCAAACGGTAGTACCGCAAATCGCATTGCTTTTGCAATTTTTCGTTCAAATCGGATATTTTATCAAGATTTCGGTTTTCTGCGGCAAATTTGCTCATATCGGCGGAAAAATCCGTTTGATCATTTGTGCTGATTAAGCATTTTGCAATATAGGCCGTTTCCGCCTGTAAAGCCGTGTTGATGATACATTCGGCAGAAAAAGCAACCTCGTTTGCGGAAATATATTCTGCCGCGCGTAACGCGCCGACCTGCGTGCTGTTGAGCGCCGAGCCACCCGGACGGTACAAGCCGAAAGTGCCCGCCGTTTCGCCGACGGCAAACAGATTTTCAACGCTCGTTTGCCAATGCATATCTACATCTGCGCCGCCGTTGATATGCTGTGCGCAGACGGCGATTTCGAGGGGCTCATTTTCCAAATCGATTCCTTTGCTTTTGAAAAATGCAATCGCCTGCGGGTTGAGGGCGCTCAGCCGTTCCAAAGGGGTTTCCCCCACAGCACCCGCCGACAAAAGATACTGTTTTGCAGTGTTGCTGAGCCTTGCAAAATCAAAGCCATCGGGGTTTTTGCGGTAATCCAGATACACTCGGTTGCCCTTTGCTTTTTCTTTGCTTACGGCAAGGTCGATTTTGGAACTGCCGTTTACTTTTTGACTGTCAAAGGGCCATTGATAGCCTTTTAAAAATACCGTGTTGCAAATTTTCGCGGCGTTTGCAAAACTGTCTTTTAAAAATTCCGTTTTTCTGCCGTGCTTATCCACGGAATAATAGGTGGGAATGACTTGCTGGTAACTGCCCGACAAATTCCATTTTACACCGAGTGATGCAATGCCGTACTGCCATTCCGTCAGGTTGCAGAATTTACAGCCTGCGTCTTTGAGCAGTCCCAATGCGCCGGTTTGTCTGTCGGGGTATACTGTGTTTTGATACGCACAAGCCGCCCCGCCCGTTGCCGCGAGGATATATTTCGTCTGTATCGGCAAAAGCCGATAGGAATTGCCGTCTTTTTGCAGAGCGATTACGCCTACTGCGCGGTTGGTTTCAGTTACAATCCGTATTGCCGTTGTTTCATCCAGTAAGGTGAAATTTTTGTTATGCAGTACGCGCTTTTCCAAACATTCCGTCATATATTTTGAGGTCAGCGGACCTGCGCTTGTACCCCTGTTTGCAGTGTCGTGGTCGGTCTGGTATCCTACAAATCTGCCGTATGCATCGGTGGGGAAGGGGACGCCGTATTCAGCAAGATGTGTAAAACAACGCAGACTGTTTGCCGCCTCAATGAACGCCGTATCCTTGTGCATACCGCCGCCGAAAGACAGCGCTTCTGCCATGCGCAAAGGGCTGTCCTCGTCAGTACAGGAAATCTTATAATAGGTCTGCTTGTCACTGCCCGCATTGCGCGAAGTGCCGGCAGTTCTGTTACAGGTAAGCATAGCAATGTCTTTAACGCCGAAAGCAAGCAATCTGTCCGCCGCGGCGTAGCCTGCCGCGCCGCTGCCGAGAATCACCGTATGAAATTGAAGCATTTTAAAAACTCCTCACAGCGTTTTGATGTGCATCCCACCGCCGCATTCGATAACCGTGCCGGTTGCGTAGTCAAGATTTCCGGTTAAAAGTGCCAGCACCGCTTTTGCATAATCGGTCACAGTTCCGATTCTGCCTGTGGGGATTTGTCCGTCGTTTGCAAGCGCGACATAGTTTTCTCTCACAGCGGCAATCATATCCGTATCGATAATCCCCGGTCTGATTTCAAACACCTTGATATTTTCGGGCGCCAAACGTACGGCAAATGCTTTTGTCAGCATATGGATACCCGCTTTGGAAATACAGTATTCCGCGCGGTTTACCGATACCGTGTCGGCACTGACGGAGCCTGTATTGATGATATATCCGCCGCCCTGTTTTTGCATGAGTTTTGCAACGGACTGCGTCATAAAATAGGTGCCTTTCAGGTTAATGTCCATCACATAATCAAAGTCGGCTTCGGTTAGGCAGAGCATATCCTTTCGTTCGCGCGGCGCAACTCCGGCGTTGTTGATAAGCACATTAACACCGCCGAATTTCTCGACAGCCTTTGCAATTATTCTGTCTCTGTCCGCTGCAACGCTTATATCCGCCGCAACAAACACAGCGGTGTCAGGGTGCAGACCTACAAAATCCGCAACCGCTTGGTTGCTGTGCCTTGCACACAGCACAACATTGTATTCGCTTTTTTCAAGCACCTTTGCCGTTTCAAAGCCCATGCCTTTTCCGGAACCCGTAATTATTGCTGTTTTTTTCATTGTATCATTTCCCTATATATTTTTGAAATAAAGGTAAATAGACTTCTTTGTCCCGCACGGGGCAGCCCGCAACACCGCCTGCACGCATCATTTTACTGCAATTTCCGCATTTTACACACACCTTGTTTGCGTCCAACTTGCCGTATGCTGAAAAGTCACGGTAAAAGTCGGGATAGGCAAAAGTTATTCTGCCGAATCCGACCAAGGAACAAGTACCGTTTTCAAGGCAGGCTTCGGCAAAATTTACAGCCTCGGTACCTTTAAAAGATAAGGCGGACAAAACCAGTTTTAATGCAGGAAACGCTTTTTGCAGTTCTCCTGTAATATCCGTCACGCGCTTCACGCCGATTTCGCCGCTTTCGGGACCGCCTGTATAGGGGCGGTTGATATGCGGAAGTAAATAGGGGTTCCCGATGGTGATGTTTACAAGATCCACATTTCTTTTTTGCAGTTCTGCAAGAATTATTTTCGTTTCCGTTAAATCCTTTTCCGCATTTTCACTAGTGCCGAACCCGTAAGGGTAGGGAAAGCCGTCATATGCGCTGAGACGGGTTGTCACAAACATATCCTCGGGCAAAGTATTTTTGACAGCGTCTATACAACGAAAATACAACCGTGTTCGGTTTTCAAAGCTTCCGCCGTATTTGCCCGCTCTGCTGTATGCACTCAAAAATTCGTTGAGCAAATACCCATGACAGCATTTCACATCGACGCCGTCAAAGCCTGCCTCGGCGGCAAGGCGCGCCGTTTCGGCAAACCTTGCGGGTAATTCGTCACATTCCGCATCACTGATGATGCGGTACGGCAAATTCTCTTTGCCCTTTTCAAACACTTCGTTTCGATACGCAATTATCGGTTCGGGTACGCCGTTCGGTTTGCTGTACCGACCGCTGTGTGTGGCCTGCAAAATGATAAGCGGTGTATAGCCGAATTTTTGCAAAGCGGTGTCGCGCATATTTTGCAAAAGCGCTTTATATGTATCAACATTTTCTTCGGTCAGATAAAGCTGTCTTGGATTTGCTCTGCCGTCTCGGCAAACAGCGGTTGCCTCAAACCATATGATGCCCGCACCGCTTACGGCAAAGCGCATATACCGCCGCTTGGTCAGTGCATCGAGATTGCCGTCCGCTGTGCCGTCGCACCCTTCCATCGGCTGAAAGACAACCCGATTGTGCGCCGTTTTGCTGTGAATCTGTATTGCCTCATGTATCATCATCATACCACACCTAAATAATATTCTCAATGTAATCATACAGTATTTTTTGCTGTATGCAAGCGGATTTTCTGCCGATTTATATGCATTTTTTGATATTTTTCTTGTAATTTAACTATAGCCGTGCTATATTTGCCGTATGGATATGTTGATTAACACCTTTCAAAAGAAAAACAAAAGCGAAAATGCCGATTCCGCGCAGCTGCATTTCCATAACGGATATGAATTGATTTTCGTATCTAAGGGCGCGGTGCAAATGGAAATTGACAGCGTGCCGCACAAGGTCACAGCGCCTGCCGTTATTTTGCTGAATCCCTTTGAACATCATAAAATCACAGGTGAAAGCGACGATTATGCACGGTGCGTACTGGTCTTAAATGCGGAGCCGTTAGAACAAAATATTTCCCCGCGGCTGATTGCCATGCTGAAATGCAGACCACAGGGCTTTTCGCATATTGTTAAACCGAGTGAAACGGATTTTGCGAATATATGCGCTTTTCTGAACAGCATAGAAGACGAGCTTTGGCAAGAAGCTGTATTCGGCAGTCGATATATTCAAAACTGTGTTTACAACATCTTGATTATGATGTATCGGACGGAGAAAATCGACCGAAACTTTTCTTCGCGTATGATGCAGATACAAGCCTATATCGATGAAAATTACGCGCACATAGACAGCATTCAGGAAATCGCCGACAAGTTTTGCGTGTCGTTGCCGCACCTTTCAAGGTCGTTCAAAGCCTATTCGGGCTATTCCCCTGTGGAATATTTAAAAAACACAAGGCTCTACCACGCACAGCAGCTCTTGCTCTATTCTGATTACCGCAGTAACGAAATCAGCAGTATGGTTGGCTTTAAAGAACCCAATCATTTTATTCGACAATTCAAAAATAAGTTCGGCATTTCTCCACAAAAATTCAGAAAGGCAAATGATTGGAATATATAATGTAGTAGTAATGTACATGGTTGGAAAAATGTAAAACATATTTATAACAGCTTTAGATGCGACAAATTCATCTAAGGCTGATTTTTTGCCCAATTCCTTCTATTTCGCGGTTCCACAAGCGTCGACAATGCAGAAATGTTTTTCGTGTTCACTACAGAAAATTATTCTATAATAAAAAATAATATCTTTATCTAACGAGTCATCGAAAAACAGTTAATTCACTAAAAATATTTTTAATTAATGTTGATTTTTATCACATTTCAATATATAGTAAAAATATACAGCGAAATTTTTAAAAGGGGAGAGGGAAATGAAAAAGAGCAAAAAGACTGGGAGCAATCAGGGGACGGTTAGCGTGAAAACCGAAGAAGTTGAAAGATAAAAAAGGACACAGCAAAACAAGCCCATAGAATGAGCGAAAAGTCAGTTGTAGAAAGGTCAATTCAGATATGGACGCATAGCGACCTCGTTATCGTAAATTTGACCT
>JBJEPS010000018.1:0-24899 GCA_051881355.1 Candidatus Fimenecus sp. | reverse complement strand
ACGGTGCTTTTTTTCTTTTCTGCCATAAAAGCTCCCTACAAAACGAAGAGAGCGGGTCGCCCCACTCTCTTACAATACCTATATTCGAACGATATCATCATAGCACAGTCGCATAAAAAATGCAAGTGTTTTTTATAAATCGTCTGCATCCTGTACGGGATGGACGGTATTGTCGGTCGGCGTGCCCGTGTAGCTTCCCAAAACATCGTTGCGCACGCCCTCCTCGGTGAATCCGTTCCAAATGTCCGCAATCTCCTCTGTAACCTCGCTGATTTTCTCCACAGCGCGTGCAGACGGTTTCTTTTTATTTTTATTGTTTTCGTTCTGCATAAAAAACTTCCTCTCATATAAATGATTATAAATATGTACTGTTAGTGTGCAGAATTATCGAGAAAACATACACAGAAAATTCTGCCGAAAAATCTACGAAAAAATTATTTTTTTGGTTGACTTTTACAGTTTCGATTGTTATAATACAAATGTGTATTTGACGAATCGTCTGCATTTTATGTTGATTCAGAAAGGAATATTGCAGTTATGAAAAAGGTTTTTTCTGTTCTTGTTGCACTGATGATGCTGTTTGCGCTGTGCATTCCCGCATTCGCCGGCGACGCGGTAGATGCGCTGACCGATGAGGACGCGAAGCTGTTCGCACAGGCGGTCCTTGATTTTGAAGGCAGCTTAAAGTTTGATATGGATACAGGTGTTGCCGCCGGTGTGCAAGCCGTTCCCGTTGACCATCTGACAGATGCCGACAGATGTGCGGAAATCGCATCTCTTGCAGCAGATGCACTTGTGGAAGACGGCAAACTTCCCGCTGATTTAAAAGATACTTTTGTTGAAAAATCGACCGCCGCGTTGGTAAAAGTATATAATGAAAAAGACCTCGGCATCAGCACTTTTGACCCGAGCGAGGTTGTGGATAATATTGCAGGCGGCTTTTCAGACAATGACCTTGCAGGGCTGTTTGATACCCTGCGCAACACCATCACCGATTTGAGTGACCGCCTTTCCAACGCGTTTACCGAAAACAGTGGTTCGGGTGACGGTACAACAACCACCGACGGCAACGGAACATCTACAGCCGGCGGTGACAGCAGCACAGATACTACATACGGCGGCACAGAGCCGACCGGTGATACCGCAATTTACGCAGTGGCAGGTGTTGCAGCAGCTGCAGCGGTTGCGTTGGTACTGACGAAGAAAAAATCGAAATAACTGCTTAAAAACATATAAATCAAACGCCTTGTGAAAACCAATTCACAAGGCGTTTTTTATTGGGCGCCTACACATTTGCTGTGCGGCGCCCCTTTTCTTTTATCGTCGTTAATTCGGTGTATACAAATTCGCATACGGGCGTGAGGTGGTAGGCACGAGCTTTTGAAACGGTGCGTCCATAATTTTGTTGAAATCCGCCCCGAAGCGTTCACAATATGTGTGCACATGCCGTTCTAAATCTGCACGGTCTTTCTCATTTAACTCCAATACGGAAATATGCTCGCTGATATTCTCTTTTGGGAATGCTCCACGTAAGAATATCCGTCCGCCGTGCATACCTGTGGCGCAATGCGCGCCGACCAGCGGCTGGTTGTAGGGATTTTCAAGTCCCAATACAATCAGCGTACCGCCCGCCATGTATTCCCCTAAGAACGCACCGACAATGCCGCCGATGACCACAACGGGCTGCATCTGTTCAAATTCTTTCATATGAATGCCTGCACGCGAGCCTGCGCGCTTTTCCACGAAGATTTCACCGTCGCGCATCGCGTACCCGAGCGTATCGCCGACATGCCCGTGCACGGTGACGCTGCCGCCGCCCATGGTATTGCCGATGGCTTCCTGCCCGTTGCCGAATACCTCAATGTTGCCGCCGCTCAGATATGCTGCCATATCGTTTCCCGGCGTGCCGTGGATTTCCAAGGTTTTGCCTTTGTCCATTGCCGCGCCCATATAGCGCTGTCCGTTTACATCTTCCACGCGCACGCTATTTTCGGTTTCCAATGCGGCGCGAATTTCCGCATTCAGTTCGCGGAACGGACGTCTGCCTGCCGTTAAAATCATACACGCACACCTCCCGTCAGTTTTTCAGTTCGTACCGCCCGTGAAAACAGCATCAGCTCGGGCGTGTCTAAAATATCGCCCTCCAAAGAGGAAAGCGGTACTTTTTTCTGTATAAGTCCTGTGTAAATGCCTGCACGGTCAGAGCAGTTCATCAGCACAAACCCCACCAAACGCCCGTCTTTTACGAGTAAGCGTTTATACGTCGAATCGGTTTTACGCGTGAGAATTTGGGCATTATCACAGTTGATTAGCCCACAGGTGCAAATACGCTGTCCGAAAAAGTCAATCGCATTGACTGCAAAGCTCCCCGTATCGGGTGCGGGTACGCCTGCCATATAGTGGGCGGCGGTTTTACCCTCCCGCACGGCGTTGGGCCAAAGAGCAATGATTTTTTCCTGCCCGTCCAAAATATCGTAACTGCGCACGCAGTCGCCCGCCGCAAAAATGTCCGGCACGGTGGTTTCCATCGTTTCGCGGTTCACGGTAATGCCGCGCGAAACTTCTGCGCCCGCACTTTCGGCAAGCACTGTATTCGGACGGACGCCGACCGCGAGCACCAGCAAATCACACGGTAGGGTTTTGCCGCTTTTCAAGGTCACGGAAGTGATTTTTTCGTCTCCATGGGCTTCGACGACCGTATCGCCGAGCAAGGTTTCCACACCGTTCGCATTCAAATGTGCCTGCACAGTTGGGGCGGCTTCGTCGTCAAGGATAGACGGCAAAACCTTGTTTGCCAATTCCACAACGGTCACACTGGAAACCAACGGACGCAAACCCTCGGCAGCTTTTAAGCCGATTAAGCCCGCGCCGATAATCACCGCGTGCATACCGGGCTTTGCGTACGCTTTGAGCCGTTCGCTTTCGCCCATCGTCAAAAAGGTAAACACATTTTCCTGCCCGCCGACATTCTCCATCGGCGGTACAAACGGCACAGAGCCGGTTGCAAGCAGGATTTTGTCAACCGCGAACTGCTCGCCGTTTTCAGCAACGAGCGTTTTGCCGTCGATTTTTCTAATTTTTGTATGCAAATGCACCGCAATACGGTTTTCTGTGTAAAACGCTTCGTCCTGCAAATAAATTTTGTCCTTTTCCACCTTGCTTTTGAGGTAGTAGGAAATAATCGGACGGGAATACGGCAAATAGCCTTCGTCCGTAAACAAATGGATTTCACCGTCTGCATCTAAGGTACGCAAGGTTTTCGCACAGGAGAGTCCCGCCGCACTCGCACCGATAATCGCATATTTTTTCATTCCCCGTCACCTCCGACTTCCACATAGACAAGCGCTCTGTTCGGACAATGCTTCACGCAAGCCGGTTCACCCGTCTCTTGGCACAAATCACATTTGACCGCCGCTTTTCCGGTTTTAATGCACCCGACAGGGCACACGGCAAGACACGTCATACAGCCGATACAGCGGCTTTCATCGCACGAAACAATCCCCGTTTCAGGGTCTTTGTGCATGGCGCCCGTAATGCACGCCGCCACGCATGCAGGGTCGTCGCAATGGCGGCAGTTGACCGCTACGGAGTCGAGATTGTCGCCCTCCACCGTGATGCGTGAAACAGGCGCGGGTTCTTCCTTCAAATGCGCCCGCACAACATCTTTGGAAACAGAATGCGCGGTGCGGCAATAGACCTCACACAGCTTGCAGTTGAGGCACAATTCTTCTCTGGCAATGACTTTTTTCATGTTGTACCCCTCCTTACTGTCCGGCATGCGCGATGCCGAGAATTTCAAGCTCACGGTCGGTAAGTCCGATACCGCGCAGCATCAAACGGTTGCCGCGCAGCGAGTCAATGGAGTTCAACCCCATACCGCCGAGCATTTCTTTGATTTCGTGATTCCACGCGTTGATGAGATTGACCACGCGCTCGTGCATAATTTCGGGATTTAAGCGTTTGACAAGTTCGGGACGCTGGGTTGCAATGCCCCAATTACATTTGCCCGTGTGGCATTGCTGGCACATATGGCAGCCCATCGCGATCAGTGGGGCAGACGCCACATACACCGCGTCTGCGCCGAGTGCAATGGCTTTCACAATATCCGCCGAATTGCGGAACGACCCCGCTGCAACCAACGAAACGGTATTGCGAATACTTTCATCGCGCAAGCGCTGGTCCACCGCCGCTAACGCCAGTTCAATCGGAATCCCCACATTGTCGCGAATGCGCGTGGGCGCCGCGCCTGTGCCGCCGCGGAAGCCGTCCATGACGATAATATCCGCACCCGCTCTTGCCACACCCGAAACAATTGCCGAGCAGTTGTGCACTGCCGCAATTTTCACGGCGACGGGCTTTTTATACTGCGTAGCTTCTTTCAGTGACCAAATCAGCTGCCGCAAGTCTTCTATCGAGTAAATATCATGGTGCGGCGCAGGCGAAATTGCGTCTGACCCTTCGGGAATCATACGCGCATTGCTGACCTCGACCGTCACCTTTTCGCCGGGCAAATGCCCGCCGATGCCGGGCTTTGCGCCTTGTCCGATTTTAATTTCAATAAAACGGCTGCCCTCTAAATAGGCCTTATGCACGCCGAAACGCCCCGACGCTACCTGCACCACGGCATAATCCTTGTAGTCGGCAAGACCGGGGTGCAAACCGCCCTCGCCTGTATTAAACAGCGTGCCCAGCTCCTTCGCCGCCATAGCAAGGGACTTTTGCGCGTTGAACGAAATCGAGCCGAACGACATTGCCGAGAACATAATCGGTGTTTCGAGCTGAATTTGCGGCTCCAAACGCGTTTTCAGCTTGCCGGTTTCGTCAAACTCCAATTTTTTCGGTTTCCGCCCTAAAAAGGTGCGAATTTCCATCGGCTCACGCAAGGGGTCAATCGACGGATTGGTCACTTGGCTCGCATTGAGTAAAATTTTATCCCAATAAATCGGGTACGGCTTGTTGTTCGACATACCCGACAGCAACACACCACCCGTCTGCGCCTGTTTTAATATTTCCTTTTGCGTCTGCGGCGTCCAGTTGTGGTGTGTTTTATATGCCATTTCATAATCTTTAATTTTAATTGCGTGCGTGGGACACATCACAGCGCAACGGTGACAGGCAACACATTTACTTTCATCTGCCAAAACGGTTTTGCCGTCCTCATCAAAATAATGCACGCCGTAAGAGCATTGGCGCACACACGCGCCGCACGAAATACAACGCGCGGGATTGCGCTCCACCTCAAAATCCGGTACGGTAAAATTCATCATCAGTCGTTCACCTCCGCAAACGGGATAAAGACGGGTGTGCCGCCCTCCACCGCCATAATTTTTTCGGGGTCAGGGCAAATCACACGGATTGCCGACTCCTCCGACGCGAAAAAGGTTTTATTGCCCTTTTCGGCGGTAATCAAAGAACGTAGCTTCAAGCGGTCATTGAGCGCCAACAATCCGTGCTTAGAGCCGACCAAAATGGAAAAAGGTCCGTTAATCAGCGCCCCCGAATACACCGTGCGCAAAGCCGTACAGATTTCGCGCTCTTCTTCGGGCATACGGTCAATGACCTCCCATTCGGGTGCGGCAAGGATTTTTGCCGCAGTTTCCAGCGTCAGTCCTTGGCGGCGCACCAGTAAATCAAATAAATAGGTAATTACCTCGGTATCGGTCTGCAAATTACATTTGTATCCGAACTGCTCCACATAGCGGCGGTTCGCGTCATAACTCGAAATCTCGCCGTTGTGCACAATCGACCAATCTAAAAGCGTAAACGGGTGCGCGCCACCCCACCAACCGGGGGTATTTGTCGGGAAACGCCCGTGCGCGGTCCAAGTGTGCGCCTTGTATTCGTCGAGCATATAATATTCGCCGACGTCCTCAGGGTACCCAACCGCTTTAAACGCGCCCATATTTTTCCCGCTGGAGAACACGAACGCCCCGGGAATGGTATTGTTAATCCGAATAACACAGCGGGCGGTGTATTCCTCCTCGTCAAAGTCATTCTTTTTCATTTTGCTTTGCGGTACAGAACCGAAATACCGCCAAATCAGCGGCGAAGACTTGATAGACTTCACCTTGCGCGTCGGGATTTGCTCGAAGGTTTCCACATCAAAATGACGGAATAAGAACTCCTCCGTTTTGATGCGTGCGTCATTGTCGTCATAAAAAATATGAAACGCAAACAAATCCTTGTATTCCGGATAAATCCCGTAGGCGGCAAAACCGCCGCCCAAGCCGTTGGAACGGTCATGCATTAGCGCGATACAGTCAATAATATCCGTACCGCTGAAACATGCCCCGCTTCGGTCTGTCACAGCGGCAATCGCGCACCCCGACGGGATACGCACTTCGCCCTCTCTTTGGAACATAAACACTCACACCCTGTTACTCTAATTTATTGCTGCAAATTTTGACGTTTTTTGTAAAATTTGCAAGTTAAAAAATAAAACTTGCAAATTTCAAAAAATATGTTCATTATTTTAAAGGAAAACCAAAAAATTTGCAAGTTATTTTTTTAAAATTTTATTCCGTATATATAAAAAAAGCATTTTGCCGAATATGTATTTCCCAAAGCGGATGTTTTTATGAAAAATGACGGGAAAATAAAAACGCCTCCCTGAAAAGGGAGGCGAAATCATAAGGCATACGCGTGCATATGCGGACAAAATCAGGCTATATGCACGAAATGCAATGCGAGCCGGTAGTGCGAGACTTGCCCCTACCGTTAATCCATATACACATCCACAACATTTTCATCATTCTGCAAAGTGGAGATAATGACTTTTAAAGCGTCGTCGGTTTTGGGGAAAATCAGCGCCTTAATGGTGGAAGTATCTTTCTTTTTGCGTAGCTTTGAGTCGTTATCGTACAGAATTTCCATGGAGTGCACCACGGTACCCGTGCGTTTGATGAGCTTCGAGATTTTCGGCACTTGCTCTGCAAGGTCTTTGACCTCCACATACAGCGCCTTACCCGCTTTGCCGCGCACAATCACTTTTTTAAGGGAATTGAGCGTAATATAAATCACCAAGGTCGCTACCACAGCGCCCGCGATAAAGCCCGCGCCGATAGCGATACCGATACACGATACTGCCCACAGGCTTGCCGCCGTGGTTAAGCCTTTGACGGAAAAGCCCTCGCGCAAAATCGTGCCCGCACCCAAGAAGCCGATTCCGCTGACCACCTGCCCGCTCATACGAGTGATGTCCACATTCATTTGCCCTTTGTATTTTTCGGCAATGTATACGGAGGTCAACATAATCAGTGCTGACCCGACCGCCACCAAAATATGTGTACGGAAGCCCGCCGGACGGTGCGAATGCTCGCGCTCAAAGCCGATAATGCCGCTTAACAGAACGGCAAGCGCCAGCTTCCATGCCGCGTCCAGCGCAAATTGAAATTCCTGATTATGCCACAGCCACAAGGCTGCTTCTTTTAGCCATTCCATTCAAAAAACCTGCCTTACACCTTTTTTGCGTTTGGAACAAGCACCGAGATTGCCGTCCAAAGCAATTCAAAGATCAATATCTCAAAAACGCCTGCCTGTGTAAGCGATGTAAAGAAGCTCAGCACCGCAAGCAGCGTAATGCTCAAGCCCACCCCGACATACAGAAGGATTTGCGCCAGTTTCATTTTTTCCTCTAAAACAAACGCGGACAAGAAGGCGCGTAAAAACGCCGGCATACGCCCGTTATGCAATATCCCACAGTCTGCCGGCTTCGGCGTTTCTTCTGTCAGTTCGCGGAACATCGTGCCCGCAACGGGGTTGATAATTTTTACCAAGTTGTGTGGCAAATCGAAATACTGCTCGATAAGCCCCTCTGTAATATTCGGGTCAGCCGTGCGCACCAAAATGCTGATACCGTATTTTTCCAAATCCTGCAAATAGCCGCACAACCGTTCATTCGCCGCATATTCCACAACGAACAGCGCCGCAATTTTTCCCTCGACTGCAAGATAAATCACCTCACAGCCGTCTTTTCGAAACCGCTGTTCCTCTTCGCGGGTGGGGGCATCTACATTGTGCTTTAACAGCAAATCCCGATTGCCGACCAACACGCGTTGGTTATAAATCCAACCGGAACAGCCCAATCGCTCCTCATACGCAAGCGACTCAACCTGTGGGAGCATTTCACGCTTATGCAAAATCACGCCGTCAAACACCGACGCAAGCGTTCCCCCCGACTGAATGGTCATCGCGGCAGTATACAAAAGCGCTTCATCTACGCGCATTTTGTGATACATTTTCATTCCGCGCAAACGGCAATTTGCCGCATCAAACAGCTCGGCGGCATCAAGCACCACGGCATTTGCCGCTGTAGTCTGTGCAGCCGCGTCAAAGCTCGCCGTCAGCGCGCCTTCGCGTAAAAGACGGCGATTGACCGAACGCAACGCCGATGCCGAAACCAGTGTTGCACTCATCGGCAAGCCCGCTATCGCGACCGCGCACATTGCGGAGATACCGGTAAACACATCGCCCGCTGTGAAGCAGGTAATCGCGCCGATAACGCCTGCCGCAATCCACACAACCGGCAGTGCAAGCGCAAAGACACCGCTGGAACGGTCATTGCGTTTGGAAATTTCCACAAAATGCGACGGAAACGAAATCCGTTTGGAATAACGCACATCGGGATCGCCGAGCAACAGCCCGCGTCCGATTTCAAACGCTGTTTCCGCGTCCTCAATTTTGCCGACGGTATAAAAACGGCTGGCATTTTGTGCCACTGTTTCAAAATTGCAAATATCATTTTTCAGCTTGCGTTTTTTGCCTGCAAAATATAAGGTATAGACAAACAATGTCACCGCCGTATAAAGGGGGATTGCCGTCAGCCGTTCGGGGAAGGCATAGGAAACACCGACCTGTATCAGCGCAAACACAAGTGCGCTCAACAGCCCTGTTTCCGCTGTAATATATCGTGAAAACAGCCCCGTCAACGCCTTTTTCAGCTCCTTGAGCGACAAAAGCGCCGCCAAAACAAGGAAGACCAAATTCACCGCGGAATACACAGACGGATTGCTGTTAAACAGCGTAAAATCACCGGTCAGACGCACGGACAGCGATGCGAAAACCGCCGCCAGCGTCAAAACCGCAAACACAACCAAACGCACCGTGCTGCTGCGTTTTTCAGACAGATAAATCTCATACACCGCACGGGCGTCTTTCGGTCCATAAAATTCGCGCAGCACCGTAATCGGCGCATCTTGTTTTCGCGCCTTGCTGCGCGCTTTACGCACAGCGGTCTCTGCTTCTTCAGTGTTTTCCGCGTCCGCTGTTTTGTTTTCCTCTTCGTCCGCAGGAAAAGCCTCTTCCGCAGTTTCGGAAAAATCAGGCTGTATGCGGGTTTTTTCCGCATCTAAGTCCGTTCTGTCCGCATCGGTTTCGTCGGCGTTCTCTTCCGACTCTGCGGGATCCAACCCCGGGAACAAACGAAATTTTTTAGCTTTTTCGCGGCGGCGCTTCAGCAGAGAAATCTCTGCCTCGGTTTCGTCAATCTGTTCGACGGGCTCTTCGGTATTATCGAAGCCCTCTAACATCATTTGGTCGGCAAGCGGTGCATTTTCCTCTGTCTCGTCCGCAAGCGTATATGCTGCACTTTTCAGTGCCCCCGCCTGTACTTTTGTCTCGGTTTCACGCTGAGCTTTCAGTTCATCCTCGGGCAACACAAGTGTCGGAATCGCCTGCAAGCCGTCCGAACCGGTCACCTGTCCCGGCACTTTGCGTACAATTACGCCCGGGCGCTCGATGGTTTTCGGCGGAAGCTTCGAGAGCAGTTCCTTGTGCTCCATCGTTTTTTCAAGTTTTTGCTCGGGACGATTTAAGAATCGCTCACGCTGTTTGTCCGTTTCCATTGCCGATGGTTTTTTCGGCGACGGCACGGGGTCAAACTCCCCTGTGGTGGTGCGCAAAATCGGTTGCCCGATGCGGTGCTCGATTTGGGCGCTGTGCACAGCATGTGCTTCCACTTCGTTAAATACACGAGTTTTTTCAATGGAAATCTGCCCCGGCAAGGGCTTTTCAGGTGTAATTTCATCTGCCGTCTCTGCCACAGTGTCCTGTTCCTGCGGCAAAACGCCGTCCAAAAGGGGTGCGGGCTGTTCTTCCGACGTATATGTTTCCTGCACGGTCTGTTTCCGCACGGATTCCTCTACAGTCTCCACCTTTGCGGCACGCCGCGCGGCGGCTTTTAAATCTCCGACGGCAATATGCGTCGTCGTTTCATTTTCGTAAGGGGTTGTCTCCTGCGCAGTTTCCGCCTCTGCCGCAGTAAAAACTGTACTTTTCGGTGCGGGGGTCGGGTCCAATATGTTTTGCGGTACGGCGGTGGTCTGCTCGTCCTCATCCGCAAGCAGTTTGTCGATTTCTTCCATCGACCAAAGGTGCAGCTTTTCCCCTTTTTGCTCCTTTACATCCGAAAGGATTTTATCGACTGAGAGTCCCGAAAAAATATCCTTTTTCTCCATTGCTTACACCTCAAATCCGCTTTGTCTCTGCGCCGCAATTTCATACATCAAAATGCCTGCCGCAACCGATGCATTCAAAGAATTGATTTTGCCATGCATCGGCAAAGAGACAATAAAATCGCATTTTTCACGGACAAGCCGCCCCATGCCTTTGCCCTCCGAGCCGACGACCAGCGCACAGGCGCCCGAAAAATCGATCTCGCGGTAGCTTTGCCCGTCCATATCCGCACCGTAAATCCAAAGCCCTTCTTTTTTTAAGTCCTCTAAAGTCGCGGGAAGATTGGCAACACGCGCCACGCGCATATATTCGATCGCCCCCGCCGAGGCTTTGCCGACGGTATAATTCAACGAGACGCTGCGGCGTTTCGGAATGATAATCCCGTGTGCGCCCGCCGCCTCCGCCGTGCGGATAATCGCACCCAAATTGTGTGGGTCTTCGAGTTCATCGCAGACAACCACAAACGGCGGCTCGCCTTTTTCACGTGCGTACGCTAAAATGTCCGCAACACTTGCATACTCGTGCGCCGCGACGAACACCGCCACCCCTTGATGATTGGCGCCGCCGCAAAGACTGTCTAATTTTTTGCGGTCCACCTCTTTCACGACGCCGCCCGCTTCGCGGCACAGCGAGGCAAAACGCGTGAGCGCCGGATTTTTTTCCCCGCGCAAAAGATACAGCGTATCCACCGTGCGGTCAGATTTAAAAACCTCCGCCACGGCGTTTCTGCCGATGATTAAATCCTGCTTCTGCTGTTCGTCACGCATTTTTTGCCGCTCCGTTCCCTTTGTACCGACCGCAAACAGGCTGCCGATACACATAGGTATAGTTATTATAAGATTATACCATATCTTGTGTGCCAGTACAACATATTTTTTCGAGTTTGCGGGCAAAAAACAAAAAGCGGGCAAGCGCTTTTGCCTGCCCGAAATACGATTGCCTTATTTACTTTACAGTTTTGTTCATCAGTTTTTCATACCGCTTAAATACGGATTCCATGATTTTTGCGCCGTCTTTGTGCACGAACACCACAGAAACGCCACTGAAACGGTGCGGACAAATACGGAATTTCACCCGTTCGCGTACGGTCGCAGACGGCGAAAAGGCGCGCACTGCCTGTTTCAACAAAGCATCTGTTTTATCCATTTATAACGCCCTCCGTTTCCAATGCATTTTGAAAATTCTGCTTGGCTTTCTGCAAGCGCGTACGCACCGCCGAGCCGCTTATCGACAACAGCTCGCCGATTTCGTCGCTTGTAAAACCCATGCTTTTTAAAGTCAGCACTTCACGGTCTGTGCCTGCAAGGCGCGAGAGTGCGCCTTTAACCGCGAGCGTTTCGCCCGCATCGGGCGCGGCGCTCGCGGGGAGCACCGCCGTTTCAAAACTTTCCACGCCGCTTTCGGCATATTTTCGCCGTAAGAAGTCATTTTTTAAATTGACCGCGCAACGAAACACCCACGCACGCCAGTTGTCGGGAATTTTGCCGCCGTCCACGGCTTTCCACACGCGCAAAAAGGCTTCCTGTGCCAAATCCTCGGCACTCTGTTCGCCGAAGCATATATTGAAATATGCATACACATCGCCAAACAGGTCGCTGTAAACCGCGTCAAACTGCGTTTCTTTTTCTGTTTCACTCGTACTCATTTTCGTGTAATACTGCCGACATCCTGACACAGTAACTGCACGGTGTCAAAGGTGGTTTTTGTGGCGCGCACCGTTCCGATGTCGCATAGCAACAGCACCTTCTCCCGCAACAGCGCGGGCGTAACCTTTTTGTCTATGCGCACCGTGTCGATGTCCTTTAAAATCAAATTTCCTGTTAAACTTTCTAAAAGAGATTGCGTCAAATAAAACTCCGACAAATCCGCTTTTATCAAAACCTCTTCGCGAACCGTCGCGTAAGTGACAGCTTCCGCCTCTAACTGCACGCCGCTTTCGCGCACGCTCGGGTCTGCACAAATCCGTTCCGACAGCACTTTCCCGTGCGCCGTTTTCGGAACCGCACCCACAACCGCAAGTTCAGCGGCGTAATACTTATTTTCGCCGTCACCCGTAAATTTTTCCACAGGTAAAAACGCATCATTTCCCAAAAACTCCGCGTCCTGCAAATCCAGCGGCACCGCTTTGCCGTTTACCGACAGCAATTCGATGTTTTCGCTGTTTTTGTCATACACTGCCTTGCCGTTTATAATCAAAGCCAAATGCTTTTGCGGCGAAATCGGCAAAATGCACGCCTTCCCGTTAATCACATACACATTTTCACCGTCAGACACATTCGCGTCGCTCAAAGTCACCTTGCCGTTGTAAATATTGATTTTTGCGTCCGCGTCGCAATAGATTGTGGACGCGACATTTTGCATTTCGACCTTGGCAAATGCCGCGCGGGTTTGCGCGTCGGCATCCTTCGGAAAAATCACCAGCGCCACATGGGTAATTGATTCAATTTCGCTTGCCGCCTCTACGGAATTATAGCCGCGCAGGTCGCAAACCGCCATATTTTTAAATTTCATAAAATCAACCCTTTTGTTATTCTGTAAAGAAAGACGCGGAACAGCCGAAAACCGTCCGCGTCTTTTTTGTAAAATTATTTATAAAAGCCATACAGCGGCGTGGTGTCGGTTGCGGTATTGTCCACATACCAGGTGCTGCCGATTTTGACCACCACCACGGTCGCTTGTGTCACGGTTGCGCCGTCCGCGGTCTGCACGCCGACGGTGAACGATTTCACATCGGTGATTTCCTCCGCCGCAATGCCATACACCGAAAGTTGGTCGGTATTGCACTCCGCCTTGTAAGCGTCAAGCGCGATTTCAGTTTCCGACAGCACAACAGTTGTAAACTTATAATCCTCACCGTAGGCGGTTTGATATGCGCCGGTAGACTTATATTCGATTTGCTCGCCTGAGTTTTCATCGAACACGTCTTCGGTACCCGTTAAGGCTTTGCCGTAGGTTTTGACATTGCTCTCGAGTGCGGCAAACATAATTTCGTCAGTCATATAGTCGTCGCCGAACACTTCTTTGCGCACTTGAATAAGCTTCTCGAAGTATTTCGTAAAAATCGTATCATAATCGTCCCAGCCGTTTTTAACCAGCTCAACATAATACGGATACATTGTGTCAATAACCTGCCCCTGCAAAGAGCCGTCATCGGTTTTACTCTTTTCGCCCATATAGGACTTATCATTAAAGCCTTTCAAATCGCCGGTTTTATCGCCCGGCGTATAGCCTGCTTCCCTGTAAATCAGTGGGTACATATACTGCTTGCGAATGAAATCTCCGTATTTGTTGTTGACGCTCGGCAGCGCGTTTTTATAAGCATTGTAGCCGTCGCCCGACTGCACAATCGTATCGGCATAAACCCGCGCGACCTCTTCGGGGTGATAGCCGGTATATTTTGCCTTGAATGTGACCGTCACAATCAGCACCAACACGGCGGCAACCACCAAAAATGCCACCAAAGCATACAGTTTCACAGGAAATGTTTTTTCTTTCTTTGCCATGTTCCGTCGCCTCCTTACGCTTGTTCCGCTTCGGTTGCGGCTTGCAGTTTTGCGGCTTCGCGGCGTTCCACGAGCGCTTTGGTAATCATTTCCTTCTTTTCACCGACCATATCATAGAACAAAATCGGCACGCCCTGTAAAATCACGAACACCGCAGGGATAATCGTGTAAATCATCAGCATTTTGTTGAGCGTTCCGTCGGTCTGTGCAGCATATGCGACATTCGCATCGGCAGAGACCATATAGCCCGACCAGGTATAGAGCAACCACGGACCCAAGCCCTTTGTCAGCGCAGAGGCGATTTTCGAGAACAGCCCGTAGCCGGCATACGCCAGTCCCTCCTGCCGTTTGCCGGTTTTGTATTCGATTTCGTCCACGCAATCCGCAATCATAATATTCGGCGTAACATTGGTATTGCCGTGCTGAAGCCCGCAGAAGAAGTTGAGAATTAAGAACGGGATAATCAAGCCGTCGTTAAAGCCAATGCCGCGTGATACCAAGAACAAAATCGCAAGAGACGACGCACCGTACACGCAGAACAGAATGTAGGTCTGCTTGGTGGAGAATTTCTTAAGCACCAAATTGACAAGCAGTGTGCCCACCGCCGTGCCGATGCCCATCGGCAAAAGCAATGCCAGCTTCAAATCCTTAGAGCCCAACAGATAAATTGCTATGTAAAGGGAAACCGTGCCGTACACGCCGCGTCCGAAGCCACAGAGCTTCGTTAAGGAAACCATCAGCAGATTTTTGTAAGTGAACACAACCTTGACGGCATCTTTTAAGCTGACCTTTTCCTGCGTAAAGGGAACATTTTCTTTGTTGTTTGCAAAGAAAATCATCACAAACAACACAAGACCGAGCGCACAGACTGCCGTGGAAATGACCAGGTCTAAGCCTTGCCCCTCGGCGTTTTTATACTGTTGCTCGCCCATAACGGCTTTCATAATCAGCCCAACCGCGAGCACAACCACCATACCGCCCGACTGCCCGACCGAGCGCAAAAACGACGCAATGGAAATCGCACTGGAACGCTCCTCGGGATTCGGGGAACACAGCGAGCCGAAGCAGTTGGCGGGACTTTCCACCGCACAGCTGAACGCCGTATACAGTGAATAAATCACAAACATCCAAATGATGGCAACGGTTTGGCTGTTTGTATTCGGCGCGACAAACACCAGCATCGCGACAATCGCCAGCGGCACAACGCCGAAGCCCACCCAAGGTTTGACCTTGCCGAATTTGGTGCGGGTATTGTCCACCAAATAGCCGATGACCAATTCACAAATTGCTCCGATGAAGCCCGCCACCAAAAATACGGTGGAAATCACATTGCCCATCGTGGTGGAATCAAACCCTTTTCCCTTAAAAGCAAAGTCCGCAAAAAAGGTTGCGGTATAGTCGGGCATCCAGCCCGTCATGAGCGCGACACCGAACAGCCCGATGCCGAAAGTCCAAATTTCGGACTTTTTCATATATTTTTTCATACTGTCTCTCCGTTCCCCGAATCCGTTTGCATTCGGCAAAATAGAAACAGAAAAGAGTGCCGCCCCCGACACTCTTTTCTATCAGATTGAAAATATTATACGCTTTACTGCGGCAAAGTGCAATGCACGATTTACACAAATTTTGCACCGATTTTACATCATTTTAACAAAGCCGGCTCGTTTTCGAGTTCGCCGTCACCGACGGTTTGGACATATGCCGCCTTGTCAGGCACAATCACCGACAATGCGCCCTCTAAGACACGGAATGTGCTTTCCAGCACATATTCACACTCCCCGTCGACATTGACCGCAGCAGGCTTTTTGCTGAAAATCTGCATTTTTTTGCCGCGCACAAAGGTCGTGAAATCCCAGTCAAGGTGTTCGCCGCGCTTATATTTGCCGACCAAGCCTGCGAGCTTTAACCGCCCGACGGTTTTGCGCACCACAATAAAATCCAACAGCCCGTCATTCGGCACGGCTTTCGGCGCGCCCTTGTACCCGCCACCGTACCATCTGCCGTTCGCACACAATGAAAACAGCATAGTGCCCTCGTAAGTGTCCTTGTCGTCCACCACAATTTTGAATTCACTTTTTAAACGGCGACACAGGCAATAAAACAGCGACATTGTATAGGCAAACTCGCCGCCGACGCCCGGCAGCTTCTTGAAATATGCCTGTTTGGCACACACCTCAGCGTCCAACCCCATCGAGCACTGGTTGATGGCGACATGCCCGCCCGCATCAATCAAATCAAACGGCATCGTTACACCGTTAACCTGTGCGTCAATGTCAAACAGCTTTTCACTGCCGCCGAACACGCGTGCGAAATCGTTGCCCGAGCCCAAGGGAATAATGCCCACTGCCGCATTCGGGTATTTGTACGCACCGTTGACCACTTCATAGAGCGTACCGTCGCCGCCGCAAGCGTAAAACCGCACCGGTTCGCCCGTTTTTGCAATGCTTTCGGCGTAGTCTTTGCCGTCGCCGGGGGCTTTGGTTTGATAAATCTCCCACGAAAGGTCCGTGTGACTTGCAAAATAGGCTTCAATTTCGGGGATAATCCGTTTTGCCGCTTTGCCTTTGCCTGCCGCCGGATTGACGATAAAAATATGTTTCATTCCCGTTCACTTCCCTCATAAGGATATATTTATTTGAAATACATATATAACTGACATTTAATCATACCGTTATAAAGCTTTCGGCGCTTATCGGCTTTGCGCCCGAACAAGTCCTCAAATTCTGCCTCAGGGCTGATGATGCTGTAACTGAAGCCGTGTTTTCTTTCAAACACCCTACCCATTTCGCGAATCAGTTCGGCAGCATATTTTGTATCTGCCAGCCGTTCGCCGTAGGGCGGATTGGTAATCAGCGTGCCGCGTTCCGTCTGCGGGTGAAACTTACGCACATCGCCGTATTCCAGCACGATTTTGTCGGACACGCCTGCACGCAGAGCATTTTCCCGCGCGGTTTTGAGCACCGCGCGGTCGGTGTCCGCACCGTACGCGACGAAATCGGGGGTGTCAACGATTGCCGCTTCTGCCCTTTCGCGTTCCGCTGTCCAAATTTCCCGGGGAATTTGCGAAAAACGCTCCGCCACAAACGGACGGTGCAGCCCCGGGGCGATATTCTGCGCGAGCATCGCGCCCTCGATTAAAATCGTGCCCGACCCGCACATCGGGTCATACAGCGTATGGTATGGACGCAAGCGCGACAACGCGCACAGCGCCGCCGCTAAGGTTTCGCGCATCGGTGCCTCGTTCGCCGCCGGACGGTAGCCGCGCTTATGCAACGGCACACCCGTGGTATCGAGAAAAATATACACTTGATTTTTGAGAATGGAGAAATCTAACCGATAGCGCGTACCGGTTTCTTCGAACCATTCTACGCCGTATGCGCCTTTTAAGCGTTCCACGGCGGCTTTTTTGATAATCGCCTGGCAATCGCGCACGCTGTATAAATCGGATTTCAAACTGTACCCTTTCACGGGGAATTCGTCATGTACGCCGATCCAGTTTTCCAGCGACAAGGATTTTACGCCCTGAAATAATTCCTCAAAGGTATGTGCCTCAAAGCTGCCAAGCACCAACAAAATCCGCTCCGCAAAACGCGAGCAGATGTTGGCGCGGGCAAGCAAAGCCGCATCGCCCGCAAAAAACACTCTGCCGTTTTCGGCAACCACATTTTCTGCACCCATTTGCCGTAATTCGTCAGCCACCAGGCTTTCTAAACCAAACAAACACGGCGCGGCAAAATTCAACTGCATAACACATTCCTTTCCAATCGTAGCAAGTATAAGTATATATGGGTTTGGCTGAAAAATCAACCTTTTTGTTGGATTTTCTGTCAGTTTGTTATATTTTCCTGTGCAGAGTTGTGAAAAAAGGACAGTAACAACTGTTACTGCCCTTTGAAACAACATCAAAAATCGTTGCGTTTACTGCTCAACAGCATAAACGCTGACTTTTTTGCGGTCTTTACCCATTCTTTCAAATTTCACTTTGCCGTCGATTTTGGCAAAGAGGGTGTCGTCAGAGCCTCTGCCGACATTTTCACCGGGATGGATATGTGTACCGCGCTGTTTGACAAGAATGTTACCCGCAAGCACATACTGACCGTCGGCACGCTTTACGCCGAGTCTTTTGGATTCGGAGTCACGACCGTTTTTGGTCGAGCCCATACCTTTTTTGTGTGCAAACAGCTGAATGTTAATTTTAAGCATTATAAAGCACCTCTTTCAACATGGATATAATCGGGATATTGTTCTTCTAAGCCCGCGAGATGCAGGCAAAGCCCCTCGACAACGGGGGACGCCGCTTTCGCTTCGGCACGGTTTGTAAGCGCGAGGGATAAAAAACCGTCGCGTTCGGCAATTTCGGGGGAGAGCCCCAAAACTTCGGTCACGGTGTTTGCCGCCATATAGACCGCCGAGGAAACCGCCGCGCAGATAATATCCTCACCTGCCTGTGCGCTCCCCGAATGGCCTTTCACGGTAAACGAAACGCCGTTCTCGCCGAAATGAAAGTCCGCACAAATCATCGTTACGCGTTAATTGCGGCAATCTCAACCTTGGTGTACGGCTGACGATGGCCTTTTTTGCGTTTTTCGTTCTTTTTGGGTTTGTAAGTGAACACAACGACCTTTTTGCCTTTGCCGTTTTTCAACGCTTTGGCAGAAACGGTTGCGCCCTCCACATAGGGCTTACCGACCTTAATGCCGTCGTCTGCACCGACTGCAATGACCTTATCAAAGGTGATGTCGGCGTTTTCTTCGACTGCAAGCTTCTCGACGAAAATAACATCGCCGGGCTGTACCTTGTACTGCTTGCCGCCTGTTTCGATTACTGCGTACATAGTTTAACCTACCTTAAATATAGACTCGCTACCGTGGGCACAAGCGGACTTGTTTCGTGTGCATACAGCACGCCCCCAATATGCGGCAAATGGTATTTTAACAGAATTGTCAAGCCTTGTCAACTGTTTTTTACATTTTCGGAATATAAGGTGAGGTGAGCCGAACCCGATATGGTTTAAAACGGTATATTTCCGCTTGAACTGCGTTAAAAATCTCGCCATACGGCACGCCCGACTATGGTGAAAAAGTGAAAATACGCCGTAATATCAAATTTTCGGCATATTGTGTTCGGCTCTCCTCACCTTATCGTTTCTGAAAGTTATTTTACAAATACATATAAGTACAGGGCAAAGAAATGCAAAATCGAACCTGCCAGCACAAAGAAATGAAACACACTGTGAAAATATTTTTTCTTTGCACCGATGCCGTAGATAATCGCGCCGAGCGTATACATCACGCCGCCTGCAATCATCAAAATCGTGCCTGTGCGGTCAAAGCATTCCCAAAGCGTTTTAATCGCGACAATAATCATCCAGCCGAGTGCCAGATACAGCACCATTTGCACAACCTTGGTTTTGTTAAACAGCGTCAGCGTAACCGGCACGGCGGCGGCAACCGTCACCCATGCCACAGCAACAATCACCCACCCGAGCACAGGCTTCACAGGCACAATGACCAGCACCGCAAACGGGGTAATCGTGCCTGCAATCATCGGGTAAATCATTGCGTGGTCTACCATGCGCATTGCTTTTTTGCCGCGGTTCGGGCGCAAAGCATGGTAAACAGATGAGCACGAATACATCGCAATCATCGTAAAGCCGTAAATAAGACTTAAAATTGCGTAATCCCAGCGCCGCGCGACAATCGCACGAATCAAGCACAAAATCAGCGCAAGTACCGAAAGCCCGCCGCCAACCATATGTGAGATGGAATTGAGCCAATCCTCACTTCGCGAATAATTTGCCAGTTTAATTTTATCCAGGTAACCCATTTGAAAACTCTCCTTTTTACAGCCCGTTGCTGCATTCGTTGCCTTTAGGTTACCATATCCTTCAAAAAATCTCTACAACCTTTGCTTGTCAAACGCAAAAAGACGCAACCTGCGGTTGCAGGCGCGGTTGCGGCAGCCGCAACCAAAAGTTACATTGCTTTATTTTGCTTGCATTTTCTCAACAAATGCATCTATTCTGTCGTTTTCTAAAGCAAATGTGCGCAAAATCCCCTGTTCATGGTCTGCTTTCAGCACCATTTTTGCAACCAATCGGTCTGTGCCCTTTACTTGCGTACGGTCCAACTCGCCGCCCAAAGCCGCAGCAGCTTTTGCATGCGCCAATAACTGCGACGGCACATTGCTCTCCAAATAGGCTTGCTCCTGTTGCGGGAAACAACAGCACAAAAACAGTCCAAGCTCTTTTTGTAACAGTATGCCGATTTGCGACAGCAAAAAAGCGCGGATTTTGCGGTCTACCGTGCCCATACGGATATTACTCCCTACACAAACACAGTCATAGGAAGCCAAATCAAATGCATCGCGTGCAATGTTTTTCAGGTCTGCTCCGCCGAGCTTTTGCGCGAGGATTTGCGCCGCTTTTTCGGTTGTCCCGTTTTTGGTAGCATATACAATCAAAGTTTTCATATTACGATTGTACTCTCTCCAGCGTCAAATTTTGATTGTCGAGCGCACCACCCGTACAAACTTCCGAAAGCAAATGCGGCAGTTCATCTGCCAAAGCACACAGTTTTTCATTGTCTATGCGCAAAACGGACAGTACTGCCGACGGGATATTCCCTGCGGCACAAAGTACCCTGCAAAGCGATTGCGGATAAGAATGTGCAAGCGGCACACCCGAAAGCACCGACAGCAGCACTGCATTTGCAATTTCCGTCAGCGGCATATTACGCATTGCCTCTACATCTGTCTGCATGATTTCCTTGCCACCGGGAAAACGCCGCAAAAGCGCGGCAGCATCTTTCACACGCGCGCGCAAAATGAAGCGTGCGGCATTCTGCAACAGCGGAAAGCCGTTCCCTGTAAACGCCTTTGCATCTGCAGCGGATACACCGAAGGACTGCAATTTATCGGCTGCCTCTTGTTTGGTACCGTGCGCAAGCGTAGTCAACACGCCGCCGATTAAATGCAGGGCATGCGCTTCCAAATAGCTTTGTGCGTCCACGGTTTTGCCGTTATAGGCAAATCGGTCTAACAGTACCGTCTGCAGACGCACTTCGGTATCGGTAATTTCAACCTCTACACGCGGCGCAGGGTACCCGCACAGCGAGCCGACATTGATTTCATACAGTTCTCTGCCGGTTTTCGAAACAAATTTGTCGATACGCTGGATATGCGAATGCCCGACGAACAAAAACCGTAAGCCCGCGTCTGCCAACTGTTCGCGTAATTCGTCACGATCCTCACAGCAGCACCCGTTTGTCACCAACGGCGAAATGTGCGGATATAAAAGATGATGCTGCATGGCAATTACGGTTTTACCCGCCGCGGTTTCACGGCGAACCGTATTTAAAATCCATTCGAGATGGTCGGGCGTGTAGCCTGCGTGGTCACGCCCGTTTTTGTCGTCAATCAGCGACAAAAGCACCACCGAATCGGATAGGTCCGCAAGATAGGACGCCGTACCGATATGCGTTTTGAAGGTATCGCGTGCGCCTTTCACACCGAAATCCGCATAAAAATCGTACAGCTCCTCGCTTGAAAGTGTTTCCACATCGTTCGACACCTTGTCACCGTCAAAACGGCGCGGATTTTTGTCACAGCACCAATCGTGCGTGGCAGTCGTGACGAACACAGGCTTCGTTTTCTGCAAGACATACAGCTTTTCGCGCATTTTTTCATGACAAACGCGTTCGCCGTCATTGGAAAGGTCCCCGGCAATGAGCACCGCATTTGTATCGCTTTCGGCAATTTTCGCGAACGCCGCAGTAAGGATTGCGTCCGTTTCCGCGAGACACTTTTGGTCGGAAGCGCTTCGAAGTGCATATGCGTTACCGGTCACGCCGAGCGACGCATCATAGTAATGCGTATCGGCAAGCACCGTCAGACGAAGTGCGCGGCTCATTGCTCAACCACCTCGGCGTTTTCTGCCGCTTTTTGGGCATTGCGCGCCTTGATTTCCTCAATCATCCGATGATGGTCTTTGCCGGAAATGTTGTAAAACGCCATGGGAATCAGCATCAACAAATAGCCGATAGCCGGCAAAATCGTCGTCATCAAAAACAGCGCCATATTCGTCTGGCTGTTTTGAATGACATTGCCCTCTTCATGCGCAACATATCCGGTATATGCCAAAATCGCCATGCCGATAGAGGAGGAGACGGAATTCTCGATTTTGCCCGTAAACGACATAATCGAAAGCATAATCCCCTCTACGCGCGTACCGGTTTTCCATTCGATATAGTCCACGGTTTCGGCTTCCATTTCCTTTTGCATCAGGTTTTTGCATTCCAGCGGAATGGAGGTGAGTCCCGTAAACAATACCGTTAAAATGCCGATGCCTAAGGAAACAGGCTGTCCAGCACCCTTGTTGATATAACCGTCGTAGCAGGTTGCAAAGAACAAAACATGCAACACAATTGCCGTCACACAGCACAAACGGTAAAAGATTCTGGAATCGAAACGCTGTCCTAATTTTTCCACGAGCTTCGGCACGCCGATACCCGCTATCAAAAAGCCGGGGAAGGTAATCACGTCAATAAATACATTGTATTTTGTATCAAACATTAAGTCCGCAACAAAATAGAAGTTGATTTGATTGGTGACCTTCACCAAAAGGAACAATAAATTGGAGATAAACAGCATAAACAGCGGTCGGTTTTTAAACAACAGACGGAAGCATTCCGAAACCGACGGTGTTTCCTCATGATGCACACAGCGCTCTTTGGTGTTGCGATAGGTAAAGCGTGTAAACAGCAAAATACCGACGGCGGAAACGCAAGCCCCCGTTAAATACGCTTTGGAGGTGTGCGTTTTAAAATAGGGAAGCCATGCCGCACACGCAACAAACAACCCCGGCAAAGCCCCGGAAATCGAACGTACGATAGAGCTGACCCCAAAAAGCTTTGTGCGTTCAAAGCCGTTCGGTGTAATGGCAAAGGCAAGCGTCCCCATCGGAATATCGAATGCCGTATAGGTTACATCCAACCCGACGAACAAAAAGGTTGTCCATGCAATGCATGCCCAATCCGGTGCATTGCCGGGAATCCCGAGGAAAAACAACAGCATCACTGCCGAAACAAACCACGGCGCAACGCGTATGTATGGGCGCATCTGCCCTTCTTTGGTACGGGTTTTATCCACAATAACACCCATAATCGGGTCGTTAATTGCATCAAAAATACCGCAGTACAAACGAATTTGCGAAGCGATGCCCATCGGTCCGCCGGGACGGTCTTTAAACCGCACCAATAAAATGTTGGTTAAAAAGTAGTTCAAATATTTTGAGCCAGTCATCGAGGTAAACATACCCTGCGCACCGCGCCCAAGCGCATAGGAAATTGTCTCACGCCAAGTTAAATAGGTTTCCTCGCCGACGTCCTTTTTGACAATTTTACTGTCCAAAAAGCCCTTGAGTGACCGTTTTTCAGTTTTGCTTTCTTTTGCCATTCCATACTCTCCTTACTGTTGTTTTTGCAAATCGTCACGTGTCGCCAGCACATCGCGCATACAAAGCACGGTTGTGAAAAACGACAGCACGCCGAAAAGTACCGTTACAATTTGCTTTACGGTTTTCATTGCCCTTCCTCCGCGATTTTGATTGCGTCACAGCGCATTACTTTTCCATTTTCAAGCACAAAAAGCACAGGCAATTTCTTGCCCGTGCTTTCTGCTTTAAAATTTCATCACTTTTTTCAACCGTTCCCGTGCGGAAAGGGTCACCACCGTGCAAAGCACGATTTTCGCAATATCTCCCGCGATAAACGGAATCACGGTCAGCGTCAGCGCCTGCGTAAATCCGGAGCCGGAAAATACGGTAAACCATGCCGTACCCGCCGCATAACAAAGCACCAGCGACACCAACAGCGCGCCGACAATATATGCCGCGCGCACCGCGAGGGATTTGCTGAGCAGTTTTTTGTCATACAGGACCATTGCGAGGGATAAAAACAGTGCAATCACAGGGTATACGAGCAGATAGCCGCCCGTTGGTCCTGCCAACCGCGCCGCGCCCGACTGGAAGCCTGCAAATACCGGCACGCCGACAATCCCTAACAGCAAATACACAAGCTGTGAAACCGCCGCGGTCTTGACGGGTAAAAATAACCCCGAAAGATAGACGGCAATCAGCGAACAGGATATCGGCACGGGACCTATCGGTAAAGAAATTTGCGAAAATACAGCGGTAAACGCCGCAAACAGCCCACACAGCACTGCCGCGCGAATTTGTGCAGATGCTTTCACAGAAACGGTTTTTTGCTCCATTTTCGTACTCCTTGTCTTATGCCAAAATCACGCCGAGCGTACCTGCAGGCGCCATAACGGCATTGGACTCGTCTGTGTCAATGTGCATCGCAAGCGCATATTTGGGGCTGACGCGCACAACCGTATCGCCGAACACCAACGAACGCTCGGCGGATTTGATTTCGACGGAAACGACCTGTTTGTCGGTCACACCGTATTTTTCGGCATCTTCAGGCGTCATATGAATGTGTCGTTTCGCAACAATCACACCCTCTTTGAGCTCTACCTCGCCTTTGGGACCGACCAATTTACATGCACCGCTGCCTGCAATATCACCCGATTCGCGCACCGGTGCAGCAACGCCGATGGAACGCGCGTCGGAAGCGGAGATTTCCACCTGATTTTCAGGACGCTCCGGTCCTAAAATCGAAACAGCAGGGAAACTGCCTTTCGGTCCGATGACCTGCACACGCTCTTCACACGCAAACTGCCCCGGCTGTGACAAATCCTTTTTCTTGGTGAGGGTGTACCCTGCACCGAACAGCGTTTCTAAGGTTTCTTTGGTCACATGAACGTGACGCGCGGAGGTTTCTACCAAAACTGTTTTTTCCATATGTATTCTTTTCTCCCTAATATGTATTTGCGGCATTTTGCCGCGAATTGATAAAATAAAAGCCAAACCATTTTGCAGCGGAG
>JBJEPS010000017.1:0-24993 GCA_051881355.1 Candidatus Fimenecus sp. | reverse complement strand
AATAGGGCTTTTGCAAATCCACAAAGCCGTTAATCCACATTTTGGAGGGGCTGAAAGTATGGCACCATGTAATGATTCCTGCGCATTTTTTGTCGTAATTCGCCTCTCTGACGACATCGGTAATCTCTTGATTGGTTTTTGCTGTGACCTTATACACGATTTTGCAGGGAAGTAACGGGGATTTATTTAATTCATCTGCCATTTCCTGCGCACGCTGTGCGACGGTTTCCAAGACCTCGGGACCGTATAAAAACTGACTGCCTACCACAAACCAAAATTCATACTCTTTTAACTGCATATTATACACCTCGTTGTAGTTTGAAATTCTTCGCCGCGCGCAGAATGACAAAGTTATTTTTAAAGATTTTCTACGGCGGCTTGCTCGACGGCAAGTCCCGCCTTATAGCGTGCTAAAAAGTGATTAAATCGGGTTACTTCTGCCGCTATCGGCGAAACGCATTTCCCCTGCGCGCCGGCAAACACTTTGTTTTCCAAAAACGCTTCAAGCGTTTCGTCGGGTTTCGTGCGCATATATTGCGCCAAAAGCGCCGCGCCCCACGCGCCGCCCTCGCCTGCGGTTTCCATTACGGCAACAGGCGTATGCAAAGCCGCCGCCGTCAAACGCTGACCGACTTCGGGCGTTTTGTAAAGTCCGCCGTGCCCGTACAGTTTGGAAAGCGTCAGATGCTCTTTTTCAAACAGAATATCCATCCCGATGCGCAGGGTGGCAAGCGTACTGCAAAGCAAACTGCACATAAAGTTCGGAAGCGTAAACGCGCTGTCCGCTGTACGGACAAACAACGGTCTGCCGTCTTGAAAGCCCGTTACCGGCTCGCCCGCATAATAGTTATAGGACAAAAGATTGCCGCAGGTCTCATCTGCCGACAGTGCCGCTTGATAGAGCATATCGTACAGTGCAGGCTTCGGAATTTCTGCGCCTGCGCCTTTTAAAACTTCGGAAAACAATCGTACCCATGCGTCCAAATCGGAAGTACAGGTATTGCAATGCACCATAGCGACAGGCGCGCCCGCAGGTGTTGTGACCATATCAATTTCCGTGTAAACGGCGGAAAGCGGTTTTTCGAGCACCGCCATCGCAAAAATCGAAGTCCCTGCCGAAACATTGCCGGTCAAGGGCGCCACGCTGTTGGTCGCCACCATACCCGTGCCCGCGTCCCCCTCGGGCGGACAAAGCGGAATTCCGCTTATAAGGTCGCCTGTCGGGTCAAGTAAAAGCGCGCCATCTTTTGTAAGCGTGCCCGCCGCCTCGCCTGCCGAAAGCACCTTCGGCAAAAGGGCGTAAAGCGGCTTTGTAAAGCCGTGCTGTGCGGCGAGAGCGTCAAATATCGCGAGCTTTTCGCGGTCGTAATCGCAAGTGCAACTGTCCACGGGGAACATACCCGACGCCTCGCCCACGCCGAGCACCCTTTCCCCCGTTAACTGCCAATGCACATACCCTGCGAGGGTGGTTAAAAAAGCTATATTTTGTAAATGCGGCTCCTTTTCTAAAATCGCGTGATACAAATGCGCCGCACTCCAACGCTGGGGGATATTAAACGAAAGATGTTCGGTCAGTTCTGCCGCGGCTGTTTCCGTAATGGTATTGCGCCAAGTGCGAAACGGCACAAGCTGTTCGCCGTTTTTATCAAAAGGCAAATAGCCATGCATCATGGCGGAAATACCGATACTGCCGACTGTATGTAAGGTAACGCCGTACGCTTTCTGCACCACTTGCTTGACTTCACTGTACGCGCCGCGCAAGCCTTCCCACACCAAAGGAAGCGGATAAGTCCAAATCCCGTCTGCCAGCGTGTTTTCCCAATCAAAACTCCCCTGCGCGAGCACCTTACAGTCCGCGCCGATGAGTACCGCTTTGATGCGTGTGGAGCCGAACTCTACACCGAGCGCGGTTTCACCGTTTTGAATGGCGGTACATATGGTCTGTCTGTCCAAAAAAGCACCTCCGAATTTTATATCTATCGGTTTAATCATAGCGTAGTTTTTTTATTTTTGCAATGCTTTTTTACGGATCACGGTGATTTTTGAAATATGTGGTCTGTTTTGCTTTACAAGCATTTGCTTTCGTGCTATACTAATTCTATCAAAGGACAAGGGGGGGCTTTTTCTTTGAAGCAGGAGCAGAAGACGCAAATCAGCAAGGAACAGATTGTTAAAACTGCAATTTCAGAATTCAGCGCATATGGCTACGCCGCCGCTTCGATTAACCGCATTTGCCAAAACGGGGGTATTTCCAAGGGCAGACTGTATCACCATTTTGACGGAAAGGCGGAAATTTACCTAAAAACGGTGGATTATTGCTATCAGGCATTTGCCGAGCATATGCAACAATTTCAAATCGACCGTACCGCGGATTTTGAACAAAATTTGGTATCGCTTTATCAGCTGTTTCGCCGCTTTTGGGAAGAAAATCCCGAAATGTTGAACTTATTTATTGAATCGCGTACCCTGCCGCCGCCCGAACTGCGGGAAGAACTGATGCAGGTGCGCGCGCAGTTCTTTAACGAATCGGTGAAAGAGAAACTGCGTGAAATCGTGCTGTTTCATTTCCCGGATGACGAACACCAGCAACGGGTACTGGTTGCCCTGTTTTTTACGGCAATTGATTACATCACCACCAGCATCGGCACACCGGAAATCAGCCCGCAAACCAACCTTACGGGCTTTATTGATGCACAAAATGAGTTGTTCCGCACGGCAATTCATATTTTCTTATACGGTTGTTTAAGTGTATAGGCATTCGCACATAGCAGTACACCCCGTCAAGCAAAGCTTGACGGGGTGCTTTTGTTTTTCTGTGTTATGCCTTGGCAATCGCCTGTAATTTTTCGTTGGTTTCAGCTTCAAAGCCTTCGGGAAGCGCTTTGCCTGCCGCGCACATCAGCTGATGTACCGTAAAGCCGCCGAATATGGATAGCATACCCTCACCTGCGGGCACGCCGAGTTTTTCGGACAGCATTTGCAGCAATTCCAAAAGCACGGCTTTGCAAGCATCGTTTTTGAGCAAGTCCGAAATCTCATCATACACCGAATATGCGCCGTCGTTTGCCGGCAGTGATTTCTCCTCTGTGGGAACGGCTGCACCCGGACGCGGAATTTGCTGCAACACGGCATTGACCACGGGCAAAAGACTCTGCGGCACGCGTGCGCCCGCCATGGAGAACACCTTTTCCACTGTAAAGTTTTTAATCATCGAAAGCATGCCTTTGCCGATGCTCATATTCATTTCCTTTGCAACAAAATCAATCGCGCCTGCAATCAATTTTTCGCCCGCCGGCGTTTTCATCAAATCACCGAGTTTGTCATGCACAGACAAATATCCGTCGCGGAAGGTCATTTCCATCTTGCTTTCTCCACTGCCTTCAAACCAGTTTTTCGCACCCTCGCCCGCTTTGCCGCCGACAAGTGCGTAATCGGGATTGGGTTCTGCCACGCGGCGCAAGGTCATTTCATCGGACACATCGCCCGAAACAGCTTTGACGATGTTTTCGCCGTCTTCGAGTGCCACATTTTCAAAGGTGAATACCTTACTGCCTGTCTGCGTGCCGACTTCTTCGCCGTTAACAAGAAGCGTAACGCGCTCACAATTGGAATAGACTTTCACCGTCACGGTTTCAGTCGGTCTGTCCACATAGCGGCGTGAGCAAAGATGCACAAACGGCGCGGTCGTCCAATAGGCTTTGTAAATATAAAAGCTGTCCTTTTTGGTTTTGCGGTCAAAGGTAACAAGCCCTTTGTTGTTTCTGCCCTTTACACCGCCCTCGTCGCGCATATCGCTGGCGAAATCAAACATATTCCAAACATGCGTGCTCCAAAGATAGGGACGAGCCGCAAAGGTTTCCAGCATTTTTTCGTGATAATACGCCTGATATTCCTCGGAATAATCTTGCACCTGCGGATGGTCGTTATGGTATTTTAAAATGCCCTCACAACCGTATTCCGATATGCCGAGGCAAATATCGGGGTGCATTTGGTGGAATTCATCAAGCCACGGTCCGTTGTCCGCGACATCGCCGATATACCAGCCGAAGTAGTGATTATAAGACACCAAATCGGTGATTTCGTTCATTTTGCTGTCCATTTCGACCATAGACAACTGTGCCATCGTGGTCAGGCGGGTTTTGTCAAGCTCATGGCACAAATCGTTGAGCATATAGAGATTATCAAACAAGCTCGGCACTTCGCCGCCGATGGTGATTTCATTGGCAATCCCCCAGCAGACAATAGACGGGTGATTGTAATTTTGCAACACCAATTCTTTCATTTGCGAGGCAGTGTTTGCGCGTGCGGCTTCGTTATCCATAAAGTTGGAAATAAACGGAATTTCCGCCCAAACAATCATACCGTATTCGTCGCACAAATCATAGAAAGTCTGGCTATGTTGATAATGCGCCAAGCGAATGGTGTTTGCGCCGACTTCGGCAATCAGTTCCATATCCTCGCGGTGCTCTTTTTCGGTAATCGCCCAGCCCATATCCAAACGGTCCTGGTGACGGGAAACGCCATGGAGCGGATACGCCTTACCGTTTAAGAAAAAGCCTTTTTCGGGGTCAACCGAGAATGTGCGCACGCCGAAGCGCTGGGAGACTTCGTCGAGCGCGAAGCCGTCGACATCGGTCAATTCGGCGGTCACAGTATACAGATACGGGTCCATTCTGCCGTTCCACAAATGGGGATTTTCAAAATGCATCACGGCGGTGCACTGCTTTGCGGCATCGACTTCTACCGTTTCACCGTCCACCGTAAAGCGCACCTTTTGCCCCGCTTTGGCATTGGCAATGTACGCGTCAAAAGTGATGTCGGCGCTACCGTCCTCGTTCACGTTCGGCGTTACGGCAACACCGGGTGTGCCGTAGTATTCCAAATCGAAATGGGAATCGGGCACGGTAATCAAATTCACGCCGCGGTACAACCCACCGAAGAAAGTGAAATCCGCCGTTTGCGGGTACACTTCTTTGTTTTCGCTGTTGTCACAAAGCACGGCAAGCTTTAATTTACCGAAGTGAATGTGTTCGGTCACGTCACAGCGGAACGTGGAAAAACCGCCCTTGTGCTCGGCAACTTGTTTGCCGTTGGCAAACACCTTGCAAATGGAATTCGCGCCCAAAAACTCTACGAAAACGCGTTCGTTCTTTGCAGGCTTTACAGCCACCGTGCGGGTATACCAACACGCACAGCGTGCATAGTCAAAGCCGCCGTCCTGCCCGTCGAGGGCATTCCAGGTGTGCGGCAATGTTACACTTTCAAAATCCTTCCCCGCCTTTTTCGGAGCGCGGGAAGACATGTCCGCATTTTGTTTAAAATACCAACCGTCGGTAAGCGAAATCGTTTTGCGCATACTCTAACCCTACCTTTACAAATAATTTTCGGTTTTATTTTAACATAAATGTCAAAAAAACACAACGGTCCATTTACAGACACATTTTGCAAAACTGTTTATATTCCATGAAAAAACCGACCGAAAGGCGTTTTCCTCTCGGTCGGTTAAACTGGATTTTAGATTATTTCAGATTTGCTTTGAGGGTTTCAAGCTCGTCGGCAAGCTCCTTCGGCAGCTTATCGCCGAATTTTGCATAGAATTCCGCAATACCGTCGGCTTCTTTTGCCCACAAATCCTTATCTACATCGAGAATGCTCTCGAGAGATTCGAGGCTGACCTCGCCTTCCAAGCCTTCGATGTTGATGTCTTTCGCATAGGGCAGATAGCCGATTGCGGTTTCTCTTGCATCGACTTCGCCGTCGCAGCGCTTGAGAATCCATTCCAGCACGCGCAGATTATCGCCGAAGCCCGGCCACATAAAGTTGCCTTCGTCATCTTTGCGGAACCAGTTGACATTGAAAATTTTCGGCGCTTTGTCGGGGTCAAGCGTTGCACCGATTTCAATCCAGTGTTTCCAATAGTCGCCCATATTGTAGCCGCAGAACGGAAGCATTGCCATCGGGTCGCGGCGAACAACGCCGACCGCACCTGCCGCAGCAGCGGTGGTTTCAGACGCCATAATCGAGCCGACGAACACACCGTGATTCCAGTCTCTTGACTGATACACCAGCGGCGCCAATTTAGCACGTCTGCCGCCGAACACGAATGCCGAAATCGGCACGCCCTGCGGATTTTCAAATTCAGAGCTGATGCACGGGCAGTTCACTGCGGGTGCCGTGAAGCGGGAGTTCGGATGCGCAAGGTTCTTGCCCTCAGCTTTCCACTCTACGCCGTTTGTTTTAATGCCGGTCCACTCTTCTGCGTTGACGGGCGGATTTTTGTCAAGTCCTTCCCACCAAACAGTGTTGTTGTCAAGGTTACGCGCAACATTGGTGAAAATCGTACCCTTTCTGGTGGAAGCCAAGGCGTTGGGGTTGGATTTTTCGTTGGTACCGGGCGCAACACCGAAGAAACCGTTTTCGGGATTGATGGCGTACAGTCTGCCGTCCTCCCCTTTGCGAATCCAAGAAATATCGTCGCCGACGCACCAAACCTTGTAGCCTTTTTTGCGATAGCCTTCGGGTGGGATAAGCATAGCGAGGTTGGTTTTGCCGCAAGCGGACGGGAATGCCGCGCAAATATATTTGACTTCGCCTTTCGGATTTTCAATGCCGAGAATGAGCATATGCTCCGCCTGCCAGCCCTCGTTTTTGCCCTGATAAGAAGCAATACGAAGTGCAAAGCACTTTTTGCCGAGCAACACATTGCCGCCGTAAGCGGAGTTGACAGAGATAATGGTGTTATCCTCGGGGAACTGGCAAATCCAACGGTTTTCAGGGTCTACATTGCATTTGCAGTGCATACCGCGCACCCAGTCATTGCTGTCGCCGAGCACATCCATCACCTTTTTGCCGACGCGCGTCATAATTGCCATATTCAAAACAACATAGATGGAGTCGGTGATTTCAATACCGATTTTGGCAAGCGGCGAACCGACAGGACCCATCGAATAAGGAATGATATACATGGTTCTGCCCTTGTAGGCGTCGCGGGCAATATCGTACAGCATTGCATATGCTTTTTCGGGGTCCATCCAATGGTTGGTCGGACCTGCGTCTTCTTCTTTTTTGGAGCAGATTAAGGTTCTGTCCTCCACACGTGCGACATCGTTGGGGGCAGTTCTGTGATAATAGCACCCGGGGAGCAAATCCTCATTGAGCTTAATCATTTCACCGCTTTCGCACGCCTCCTTGCGAAGCGCTTCAAGCTGTTCCTCCGAGCCGTCAATCCAAACAATTTTTTCCGGCTTTAAAAGGTCAACCTTTTCATCAAGCCAGGACAAAATGCTTTTGTTCTGTGTCAATGCTGCCATAGTACATTCTCCTTACTTTGCAATCCGAAATATCGGATAAAATTTTGCATAATTGAAAACGGAAAAATTCAAAATCCCCAAATTCCTCCATTTTGAAATATTATAGTCCAAACCGCCGAAAAAAGCAACAATGAAAATGTTAATTTTTTGTCAATTCTGCGTTGTTTTTTAATTCAGTTTGACGAATTTTCTGTTTTTCGGCAGAAAAAAGCGCGCGAAATGCGTTTATTTTTCGGAAATCGGCATGGTTGCCGCTGCATTTAAGTCCATACCTGCGCGTTTCCCCGCAAGGTACTCGTAATATCCTTGCGCACCGACCATCGCGGCATTGTCGCCGCACAGCGACAGCTCGGGAAGATACAGTTTTACGTTTTTCTGTTTTGCAAGATTGAATATGCGTTCACGCAAAACGGAATTTGCGCTTACGCCGCCCGCAAGCACCAATTTGTCGGTTTCGGGGTACAGCTCCAACGCGGTTTCGGTGTGCGCAAGCAACGAATCCACCACTGCGTGCAAAAAAGATGCACCGAGATCGGCTTTTTCAATAGTTTCCCCTCTTTGCTCCCCATTATGTATGGTATTGAGCACAGCGGTTTTCATTCCCGAAAAGCTGAAATCCAACGGACTGCCGTCTACATGGGGTTTGGGGAACTTGTATGCAGTCGGATCGCCCGTTTTTGCGAGCTTGTCAAGATGAACGCCGCCCGGATACGACAGTCCCATGGCACGGGCGGCTTTGTCGAGCGCTTCGCCCGCCGCATCATCACGCGTTCTGCCCAAAACCTCAAACTCGGTGTAGTCTTTGACGCGCACCAACAGCGTATTGCCGCCCGACACGACCAAGCACAAAAACGGCGGCTCTAAATCGGGGTGGGTAATGTAATTCGCCGCAATATGCGAACGCAGATGGTGCACGGGCACAAGCGGTTTACCGCTGCCTAAGGAGAGCCCTTTCGCATAATTCACGCCGACGAGCAACGCGCCGATAAGCCCGGGCGCATAGGTGACGGCAACAGCGTCGATAGCCTCCAATGTGCAATTTGCTTTCTCGAGTGCTTCGGCGCATACCGCGGAAATCGCCTCGGTATGCATACGTGACGCAATTTCAGGCACAACCCCTCCGAATATTTTATGCTGTTCAATCTGCGTTGCGACAACGGACGAAAGCACCGTTCTGCCGTTTTCCACAACGGCGGCGGCAGTTTCATCGCAGGAGCTTTCAAACGCAAGTATTTTCATTTCATTCACATCCGTTTTTGAGGATTTTAAATTCGTACAAGAAAAAATCCAAAATCAAATTTAGTATACCACAGAACAAAAAAGAATGCAACGCGGCGCCGTCCGAAAAACGAGTATGCGCCTTTTTTCGGACGAACGATATCCGTTTTTTGGGACTTTGTGATTTATTCCATATTTTTCCGTTGACAGCAGAACATTTGTTCTGTATAATTAGAATAAATCGAACAAATGTTCTTGTCGGAGATGAGAAAATGGAGCGTGTGATTCTGCACAGCGACATCAATAACTGTTATGCGTCGATTGAATGTTTATATGACGAAGCCCTACGCGGCAAAGCGGTGGCGGTGGCGGGCTCTGTGGAGGCACGGCACGGCATTGTTTTGGCAAAGTCCGAGCAAGCAAAACGGTGCGGCGTCAAAACAGGAGACACCGTTTGGCAAGCACAAAACAAGTGCCGCGATTTGATTGTTGTGCCTCCGCATTTCGACCGCTATGTGAAATATTCGGAACTGGTGCGTAAGGTTTACCGCCGCTATACCGATGAAATTGAGCCGTTCGGTTTGGACGAGGCGTGGTTGGACGTCACCGGCTCACAGGGCTTATTCGGTGACGGGGTGCAGATTGCCAATGATATTCGGGCACATATCACTAAGGAGCTGGGGCTGACGGTTTCGGTCGGCGTATCGTTCAATAAGGTTTTTGCCAAACTCGGCTCGGATATGAAAAAGCCCGATGCGGTCACCGAAATCACACGGCAGGATTTTCGGGAAAAGATTTGGAATTTGCCCGCCGCGGATATGCTCGGGTGCGGACGGGCGACCGTGCAGAAACTAAAGCAATACGGCATACACACCATCGGGCAACTTGCCGCCTGTGACGTGCGGTTTTTAAAAAATGTATTCGGCAAGGGCGGCGAGGTGCTTTGGCGGTATGCAAACGGATTAGACGTATCGCGCGTGTGCCCCGACGGATTTGTGCCCGTTTCCAAAAGCATCGGGCACGGTGCAACCTGCGTACGGGATTTGCAAACACCGCGCGAGGTATGGCTTGTGATGCTGTCGCTGTCACAGGAAATCGGCAGACGGCTGTTTTCGGAGCATCTCGCGGCGACAGCGGTGCAAATCAGCATTAAAAACAATGCGCTGTTCGTGCGACAATACCAGCATCCCCTGCCTTTGCCGACGCAAAGCGCGTTTGAACTCGCACAAGCCGCGTTTTCGCTGTTTCAGTCCGTCTACCGTTGGGAACTGCCTGTGCGTGCGGTCACGGTACGGGCGATTTCGCTGACAGATGCCGCCGCGCCCGTGCAAACTGATTTGTTTTCGGATTTTGCCCGCCACGAACAACAGGAAAAATTAGACGCGGCGGTACGAAATATTCGAGCCCGCTACGGCAAAGGCAGTATTTTCAACGCCTGTCTGTTATGTGAAACCGCCATTCCGCACGGTGCGCCCGATCACGCCGTTCTACCGCGCAGTATAGCCTATTCTCCGTTTGGGAAATGAGAAAAGCACCCACCGTATGCTATGCGGCGGGTGCTTTTATGCAAGTTTCTTTATTTCTTGTCGCACTGATAGCGGCAGGTTTCGCAATTCGGCGCGATAATAATATCGTCAATCGTTTTGCCTGCGGGGATAAGCGGCAGTACACGCTCATCTTTGCCAATCGTGCAGTCAATCCAAACGGGGCAGTTATCCTGTTGCGCCTGTTTATATGCCGCCTTAAACTCGGCAAGGTTTGTGGCGCGGTAGCCCTTGCCGCCGAAGCCCTCAATCACTTTGACAAAATCCGTTTGGCGTTCGGGGTCGGTTTGCGAATAGCGTTTGCCGTAAAAACAGGTCTGCCATTGACGCACCATACCGAGCACGCGGTTATCGAAAATCACGGTGATAATCGGCAAATTGTAACTGACCGCCGTGCACGCTTCATTCAAATTCATATGGAACGAGCCGTCGCCCGTAATATGCACCACGCGTTTTTCGGGGTATGCGATTTGCGCGCCGATTGCCGCGCCGTAGCCGTAGCCCATTGTGCCCAAGCCGCCGCTGGTTAAAAAATTGCGCGCGTCGGTATGGGAAAGGTACTGCGCCGCCCACATTTGATGCTGCCCGACATCGGTGACATACACCGTCTCTTTATCGGTGTCATTGCAAATCGTCTGCACAAGCTCGTGCGGCGTAATGCGCGACGGGTCATCCTGCGGGATATAATCGTCCTTTTTAAACGATTCCAGCTCTGCAAGCCACGCGCTGCGATCCACACTCTCCACAAGCGGCAGGAGTGCCTGCAAAATCGTTTTCACATCGCCTGTAAGATAAGCGTCCACCGTGACATTCTTGTTGATTTCGCTCAAATCAATATCAATCTGCACAACCTTGGCGTTTTTGGCGAATGCGTCAGGCTTTAAGGCAACGCGGTCGGAAAAGCGCGTGCCGATGGCAATCAGCAAGTCTGCCTCATCCATCGCTTTATTGGTGACAAAGCTGCCGTGCATACCGACCAAGCCGTAATTGAGGGGTTCGTCATAACCCAAAACACCTGCTGCCATCAAGGTGTGACATGCGGGCGCGCCGCATTTTTGCACCAATGCGCGCGCTTCTTCGGAAGCATTTGCCGAAGTCACACCGCCGCCGAGTTCAATAAACGGGCGTTTGGCGGTATTGAGCATTTTTGCAACAGCTTTGAGCTGTTCGTGGTTAATCACCGTATGGTCCACAATCGGGGCAGGTGTTACCGGTTCGAAATCAGTGACCGCCGCGGTAATATCCTTCGGAATATCGACAAGCACAGGTCCTTTTCTGCCGGTATTGGCGATTTTGAACGCCTCACGCAAAATATCGGCAAGCTCAGAAATGTCCTGCACCATAAAATTGTGCTTGGTAATGGGCATCGTAATACCCGTTATGTAGACTTCCTGAAACGCATCTCTGCCGATCAGCGAGGTGCTGACGTTCCCTGTGATGGCAACCATCGGGACGGAATCCATATACGCCGTGGCAAGCCCCGTGACCAAATTCGTCGCGCCGGGGCCGCTGGTGGCAATCACCACGCCCGTTTTCCCCGTGGCGCGCGCATACCCGTCCGCCGCGTGCGAAGCGCCTTGCTCGTGCGCGGTCAAAATGTGGCGAATGCGGTCGCTGTATTTGTACAGCGCATCATATATATTCAAAACTGCACCGCCGGGATAGCCGAAAACGGTATCCACACCGTGCTCGATAAGCACCTCGGCAATAATTTCGGAACCATTGCGTTTCATAGTCTTCTCCTACCCATACTGCATATACATTTTAATGATATTAGGGTATATTCTAATCCCATTTCTGAAAAAAGTCAATCTTTTCGCGCGTTCCGCCGCAAAAGAGAAAAAGTTTGTCGAAATGGCGAAAAAGCGCGTGTTTTCATCCCTGCGTTTTTGGTTGAAATGCAGGGGGAATTCTCTGTATTTACACAGAAAAACACGGCAGAAAACCGCTTTCCGCCGTGTTATTTGGTTATTGTTCCGTGGATTGTTGCTCTGCCGTGGGCGTTTGCACCTCGGGCTGTTCTGCCGTGGCGGGTGCTTCGCCGTCTGCGCGCGGTGCATCGCCGTTTTGTACGGGCCGGGTATCTTTTGCACCGTCTTGCTCCGCCGATTTGGATTCTGCCGACGGCGTCGGTTCGGAAACAGGCGTCAGCGGCGGCAGTTCTTTGCCGTCCATTAACTGATAAAACTCGTCACCGGTGAGTTTTTCGCGTGCAACAAGAGCTTTTGCAATCACATGCAGCTTGTCAATATGCGTGCGCAAAATTTCCTCTGTACGCTTGTAGGCGTTGAGCACGATTGCCTCGACCTCTTTATCAATTTGACAGGCTACCGCTTCGGAGTAGTTGCGGATATGGTTATAATCCTTGCCGATAAAGACCTCATCGTTATCCTGTCCAAACGCAATCGGTCCGAGCTTTTCGCTCATGCCGTATTTGGTCACCATTTTCCGCGCCACCTCGGACGCGCGCTCAATATCGTTGGACGCGCCGGTGGAAATGTCACCGAAAATAATACTTTCCGCAACTCTGCCGCCGAGAAGCGAAACAATGTCGTCAAGCATACGCGAACGCATCAAATGCATTTCGTCCTTTTCGGGCTGATGCATCGTAAAGCCGCCCGCCATACCGCGCGGCACAATGGAAATGTGCGTTACGGGGTCTTGATGTTCGAGATAATAAGCGGAAACCGCGTGTCCCGCTTCGTGATAAGCGGTGATTTCTTTGTCGCGCTCAGTGATGCGGTGAGATTTTTTCTCCGTGCCGACCAGCACTTTCATTGTGGCTTCTTCGATTTCAGGCATCGTAATGGCTTTTTTCTTGCGTCTTGCCGCCAAAAGCGCCGCTTCGTTTAAGAGATTTTCGAGGTCCGCGCCCGTAAAGCCAACCGTCGCACCTGCAATCTGTCCCAAATTGACATCGGGACCCAAGGGTTTCCCCTTGGCGTGCACCTTCAAAATATCCTCTCTGCCGCGAATATCGGGGTAATTGACGGTGACCTGACGGTCAAAGCGACCGGGGCGCAGCAGTGCAGGGTCTAAAATATCGGGGCGGTTGGTTGCGGCAATGACGATGACACCTTCATTCGCACCGAAGCCGTCCATTTCGACAAGCAACTGGTTGAGCGTTTGCTCGCGTTCATCATGCCCGCCGCCCATACCGGCGCCTCTGTGGCGACCGACGGCGTCGATTTCATCAATGAAAATAATCGATGGGGAATTTTTCTTTGCCTGGTCAAACAAATCGCGTACACGCGACGCGCCGACACCGACATACATTTCCACGAAATCCGAACCGGAAATCGAGAAAAACGGCACATCAGCTTCGCCTGCGACTGCGCGCGCCAGCAAGGTTTTACCTGTACCGGGCGGGCCGACAAGCAACACGCCTTTCGGAATTCTTGCGCCCAGTTCGTTAAACGACTGCGGATTTTTGAGGAATTCCACAATTTCTTCCAGTTCTTCCTTTTCCTCGTCCGCACCCGCGACATCTTGGAAGGTCGTTTTGCGCTTATCGTCGCCGCCTTTTTTGACACGTGCCTTGCCGAAGGACATGGCGCGGTTGTTCTCGTTCTGCATAGACTGGTTCATTTTGCGGAACATAAAGAACATGATGAGCGTCAAAAGCACCATCACCGCGACCGTCGGCAATAAGCTGACCCACCACGAATTCGCCGAGCCGGATTTATAATCCACCTTGATTTGCGCATCGGGATTGTCACGGTTATATGCCATGACCTGCTCATGCACATCCTCGACAAACAAATTCACGTTCGGCACCGTATATTCGTAGACGGTTTCGTCCCCTGTAACCTTATATTCCAGCACACCGCTTGTCAGGTTCAGGTTATATTCGGTGATTTCGTGATTGTCGAACTTATTGACAATCTCGTAATACTCGGTTTTGGCTTTGGTCGTCTGCCCCATATTCATATACAGCACCACACACACCACAAATACGAGCGGTATGGCAATATAGGGGATAACGGCTCTCCAATCTATTTTTTTCAAAGGGCGTTCACTCCTTTTTCTTTCCGATTTATTCGCCGCCGTACACCGACGGTTTTAATATGCCGACATACGGCAGATTTCTGTATTTCTCGGCGTAATCTAACCCGTAGCCGACAACAAATGCGTCGGGAATCGTCGCACCGATATAGTCTGCCGTAATCGGTGCGGTACGGCGCTCGGGCTTATCCAATAAAGTACAGATTTTGACACTGGCAGGATTGCGCGTTTGCAAAAGCTGTTTTAAATAGCAAAGCGTTTTGCCGCTGTCGAGGATATCCTCCACAAGTAGTAAATCCGCACCCTCTATAACATTTGTATCCAAATCCTTTATAATTTTTACAACACCCGAAGAGGTTGTGCCTGCACCATAGCTGGACACTGACATAAAATCAATAAAGCAAGGAATGTCAATGGCGCGCATCAAATCGCCCATAAATACGACCGAGCCTTTGAGGACGCTGACCAATATCAGCGGTCTTTGGCTGTCTTGATAATCCCTGCAAATCTCTCTGCCGATACGCGAAACTGTCTTTTGCAAATCTTGCTCGGACAGCAAAACCCGTTCGATGTCGGCAGACATATCATACTTATTCATTCGTATTTCCCCCGCAAATATAAGTTAAAACCAAAAATTCTTTTGTGTGCTCGGTCGGTTTTGCCGTTTTCGACGCGCCGCAACCTGCAAACCAAAGAATTTCGTCTTCCGTTGCCAAAAGCGGCACGGCATTGCGTTGTTCGGGCGCGATCCCCAATTCATTGAGCCATTTTTTCACGGGCTTTGTCACCACCCGTTTTCCGTGTGTAAATCGGTCGCCCGCACGGCGGCTCCGAAGCACGGCATTGCCTATTTTAACACAATCCACCGCATTCGCCAATAGGTCTTTGTGAAGATTTTGTAAATCTTTTTGCGTGTATTTCTGAATTTCCACCCGTCCCTGCGGCAAACGCATCGTTACGGGAAATTTTTCCGTCGGAAGCGGCATAAAAAACGGCTCTGTTTGCCGTTTTGTCGGAAACTCCAAAACGCCGCCGCGGCTGCGCGCCGTCACACCGTTCGGCAAAGTCACGCTGCCGTTTTTAAAAAGCAAGGCATATACAGCATCAATATGCGCTGTGGAAATATCGCCACCCGTTTTATCCTGCAAAACGCGTTTGAGCACACGGCAGGTAATTGCTTTCGGCTGTTTTCGCAATACATCAAGGGAAATTGCATTTGAATCAACCACTTGTAAAACCGCATCACATAACACTTCGGTCGTTTCATTCTCTTCGCGCAAATGCGCACACATACGCGTAATCGCCTCTAAAACGGCGGGATTTAAGTCTTTTAAAACGGGCAAAACCTCTTGTCGAATCCGATTGCGTGTGTACGTATTGGAAAAATTGGTGCTGTCGGTCACAAAATCCAAATGCTTTTCCGCACAATATGCCTCCACTTGCGTGCGAGTGCAAAACAGCAGCGGACGCACAATGCTTTCGCGCACGGGCGGAATGCCGCATAAGCCCGCAAGCCCCGTGCCGCGCGTCAAATTCCACAGCACGGTTTCGGCGTTATCGTCGGCTGTATGGGCGGTGGCAATTTTACCGCGCTCCCCTGCCGCGTTCTGCAATGCCGCATAGCGCAGTCTGCGTGCACATTCTTCTGTGGTTTCACCGGTTTTTGCCGCCGTTTGCGGCACATCGACATAAGAGATTGCAAACGGAATACCGTATTTTTCACAAAACGTCTGACAAAAGGCGGCGTCTCGGTCGGCTTCCGCCCCGCGAATCCCGTGATGGACATGCAGTGCCGAAACCTGAATGTGCAGTTCCGCTTGCAAAGTGAAAAGCAAATGCAACAGGCAGCAAGAGTCCGCCCCGCCCGAAAAGCCGACGGTCACACGGTCGCCGTCTCGGAGCATTGCATATTCGTGCACGCATGAAAGTACCGCGTTACGCATTGTGATACAGCTCCGGTGTGGAGAACATGGTGTAATTGCCGTTCCAATGCAAGTCGATATCGCCCGTACCGCCGTGACGGTTTTTGGCGACAATCACCTGTGCCTTGTTTTCATCCGTCATCACGGTTTCGTTCTTTTCCTCGTCATAATAGGATTCGCGGTACAGCATCAAAACAATATCGGCGTCCTGCTCAATAGAGCCGGATTCACGCAAGTCCGACAACTGCGGTTTATGAGATTTGCCGCGCCCCTCGGTGGAACGCGAAAGCTGGGAGCAGGTAATCACGGGGATTTTCAAATCCTTTGCCATCAGCTTTAAGCTTCTCGTAATTTCGGAAACCTCCTGCACACGGCTGTCCGTACGTTTCGTGCCCTGCATTAATTGCAAATAGTCAATAATTACACAATCCACGTCGCGCATTTTCCGCACACGTGCTTTCATTTCGGGCACGGTAATATTGGCGGTATCGTCAAAATACAATTCCGCATCATTTAGCGAAACCGTCGCCTGTGCAATGCGTTGCCAGTCGTCATCGGAAAGCTCGCCGGTACGCATTTTTTGGCTTTCCACACGCGCTTCGGTGGAAAGAATACGCTGGGCTAACTGCTCCTTGCTCATTTCGAGGGAGAAAAAGACCACCTTTTTCTTTGCATTTACAGCGACATTGCGCGCAATATTCAGCGCAAAGCTGGTTTTACCCATTGCCGGACGTGCACCGATTAAAATTAAATCGGATTTGTTCAAACCGGTCATATACTTGTCCAACAGCGAAAAGCCCGTCGGAATACCCTTGTATTCGGCGGCAAGCGCAGGGTCGGTCAGTTTTTGCAGATTGTCATACACCTCATTGGTGATGATTTCGGAAAGGCGCGTCGGTTCGTTGTCCTTCGTGCCCTGCCGGATATTATAGATTTTTTGCTCTGCCGCGTCCATAATCGTATCGGCAGACAGCTCCTCGTCCGCCGCGTTTTTGAGCATTTCGGACGCGGCGTCCATCAGTGTGCGCAAATAATACTTTTCTTTGATGATTTTCGCGTAATTTTCCACATTGGCGACACTCGGCACGGACTGCGCCAACTGTGCCAAATAATTTTTGCCGCTCGCCTCGTCATAGGTGCCGTTTCTGCGCAGCTCCTCGGCGACAATTAACGCATCCACCTTTTGGTTGAGAAGCTTTAAGTTCGCAACAATCGTATAGATTGCCTTATGCTGCGGAATATAGAAACAATCCGCCGTGCGCAAAATGCCCGACACACGGTCATAGCAGTTCGAATCAATTAAAATCGCGCCCAAAACCGCTTGCTCGGCGTCCATGCTGTACGGCTCTTGAATTTTGTCAAACAGGAGAGTATCCATGTATGTAGCTCCTCTGCAATTATTCGGTAACTTCCACCGTTACCGTTGCGGCAATGCCTGTATACAGCTTGACTTCCGCCGTATAGGTGCCGAAATTTTTAATATCTGCAACCGACAGCTTGCGCTTGTCCACCGTAACGGATAACTGTTCAGTAATCGCCTGCGCCACATCTTTGGCGGTCACAGAACCGAACAGTCTGCCGTTTTGCCCCGCTTTGGCTGTCAGACGCACGGTTTTGCCGTCCAATTTGGCTTTTGCGTCCTTTGCTGCAGCAATTTCCACATCGATTTTATGCTGTTTGGACGCTTCGCTGTTTTTGTATTCGGTTAAGGTTTGGGCGTTTGCCTCCACGGCAAGCCCCTTCGGGAACAGAAAATTGCGGGCGTACCCGTCGGACGCTTTGACCTTTTCGCCCGCTTTCCCCAAGCCCTTAACATCTTTTTTCAAAATAACTTCCATAACTGTACCTCCGTTTTTGGAAAGTGTGTTTACTGATTTTCAAAATACGCGTCGATTGCCGCGTACAGTTGTTTTTCCGCATCGGAAAGCGCGGTATCGGCAAGCTGTGCTGCCGACATCGTTTGATGCCCGCCGCCGCCGAGCGACTCCATAATGAGCTGCACATTCACTTTCCCCATAGAGCGCGCGGAAATATTGGCTGTTCCATCGGTTTCAAACAGCACAAAAGACGCGTCCACATCGCTGACCGTTAAAAGCTCGTCTGCCGCCTGTGCACAAACCACACGCAAATCCTTTGCGGAGAAATCGGCAACAGACACAGCACACCGTTTGTAGCTTTGCGCATGCATCACGATTTGCCCGCGCAATTTGCGGTTTTCCATACTGCTGGCGAAAAAGCTCTTGACCGTGACGGTATCCGCACCGCGTGCACGCAGATATGCCGCCGCTTCAAAGGTGCGCACGCCCGTTCGCAGAACAAATTCTTTGGTATCCAGCATAATCCCCGCAAGCAACGCATTGGCTTCTATCGGGGTAATGAGCGGCTTTTTACCGATATATTGCAACAGCTCCGTGACCAATTCACAGGTCGAGGACGCGTGCGGCTCGTGGTAGAAAATGACCGCATTTTGAATATAATCCACATTTTTTCTGTGGTGGTCAATCACAACGACCTGCTTGGCTTTTTCATAGACCTCCGGAGATTCGACAAAACCGGTTTTATGGGTATCCACAACAATCAGAAGCGATTTTTCCGTCAGCATATGCTCCGCCGTTTCGGGCGACACGAAAATATCCGAATCGATTTGTGCGCGCATATAAGCAATTAAGGGCTGGGCAAGCGTCGTTTTTTCATTTACTGCAATTTTTGCGGGCTTGCCGAGCGCCGTCGCCGCCTTACACATTCCGATTGCAGCACCGACACAATCCAAATCCGAAAACTTATGTCCCATCACGACCACATTTTCAGCAGTTTGCAACAGTTCGCCGAGTGCGTTTGCCACCACGCGCGAACGCACCTTGGTACGCTTTTCGACACCTTTAGAAACACCGCCGAAAAACTGATAGCTTTCGTCCGTGCCCTTCAAGACCGCTTGGTCGCCGCCGCGCCCGAGCGCCATATCAAACGCCTGGCGCGCGTTATTTTCCGCATCGGCAAGTGTATCTCCGCGCCCCACACCGACCGACAGCGTAATGCCGACCGACGCGCCGTTGTATGTATAGGCACGAACCTGCTCTAACAGATTGAATTTGCGGGTAATCATTTTGCGAAGCTCTGCTTCCGGTAAGACTGCAAAAAACCTACCGCTCGAAAGCTTGCGGAAAATCCCATCAAATTCCGAAAGCCAGCCTTCGGTCATACGCTCCGCATCGCCTAAAATTTCCGCATATTCGTTTTCTTTATACGCGCGGTAGATTTCGTCCGCGCTGTCCACAGCCAACAGCACCACAGCGGGTTTTTCCAGCTTATATGCCGCTGCGGTTTGCTTTAAAGCGGTATCCTCGGTGTATATCAAAACATAGGACTGCCGCCCCGAGCAAGTAATATGGCTGAAATAAACGGTATACTCTTTTTTGCCGAGCTTTACGGGAAACACGGTCTTTTCGCGGATTTGCTGCAACCCCTTGCCGCCCGTAAACTGCCCGATTTCATCGCTTTGCGGACGAATTTCGGTTAAAACCGCATTGTTGAATTTTTGATTGTACCAAACCACACGGTCACTGCTGTCGAACACCGCGACAGGCAGTGGGAAATTGGTCAGGGACGAATTTTCCTCCGCCGAAAGCGACGCATTGATGGAAGCGACCGTTTTCCGAATGACTTTAAAATCGTGCCGCGCTTTGAGCGCCGCCGCCACGGTAAATCCGAGCAGAAGGCACGTTTCGACCAACGCCACACGCCAATCCAAAAAGGCAGTGACGATACAGAATACCGCTGAGAGGATAATCAACGCAAAACTCAGCGGATACGTGCGGATTGCACGACCGGCTTTCAAGGCTTACACCTCCATCAAAATCGGCAGCACCATCGGACTGCGTTTGGTGCGCGTAAAGGTCAGACGCGAAATTTCATCGCGCAGGCGGTTACGGATTGTCCCGAAATCGCGCACATGCTCATACATACAGTCCGAAAGCACGCTTTCGCAAAGGCGACGCGATTCCTCCATGAGCTGTTCGGATTCGCGCACATACACAAAGCCGCGGGTCACAACATCGGGTCCTGAAATCACCTCACCCGTTTCCCTGTCAATCGTAACGGCAATGATAATAATACCGTCCTCGGCTAAGCGTTTACGGTCCCGCAGTACCACAGAGCCGACATCGCCGACACCGCTGCCGTCCACAAAGACCATACCGGCGGGCACTTCCCCCGAAATACGGATTTTTTCGTCGGTAAGTTCCACCTCCTTGCCGTTATCGGCAAGCAGGATATTGCCCTCGGGAATACCCATGGTGCGCGCGAGTGCCGCATGCTTTTGCAAATGCTTTTGCTCGCCGTGCACGGGGATAAAATATTTCGGCTTCACAAGGCTCATCATCAGCTTGAGCTCTTCTTGACAGGCGTGCCCCGAAACATGGACGTCATACATTTTTTCATACACGACCTCGGCGCCCTGCTTTAACAGTTCGTCCACGACCTTCCCAACCATTTTTTCATTGCCGGGAATGGGTGTTGCGGAGATAATTACATAGTCATTCGGTCCGATTTCCACGCGCCGATGCTCGGAAAACGCCATACGGTAGAGCGCCGACATCGGTTCGCCCTGACTGCCCGTGGTGATAAGCACCAGCTTTTCGGGCGGATAGCGGTTAATGCTGTCAATCCCGACCAAAATGCCCTCAGGGACTTTGATATAGCCGAGCTCCGCCGCAACAGAGACCACATTTTCAAGACTTCTGCCCGAAAGCGCCACCTTGCGCCCCAAGCGCTCGGCAACATTGATAATCTGCTGAACGCGATGGATATTGGACGCAAAAGTCGCTACAATTAAGCGGCGCGTCCCCGCTTTACGAAACTGGACTTCAAAGGTTTCGCCGACCTTGCGTTCGCTTTCGGTAAAGCCGGGCTTCACGGCGTTTGTGGAGTCGGACAACAGGCACAGCACGCCCTGTTCGCCGATGGCGGACAGCCGCGCCAAATCAATCACGCCGCCGTCAATGGGCGTGGTATCAATTTTAAAGTCGCCCGTTTGCACCACCGTCCCCGCGGGGGTATTGATAGCAAGCGCCACCGCGTCGGGGATAGAATGGTTGACATGAATAAACTCGGTTTCAAAACAGCCGAGCTTGACTTTGTCGCCGGGCTTTATCACATGCAGGTCGCATTTGTCCAAAAGTTTATGCTCCCGCAGTTTTCCCTCAATCAGCCCAATCGTCAGGCGCGTGGAATAGACGGGAATATTTAAGTCTTTCAGCAGATACGCTAAGCCCCCGATATGGTCCTCGTGCCCGTGGGTAATCAAAATACCTTTGATTCTATCGGCATTTTCGAGTACATAGGTAAAATCGGGAATCACCAAATCCACGCCGAACATTTCAGGGTCGGGAAACGCAAGACCGCAGTCCACGAGCAGCATATCGCCTTCGCACTCGTAGAGCGTCATATTTTTGCCGACCTCGTTGAGCCCGCCTAAAAAAGCAATTTTCAGCGGCGGTGTCGGTTTTTTCTGTCGGGATTTCCCACCGGCGGATTTACGCTTGGTCGTTTTTCCTGCATTTGCATTTTTCAGACTGTTATAATACCGTTTCTGCTGTTGTCCTGCGGTAGAATCACTAAATCCCTGCATTGCCGTTTTTTGCGTCTTTTGTTGGGTTTTTTGTTGGGTTTTGGGTTGTTTTTTCGACTGCGCGCCGTTCTTTTGGGCAGTCTTGCCTTTACCCGCACCGTTTTGCCGCGTTTTTTCGGGCTTTTGTGCAGGCTGTGCAGGCTTTTCTTTCATTTGTTTTGCCATTCAGCTTCTCCTTATTGCGTAAAATCGTGTTGTGTTTATGTAACCCTGCTTTCAAAGCACAAAAAGCAGGTGAAAGTCCGCAGTTTTGTATCTGTCATGCCGTTTTCACACAGATACCGATTTTAACCGATTATAATTATTCTATAATAATACTCTTAATTTCGCTCGGTGTCAATGTTTTGTCAATCTTTCCTCCACTTCCTCGCAAAGGGACTTAGCCGTTTCAAAGCGTGCGCTTTCCGCCAAAATACACAAGCGCTTTCCCGCCTGCTGCGGTGTAATCAGAACACGTCCGTCCGCATTTTGCCAAACAATACCCACATCGCGAAGTTCGGCATTCGGTAAATGCAATATGCGTAGCACTTCTTCAGACGGCAATTGCACGGGCACGGTTTTTCGCCGCACAAAAAATTCCGGCAATGCTTTATGCAACTGCGCCAAGCTTTTGCCGCTTTGCTGCAAAATACCGAGCAGACGCATACACAAAAATAATCCGTCGCGCACATACAGCTGTGCACGTGCGAGCGTGCGCGTCTGTGCATCTGTTTCGGCGTTCGGCAAGGCAGAATAATGTAAAACACGCCGCCCGTTTTCGGTTGCAAATTGTTCCAAAGCAAATGGGGCATCGGCACAAAGCGCAACATCCTGTCCGCTTTGAAATACGGCGTTACAGCAAATCGCCAGTAGCCGTTCATAGGGCAAATATCCGCATTCGCGGTGAAAAGCAGTCACACGCGTGCCGTCGTATGAGAGCCGCAATGTAATGTCATCACCCGTTTCGGCATGCAGACGGTAAAGCGCATCCTCCAGAAGCATCGTGATTTCTTCGTTCGCGCATTGCACACGAACCGACTGTTTATTGAGCATCTCGCCCGCCTCATGCAACAATTCCCGCAAATACATACTCTGCATATCGTGCATATCGGCGCTCGCACGGCAATTGTCAGGAACTGCCGTCGGAAAATCACCGAATTGCATTCGTGCCACCAACGCCGCCGTCTGCGCACCGGACAGCAAAAGACCGCCTGCCGCAAAAAGATGCAGGCACAACCGTCCATTGCGCACGCAAAGAAAAATGCCCGCCTGTAAATCACAAAAGGCAGTATAAAAATGCAGCTGCGGCAAAAAGCCCTTACCGAAGCACCACACGCCGCTGCCTTGTGCAGACAGCGCGCCGGATACGATTTGTGCCGCTGATGTACCCGCCGTACTGCCGTCACAGAGAATACCGACCTTTTTTCCGAAATTACAGCCACCCAAGGCGCTGCCGAAAGACGCTAAAAAAATCGGGTCCAGGACTTTTGAATCGGTGTATAGCTGTCCGGTTTCCGAAAAGGTAATCTCCTGCGGTACGGAATTTCGTACACTGCCTGACACATGCATGCCGCTTTCCACTGCGCGATGCTGCCAAACACGCACGCCATGCTCTAAAAAAGCATATCTGCCGACCGTGGCAAACGCGCCGACTACACTACCCACAGACAGCTCTGCGCCCTCTTGTACCACGGCATTTTCGCAAACGACTGCGCCGCGAAGGCGTGCACGCGGGTACACCGCAGCACCCGCACATAAAATACTGTTTTCCGTTTTCGCCTGTGCGCCGACAAAACAGCCGTCCGAGAGCACGGTATTCGGTCCGATTTGCGCTCCGTCTGCCACCGTTACATTTTCCCCGATGAAAACCGGCGGAATCAGCTGATAATTGCCCTTCGGCAATACGGACGAAGAAAAAATACCGTTTGCCAAATGCGGAAGTGTAAACCGCGTTTTGCCATGCAAAATATCCCGCGTACAGGCGCAAAATGACGCAATGTTGTCCACAGGATTAAAATAGCCTTGCGCCGCACAGGCATAGGCTTCGTACCGCAAAAGACGCGGCAAAACGGACTCTCTGTCCGCATTTTCCGCGCCTTGCAGTACCGCTGTTAGACAAGTAGGGCGCAAAAGATATACACCGCTGTCCCCTTTTGCGGTAGGCGGTTTTGTCGAGGAAAAAAACGGCAGACAGCCGGTAAGTTTATCTGCCGCATCAACCAACAACGCCGTACCGTTTCGGAAAAATTCGGATTTTACAAACAGCGCCGTGACATCGGCGTCGGCATCAGCATGGAATTGCAGTGCGGTACGCAAATCAAAATCCCAAAAACGCGTGCCGTACACCAAACACAACGGCGCGGTTTCTTCGGAGAGCATCTGCACTATACGGCTGTTTTCTCCGTCTGATGCCTGTACAACATAGACGCGCATTCCCTGTGGCGTATGATACCGCACAAAGTCCTCTACACGGCGTTCTGTATACGGCAAAACAAGATAAACCTCCCGCATACCGTTCCGGTATAGTGTTTCCAACAGATACGCAAGCAACGGACGGTCTGCAACGGGCAAAAGCAGCTTCGGTGTGATACAAGTCATCGGTTGCAGAGCCTTTTCCCCGACGCCCGCAAGCCAAACCGCTTTCACAAAACATTCCCCCAACGCAATCCGAATTTTTCCGCAAAACGGAGTATAGTTTAGTATTGCCGCACATACAGCGGTTTAATCAGGGTAAATCAGTTGACAAATTTTTCCGATTGCTTTAGAATAGGCACGGTGTTTTTTGTCAAAACTATGACGGAGGTGGTTGAAATGCGGTGTTCCTTTATCAAAATAGTTATGCTATGCGGTATATTGCTGTTGGCAGCCTTTACACTTGCTTCTTGCGGTCAAAAAACGGAATTTGAAAAAGTGGAGGTGTCGGGCGCACAAACCGATACGGAAATACAAACCGCTGCCGTGGACGCTGTGCCCGTTCTCACCGAGCCGAGCGCCGACGAAGGCACCTCGGAAACCACCACGCGTCGCCGTACAAGTACGACTCAAAACCATACAGATACCGACGCGCAAGCACCTGCCGAAACACCGGAAGCGTCCGCAGACGGGGAAACGCCCGCTGCGCCGCAGTCGCCCGAAATTCCTGAATCCCCTGCCGAGCCGGAGACACCCGATGAACCGAATCCGCCTACGGAAACAGAAGTTTCCGAGGAGACAACCGAAGCTTCCGCAGAATCGGGTGAGCTCGTTTCGGAAGTAACCGAATAAAACAATAAATAAAAACAAGCGCAGAGTGCTGTGAACAAGTCCAGTAAAAGTGGACAATAGTAAAAAAGCCCCCCTTATGGTAGAATAAAATAACTACCATAGGGGGATATTTTTATGCCAAGAAG
>JBJEPS010000016.1:0-25556 GCA_051881355.1 Candidatus Fimenecus sp. | reverse complement strand
AGCGCGCATTGTGATTAAAGGCAGTACAAAAGCGTGGGCGTCGGGCACCTATTTGGTTCGTGTGCGGGTTGCGAAAGGAGAATAACCTTTGAAGAAAAAAAAGACGAAATATGCTGCAGTCGGCGGGCAAGCACTGATTGAGGGCATTTTGATGAAAGGTCCGAAAGGTGCAGCGATGTCCGTGCGTTTGCCGAATGGGGAAATTGAAACCGAGTTTAAGCACGAAACGCCATGGCGTGAGAAAAATGCTTTTTTCAAACTGCCGTTGGTGCGCGGCGTCGTTGGTTTTATAGAATCTTTGGTGACAGGCTATAAATATTTGATGGAATCCGCAGAGAAGTCCACACAAGGCTTGGAGGAGGACACGGAGAATCTTTCCAAGGTGGACCAATGGATTAACGACCACTTCGGGGAAAAAATGATGAATGCCATCGGTGTGATTTCTGCGGTTCTGGGGTTTGCCTTGGCATTTTTCCTGTTTATGTGGCTTCCGACCTTTTTGGTGGATACCATTACACGGAATACACTGCTCAACTACCATGCTTTATTTGAAGGCATTATCCGCGTGATTATTTTCATTGTTTATCTATTGTTGGTTTCGCAAATGAAAGACATCAAGCGCGTCTTTATGTATCATGGTGCGGAACACAAATCCATTTTCTGTTTGGAAAACGGGTTGGAACTGACGGTGGAAAATGTCAGAAAACAAAAGCGTTTCCACCCACGCTGCGGTACGAGCTTTATGTTCGTAATGATTTTGTTGAGTATTTTGATTTCCTCTGCGCTTGTGCTGATTTTCCCTGCGCTTGCAACTGTAAACCGTGCGCTTTGGATTGCGATTAAACTTCTCATTCTGCCGTTGGTTATGGGACTCGGATATGAGTTTATCCGATATGCCGGTAAGCACGATAATTTGCTTGTGAAAATTTTTGCCGCACCTGGACTTTGGATGCAGCGTATTACGACCAAAGAGCCGACCGATGACATTATTGAAGTCGGAATTGCCGCACTGAAAGCCGTTTTGGACGGCGAATCCGAGACAGACAGTACAGCACAATGACCGTAAAAGAATTGTTTATACACGGTGTGCAAGCGTTGCAATCGGTAGCTGGAAATGATGCACCGTTTGAATGTGGTTGCCTTTTGGAATTCGCAACGGGCATTTCTGAAAGTCGCCGTCTTGCAGAACCAAAGCAGATTGTGTCCGAAAGCGGACAAGCTTCCTTTTTTGATTTGCTGAACCGACGATTGCAAGGGGAGCCGTTGCAATACATTTTAGGGAAATGGTCTTTTTACGGACGGGATTTTTTCGTCGGAGAGGGTGTGCTCATTCCGCGCCCTGAAACGGAACAACTTGTGGAAACGGCGAATGCGCATATTCGTAAAAAGCAGTACCGTGTGATTTGGGATTTGTGCGCGGGCACTGGCTGTATCGGCTTAACGGTTGCACTCGAAAATCCCAACACACAAGTGTTTTTATTTGAAAAATACGATGCGGCACTCTATTATTTACAAAAAAACCGAGATGCACTCGGCGTAAAAAATGCCGAAATTATACAGGCAGACATTTTTAGTTATGTGCCGCAAAACGGTCTGTGCACCGATATGCTTCTTTCCAATCCGCCATATATTCCCTCGAGTGTGCTCGGTTTCTTACAGCCTGAGGTGCAAAAAGAACCGCATACTGCTTTGGACGGCGGCGCGGACGGATTGGAGTTTTACCGTGCGATTGTTGCACAATGGCTGCCGTTTGTTAACACAGACGGGGAATTGCTTTTCGAATGCGGTGATGGGCAGGGGACGGCTGTTGCATCGATTTTTCAACCGAAAACAACCACGCAGACCGTACTGTATGACTTTAATGATATTGACAGATTTATCCAAATCAATGTATAATATATTTTACTGATTTGAGGAGAACAGAATGTTATTTAATATTCTTCGCGGCGGATATTCCGGTATTCAAATTTTAGCAGGTGTATTTGCCTCCGTTTTTGTTGTTTTCTGTACCTTACCGGTCCACGAATACGCGCATGCTTGGGTGGCAACTAAGCTTGGCGACCCGACTCCACGCATGCAGGGACGTTTGTCGTTAAACCCGATGCACCATATTGACCCCATCGGTGCATTGATGATTGTTTTGCTCGGCTTCGGGTATGCCAAGCCCGTTTCGATTAACGCGCGCAACTTCAAAAATCCGAAAACAGGTATGGCGCTCACTGCAATTGCCGGTCCGTGTGCCAATTTATTGATGGCATGTATTTTTCTGCTGTGTAAAAATATTGTAATGCTGATTTCCGCAACCAATGTCGTGGCGATTGCACTGATTTATTTCTTTATTTTTGCCGCCAGCATCAATGTGGGTTTAGCTGTGTTCAATTTATTGCCGATACCGCCGTTAGACGGTTCTCGTATTTTACAGCTGCTTATTCCGCAGAAGTACTATTTCAAGTTTATGCAGTATGAACGGTATATCATTTTAATTGTATTTGCACTTCTGTTTTTTAATGTGCTTTCAAAACCGCTTAGCTGGTTACAGTCCGTGGTTTACAGCGCTTTAGACTTTATCGTCAGCTATCCTTTCCGATTAGGCAGGTAACAGATGGAACAGATTTCCTATAAATTAGAAGTATTTGAGGGTCCGATGGACTTGCTTTTACATCTGATTTCCAAGCATAAACTGAATATTTATGATATTCCGATAATTGAACTTGTGGAGCAATATATTGACTATGTCAAGCGTATGCAGGCAGAGGATATGTATGTTGCCAGCGAATTCTTGGAAATGGCGGCACGGCTTGTTTATATCAAAACGGTATCTTTACTGCCTGTGTATGAAGAAGCCGAGGAACTGAAAAAAGAATTGACCGGAGAACTCTTGGAACACCGTGACTGCCAGTTGATGGCGGGCAAATTGGCGAAGCAAACCGAAGGCTTTGACCGTTTTGTGCGCAGCCCGATGACCATTGACATTGATCCGACTTATACGCGTTTACACGAGCCTTCAGAGCTTTTGCACGCGTATCTCAATGTGGTTGGGAAGAAAATGCGAAAATTGCCGCCACCGATTGAGGCGTTTAAAGGCATTGTTGCGACAAAAATTGTTTCTGTTGAGTCCAAAATCCAATCCATTTTTCATAAATTGAAGCGCAAAGGAAACAAACAGAGCTTTCGGAATTTGTTTTCCGACGCCGAATCCCGTTCAGATATGATTGCGACGTTTTTGGCGGTTTTGGAACTTGCCAAGGTTAAAAAGGTTTATTTGGACGGTGAGGGGGATACGATGCGTGTGGAACTGCTTGCGGAAGATTTCACAGATTTAGACGCGCACGAATGGGAGTAAACTATGTTGAATGCCAATGAATTGCAGGCGGCGGCGGAAGCGGTTTTGTTCGCCGTCGGCGAACCGCTGGAACTGAAGAGAATTGCCGAAGCGCTGGAAATTGAAGAAGAAAGTGCCGAACAGGTGTTAATGAATCTTTCTGCCGCTTTAGACGAGCGCGGTAGCGGTATCAGCCTGTTACGGCTCGGGACTAAGTATCAGCTTTCCTCCCGTACACAGTTTGCACCGCAAATTCGCACTGTACTGGAAGTGAAGCGAAATGCACCGCTCTCCCAGGCGGCATTTGAGGTGTTGGCGGTGATTGCTTATAATCAGCCCGTCACGAAATCCTTTGTCGAACAGGTGCGCGGAGTGGATTGCTCCGGTGTTATTGCAACGCTTTGCCAAAAAAAACTGATTGAAGAAAAAGGTCGCTTGGAATTGCCGGGCAGACCGCTGGTATACGGCACAACGCCCGAATTTTTGCGTTGCTTTTCCGTTTCAGATTTGGGCGAACTGCCGGAACTTCCCAACCATGATGCGGAACAGTCTATTGAGGCGGTTATGGAGGCGGCAGGGCAGCCGTTGGACGCTGTTGCGAGTGAAGCTGTCGATCCCGCTGCACAAACCGATACACTTTCCGAATGAATCGGATAAAACATCAGAAAAGGAGGTGTCGCGATGGTTTTTCTTTACATCTTACTTGGGCTTATCGCTTTGATTGTCCTGTTGTTGAGCGTCAAGGTGCGCGTAGACGCGGAATATATTGACGATTTCCGTGTCAAACTGCGTTGGCTTTTTCTTTCCTTTGACATATACCCCATGAAAAAGAAAGAAAAAAAGCCGAAAGCGGAAAAGCCGACCGAAGAGAAACCGCCCGAGGAGGAAACGCCTCCTGCGCAAAAGAAGCCGAATCCCTTTAAAACCTTTTATGAAAATCAGGGATTTGACGGCGTAATGCAGCTTGTGCGGGATACGGCAGATGCAGTCGGCTCCTTGATGAAAAGCGTCAAAAAGCATTTGGTGCTCGATGAATTGTATTTGTGGGTGGTCATCTCCCATAATCACGATGCGGCACAGACTGCTATTGAATACGGTCAGGCGTGTCAGCAGATTTTTCCTGCAATGGGTTTTATTTGCTCCAATTTGAAGGTGAAAAAATACGATGTTGAGGTTGAGCCGGATTTCATCGGTACATTTAGTTCGGCGCAGTTCTCTTTCTCCCTTTCCGTGCGACCGATATTTTTAATCAATGCCGCAATTGTGATGGCATTCAGATTGCTGTTTAAAGTGGTTTTGAAGATTTTCCCGATCAAGTCAAAATCACAGAAACATACAGAAAACAATACAAACAATACTACTATTGAAGGCGGTGCTACAATATGAAAGAACAATCAGCAGCAGGGATTTTGGAAACTACGATTGAAAAGGTAAAAAATCTCGTCAGCGTCAGCACAATCATTGGTGACCCGATGCAGGTGGACGGCGGGATTACTATTATTCCCGTTTCCAAAGTGACCTATGGATTTGCGTCGGGCGGTTCGGATTTCCCGTCCAAAACCAACAAGGAGTTATTCGGTGGCGGCGGCGGTGCCGGCGTTACCATTACACCCGTAGCATTTTTGGTGATTGCCGACGGCGAAGTGACTATTAAGCATATTACGGCGTTCGACAATGCCGCAGAGCGTGTGGTCAACCTCGTACCCGAAATGTTCGACAAGGTGACCTCCGTGGTCAACAAAGCGAAAAAGGAAAAGGACGCAAAAGCGCAGGAAGCCGCTGACGATGCAATGGTTTCTGCCGCAATTGACGAGCTCACAAAATAAAACGCGCAAAATATTTCAATCACCGCCTGCATATTCTTGAATATGGCAGGTGGTTGATTTGTGTAAAAAGTGTTTTTGGAGTATCGTTCTGTCCGTGCTGTTTTTGTGCAGTTTTGTGTTGTGTGCAGGGGCGGAAGGGTTACCGACGGATATTTCCGCAGAGGCTTGTATTTTAATGGTCGCTGATACACATGAGGTGCTGTTTTCACGAAATGAACAGAAGCAGTTGCCGATGGCAAGCACGACCAAAATTATGACAGCACTTGTAGCTCTCGAAAGTGGGATACCGCACAAGGAAATTACGGTGACGGACGAAATGGTGCGCGTAGAAGGGACTTCTATTGGGCTTTTGCCTGGGGATTCTATTACTGTACAGACGCTTGTTGCGGGTATGCTGCTGGAGTCAGGCAACGATGCTGCCAACGTGACCGCCTATGCGGTAGCAGGCGGAATTGCGCCCTTTGTGGAAATGATGAATGCAAAAGCACGCGAACTCGGTATGCAAAACACCTGCTTTGAAACCGTTTCGGGGCTGGACAGCGAAAATCACCATTCCACAGCATATGATATGGCTTTGCTTGGCTGTGCCGCGATACAAAATCCTGTATTTCGTTCGATTTGTTCGCAAACGCATATGCGCGTTTCTTACGGAAATCCGCCGTATATGCGTACCTTTTCCAATCACAACAAACTGCTCAGCGCATATGACGGTGCTTTCGGTATTAAAACCGGATTTACCAAAAAAAGCGGGCGGTGTTTAGTGTCCGCCGCTGAGCGGGACGGTATTACACTGGTTGCTGTGACCCTGAATGCGCCAAACGACTGGGCAGACCACGAAAAGCTGTTTGATTACGGCTTTTCCGTTGTGCAAAAGAAGCAGGCTTTTTCTTTGGAACAATGCCCGCGGATTTCTGTTGTCGGTGGGGTAGCATCTGCTGTCAGCACAACAATCGCGGGGGATTGTACTGTTGTGCTCGGAGATTCGCAGGCGCAAGTGACAGCAAAAGCATATGTACAGCCTTTTTTGTATGCACCTGTGCAAGCGGGAGACTGTGTCGGCAGTATCGATGTTTTTGTGAATGGCGAAAAGGTCTTTACCCGCACAATTGTAGCGGCAGAAAATGTTGCAATACTTGCATCTGCGGGTGATTCCACGGCTGAGAAAGGACAGAATCATACCACGCTGTCAGAAAAATTCAAAGCGTTTTTTAATATGTTTAGGTGAACTGTATGACAGATGCAAAAATTCGACTACAAAAATATATGGCAGAAGCGGGGATTGCTTCTCGCCGCAAGTCTGAGGAACTGATTGCCGAAGGCAAAGTGCGCGTAAACGGGAAAGTTGCCGAAATCGGAGCCAAAATCAATCCGCGCACGGACAAAGTGACGGTTGCCGGTAAAAAGGTTGTTAAATCCAAAAAGCATGTCTATATTATGCTTCATAAACCTCGTGGGTTCATTACCACGATGCACGATGAAATGGATCGCAAATGTGTTGCCGAGTTGATTGCAGATGTGCCCGAACGTGTATATCCTGTCGGGCGGTTAGATCGTGAGTCTGAAGGACTTTTACTGTTGACCAATGACGGTGATTTTGCAAACGCGTTAACACACCCGTCCAAGCATGTTCCGAAAACGTACCGTGTTACCGTGCGCCCTGATGTGACAAAGGAGCAGTTAGCAGCATTTGAGAACGGCATTGAAATTGACGGCAAAATGACTTTACCCGCTGAGGCGCGTGTGCTGGACAAGCAAGCGGGCAGGGTTGTGCTCGAAGTTGTGATTTATGAGGGGCGTAACCGTCAAATCCGAAAAATGTGCGAAGCGTTAGGCTTAGAAGTTGCACGGTTGAAACGGACAAAAATCGGTTCCTTAAAGCTCGGTATGCTGAAACCCGGAGAGTATCGGTATCTGTCCGAGGAAGAAATTCATGGGCTGCTGGTCGCGGCAGATGTGACGAAAAGAGGGGAATAATGGTTTTTTACCGACCGATTACAGACCGCGTGGAAATTGCGCGGCTTTTTCCGACAGCTTTCTTGCCGACAGACAAGATTGTCGGTGCGTATGTCGCTGAAGAAAATGGGGTATCCGGCGGGAAATGTTTGGTTGTGACAGACGGAAAAAGCTGTGAGATTTCGGCGCTTTCCGTTCCGAACGGCGACGTGCTTTTAGCGGAAGGGCTTTTGCGTTCTGCGTTGCATTTTGCTGGGAACCGCAACGCCTATACTGCTTTCTGCCGTGAAAGTGCCTTTCGGGACACCTTGCTGTTGCTTGGCTTTACGGAGAAAGACGGCGTATTCGTAGGGGAGATTCCCACGCTGTTGCTTGGCTCGTGTTGTAAGGGCATAAATGGTTGACACACCGTGAAAAATGTAGTAAAATATACCGAAAAATCAGAGGCGGTTTAAGAATATGATGAAAAGTATGACCGGCTTTGGCAGAGCGCAGGAAACCGTGGATGGGATGCAAATCACGGTGGAAATCAAAAGCGTGAACCATCGCTATTTTGAGTTTTCCGCGAAAGTGCCGCGCGCCTACGGCTTTTTGGAGGAAAAACTGAAAACCTTTACCAATACGCAAATTTCCCGTGGAAAAATTGAATGCTACGTTTCCATTGAATTTTTGGAGGAGAGCGATGTGACGGTCGGCGTGAATACCGCGCTTGCCAAAGGGTATGTCGATGCATTGCACGCTTTAGCGGAAACTTTTAAGATTAAGGAAGATGTTTCGGTATCGCTTTTGTCTCGCTTCCCTGATGTTTTGACTTTGCAAAAAACACCGGCAGATGAGGAACGGATTTGGTCGGCGGTGCAAAGCGTTGCTTCCCTTGCAGTGGAACGTTTTCTTGCAATGCGCGAGACGGAGGGCGAAAAGCTTCGTGCGGATATTCTCTCTCGTGCCGATATCATTCTCGACTGTGTTTCGTTTGTGGAGGAACGCTCCCCGCAAACCGTACGCGAATATAACGAAAAACTCAAAAAGCGTATGGAGGAGTTGCTTGGTAACACCCAAGTTGATGAGCAACGTTTGTTAACGGAAGCCGCGATTTTTGCTGATAAGATTGCCGTGGATGAGGAAACCGTTCGCTTACGCAGCCATATTTCACAGCTTCGTACCTTTATGGATGCCGAAGAGCCCATCGGCAGAAAACTCGATTTTTTGGTGCAGGAAATCAATCGGGAAGCCAATACGATTGGTTCCAAAGCGCAGGATGTGGAAATCGCTAAAAAGGTGATTGCCATTAAAGCGGAGGTGGAAAAAATCCGCGAACAAGTACAAAACATCGAGTGAGGGCTTTTTTATGAAACTCATCAATATCGGCTTCGGGAATGCGGTGAATGCTGCAAGAATTTTGGCGGTGGTTTCGCCGGATTCCGCTCCCGTGAAGCGTTTAATTCAAGAGGCAAAGGAGCAAAAGCTTTTAATTGACGCCACACAGGGGCGTAGAACACGCGCCGTCTTGATTACTGACAGCGACCATGTTATTTTGACCTATTTGCAGGCGGAAACCATTATGAACCGGTTTAACGGCGACACAAGCGCGGAGGATACGGTCAATGAATAAACAAGGCAAACTGATTTTATTTTCCGGTCCGTCCGGTGTCGGAAAAGACACGCTGTTGGATATCCTGATTCGTAAAAATCCGAAATTTCAAAAATCGATTTCCATTACAACCAGAGAACGCCGCGAGGGTGAAATAGACGGTGTGGATTATTATTTCATTACACCTGATGATTTCGAAGCGATGCTTGATTGCGGCGAGGTTTTGGAATTTGCAAAATACGGGAAAAACCTGTACGGCACGCCGAAAAAACCTGTGGACCTTTGGCTTTCCGAAGGAAAAACCGTGATTTTGAAAATTGAGGTGCAGGGTGCGGCGAAAATTAAAAAAATGTATCCCGATGCGCTTGCAATTTTTATTATGCCGCCGTCTATGGAGATTTTGGAACATCGTTTGCGGCAGCGCGGAACAGAAAATGAGGACGATTTGGTGCGTCGCCTGACCATTGCTCGCGATGAAATTGAAAAGAGCCGCGATTACGATTATATTGTCATCAACGATAGCTTGGAAGCTGCCGCTGATGAAGTTTTGGAAATTTTAAGTCAAGAATAAACAGAGTGAGGTAATGTTATATGTTTAATCCGGATTTGTCCAATGTATTGAAAAACCATCTCAGCCGTTATTCCTTAGTGACTGCAACGGCAAAGCGTGCACGCGAAATTTCCGACGATGCGTTGGAAAACGGCGAAATCATTGTTGAAAAGCCCGTCAGCCTTGCGTTAGATGAAATTGTCGAGGGCAAGTACAGAATTATTGAGCCGGAAGAAATTCGCAACATCTGATGGTTGGACCGTGTGGAGAGGTGAATCGAGTGTATAATCAAATTGCAAAGGTTGCGGTAGAGAACGCAGCTTACAGCTTTGATGATGCATTCGATTATGCAATTCCGCAAGCCTTGGCAAGTAAGGTGCAGCCCGGTGTACGTGTTTTGGTGCCGTTCGGCAGCGGGAATAAAAAGCGACAAGGCTTTGTATTTGCTTTACGTAAGCCAAATGACGGTAAAAAACTCAAAGCGATAGCCGAGGTGCTCGATGAAACACCACTTCTGAATAATGAATTGTTACGATTAGCCGTGTTCCTGAAGGAGCAAACCTTTTGTACGCTGTTTGAGGCGGCAAAGGCGATGCTTCCGTCGGGAATAGGGCTTCATTTTGTTTTGTCCTATATTTTGAACCCGGCATATGCAGATTTAACACCCCCGACCGATACAGCAGAGCGGGAAGTTATATCTTATTTACAGGAAAAAGCCGTTTATGTTAAGCGCGAAAAAATTTTAAAGGATTTAGGATATAAAAACGACTGCCCGCTTTTAGAAACGATGGCAAAACAGGGTTTTTTGCTCTGTAATACGGACGCACAGCGAAAAATCGGCGATGCCACCGTGAAAATGGCGCGGCTGACAGAATTTTATTTTGACTTCGCTGACGGAGCAGGGAAGCTGACCCAAAAACAAAAAGAAGTGATTGCTTTTTTGGAGAATGTCGGCACGGCGTCCGTCAAAGAAATTTGCTATTTTACAGGCGTAACGACGGCGGTGATTTCCACGCTTGCGGGCAAAGGCTTGATCGAATTTTTCGAAAACGAAATCTTTCGCCGCCCGAAATTTGAGAAGGAATCCTCTGTAAAAGTATCGATACATTTAACCGATGAACAGCAAGCGGCTTTTGACGGGCTGTGCGGTCTGCTTTGTAAAGAAACACCCGCAACCGCCTTACTGTTCGGTGTGACAGGATCTGGAAAAACGCAGATTTTTTTACGATTAATTGATGAGGTATTGAAAACTGAAAAGGGCGTTATTGTGATGGTGCCTGAAATTTCGCTGACGCCGCAAATGCTGTCAATATTTTACGAACGGTACGGAAGCCAAGTTGCCGTATTTCACAGTGCGCTGTCTATGGGCGAGCGCTTGGACGAGTGGAAACGTGTCAAAAAAGGCGAGGCAAAAATCGCGCTTGGTACGCGCTCTGCCGTGTTTGCACCTTTTGAAAATATTGGGTTGATTGTGATGGACGAGGAGCAGGAGCATACCTATAAATCCGAAATGTCGCCGCGGTATCATGCGCGCGATGTAGCGCGGTTTCGCGTAAAAAATCACAATGCCTTGCTGTTGCTTGCATCGGCGACTCCGTCTATGGAAAGCTATGCGCGGGCAAAAAACGGGCAATATACTTTATATACATTAACTGAGCGTTATGGTAACGCCGTTTTGCCGGAGGTATTGACTGTTAGCAACGCGCAATCCGATGTGTCTACACAATTAAGTGATGCATTGCTTTGTGAACTGCGCGAAAACCTAAAGGCGGGCAATCAGTCCATATTGCTGCTGAATCGACGCGGATATAATACCTTTGCTGCCTGTTCTTCCTGCGGTAAGGTCAAAACCTGCCCAAATTGCAGCATTTCTTTGACCTATCATGTGCGAAATCACCGCTTAATGTGCCATTATTGCGGCTATTCCGAGCCGTTTACCGATACTTGTTCGGAATGCGGTGCGAAAGCTGTGCAATATTCAGGCTTCGGCACACAGCGTTTGGAGGATACCATTGGCGAATTGTTGCCCGAAGCACGTATTTTGCGTTTGGATACCGACACCACCGCTTCAAGATATTCTTTTGAAAATTCCCTAAAAAAGTTCACAAATGGGGCGTATGATATAATGGTCGGAACGCAGATGGTGGCAAAAGGACTGGATTTTCCGAATGTGACATTGGTCGGCGTTGTATCTGTAGACCAAATGCTGTATAATGATGATTATAAAAGTGCGGAACGAACGTTTGATTTGTTAACACAGGTCGTTGGGCGCGCAGGACGCGGTGAAAAGCCCGGTAAGGCAATTATACAGACTGCATTTCCCGACAATGAAGTTATTGCGTTTGCAAAAGCGCAGGATTTTCCTGCATTTTATGATTTGGAAATTCAAATCCGAAAAGCAATGATTTATCCGCCGTACTGTGATTTGTGCACGATTGGGTTTGTCGGTACGGATGAGTTGCTTACAAAATCCGCAGCAAAAGCGTTTTTGGCGAGCTTACGCGCATGGCACAAGGCGGAATATGCGGATTTGAATCTTATCGTATTAGGTCCGATTGCGCCGCGCCTTGCAAAGGTTTCCGGCAAATACAGATATCGCATTATTTTGAAGTGCCATAACAGTACAAAGCTTCGAACATTTGTGTCTGAACTGTTAAAGGACTTTGCAAAAAACAACACATACAAAAAAGTGACAGTCATAGCGGATATGAATCCGGAGAATATATATTGAGGTGACAAAAATGGCAATTCGGAACATACGCGTAAAAGGCGACCCGATTTTAAAACTCAAAAGCAGAACGGTCGAAAAATTCGATGAACGATTGTTTATCCTGCTCGACGATATGCGCGATACAATGTACGATGCTGACGGCTGTGGTTTGGCGGCAGTACAGGTCGGTGTTTTAAAGCGAGTTGTTGTGATAGATACAGGCAGTGGATTGCTGGAACTCATCAATCCTGAAATTGTGGAACGAAAAGGGGAACAATGCGATGTAGAAGGTTGCCTTTCCCTGCCCGGAGAGAGCGGTTATACATTGCGTCCTGCCTTTGTGCGTGTGCGTGCGCAAAACCGCAAGGGTGAATGGTGTGAATATACAGGCGAAGAACTGCTGGCACGCGCGTTCTGTCACGAAATTGACCATTTGGATGGGCATTTATACACAGAGCGGCTTGCGCCAAGGGATGCAGTGGAGCGTATGAAAGCCGAGCACCGTTTGGAGGACTGATCAATGCGGATTGTATTTATGGGAACACCGGATTTTGCCGTGCCGTGTTTACAGCGGTTGCTTGCCGATGGTGAAGAGGTTGTCGGTGTGTTTACCCAACCTGATAAGCCCAAAGGGCGCGGATATGAATTGACGCCGCCGCCGGTGAAAGCAGAGGCGGTTTTGCACGGAATTCCCGTATTTCAACCGAACCGTATGCGTGACGGCGAAGCACTGGAGATTTTGAAAAAACTCAACCCCGATTTGTCGATTGTTGTCGCATATGGGAAGATTTTACCGAAAGAAGTGCTGGAGCTTCCCAAATTCGGTTCGGTCAATATTCACGCCTCGCTATTACCGCGCTACCGCGGTGCTGCGCCGATACAGTGGTGCGTTTTAAACGGGGAAACGCAAACGGGCGTGACTTCTATGCAAATGAATGAGGGACTGGATACGGGCGATATGCTTCTTTCCAAAAGTATGCCTATTCCACCCGATATGACTGCGGGAGAATTGCATGATGCGCTCTCCTTACTTGGTGCCGAGGTTATGGCAGAAACCGTACAAGCGGTTCGAGAGAACACGTTAAAGCCTGTACCGCAACCGGTGGAGAGCAATTATGCACCTATGCTTACAAAGGCACTTTGTCCGATTGATTTTCATAAATCGGCGCAGGAAATCCATAACCAAGTCCGCGGGCTTTGCCCATGGCCGAGTGCAACGGCAAATTTTAATGGCAAACGGTTGAAAATTCATAAAACACGTTGCATAGGGACTTGTACTGATGCTTTGCCCGGTACGGTTATTGCAGTAGACAGCGAAATTACGGTTGCCTGCGGTGACGGCAAAGCCATAGCCATTTTAGAGTTACAGCCCGAGGGGAAGAAACGAATGACAGCAAAGGCATTTTTGGTGGGACATTCCGTAAAAATAGGGGACACTTTTCAATAAAATCAGGTGATAAATATGTATCTCGATTACTATTATTTTATTTTGGTTGTTCCGGTTCTGATTATTTCTTTAATCGCACAGGCGCGTGTGAATTCTACCTATAACCGATTTTCTGCTGTAAATAATATGCGCGGTTTGACGGGTGCGATGGCGGCGCAGGCGGTTTTGGATTTTTACGGCGTGCACGATGTGCGCATTGAGCATATCCACGGGAAACTCAATGACCATTATGACCCAAAAACCAACGTGATACGGCTTTCTGACGGCGTTTACGGCAGTTGTTCGATTGCGGCAATCGGTGTAGCCTGTCACGAGGCAGGACATGCCGCGCAGCATGCAGAAGGGTATGCGCCCATTAAGGTGCGCAATGCATTTTTACTACCTGCGCAAATCGGCTCGAACGCCGCTATACCGCTTGCGATTATCGGGATTTTTCTCGGTTCGCAATTTTTGATGAACCTCGGTATCTTTCTGTATGCCGCGGTGATGCTGTTCCAATTGTGCACACTGCCGGTGGAATTCAATGCGAGTCGCCGCGCAATCTCCGTGATACAGGATACGGGACTTCTTGCCGAACCGGAAATCGGCGGGGCACAAAAGGTACTGCGTGCGGCGGCAATGACCTATGTTGCGTCGTTTGCAATGTCCGCGGCACAACTGCTTCGATTGCTGTTGCTCACAAGAAACAGAAGGGACTGACCGTATGAATGACCGCCAAACGGCGTTTCGTGTGTTAAACCGCATTGAGAAAAATAAGGCATATTCCAATTTGGCGCTGGACGCCGAATTGCGGCTAAATCAGGAAAATACAGTTTCTTCAGCATTTGTTACCGCATTGGTTTACGGCGTTTTGGAGCGAAAAATTACCTTGGATTATATTTTGTCCTCCTTTCTGAAACAACCGATAAAAAAACTGCGCCCGGAGGTGTTGACCGCTTTGCGCTTGGGTGCGTATCAGTTGGAATTTATGGACAAGGTTCCTGTTTCGGCGGCGGTCAACGAAAGTGTAAAGCTTGTAAAATCCAACGGCTGTGCATATGCTGCGGGTTTGGTCAATTCCGTGCTTCGTAAGGTTGCCGATACGGAATTTGCGTATCCCGAGAAGTCGGATATGCTGCAATATTTAAGCATACGATATTCTTGCCCAACGGCACTGGTACAGCACTACATAGATGACTATGGTACGGAAAATGCTGCGGGAATTTTGGCAACGTCCATAGGTCCCGTGCCGACCGTTTTGCGGGTGAATACCCTAAAAACGAATACAGACAGTTTGAAATCAGCTTTGGCGGCTGAGGGGATTGCTGCAGAAAACGGAATGATTGAAAATACGCTGGTTTTAACTGTCAGCGGTGCAATAGAACAAAGCCAAGCCTATCAAGATGGGCTTTTTCATGTGCAGGATACGGCAAGTGCGCTTTGTGTACAGGCGCTCGATGTGCGCCCCGGACAGACGGTTATAGATGTTTGTGCCGCACCCGGCGGCAAAACCTTTACTGTTGCCGAGCAAATGGAAAATCAGGGAAAAGTTTTGGCATTTGATTTATATCCACAACGTGTGCAGCTTATCGAAAACGGCGCGGCACGGCTTGGAATTTCCATTGTTGATGCGGCAGTGCAGGATGCATCGATGTATTTACCGTCCCTTCAAAAAACTGCCGACCGCGTGTTGTGTGATGTACCGTGTTCCGGACTTGGGACCATTCGCCGCAAGCCCGAAATTCGCTATAAAGATATGGCGTTTATTGACAACTTGACCCTTTTACAGTATAATATTTTAGTTAATGCGTCAAAGTATGTAAAAGAGGGCGGTGTTTTGGTGTATTCCACCTGCACTTTAAATCGTGCGGAAAATGATGCCGTATGTGACCGCTTTTTGCAGGAAAATCCTGATTTTGAAGCCTTAGACGCGTATACAACACTGTTGCCGCATAAAGATGGAACAGATGGGTTCTTTTTTGCGCGGCTCGGGAGAAAAGCACAGTGAGCAAAACAGACATTCGTTCGTTAACTATGGCTGAATTGTCAGCGGAAATGGCAGCACGCGGATTACCGAAATTCCGCGCGGCGCAAATTTATGCTTGGCTGTATGAAAAAGGTGTCCGTTCTTTTTCGGAAATGTCCAATTTACCGAAGTCTTTACGCGATACCCTGGACGCCGAGTTTGAAATTAAAAATTGTACGATTGATACAAAATTGTGTTCTTCTGTTGATGAAACGGTAAAGTACTTGTTTGAATTAAATGCCGGTGAATATATCGAAAGTGTCGTGATGAAGTACAAATACGGGTATTCGATTTGTATTTCCTCTCAACTCGGCTGCAAAATGGGCTGTTCGTTTTGCGCGTCTGCCATCGGTGGCTTTCAGCGCCATTTGACGGCTTCGGAAATGCTTTCCGAAATATATACGGCACAAAACGATCTCGGCGTGCGCATTTCCCATATTGTTTTAATGGGTACGGGTGAGCCGCTTGACAATTATGACAATGTGATGCGTTTTTTGGAACTGGTGACGGACGAAAAAGGCTTAAATATCAGTATGCGTCACATTTCGCTTTCGACCTGCGGTGTTGTCCCGCGGATTTACGATTTGGCGGAAAAACGCTTGGGGCTGACATTGTCGGTTTCTCTGCACGCGCCGAATGACAAAATCCGTTCTCAGACAATGCCTGTCAATCAGAAATGGAATGTGGAAGAACTGCTGAATGCCTGCCGTTATTACACAAAAGTGACCTCGCGGCGGATTTCCTTTGAATATGCAATGATTGACGGCTTTAATGATACAGACGCTTGCGCAACGGAGCTTGCTTCGCGGCTTCGCGGTATGTTGTGTCATGTGAATCTGATTCCGGTCAATACGGTTCGGGAGAAGAATTATAAAAAAAGTAAGGAAGACCGTATTCGGCGGTTTTCGAATATCTTAGAGCAAAACGGGTTGACCGTGACGGTCAGGCGTACCCTCGGGAGTGATATCAATGCCTCCTGCGGGCAGCTGCGTGCTTCTAAAAGAAGGTGATCTTTCTTGAAAATTGCAGCAAAATCCGATATCGGTAAAGTCCGAGAGAGTAACCAGGACGCGTATGCCACGGGGGAAATGCCCGATGGTGTGGCGTGGGCGGTGGTTTGCGACGGTATGGGCGGCGCCGCGGGCGGCAATGTTGCTTCCGAAACGGCTGTAAAAATCATTTCGGAGCAAATCACATCGGCTTACCGTAGTTCTATGCGCAGTAAGTCTATTAAAAATTTATTGGTTTCTGCCATAAACGCTGCCAACATCAGCGTATTTGACATTGCGCAAGCGAATGCCAAGCTTGCGGGCATGGGTACGACGGTTGTGTGCGCGTTGGTTACGGACGGTGTGGCGTATATTGCCCACGCGGGGGACAGCCGCGCTTATCTTTTGCATACAGGTCTTGAGCAACTAACGCGTGACCATTCCGTGGTGCAGGAAATGGTGGATACCGGGCGGATAACACCGGACGAAGCCAAGGTGCATCCGCGTAAAAATATTATTACACGTGCTTTAGGGGTCCTTCCTGAAATCCGTGTGGATTTTTACGAACAGCCTATGGAAAAAGAGGACGTTTTACTGCTTTGCACGGACGGTTTGACCAATTTTGTGGAGAATGAAGAAATTTCCAATCTTGCAAAAACCTGCGGGGATAAAAACTTACCGGAAATGCTTGTCGAAAAGGCGCTTGAAAACGGTGGCGGCGACAACGTAACGGTGGTAACAATCGGCTTTTAAGGAGACAGAATGATGGAAAACTATTGTGGTAAACGCTTAGACGGCAGATATGAAATCCGTGAAATCGTCGGTGTCGGCGGTATGGCAGTGGTCTATAAGGCTTATGACAATATTGATGACCGCATTGTGGCAATTAAAATTCTGAAAGAGGAATTTTTAGCAAATGAAGAGTTCCGCCGCCGCTTTAAAAATGAGGCAAAAGCAATTGCCGTGCTGTCGCATCCGAATATTGTGAAGGTGTATGATGTCAGTTTCGGGGACCGCCTGCAATATATCGTGATGGAATACATTGAGGGCATCACGCTCAAAGAGTACATTGAACAGCAAAAGGTCGTCAACTGGAAAGAAGCGGTGCATTTTGTTAACCAAATCTTAAAAGCGTTGCAGCACGCACACGACAAAGGCATTGTTCACCGCGACATAAAACCGCAGAATATTATTTTGTTGCAGGACGGTACCATTAAGGTCAGTGACTTCGGCATTGCACGCTTCTCTCGCGGGGATACGCGTACCATGACCGAAAGTGCCATTGGGTCGGTACATTATATCAGCCCTGAGCAAGCACGCGGTGAAATTACCGATGATAAAGCGGACATTTATTCCGTCGGTGTTGTTATGTATGAAATGCTGACAGGGCAGCTGCCGTTCCAGTCGGATAACGCTGTTTCGGTCGCGATTATGCAAATGCAGCAAGAGGCGAAACGCCCGCGTGAAATTAACCCCGATATTCCGTTGGGGCTGGAGCAAATTACCTTGCGCGCCATGCAGAAAAATGCCAAAGACCGTTATCAGTCCGCTTCGGAAATGCTGCTGGATTTAGACGAATTCCGCAAAAATCCCTCCATTAAATTTGACTATAACTATTTTGTGGACAGTGAGCCGACAAGGTTTGTGGACCCGAAACATGTTCCTCCTGCCAAAGTGCCTGCAGATGCGGTAAAAACCGAGCCGGAGGAAGAGGAAGAAGAAAAAGAGCCGAGCAAAACCATGCCGATTATTTTCGGTGTGATTGCGGGGCTGATTGTCATTGTGGCGATTTTTGTCGGCGTGTTTTTAGGCAGAAATGCCAAAAAGGTAGAAGTGCCGAACTTTGTCGGAATGAATTACAATGACGAAATTATGGGTAACGCTTTGTATACCGACAATTTCGTATTTGAAACTGTTTCGGTTTACAGTACGGATGCCGAGCCCGGTGTGGTATTGACGCAAAATCCCGAAGCCAAAACAAAAATCCGCAAAGGTAAAACCATTAAACTTGAAATTGCTTATAATGATGACAGTGTGCTGATTTCCGGAATTGTCGGGCTTTCTGCTGAGGAAGCACAGGCGAAACTGAAGGCCAGCGGATTTGAAGTGAAGGTCATTACCAAATACGACAAAAACGCCAAAGACGGGATTGTATTTGATTCTTATCCTGTGGAAGGTTCTTACAGCGAAAAGGGTTCACTTGTGACGATTTACGTTGGAACGACTGAAAATCCCGATGCTGCCACGGTACCCGTTGTTGTAGGGTACAGCCAGGATATTGCTAAAAAACTGATTGAAAGCGCCGGCTTTACTGTTGGGAATATAACCGAAGCCAACAGTGATAAAGAAAAGGGCGTTGTGCTTTCTCAGTCTCCGGAGGGCAATACCACGGCAGAGGCGGGTGCACCTATCGCATTGGTGGTCAGTAACGGTGTGCCGGAGGCAACCACTGCAACCATTACCGTGACTTTGCCGAAATCCAGCGGTGCGTCGGGTACAATGAAGGTTTATTTAAACAGCTCTTTGTATAATTCCGACCAAGAGCAGTTCCCGCGTGAGGTCAGCTTTTCCGGTGAAACAATTACCATTACCTTGAAAGGGTCGGGTGCAAACAATACCTATCAGGTTGTGATTGATGACCAGGAAATCCAAAGCGGAAAGATTGACTTTACGAAATCTCCTGCAGCGGTCACCGAGGAAAAGAAAACCGAATTCCCGGTGCCTGTACCGAACGTGGTTGGTATGTCGGTTGCAGAAGCGCGCACAAAGTTGGAAAACTCAGGTTTTCAAAATATCACAATTGTTGACGGCGAGGGACATAAGGTTTCCACCGGTACTGTTGTTGCGCAAACTCCGGAGCAGAACGAAAAAGTGATTCCGTCCACGGAAATTAAACTGACGGTCGAGTAAAGAGGTTCTTCATGGCTGACTTTACAAAAAAAGGGATATTGCTGAAAGGCATCGGCGGCTTCTATTCAGTTGAAGCCGCCGATGCGGTATATGTTTGCAAAGCGCGCGGCGTGTTCCGTAAAAAGCATATTACACCGCTTGTAGGGGATTTTGTGCAAATTACGGTGCATGACGGTGACGCGGAAAACACCATCGATGACATTTTTCCACGGAAAAACGAATTACGCCGTCCGCCTGTTGCCAATATCGACCAGCTTTTAATTGTTGCCTCCACAACAGCACCGAAGCCGGTACCGTTTGTGATGGATAAACTGATTGCCATTGCGGAGCAGAAGCAAATTGAACCGATTGTGGTTTTCACCAAATGTGATTTGGAGAACGGGGACGCCCTTGCGGAAATCTACAAAAAAGCAGGATTTACCTGTTTGATTGTTTCAAATCAGACAGGGGAGGGCATTGATGCAGTAAAAGCGCTTCTGCAAGGAAAAATTACCGCGTTTACGGGCAATTCCGGTGTGGGGAAAACCTCTCTTTTGAATGCGCTGGACAGAAATTTGTCACTTGCGACCGGCGAAATCAGCGACAAATTAGGGCGTGGCAGACATACCACGCGGCAAGCGGAATTGTTTAAAACGTGCGGCGGATATATTGTGGATACGCCGGGATTTTCTGCTTTAGAATTCGACAAAGCGGATTGTATTCGGAAAGAGGATTTAGCACAGTGTTTTCGGGAGTTTCGCCCGTATTTAGGTGCTTGTAAATTCTCCAGCTGTTCACACACCTGCGACAAGGGCTGTAAGGTGCTGGAGGCTGTTGAGCGCGGGGAAATCAGCCGTTCTCGCCACAATAGCTATGTGGAATTATATAACGCCGTAAAGGACTTGAAAGAATGGGAATGGTAACAACACCCGATTGTGTTATTTTTGCTGCAGGAGACTGTATGCCGAAAGCGGAAATCCTTCCGTATTTATCGGGAAAACCGTATATTATCACGGCGGATGCGGGCTATCGGTATGCAAAAGAAATCGGCTGTACGCCGAACTTAATCCTCGGGGATTTTGATTCTGGGGCGTGTCCTGCAACCGATATTGAGACCTTGCAACTCAACCCGATTAAAGACGATACCGACAGTGCGGTTGCGCTTAAAGAAGCAGTGCACCGCGGATACAAGCAAATTGTTCTGCTTGGTGGCACAGGAAGTCGATTGGATCACACCTTCGCCAATTTTGATTTGTGCGCCTATGCAAAAACACTGGGCGCGGATTTAACAGTGGCAGACGCACATCACCGTGTGTTTACTCTGCAAAACGAAACGCAGATTTTACCGCGCGACGACAGTAAATATATTTCTGTATTTGCGCTTGGCGGCGCATGTACAGTCACTTTAAAAGGCTTTTACTATCCACTTGAAAAATATACTTTCACGCCGTTTTGCGGAATGGGTGTTAGTAATGAGATGACGGCAAAAACAGCAGAAATCACAGTTTTTGACGGCACAGCGCTGATTTTCATAACAGATAAAGATTAAAAGAACACTTTTTGTACCGCCGCATATAGTATATTAGCAACAAAAAAGGCGGTGTCGATATGAAAAAGCGTCGTGGGAACAATCTCGGCTTGATTTTTGCCATGCTCGGTCTCGGGCTTGTGCTGGCGTTCATTTTCCCCTCAAAATTTTTAGTTGTGATTTTGTCCCTGGCGCTGATTTTAAGCGGCATTATCCTTTGCAAAACTTGCTGTTAAGGAGGCTGTCGGTATGAAAGTAGTTGTGGTGAAAAGTCCGAAGGTGTTAAGCGGGTTATTGCGTATGATTTTCGGCATCAAAAAGGAACAGAATGTGTAAATCAACATAAGCAAAAAACTCCGAAGTACAAACTTCGGAGTTTTTGTTATACAGCTTTCATTAAAAATTCAACCATTCTGCATAAACGGCATCCGAGGGCATTCGCCAGTCTCCGCGCGGAGAAAGACTTACAGAGCCGACTTTCGGACCGTCCGGCAGGCAGGAACGCTTAAACTGATTGCCCCAAAAACGTTTGACAAACAACTGTAACCACCGTTTCAGTTGTTCTGCCGAATACGTACCTGCAAACGCACGTATAGCCATAAATAATAGCTTTTCCGGACGTATGCCAAACCGTAAAAAGTGATATAGATAAAAGTCGTGTACTTCGTATGGACCTAAGGTATCTTCGGTTTTTTGCTGAATTTTGCCGTTTTCATCAGGCGGCAACAGTTCAGGGCTTACAGGCGTTGCAAGAACATCACGCAAAATAGCGGCAATGCTTTCAGGTAGATGCTCTGCCTCGTTTTCAACCAAATGGCGTACAAGCGTTTTCGGTACACCTGCATTCACACCATACATACTCATATGGTCGGCATTGTAGGTGCACCAGCCGAGCGCCAGCTCACTCAAATCACCTGTGCCAACCAAAATACCGCCGTGCTTATTTGCCAAATCCATTAAAATCTGCGTGCGCTCGCGTGCCTGTGTGTTTTCATAGGTAATATCGTGCAAATCGGGATTGTGTCCGATGTCTTGCATATGTTGTAAAGCGGCATTTTTTATGGGGATTTCTAAAAAAGTTGCACCGAAAGCGTGAATTAAAGCTACCGCATTTTGATAGGTGCGGTCGGTTGTACCGAATCCGGGCATGGTTACACAAATGATGTTTTCAGAAGGCAACTGTAAGATTTTCATCGCCCGTACCGAAACCAGCAGTGCCAATGTGGAGTCAAGACCGCCCGAAATACCGACGACTGCTTTTTTTAATCCCGTGTGCGCAAGGCGTTTTGCAAGACCGTGGCTTTGAATGGCAAGAATTTCACGGCAGCGCTCATCCTTTTCGGCGATGTCAGAGGGTACAAAGGGGTGAGGGTTAAAGGCGCGTGTTACATCGGCAAGGTCAGTTGATAAATTTACAATTTCACACATTGTGTAAGTTTGACGGTCAGCACGCGCATTGTCCGAAAAAGAACCGTTCCGCACGCGCTCGGCGTTTAATTTGTCTAAATCAATGTCCGCAATTGCGCGCGTACCCGCAAAAGCAAACCGTTCCCCCTCGGCTAAAATCGTTCCGTTTTCCGCTACGGTACAAGCTCCCGAAAAGACCAAATCGGTAGAGGATTCGCCGACGCCTGCCGAAGCATACACATACGCGCAAAAGCATTTTGCACTTTGTGCGGCAATAATATTCTTTCTGTATTCGTTTTTGGTGACAGCTTCATTGCTTGCGGAAAGGTTCACGATAATATTTGCGCCGGCGAGGGCTAAATCAGTACTCGGGGGATTCGGCACCCATAAATCTTCGCAAATTTCCACGCCGAGTATTGCACTTTCCGCCACAGGAAACAGCAGGGACGTGCGGCAAGGCGCATCTATATCGCCGAAGCAGATTTGTGTATCTACTGCTTTCCCACTTGCGAACCAACGTTTTTCATAGTATTCGCCGTAATTCGGAATATAGGTTTTCGGGACAAAGCCCAAAACCTTTCCCTGATGCAGTACCGCCGCACAGTTATACAGACGGGTGTTAACGCGCAGAGGCAATCCGATACAAATCACCATATCGAATTTCGCGGTTTTTTTGCATAGTGTTTCAAGCGCCTGCATGCACGCATCTGTTAACGCTTTTTGCAAAAATAAATCTCCGCAGGTATAACCCGAAAGATATAACTCGGGAAAGACCAAAACCTTCACCTTGGTTTCGGCGGCAATTTGAATTTCCTGCAATGCATTTTCCAAATTTTGCTGTACACCGCCTACCGTTACACGCGGGGAAGCGGCGCAAACCTTTAAAAATCCGCTGTTCATAGCTAAGACCTCACCGTCAGAAATAACATATATATCCATTATATATGAATTCCCAAAACTTCGCAAGTGCAATGTCTTGACAAGTATGCTAAAATAAGAAATATTACAATTGAGAATGCTGTTAAAACAGGTGATACTTTTATGCGTGAATTTGAAAAATCCCATAAGTTAGACAATGTTTGTTACGATATTCGCGGTCCGGTTATGGATGAGGCAGACCGTATGATTGCAAACGGTGTTGAAATTTTGAAGTTGAATATCGGCAATCCCGCACCGTTCCATTTTACAGCGCCCGATGAAATTATACAGGATATGATTTACAATCTGCGTGACGCCGAGGGGTATTCCGACTCCAAAGGCATTTTTTCCGCCAGAAAAGCAATTATGCAGTATTGTCAAATTAAACAACTGCCGAATGTCGGTTTGCAAGATATCTACACAGGCAACGGCGTCAGTGAGTTAATCACAATGGCAATGCAGGGACTTTTGAATAACGGCGATGAGATCTTGGTGCCCGCGCCTGATTATCCGCTTTGGACAGCGGCGGTGACATTAGCAGGCGGCAACGCCGTGCATTATATGTGCGACGAACAAAACGAATGGAATCCTGATATTGCGGATATGCGCAAAAAAATTACAAAAAATACCAAAGGTATCGTGATTATCAATCCGAACAATCCGACAGGCGCTCTGTACTCGGAAGAAATCTTAAAAGAAATTGTGCAAGTAGCCCGCGAAAATGAGCTTATCCTTTTTTCGGACGAAATTTATGACCGTTTGGTGATGGACGGGCTGAAACACATTTCTATTGCTTCGCTTGCGCCCGATGTGCCGTGTGTGACGTTCAACGGGTTGTCGAAATCCCACCGCGTAGCCGGGTTTCGCTGTGGTTGGATGTGTATCAGCGGTGACAAAAAACGTATCAAGGGCTACATTGAGGGCTTGAATTTGCTTTCCTCTATGCGGCTTTGCTCCAATGTGCCCGCACAACAGATTATCCAAACGGCTTTGGGCGGATATCAAAGCAGTGACGAGCTTTTACAGCCCGGCGGGCGCATTTATGAACAGCGTGAATGTATTTATAATGCACTTTGCGAAATTGATGGCGTTTCCGTGGTAAAGCCAAAAGCCGCCTTTTACATTTTTCCGAAATTGGATAAATACAAATTTAATATCAAAGATGATGAGCAGTTTGTGTTGGATTTTTTAAGGAAAAAGAAAATCTTATTGGTCCATGGCAGGGCGTTCAATTATCCTGCGCCTGACCATGTGCGTATTGTCTATCTGCCCAATACAAAGCAACTTACCGAGGCGGCAGGGGCGTTAAAAGACTTCTTGTACGACTACAGCCAAGTGTAAACAATGATGCATACTGTTTCGTTGCCTTGCCTATTTATGCAGATTGTGGTATGCTGAAAACGTAAGGGGGAGGAACCTTATGGTTAATGGTGAAAAGAATAGCAAAGAAGATATTACGAAATCGCAAACGGCAAATCGGGAGAATGGGGATTTTGACCTGTTCATTGCTGACGGTATGGATAGTTTGAAACGTAAACCGAATTATGAAAAAATGCGTGATGAAGCCATTGCACAATACTTGAAAGAGCGTCGGAAGTCACGGATATATCTTTTTATTGGAATTTTACTTTTGATATTCAGCCTGTGCTTCTTTTTCGGCATCGGTCAGCATCCACTGATTTTGATTGCGGCAGTTTGTGTATTTTTGTCTGCTTGGTGGCTTGTGGATACGGTTAAACAGTTTCCTGAATTAAAACGCAGATATCGTTACCGCCTGAGCCGTGCGGTGGAAATTATGTCGAATGATAATGTGTTTATGGAAATTCCGAAGGAAGATTTGGAAAGGTTCGACAAGTGGTATCGATAAGTATATCATAAAAAAGCGGTCTGTCGAAGGGGAACCCTTCGGCAGACCTTTTTTGTCCGAAAAATATTAACGAACTTATTTCATGCTGTCTTCATAAGATTTAATCATCTTTTTAACCATCTGACCGCCGACAGAGCCTGCCTGTTTCGAGGTCAAATCGCCGTTGTACCCCTGCTTCAGGTTAACACCTACTTCGGAAGCCGCTTCCATCTTGAACTTGTCAAGTGCCGCGCGAGCTTCGGGGACTACATTCTTTCTGCTAGCCACAGTAAACACTCCTTTGCAATAAATTTGCGTTTGCAATAGTATTTTTGGCAGTTTGAATTTTGTTATCACAGAAAATAAATTCTAATGCTGTTAAATTTTTGCAAATAAAATACAAAATCGTTTTAAGCATATTCGGTTATCTTGCTTCATATTTATTATTGACAGAAGTAAGGAGGGCTGTGCAGTGAAAGACACTGTTGAAGATCGTGCAGTTGAGCTCGGCGAATATATTGTGCAAAATCAAACCACCGTACGCGCCGCCGCGCAGGTGTTCGGAATCAGCAAAA
>JBJEPS010000015.1:0-25600 GCA_051881355.1 Candidatus Fimenecus sp. | reverse complement strand
ATTCTACCATAGACCTGCTTTTTTGTGCTGTCTGCACAACTTGGGGCAGTTCAGCACGGCAGGCTTTTTTTACACATCCGTCACAGAAATAGAAGGTTGCGAAGACTGTTCCGGCGGTTCTTCTTTGACTTCAGTAAAGGTTTTTCGTACCTCTAAACGGTCATACAGCTGTTTATACCGTACCGCAACACGAAATCGATGGTTACAATGCTTACAGTAAAAAACCGCTCGAAAGGAATTGTTGCTGTATTTCCAATTTTTTTCCCGTTTCACCTTCCCGCCGCAAATGTCACATACACACCGAAACTGTTTTTTATCCACTAAGGGATTGTTGATATCACTGATATAGTACGGTTTAAAGGCAAGGCGCGCATAAAAATCCTTGTCACAACGGCGAGTATATTTTTTCAGTTTCGCCGCATCGAACACACGCTGCAAGCAAGCGGCTGATAGACGACTGTCATCCAATGCACGGTGGTGCGGATAATCATCAGGATTGACGCCGAGTTTCTCCGCAGCCGCAGAAAGTCCCAATTGCTGCCCGGAAGATGCGGCATCGGTAAAGCTCTGACAATACTTTTGTAAATCACAGTAATGATGCACAAACGGCAGTTCGGCTGTATTTAAAAAGTAGTCGCAATTTTTAATCAGCGTGCGAATATCTCCGTCACCCCAAGTCAAAAACGTATTTTCCTGTGTGCCGAGCCAAGCAGTAAACAGCATAATTGCTTTTTGAAATGAAACGCCGTTTGCAATATCATCGTTTGTCAGATGCGTCAACGTTTTTACACGGCTTTGCAGACGCTTGCCGATTTGAGACTTGATAATTACGGAAAAGGTATCTGTTTCTTGTAAAGACTCGTTCAACTTCACAGCACCGATTTCAATAATCTCATTCAGAAAACCGCCAAGCTGTTTACAGTACGCGGTGTTCCATTCCATATCCATTACGATATAGTTCATAAAGGGGCTTCTCTCCTCAAAAAAATTGGGTAGTTCAAATTGAACAACCCAATTTTGACTTTTATGTACGGCAACAGAATACCATATTCCGCAAACGAAATCAACTGTCCGTATCGTTTTTTTCGCTCTCCGACAATGTTTGTTCCCCTTGCAGTTCTACGCTACCGGTTTTCACATTCCCGGACATCACAATAATTTCCGGCTGTTCTTCTTCCTTTTTCTGTTTCCGCGCGAGTTGTGCTTCTTTCTTTTTGCGGTTGTGTTCGGCTTGTTTTAAAGCGATTTCCGCCGCTTTTTCTTTCGCCTGTTCCTCACCGATTTGCATTTTTCCGCTTAAACGCAGCAGAAAAGAACTGATATCTGCCGGAGAAATATAAATATATTCCTCAATGGTTTCCGTCTCCTGTTTTCGGTGCTTGATTTGCTTATGATACCCAACAGCTATACGATTCATTGAAAGCGCAACAATTTTTTTGTGTTTGGCTTCAAAATCGCCGTCTTCCACGGAAATAATATCCCCGTACGGGATTTTAAACACGCGAAACGGCCAGTCGCGGATATATAAATATTCTTCCCGTACCTCATAGCAGGTTGCAAACGGCAACGGTAAAATCAAAGCAGCGTCCACAATCAGCAAAAAAATGCCGAACCGTAAGCCAACCTTTGTATCTGCAAAAATCGGTGATGTCAGCAGAAGCAAAATGACAATATGAAACACAACCAAAAAAATTACAAGGAACAAATTGACACCGGATTTAAATTTTGTCTGCATAGAATAATCAGCTCCCGTTTTTCAAACCATAAACACGGTGAAAAAAATGAAAAAAATCAGTTTAACGCTTTTGGGTGTGCTTGTCGGCATAATCAACATACTTTTGGGGGCAGGCGGCGGCATACTCGCCGTACCGATTTTAAAAAAATGCGGTTGCGACCAAAAGCAGGCACAAGCAAATGCAGTTGCCGTCATTTTACCTCTGACAATATTTAGTTTTATTATATACGCAAAGCAGGATTATGTCAATTTTTTTCAAAGAATTTGGATTGTACCTTTTGCTGCTGTCGGGGCGGTACTCGGTACTTTGGTGTTTAGAAAGCTGTCATCGAACACCCTACGTAAGGTATTTGCGGTATTTATGATTTGGGCGGGAGCAAGAATGCTATGGAATCTATAAATTTTTTAGATGCAATTGCCCTGATTGTATCGGCAATCGTTGGTGCAATGGGACTCGGCGGCGGAAGTGTGTTAATTCTGTATCTTACAATGGTACGCCATCTCCCCCAGCTTATGTCCCAAGGCATAAACTTGCTCTTTTTTATCCCCTGTGCCGTAACCGCTGTTCTGATTTACGCAAAGCAAAAAATTATACAGTGGAAGCTCGTTTTGCCAATGGTGCTCGGCGGCAGTATCGGAGTCGCAGTCGGCACATTTTTTCTGAAAAACTTAGATACAAAATATATTACGGTTCTGTTTGCCGGCTTTTTACTTGTTATCGGCACATATACCTTGTTTTCTAAAGAGAAAAAAGTATAATTTCAGTTGTTTTGTCCGTCGCTTTATGATAAAATATTAAAAATACAGATTATCTTATCTGCTTGGGGGATTGTTCTATGAACAAACGGACAAAATCACGTTTCACAGCAGTGCTTGTTGCCGCTGTCGGCATCGCCGCCGGTATCGGTGCAACCGTCGGTGGTTTGTATGCGTTTAACAGACCGAAAACGACCTTTGATTTTGCACAAAAAGCGGGAGAAATCACAAACGGTGCTTCCGGCTTTTTATACGGCTTTGCAGAACCGGACATTCCAACGAAAGAAATGGCAGAGAGTATAGGCGTTTCTACGCTCTCTACCAAAGCTCTCGGCGGATTACAACATCCAATCGGAGATGTAGCTCAGGTTGCCGATACCTTTTTTTCGGCGGGCGGCAAAGAAATCATCGTCTACACGCAGGATATGTATGACACTTGGTATTATCAGTTTGACTCTTTGGAACAGTATCACGAACGTGTGCAACAAACCGTGCGCGAAACCGCACAAAAAAACTATGCCGATAAGGTTGTGTACTGCATATATAATGAAATGGATAACGGGCAGTGGTACGGTGACTTTAAAGAGTACGAAAACCGTTTAAAAACCTATGAAGCATGGAAAGCGACCTATACACTTGTGCGCTCCATCGATGCAGATGCGAAAATCGGCGGTCCGGGTTATTGCAACTACAAATCGGAATACATAAAAGAATTTTTGGAATATTGCAAAACGGAAAACTGTTTGCCTGACACGATGATTTGGCATGAGTTGGGTACAAATTCCCTGTATATGTGGGAAGAGCATTTTGCCGATTATGATGCAATTTGTCAGGACCTCGGCATAGACAAAATGCCTGTCTGCATTACGGAATATGGTTTAATGTCCACAAACGGAATTCCCGGAGAGTCTGTCAAGTGGATTTCCAGAATTGAAAGCGTCAAATGTGAGGGGTGTGTTGCCTATTGGCGGCTTGCAAACAATCTTTCAGACGTTGCAGCGGATGACACAACACCGAACAGCAACTGGTGGGCTTATTTTTGGTACAACGCAATGTCCGGTGAAACCGTACAAAGTACCTCAAAAGACCTTTTCCAAAGCAATATGGGCAAGTTTTTAACCCGCCAGTCGAAAGAATTGAAATATAAAGGGTTTACAGGGGTAGCAACGATTGACGAAGAACAAGGAAACATCCAAATCCTTGCCGGCGGCAGCAGTCGCGATTCCACAATTGTTTTAGAGAATTTAGATAAAACCGACAGCTTCGAAAATGCCGAAAAAGTATATGTGACCGCAGAATATGTGGATTACAAGGGGCTTTCAGGCGAAGTATACGCGCCGAAAATCAAGTTTGCAAAATATTATGATGTGAATGACGGCAATGTAATGATTGATTTGGACGATATTTTATATACACAGTGCTACCACATTACCGTAACGCCGTATTCGGACAGTATGTCTGTTGTTTTGGAAGAAATTCCCGAATCCGAAATACCGATGTGCCGCTATGAGGCGGAAGGTGCCAAGCTGTTTGGTACGGCAAAAGCAGATAGCAATGTAGCGTATGCCGCATCGGAATATACGTTGGTCAAGGCGAACAGTGAGGAAGCAAGCGGTGTGGAATTTACCGTTGAAGTCCCGAAAGACGGCAGGTATTCTCTCGATTTGGTGTACGGCAATGGGGCGAATAATATACAATATAACGCGGACGGTTCACAGGCGGATAAAGGCGAGCGCACCGATATAGAATTGCTCGTATCGGTGGACGGTGAAGAGACAGAAAACTATTTGCCCCTTTCCTCTACTTTGAAAGATGATTTCACCAATGTTATCAGCTACACAGTAGATTTAAAAGAAGGCAAACACACCATTCGGTTCACCTTACCGGAGAATAAAGAATACAACCAAACGGTTTCATTTGACTTTTTAGATGTTACCCCGCAGACCGATGCAGATAGAAATACTGCCTATTTGGGCTTTTTGCCTTACTGTGTGCAGAATCCTGCAAAATCCAATGAAAATACCACGGCATTTTGGGTTATATCGGACGCAAACGGGTACTATACATTGCAATTTGCAAGTGAAACGATACCCACCGAACTGACGGTAAACGGCACACTGATAGACAATGTGTCTTTCACGTCAACGGGCAACGGTACATATCGCTGCATTATCTATTTACGGCACGGAATAAACTGTATTTCCGTAAATATCGGCAACACCGATGTCACAAATGCTACTTGGTACGATGCGGGTCAAAATGTCAATACGACGGATTATTTTGCTGAAGAATTCGCCCTTTCCGGCAGTGCAAAATTGGAAATTCCCACCGTAAAAAGCACAATGACCGCTATGCTCAGTTCACGGTTGAATGCCTATGTTGACGGCATCAGTTCCGATACGGACGGCACCGCAACCGTGACCTACACCGCCCCGCAGGCAGGGTATTATCAGCTTACGTTCACATATTCCAATAATGAGGAAGGCGGCGCGCACGATTACAATGTTGATTTAGTCGAGCGTTATATCACCCTTACCGTCAACGGAGAAAACCGCGGGAATTATTACTTCCGCAATACATACAGTTGGGAGACGCGCAAAACGAAAGTCATCACCCTATATCTCGAAGCGGGTGAAAATACCATCACCTTCTCAAACGACGGCAGTTATAAATTCAACGGAAAAACCGCCTATGCACCGCAAATTTCATGCATTGCGGTTTCTCCGATTACCATTTCCGCAGAATAAAGGAGAAAAGAAAATGGCTTACGAAAAACTGTTTACCCCGGGAAAAATCGGCAATGTCGAAATCAAAAATCGCGTAGTGATGCCCCCGATGATGCTCGGCTTTGGGCAATTTGACGGTACACCTACCGAGGCGATGATGAATTATTATGAGGAACGCGCTATCGGCGGCGCGGGCTTGATTGTGACAGAAATCACCCGTGTTAACGATTTCAGCGGTGCATCAGCATTTGCACAGCTTGCCATCAGCCACGATTACCACATCGCACCCTTAAAAGAAATGATTGACCGTGTACATCGCCACGGTGCAAAAATGTTTATCCAATTGCATCACCCCGGGCGGCAAAATCTCGGGCTTTTAATGGGCACAGTCCCTGTTTCTATCGCCATGCACCGACTGATCGGGAATTGCTATGATAATCTGTTTTATAAAGTTGCGCCCATGGGCAAAAAACTGATGGAAAAGGATTGGGTATTAAAAACATCCTCCCCTTCCCAATGCGAACGCGCTTATTCCGCAGAAAGCCTAAACCGCGAAATGTCTATTTCGGAAATTCGCAAAATCATTCAGCAATTTATCGATGGTGCTGTGCGTGCGAAAATAGCCGGTGCGGACGGTGTAGAGCTCCACGCCGCGCACGGCTATTTAATTCAACAGTTTTTAAGCCCTTATACCAATCGCCGCACCGACTGTTACGGCGGCAGTTTTGAAAACCGCATGCGTTTCCTGTTAGAAATCCTCTCCGGCATTAAGTCTGCCTGTGGCAAAGATTTTCCTGTGATTGTGCGCTTATCAGTTGACGAATGCTACAAAGAAATCGGCAAGCCCGGCGTCGGCTATACGCTCACGGACGGCGTAAAAATGGCAAAAGAAATTGAAAAAGCAGGTGCAGACGCGATTGATGTGTCCTCGGCAGGCTATGATACATACAATTATTGGTTAGAACCGACCTCGTTCGAGCCCGGTTGGCGCAAATATATGGCGGCGGCAATCAAAAAAGAGGTTTCTATCCCTGTGCTTGCCGCAAACTTAATTCGCTCTCCCGAGCAGGCGGAGGAACAACTTGCGGAAGGAATTCAAGATTTTGTGTGTCTTGGCAGACCGCACATTGCCGACCCGCATTGGGCAAACAAGGCAAAAGCCGGAAAGGCAGATGAAATCAAGCGCTGCATTTGCTGTCTGTACTGCATGGAAAGTATGCAGCACAACGCATATGCGGGCAAGCACGCAAACTGCTCGGTAAATCCGAAGTTAGGACATGAAAAAGAATTACTCTCCCGTGACGGTGAAGGCAGAACCGTTGTCATAGTCGGTGCCGGTCCTGCGGGACTTTCTGCGGCGGAAACTTTAGGGAAACGCGGATTTAAGCCGATTGTTTTGGAAAAACAATCCGAAGCGGGCGGACAATTGCAACTTGCCAATAAACCACCGTTAAAAGATAAAATCAACTGGTGCATTGAGGATTTGGTAACGGCAGCGATGCATAACGGCGCAGAAATTCGGTATAATACTGAAGCGACTCCGGAATTGATTGATGCCTTATCGCCTTATGCGGTTATTCTCGCCACCGGCGCAACTTCGGTCAAACCGCGCGCCATTCCGGGGGTTGCGCTTCCGAATGTATGCACAACCACCGAAATTTTAGACGGCACAATCAAACTTACAAAGCGAAAAGTTGCTGTGATCGGTTCAGGTATGACCGGTCTTGAAACTGCTGAACTGCTTTGTGCGCAAGACAATCGTGTCACCGTGGTAGAAATGGCAGATACCATAGCCCCCGGCACTTGGATGCAGCATATCGACGACTGTATGCCGCGGCTTCGTGCGGCAGGCACGGAATTTTTGCCCGCACATAAATTATGCGCAATCCACGATGACTATATTGAACTGCAAGATACAAAAACGCAGCAAAAGAAAAATTTAGACACAAGCTTTGTGGTACTTTCTTTGGGCGTTCGCTCGGAGAATGCCTTGTATACACTGCTGAAAAGCCGTTATACGCGCATTTACTGCATCGGTGATGCTGAAAAAACCGGCAGAATTGCGGATGCAACCGCACAAGGCTATCGTGTCGCACGGGATTTGAAATAATGTGTCAACGGGAGAAAAACAGAATACGATTTTGGTTTTTTACTGTATTCTATACCGAAATGACAGTAGCCGATTTGGTGCTGACATACCTTGCCACACCGAATTTGGAAATGGAAGGCAATCCGCTGGTGGCAGAATATTCCTTCGGATGGGGTGCACTGCTTACCGTAAATATTTTGACACTGGCGGCTTACTTTTGGATGGCTTGGTACGCGTTTTATCGATATCGTCCACGGCTGTCCTCTGAAACCAAAAATATGAAACGCTATCTTTCGGACATTTCCTATGACGACCCAACGGTTGGTAAATTCGGTATGTTACGTCTGCCAAAGCATTGGGCGCCGCAAATTGCTTGTCTGTGCTACAGCGTTGTCGCCGCGCTTCCCTTTGCACGCAGTATCATTGTAATGGAGTGGATTCTTCTATACACGAATGCTTATGCACCACGTTTTTTCCGTATCGTTGCTTTTTTTCCGCTTGGACGAATTGACTTTTTCGTCGCCGTACCTTTAGCTTGGATTTTAAGCATCGTTTGGATTTACCGTGAATTTCGAGAGAATCAAAAAATTGTTTTTCAATTAAAATCGGCAAATCGTTAAATTCTTAACAAAAAGAATTGCGCGATTTGCCGATTTTTTTGTTTTTTTTCCAAAAATTCACAACTTATGTTTTTTATATTGAATTAAAAAACTATATATTGTATAATCTATTTTAAACTGGAGAAAATTTGGATTTTATATTTTACCGATTTCAAAACGTTTGGAGGAACAGACTATGAAAGTCCAATTTACTGAAACCGCTTTGCGTGACGCAAACCAATCTTTGATTGCGACGCGTCTGCCTTATGAGCGCTTCGAGGGCATCTTGGAAACCATGAACAAAGCCGGTTATTATTCGTTGGAGTGCTGGGGCGGCGCTACCTTTGACTCCTGCTTACGCTACCTAAACGAAGACCCGTGGGAGCGGCTTCGCAAAATCCGTGCAAAATGCCCCGACACCAAGCTGCAAATGCTTTTACGCGGGCAAAATTTACTTGGATACAAGCATTATCCCGATGATGTTGTGCGTATGTTTGTGAAAAAGTCCGTCGAAAACGGCATTGATATCATTCGTATTTTTGACGCACTCAATGATGTACGCAATATTGAGGTTGCCGTAGACGAAACCATTAAAAACGGTGCGATTGCCTCCGGCGCAATCAGCTATACAAAAAGCCCGATTCATAATCTCGAGTCCTATGTGAAGCTCGCAAAAGCCATGGAAAATATGGGTTGCCAATCCATCTGCATTAAGGACATGGCGGGTATTATGGGTCCGCAGGAAGCGTATGATACCGTAAAAGCACTGAAAGAAAATGTAAATGTGCCGATTATCCTCCATACACACTCCACCACAGGGCTCGGTATGCTGACGCTGCAAAAAGCCGTGGAAGCCGGTTGTGACATTATTGACACCGCTATTTCCTCCTTCTCGGGCGGCACTTCGCAGGCGCCGACCGAAACCATGGCATATGCCCTGAAGCAAGAAGGGTATACAGTCGATTTGGACATGGATATACTTAAAGAAATTAACGATTTCTTTAAGCCGATTAAAGATGAATTCTTAAAGAGTGGGCAGTTAAATCCCGTCGTGCTGTCAACCGATACAGACGCGCTCAATTATCAGGTGCCCGGCGGTATGCTTTCTAACCTTGTGGCACAGTTGACCGCACAAAACAAAATGGATAAATTCCCCGAAGTGCTTGCAGAAACTCCGAGAGTGCGTAAAGACCTCGGTTACCCGCCGTTGGTTACACCTATGAGCCAAATGGTTGGCGTACAGGCAACAGCAAATGTGCTTGCTGGTGAACGTTATAAAAATATTTCCAAAGAAGTTAAGGCATATATCCGCGGTGAATACGGCAAAGCACCCGGCGAAATTGATAAGGATTTACAGAAAAAGGTTCTCGGCGACGAACAACCGATTTCCTGCCGTTTTGCAGACACATTAGAGCCGGGCTTTGAAAAAGCCAAAGCTGAAATCGGCGACAAAGCGCACAGCGATGAAGATGTGCTTTCCTATATTGCATTCCCGACACAGGCGGAGGCATTCTTTGATAAACGCGACGAACAAAAGAAGAACACCTTCACCTATGCCATTCAAAAAATTGATTAAGGAGTAGACGGATATGGATATTCTGCAACAATTGAAGTATGAAGACGGCATCACCGTCGGTGAAGCGCTGAACGTATCTGTTACGGGTTTTGTCGTTGTGCTGCTGATTCTTGCGTTGCTTGCCGTTTTGGTATTATTGCTTTCAAAAGTGATTTGTGCCGTAGAAAATAAAACAAAAAAGAAAACAAGCCCTGCTTTGAAAGCAACGCAGACGGAATCCGCTCCTGCAAATGTTTCTGCCGCGCCGAAAGGCACGCCATTACCGGACACGTGTTCAGCCGGACAGCTTGACTTATATGATGTTGATGAAAAGACCGCCGCGGTCATTATGGCAATTGTCAGCCATGAAAGCGGCATACCGCTGAACCGTCTGCAATTTAAATCCATTAAAGCTATTGAAAAGTAAGGGGTAATCAAAATGAAATATGTAGTGAGTTTAAACGGCAAAGATTATGAAGTCGAGGTCGATGAATTAAGTGAAGCCATTGTGACCAATGTGACACCCACCGCAGCACCGGTCGCTGCGCCCGCCCCTGCGGCAGCTCCTGCCCCCGCAGCAGCACCCGCTGCACCTGCAGCGGCACCTGTAACCGGCTCGGGCACACCCGTTGTAGCCCCGATGCCCGGTACCATTTTGAGTGTCAATATTTCGGAAGGACAATCCGTTTCCGAGGGTGATGTGCTCTTTGTCTTGGAAGCCATGAAAATGGAAAATGAAATCGTAGCACCCGTCAGCGGCACCGTTACAAAGGTGGCGGCAAGCAAAGGCAGTACCGTTGCAACTGACGCTGTTCTCGCCTTCGTCGGTTAAGGAGGCAGAAAAATGTCTGTTGTAAATGCACTTGTTGAAATTTTTCAGGAATCCGGCTTCCTTTCCTTGGAATGGCAAAACTGGGTGATGATTGCGGTTTCCTTTCTCCTTTTATATTTTGCCATTGTAAAAAAATATGAGCCGTTGCTCTTGTTACCGATTGCGTTCGGTATGTTACTTGTTAATATTTATCCGGCAATTATGTATGACCCGCTGATGCTGTCCTCTTATGAGGGAGAAGTGGTTGCAGGCGCACATTGGTATGATACGGGTGTTTTACGCTTGATTTATTCCGGCGTAAAATCCAGCATATTCCCCTGCTTAATTTTCCTTGCTATCGGCGCGATGACGGATTTCGGTCCCTTGCTTGCCAATCCCATCAGCCTTTTACTCGGCGCAGCTGCACAGCTTGGTATTTATGTTGCCTTTATGATTGCCATTCTCAGCGGAAATATCCCGGGCTTTGCGGGATTCACCCCACAGGAAGCGGCTTCTATCGCCATTATCGGCGGTGCAGACGGTCCTACGGCGATTTGGCTGACTTCCCAGTTAGCACCGCAGTTATTAGGACCGATTGCCGTTGCGGCATATTCCTATATGGCGTTAATCCCGTTAATTCAGCCACCGATTATGCGTGCGCTGACCACCAAAAAAGAGCGCGAAATCAAAATGAGCCAGTTGCGCACGGTCAGCAAAGCGGAAAAAATCATTTTCCCGATTGTGGTTACTGTTCTTTGCGTTTTGATTTTGCCGTCAGTTGCTCCCCTTCTCGGTATGCTGATGCTCGGCAACCTGTTTAAAGAAAGCGGCGTTACCGACCGTTTGAGTGATACAGCACAAAATGCGCTTTGCAATATTGTTACGATTTTGCTCGGTGTGACCGTCGGTGCAACCGCAGAGGGCAAAACCTTCTTAGACCCCAAAACGATTGCGGTTATTGTGATTGGTTTGTTGGCGTTTATGTTCTCTACGGTTGGCGGCGTATTGTTCGCAAAGCTGCTAAATGTGATTACCAAAGGCAAAATCAATCCCTTAATCGGTTCTGCGGGCGTTTCCGCCGTGCCGATGGCAGCGCGCGTTTCGCAGGTCGAGGGTAGAAAATATAACCCCTCAAACTTCTTGTTGATGCACGCGATGGGTCCCAATGTTGCCGGTGTTATCGGCTCTGCTGTTGCGGCAGGCTATTTGATGATGGTTTTCGGGAAATAAACCTACCCTAAATTACTATAAGGACTGTCTCTAAAAGCAGAGACAGTCCTTGCTTTTTATCTTTTTTTGTTACAATGTTTATCAAAACTCGGATTAAAGGCATAGAAATTCTTTTCATTCAATTTGTCGGTTGCCAGCCGCAGGCCTTCGCCGAAGCGCTGATAATGCACGATTTCGCGTTCCCGCAGGAATTTAATCGGCTCGCGCACATCGGGGTCATCAACCAAGCGCAAAATGTTGTCGTATGTGGTACGCGCTTTTTGTTCAGCAGCCAAATTTTCATGCAAATCGGTGATTACATCGCCTTTTGACTGTAAATAGGTCGCTGTAAACGGCGTACCGCTTGCCGCCAGCGGATATATACCGGTGGTATGGTCTACAAAATAGGTATCATACCCACTCTTTTTAATTTCGTCCATCGATAAATTTCTTGTCAGTTGATAGACAATCGCGCCAATCATTTCCAGGTGCCCGAGTTCTTCCGTACCGATATCTGTTAAAAGTCCTTTAAGCTCTGCATAAGGCATGGAAAATCGTTGGGACAAATACCGTAAGGAAGCGCCTAATTCGCCATCCGGACCGCCGTATTGACTGATTATAATTTGCGCATATTTCGGATTCGGGTTTTTAATGTTGACGGGATACTGTAATTTTTTCTCATACTGAAACATAGCTTACTTCACACACTCCTCTGTCTCCCACGGCCACGGATTTTTAAGCCAGTCTTCTCCCGCACCGGAGCCTGCCGAAAGCGGACCGAATTTAGCTTCAAAATCTGCAAGCTGTGCACGGTATTCTGCTGCATATTTTCGGTTTCGCAGCATCGCATTTGTATCACACGGGTGCGTATCCAAATACAAATGCAATTCCCATAGCATGAATTGCGTCGCAGAAAGCGATTTCAGGCATTTTTCGCGTTCACTAAGCATCATATACATTTTCCTCCCAAAAACGGCTTATCGAGGTCAGGAAAAGCCGTTCCGCTGCAAAGTGCTTTTTCTGCCGTATATGTCGTTGTATTCGTCTGAAACGGAACATATGCCATCGTCGTTACAGGATTGCACGGCAGTTTTGAAATTCCCGTATATTCCGATACTGTATCATCCGGGCAATGCGTTTCCTTTTTTTGCATTTCCGGCGTGCAGTCGCAATAGTCCAAATACTCTTTCAAAACATTCTCTCCTTTTTGTTCGGAACTTCCTCCTACTGCCATTGTATGCATCCTTCCTGCTTTTGCCAACAAAAAAAGAGTCTTACTCATTTTAGAGTAAGACTCTCAGTCACAAGTTATTGTATCGGCAATCCCTTACAGGACATAAATCACAACATCCCGACTGCCCCACTGTCTGCATTCAGACTCCGTATTCATAAACAAATCCACTGTAAATTTGCCCTTGTTGACAAATCCACCGGTATCAGCGGCAATCGCATAGCCGTATACAATACCGTCCGTAGATACAATCCACAATTCACTACCATACGGAATTTGATTGGGATTGACTGCGACATACCCCGGTTTCACGGTTCTGCCGCTGGCGGTTTTAGAACCGGGCGCAGCTGTATATGCCGCGGCTTTTCCGGTAATAATCTGTTTATATTCCGTCGGCGCGCCGTTTTCAATTTTCAAAGAAGCGGGCTGCGTTAACTCCGAAATCGGCGTACCGCCGTTTCTGAGACTTGCAACAGCAACAGCCTTTTGTTTCGTGCCGACTGTTGTTATCTGCGGAATTGCCTCCGTCAAAACCGTTTCTGAAAGGATTTCGGACGAAGCATATACACCGTCCACGATTTTATCGCGGTAGGTAACAGTCTTTTCGCCGTTCTGCCCAGCCTGGGTAACCTCGCTCTGTCCTTCATACAGTGATGCGGACTTCACGGTTTTCTTCGAAAAAGCAATTTTTTCATTGACGGTACGTTCCGTATAGGTGACACGGTATACCGTAATATCGAGATTGTCATATAGGGGGTCTGACAAAGCCGGTTGTACCTCATCATTTTCCCCTAAAGCAACATTCGCATGCTGCAAGGCATCTGCCACAGTGCCCTCGCCGATTAGCAAGGCGGTTGTCACACCGTCGGCAGTTACACAAATATGATATGCATTTGTCAACTTCACAACCAAACCGTCATAGAGAACGGTATCGGTCGGGACGCTGACAAGCTGCCCTTCCTCCACGGTTACGGCAAGTTCGCTGAGTAAATCCGAAACCGTTCCGGCGAGCACGGTTTGTGTGCTGACACCGTTTAAATCTACGAAAGTGATAGACGCGGCACGGTAAATCGTAATCACGCTGTCCTCACCGGGAGTAAAAGCTTCCAGAGAAAGCTTATCTTTGTCAGACAAATTAATGTCTGCTTGTTTCACAATTTCATAAGCATCGTCTTTTGATGTTTCTACTCTTGTGATTTCCGAGCCGTCATAAATGTCAACGACATACGGACTCGGTGCGGCAGCAAAAGCAGTACCGGCACAAAGCACGGCAAACGCCATAATCAACGCGGCAACCTTCCAAAAGGTTGCGCGGGTTGCTTTTGCATACCCTTTTAATTCAGTAATCATCATTCTGCTCCTTTAACTCATACCTCTTCAAGGACCTGTGCGCAAAGAGGCTGTTGGACGCCAATCCGTTCAGAAGGAAAAGAAGTATTTGAACAGATTTTTACGGCGCCACGGTTATTATCGCTTGTGACAACGGCAATTATATTTCCAAGATTTCTAATTGTCAAATTTTAAAAATCGAAGTTTTTGTTAAAATTGCACAAATTCAAAAATCCAAATCTGACAAAATCAAGGTTTTTCAGGTGCGTTTTTGAACATTCGTTCTGAAATTAGGGTGAATATTTGTGAAAAAGTTAAAAATCTTACAAATTGATACAAAGGGGTTACAAATGGGGAATAAAACCGTTTTTTCAGGCGCTTTTTACCCACTTTTCCAAATATAGTATATGCATTTTCAAGAAAAGTATGCATTTAGGGAAGGCAGGTGCAGATTTTAGAAAAGGAATATAGGCGAATTTGGTGCTTTTTCGGACAGTTTTCCCCACCCGATGCCCTAAACATTGCCTAAAACAGCAATACAAATGCACTTTTTTGTTTTTTGAAAAAATATAGTATTTTTCAGTTGATTATGCTATACTGTAACCGCACAAAAACCGTATTTCCGACGAAATATTTTCACGAAAAAAGAACATATATATAATAGTATAGGGAATTACGCTTATGAAAGAGTTTATCATCACCAAAAACGACGCCGGCCAGCGGCTTGACAAATTTTTACACAAAACCGTACCGAATTTACCGCAATCACTGCTTTACAAATCCATTCGGACAAAAAACATTAAAGTAAACGGCAAACGGGCAGAAATTTCCACACGTCTTTGCGAGGGTGACTCCGTTAAAGTCTTTGTAGCCGATGAATTCTTTGCACAATCAGAATCTACCTATGATTTCTTGCACGCAGGTAAATCACTGGATATCGTTTATGAGGACGAAAACGTACTGTTGTTGAATAAAAAAGTCGGTGTTTTATGCCACCCGGACGACCGAGAATACGTTGACACGCTTATTGGACGTGTAAAGCGCTATTTATACGACAAGGGTGAATACTTGCCACAGCAAGAGAATTCCTTTACGCCCGCGCTTGTAAACCGCATTGACCGCAACACTGGCGGCATTGTAATTGCGGCAAAAAATGCGGAAACCTTGCGTATTCTCAATCAAAAAATGAAAGACCGTGAACTGCACAAGTTTTATTTGTGTATAGTTTACGGGCATTTACAGCCGAAAAGCGGTATTCTTTCGGGATATCTTGTGAAAGACGAGAACAAAAACAAGGTGACCGTATCAAAAAACGCCTGTCAGGGCGCAAAGGAAATCCGTACTAAATACAAGGTATTGGACTGTGACGGCAGTTTAAGCCTTGTTGAGGTGGAACTGCTTACAGGCAGAACACACCAAATCCGTGCGCATTTTGCTTCCATAGGGCACCCCCTTTTGGGTGACGGCAAATACGGAACAAATGCGCAAAACAAGAAATACGGCTATAAAAAGCAGTTTTTGTATTCCTATAAATTAGTATTTGATTTCACCACGGACGCGGGGACTCTGGAATACCTTAATCACAGGGAATTTGAGGTAAACGACGTGTGGTTTAAAGAGGAATTTTATAATAAGGGACTTTAAAATGGCAAAAGAGACAGAGAGCTAAACGCATTCTGTCTCTTTTTTCGTATTACCTATGAACGGCGTGAGCAAGACAGTGCCCTCATTATATTTCCTTTTTCATATAGTTTTCTTTATACTCTATATAGCCGTGTTTCGGGTAAAAGTTATGGGATTCATACCACTGTTCACGGTCACCTAAGTGCACATAGATGGTCTTTTTTCCTTGTGCCTTGATATATTCCTCTGCGGTTTTCAAAAGTGCAGTACCAATGCCTTGGTGTTTTAAATTACACTTTACATACAATCGGTGCAAAGTTACTTCATCGAAATTTTCATTGGTGCTGTACCCCACACTGCCGATTACCCTATCCTTCTCATCAAGAGCAAGCCAAAACATATCGCCTTTGTCTATGTAATTCTTGCCTATGTCCAGCAAATCGGGGTTTAATCGGGGCACGCGTCCCAATGCGTTTTTCGCTTCCAAAATCATAAAAATCATATCGTCACGGTATTGTGGAGAAAATGGAATAATTTTCACGGTAATTCACCTCGAATACACAAATCCCCGCCCGAAACGCTCGGGCGGGGATTGCAATGCTTGTAAAGGGTTGAAAACGAAGTTATCTCTTCGAGAACTGCGGTGCACGGCGAGCGCCTTTGAGACCGTATTTCTTTCTTTCCTTCATTCTCGGGTCGCGGGTCAGGAAACCTGCCTTTTTGAGCATCGGACGAAGATTTTCGTCATACTGCAAAAGCGCACGGGAAAGACCGTGACGGATTGCGCCTGCCTGGCCTGTAACGCCGCCGCCCGCAACTTTGCAGACGATGTCGAACTTGTCAGCCGTGCCGGTAAGAGCGAGAGGCTGACGGACAATCAATTTTAAGGTTTCAAGACCGAAATAATCGTCAATGTCTCTGTCATTGATGGTGATTTTGCCGGTACCCGCATACACACGAACACGTGCAACGGATTTCTTTCTTCTGCCTGTACCGTAAAAATAAGGATTGGTTTCGTACATAACTTATTGCCTCCCTTTCTTAAAATTCGCGCACAACGGGCTTCTGTGCCTCGTGTGCATGCTCAGCACCGCAGTAAATGTGCAGTCTGGTCAGTGATTTTCTGCCGATGGTGTTGGCGGGCAGCATACCTTTGACTGCCTTTTTCACCGCGAATTCCGGCTTTTCAGCCATCAGGGTTTTGTAATCGACTTCTTTCATGTTGCCGATGTACCCGGTGTGATGATAATACTTTTTCTGTTCGAGCTTGTTGCCGGTCAAAACGACTTTCGCCGCATTGATGATGATCACATTGTCGCCACAGTCTGCGTGCGGTGCAAAGGTCGGCTTGTGCTTGCCGCGAAGAAGCGTAGCAGCCTCAGCCGCAACTTCACCGAGCGTTCTGCCGTCTGCATCAAGCACATACCATGCGCGGCTGATGTCGCCGGCTTTCGGCATATAAGTTGACATAAACATAACCTCCGTGTTCTATTTGTATGATTCTTAAATGCTCGAATAGTTTACCACGAGAACACGAATTCGTCAACAATTTTTTTGAAAATTTTAATGTGCAAAGGTATTTGCTCTTGTTTTCTCGATTTTTCTCTTATTTTTATACCATTTTCTCAAACATTATTTTTGCATTTTCTGTTTACGAATATGATTTTTTACGGTAAAATAAGGACGAATTCGGAGGTTTTTTCTATGAAACGCGTACTCAGTCTTTGCCGCGCCGCGGTGGATAAATACCATATGATTGACGAAGGCGACCGCATTGCTGTTGGGGTTTCCGGTGGTAAAGATTCGCTTGTGCTGTTATATGCTCTGGCACGCTTGCGAGATTTTTACCCAAAACATTTTGAAGTGGTGGCGATTACGCTCGATTATCAGTTCGGCGGTATTCCCGGGGATTTTTCCGAAGTTGCGGCGCTTTGCGAAACGCTGCATGTCGAATATATTGTGAAACCCACCAACCTTTGGGAGGTTATTTTTGTTACACGGCAGGAAAAAAATCCGTGCAGTCTGTGCGCCAAAATGCGCCGCGGCATTTTACACGATACCGCAAAAGGAAACGGCTGTAACAAGGTGGCGTTGGGACACCATTTGGACGATGCGGCAGAAACCTTTATGATTAACTTACTGCGCGGCGGGCAAATCGGCTGTTTCTCCCCAGTTTCCTATCTCTCCAACAAAGATTTATACCTAATCCGTCCCTTGGTTTTTGCAACGGAAAAAGAAGTTTCTGCGGCGGCGCGGCGGCTTGAATTGCCCGTCGTAAAAAGCAAATGCCCTGCTGACAAGGTAACAGAGCGGCAAAATGTCAAAGAATTGCTGCAAACCTTGGAAAAAGACTACCCCGCACTTCGCAAAAAAGTTGTCGGTGCATTGGAACGCGGTGCAATTGACGGATGGTAAACTGTTTTTGCAGGACTTTTTTGAATAGACTGCAAAAATAGTTTAAAAATATGCAAAATTTGTAGACAAATATTCACTATTTTTTTGATTTTACGTTTTAATTTTCAACGATTAAAATGTTCAAAACTCTGTTCATAATGTTAAAAACTTTGATTTTTGAACATTTTTGCCACAAAAAAAGTCGAAATCCTTGTAAAGCGATTCTCTTTACAAGGATTTTTCTTTTTGACAAGCATATACCTTTACATGTAAAGCGCTTTGCAAGTCAAACTGCATTTTCAGATGATTTTTGAATATAAAACATACTTTTATAATATTGCATCGCGTTTATACGCCGAAACACGCAGTAAGGTTGCTTTGCCTCTGTGGGAGCGGATGCGAATACGAATTTTTCGCGTAGAATACGCTTTTTTCAGGCGACAAATCCGCTTATAGCCGATGACGGTATATTTTCCGATGCGCTTCCAACGGTTACTCCCCTTTTTCTGTATGAACAAGTCAAATTCTTCAATTTGCTGTCCCGTGGCGATGTTTTCCTGCACAACAACGCTGTCAAAGCTTGTTTCCTGTCCGAAATCCACAATCAGCTCCGGCTGTTCATCATCTAAAGCAGCCTGCCAAAAGTTTTCGTCGTCAGACAATGCAAAAGTCGCTCGGTGTTCATTATCTAACTCACTCGTCGATGAAGCACGGGCATTTGCCAGCAGATTTTCGGGAAATTCACGCTTTAACAGTCGCCCGAAAGAGTCCAAGACCATAGTATCCTCTGCATGGATTTTCCCGGTTTTGTCCGGCGGGATATTTAAAAGCAGAGAAGCATTGCCGCCGACGGAATTGAGATATATTTTATAGAGTTTATCAATGGATTTGACCTTGCTGTCCTCATTTTCATGGTAAAACCAGCCCGGACGAATGGAAGTATCTACTTCCGCCGGATACCAAATCAAATCCGCCTCCCCTTTTATGGCTTTGCGCGAGCCCAAATCCAAAGTCATCGCATTGTGCTTTTTGGCAAAGTTCTTGTCGTCGGTTTTCTGCGATTTTTCCGCAATGAATTCATTGACGGAAAGCCAAGACGGCACCACACTCCACTCCGACTTGCGGCAAACGCCCGCCTCATTGCCAATCCAACGCACATCGGGTCCGCTGATGCAGATGGCGGCATTGGGCTGCAGTTCGCGCATAACTGCATAAAAGCCCTGCCAGTCATATTTCTGCACCTTGCCGTTTTTACCCTCTCCGCACGCGCCGTCTAACCAAATACAGAACAGTTCGCCGTACTCGGTCAGCAACTCTCGAAGCTGATTTTTATAATATGTATTATAAGGTTCCCCTTGTCCGTAGGTTGGGGCGTTGCGGTCCCATGGAGAGAGGTAAACACCAAATTTCAGTCCGTTACGACGGCACGCGTCCGACACCTCCCGCACAACATCGCCTTCTCCGTCACGAAACGGGCTGTTTTTCACGGAATATTCGGTATATTTGCTCGGCCAAAGACAAAAGCCGTCATGATGTTTGCAGGTTAAAATCAGTCCGCGCATACCTGCGGATTTCACAGCCTTTGCCCATTGATCCGCATCAAAGTCTGTCGGGTTAAAAAGTGTCGGCGATGCCGTACCGTCGCCCCATTCTTTGTCTGTAAAAGTATTCATACCGAAATGGCAAAAGGCGTAAAACTCCATTTTTTGCCACTCTAACTGCCGCGGCGAGGGCACAACCTGTGCCGCCAACTGCACGCTTTTTTCCATATAATTCCCTCATTTTTTTGTTTTTGTTTGCTTAAATATAATTATACCATATTCCGTAATGAATTTCAAATCAACATTAGGCAGTACCTTTGTAAATTGACAGCATCTACTATATATGGTAATATTTTACTGTAATTTTAAAAAATAAATATAAATTTTTATATGTTTTTAACAAGGAGGGTTTAGAAGTGAAAAAAATTATTTCGGTTATTTTGGTCGCTTTACTGATGGTGTCTTTTATACCGTTATCGGTATTTGCCGAAACGAAAGACACAACGCCGTTTATTGTTTTGCAAGGATACAGCGGACCGCGGTTAGACGATGCGGATACAGGTGAACAGGTTTGGGGACTGGACTTTTCCAAAGTGAAAGACCGTATTGTGGAGGCACTTCCCGAAATTGCAGGCACTGCGGGTGCAACCTTTACAGGTGATACCACACAGCTTGTGGATATTCTCGGTGGTATTTTATTGGAAACCTTAGAGCCGATTGCCTGCAATCCCGACGGGACCTCAAAATACAACTTAGTGCCGCATATTCAGTCAGCCGAGCAAGCGCGTGTTTCAACCCTTCGGGCAAACGGGGAGGAAGATCTGATTGCCGAAAAAGAACTTGTCGCTATGGTCGAAGCGGAACGCGGCGCGGACAATGTTTTTATTTTTCATTTTGATTGGCGCAAAGGGCAAATTGCCTATGCAACGGCAATCGACGAATTTATACAAGAAATCAAAGCCTTGACAGGTGCACAACAGGTCGATATTTTCGGGCTGAGCCACGGCGGGCAATGCGGCGCTTCCTACCTTTACTATTACGGCTGGAAAGGCGACGCGCGCAAGGTAATTTTAGATGTCCCCGCAATCGGTGGTACCACCATGGTCGGAGACCCACTATGCGGCAACCCGCTGAATTTGGATTATGCGACCATTTTGGAATTTGTTGAACTCGCAATGGGGACGGAAGAAGAATTTGAATGGCTGATAAAATATATCGGCTTTGAAAAATTGAATGCGGTTGTCACCGACCTTTGTGAACGGTACATTGTCGATTTCATCAAATGTATTCCGAGTATTTGGGATTTCTGCCCGCTTTCGGTCTATGATGAAGCCAAAGAAAAGCGGTTAGACCCGGTAGAAAATGCGCAAATCATCGCTACGTCAGACGCATTCCATTACGGCGCGATGCAGCATATGTCGGAAGGTCTGCGCCGTGCACAAAACGCAGGTACAAACATTGCGATTATTACGAATTACGGACACGAGAATGTGACGGGAAGCAACATCAATTCCGACTATATTATTGATACCGTTACCTCCTCCGGCGCAACCTGTGCCCCCTTTGACAACCGTTTTCCGTCAGACTACACCGCGCAAGGGACGAATTGCCAAAACACCAAGCATTTACACATTTCACCCGAACGTAATGTCGATGCATCGACTGCATATTTGCCGGATAACACTTGGTTTGTCAACGGGCAGTTCCACGGGATGTATGTATTTGACCCGTACACGGTGGATTTTGTCAAAACGTTTTTCTTTACAGACACAATTCAAAATGTATTTTCCGACAGCAAGTTCCCGCAATTTAACTCCGCGCAAAACCCCGTAGACAGCCTGTATATCCGCTTTGACGGCACGGCGCCCGGGTATCACAGCACAGCAGACCAAAAACTCCTGATACGCAATCTGTCATCGGAATATGACATAGCAATTCGTTATGTACAAGTAAAGGGTGCGAATATAGAAATAAAGCCGAATGCGCTGACAAGAATTGACGCAGGCGAAACGGGATTTATTACCCTGCCCGCGCACGAAATCGCGGATTGCGATACACCATTTGATATTACGGTGGTTTACACGCTGTTTAACAATCAAACACAGTTAAAAAGTAAAACCTTTACCTTTACGCCGTTGTCAAGCGCAGACGCTGTAAAGTATTCGTATTTAATTACTGCCGCGGATTTTACCGAAAGCAAGGATTTAGGCAGAACGGAGCGCAATACGGAAAATATTGATACATCAGCTTCCGGTTCGGAAACTACTGTTGTAACCCAACAGGACAGTGCGCAGACTACACAGGACGATATACCGAAGACCGAGGGTAAAACAACAACCGTACTCCCCTTTGCCCTGTTACCGATTGCCACCGCTGTGAGCGCGCTTTGTATCGGCATTCGCCGTAAACGCGCCGAGGAATTCTAAAACACAGCAAAAACAGAAAAAACGGGAACAGTCTGTATCGGCTGTTCCCGTTTTGTTGTTAAACATAAAATGACAGCTGTCTTTTATGTTTTTAGTAGTTTAGACTTCGTTGGTTGCGACGATATCGGCACCGGTATTCAAGATATTTTTGAGTACCACATCCCCAATTTTAACGGGTGCTTTTACTGTGACCTTGTTGATTTCGGTCATACAGTCAAACAGCAGTTCCTTGGGCACGGGAACGCTCGATTTCACGGGCACAACCGGCAGTCGCCCACCCTCTACTTTGACAGTAGAAGTCAGCATCCGTTCGGGGTGCGTGCACTCCTGGCGTGCGTAGCTGTCGCCGCGCTTACAGGTGTTACCCGTTACGGAAACCACCTGGCCGTTGTCGTCCAATTCCACGGTAATTGCGCAACCTATCGGGCAGGAAACGCAAATCAAATCTCTCTTTTCCATCGCTTTACGCCTCCTTTGTGCTGACAACCAGCGTGCTGTCGGCGGGAAGCTTCGAGATAACTTCCGCCTTTAAAGTGACATATTCCATTTCGCCGGGCGTCATTTTGCGCTTTTTCTTAGAAAGTAAAACTTCGTCGCCGCAGGTGACGGTCAAGGTAACATTTTCAAGCACCCGACCGACGCGGAAATACAGCTTCACATCATTATCCGTTGCGCGATTGATGTTTTGCGGCACGATATAGCGTACCCCGTTTTCGCCATTTGTATGTACCACGCCGTTGTCGGCTTTTTCACCTTTAATAAATTTGGCGGCGCCTTTACCGGCAAGCTTACTTTCTTCTGTGACAAAGTCTACCAAATCATGCACCTGCAACACATTGCCGCATGCAAATACACCTTTGTGCGAGGTTTCACGGTATTCATCAACGACAGGACCGTTTGTCACGCTGTCGAGCTGAATCCCCGCATTTTTGGAAAGCTCGTTTTCAGGAATTAAGCCGACAGAAAGCATCAAGGTATCACAGGGAATATACTCCTCCGTGCCCGGAATTGGCTTTAAATGTTCGTCAACATTGGCAACCGTTACGCCTTCCAAACGCTCTTTACCGTGCGTCGCCACAACCGTGCAGGACAGGCGCAGCGGAATCCCGAAATCTTCGAGGCACTGGACGATATTACGCGTCAAACCGCCCGAATACGGCATTAACTCACAAACCGCTTTCACCTTTGCGCCCTCTAAAGTCATACGGCGTGCCATAATCAAGCCGATGTCGCCCGAACCAAGGATAACAACGGTTTTGCCGGGCATATAACCGTCCAAATTCACATATTTTTGCGCCGTGCCCGCCGTCATAATTCCTGACGCGCGGCTGCCCGCAATCGACAGCGCCCCTCTCGGACGTTCACGGCAACCCATGGCAAGCACAACTGCCTTTGCCTGAATGGTCAAAAGTCCGTCAAAGTTATTTACAGCCGTAACTACATTCTCCGCAGAAATATCCAAAACCATCGTGTCAACCTTGACGTCAATGTCGGTTTTGTAAAGCTCCTCAATAAATCTGCCCGCGTATTCGGGGCCTGACAATTCCTCACCGAAATAGTGAAGACCGAAGCCCGTATGAATACACTGCTCCAAAATGCCGCCGAGCGTGTCCGCACGCTCCAAAACGATAATTTTCTCAATTCCTTCTTCGTGTGCCGCCAGTGCCGCCGCCATACCTGCAGGACCGCCGCCGACCACAACTAAATCATATTCGAGCATTGTGCACACCTCACTTTGTTTTCTCAAACAGAATTTTTGAATTGCCGCCGAATTTCGTAATTTCATTCATCGGCACATTTAACTCGCGCGATAAAATTTCAACCACCTTAGAGCCGCAGAAGCCGCCCTGGCATCTTCCCATACCTGCGCGCGTCCGACGTTTTACGCCATCCACATCACGCGCGCCGGCGGGCGCATGTATCGCGTCGAGAATTTCGCCCTCAGTAATGGTTTCACAGCGGCAAATAATTCTGCCGTAGGCTTTATTCTTTGCAATGAGTGCCTCGCGCTCGGTTTTCGTCATATGGCGGAAGCGAACAGGTGCTTTTCTCGTCAGTACATATTCTTTCTTTTCTTGTAAATCCGCTTTTTCTTTGAGCATACCCGCTACCATTTCCGCAATTGCGGGCGCCGCTGAAAGACCGGGCGATTCAATGCCTGCAACATTTAAGAACCGGTCATTTTTCGCAGAGAAGCCGATAATAAAGTCATCCGCCACAGGGTGCGCACGCATACCGGCAAAGGAAGTAATCGCGCCTCGGATATTCAAAGTCGGCACGCTCTTTTTTGCTTTTTCAACAATGAAATCTAAGCCTTCGGGCGTCGTGTCCACATCTTCCTTATCATCCACATCCAAAGCAGACGGACCGATAAGTAAGTTGCCGTCCACCGTCGGTGTGACCAGCACACCTTTGCCCATTTTGTTCGGACACTGGAAGATTGTGTGGTCTGCCACATAACCAAAGGATTTGTCCAAAAGATAATATTCGCCTTTGCGCGCAACCAAAGAAATGCTGTCGTCTCCAATCATACGGGCAATATCGTCCGAATGAATCCCCGCAGCGTTAACCACATATTTTGCCGTAATTTCACCCTGCGTAGTTGAAAGAGTAAATCCGTCTGCGGTTGCTTCAATTGCTTCGACTGCACAGTTGCGGATAAACTCTACGCCGTTGGTAACAGCAACTTCTGCCGCCGCAATGGTCAACTCATACGGACAAACAATGCCTGCCGTTTCGGAGAGCAATGCACCTACTACCTCGTCACTGACATGCGGCTCTAAGTCTTTCACCTGCGCTTTGTCAAGCACCGACAGCTTCGGAACACCGTTTTTGACACCGCGTTCATACAGCGTGTGTACATGCTCCATTTCCTCCGCGGAAAACGCCAAAACGAGCGAGCCGTTGTTACGATACGGCACTGCCATATCCGCGCACAGTTTCGGCATCAACGCCGTGCCGCGCACATTCAGTTTCGCTTTGAGCGTACCGTTCGCGGCGTCAAAACCGCCGTGGACAATGGCGCTGTTGGCTTTGGTCGTGCCCATGGCAACATCGTTGCATTTTTCCACCAAAGCCACACGAATATCGTATTTCGACAGCTCACGGGAAATCAATGCGCCGACAACGCCTGCACCGACTACCACAACATCGTATTTCATACTATCACCCCATTAAAATGTTTCTTCTTCATAATCCATATCCTGCCCTGCAAAATCATCTTTATCGCCCTTTTCCACCAATACAACATCATTTGCGCTACGCGTACCGCTGAAAAAGGCAGATATTTTTTGATTTATGCTTAAAAACCGTTCCCTCTCAGGGAAAGTATCGGCATAATATGTATCAAAATCCTTTGCAAATGTACCGTCTGTTACAGTCTGCCATGTCATTTTCGGCATCTGTGCCAAGGTACGGTTTTCACTTTCGGATACCGTTTTATCGGTATCAAAAGCACTCTGCAAAAAAAATACCAGCATAACAACAAAAAACAAAACACAAATCACCGCGCTCGCCCCCTTTTGCAAAAGCGGACGACGCTCAGCAATTGAATCCGATTGCGGGTTGCTTTTCTTC
>JBJEPS010000014.1:25851-25993 GCA_051881355.1 Candidatus Fimenecus sp. | reverse complement strand
TACGACGGGTCGTCGAGGACGCCGACCCCTACGTCGCTAAATTAAAATTTGTCATTCTGAGCGAAGCGAAGGATCTCAAACGGCAAAGCGTGATAGAAAAGAGATTCTTCGCCTGACGTCTCTCAGAATGACAAGAAAAAAG
>JBJEPS010000014.1:0-25751 GCA_051881355.1 Candidatus Fimenecus sp. | reverse complement strand
ACTGCAAACTTTTTCGCTTGCAGTCTTTTATTTGGTGGACCCGAAGAGGATCGAAGCTTCGCTTCGTTCGCTTGCTTCGCAAGCCTATCGCATTCTATGTCGGTTGCGGCTTTGCCACAGGCTACCCGCCGCAACATCGACAAAAGAGTTCGCTCCTCTTTCTAAGTTTTGCGTCAATAAGAAAAAAGACTGCAAACTTTTTCGCTTGCAGTCTTTTATTTGGTGGACCCGAAGAGGATCGAACTCTCGACCTTACGGATGCGAACCGTACGCTCTCCCAGCTGAGCTACGGGCCCAAACAGTAGTTAGATTATACTCCCACGAACCGCAAAAGTCAACCTAAAATTTTTACGCTTTCTGAAAATTCAAAAAATTCTCATGCTTCACTTTTTATTTTTTATCTTCCGCCACATTGTCGTTTTCAGATACAAACGGAGAGAGAACAAGCACCCCCAATCCATCTATGCACACAAAAACACGCGCCGAGGCACAACCGTCTCGGCGCGTATTCTGTACGCCGATTATGCAAAAATACGATTGTAGATTTTGGAAATGCAGGTGCGCATCCCTCTGCCGAGCTTTTCACGCGCGGTCAGGGGCTTATCGTGATAACAAACCGTTGCGCCCTGCACCTCTACGCCGAGAATCTCCGCGAGCCGCGGCACAAGCCGCACGGCATTTTCCGTGAAAATTTTATCCTTATCCGCCGCCGACAATCCGCTGACGGTTTCTAAGCCGCCGCTTAACGCCATACAAGCGATATTCGGCGTGTACGGCGCATCTGAGCCGTACAGCAGATTTTCCACCTGCACGTCTTTCAAAAGTGCGTGCAGCTGTTTTTGCAACGGGAAGCCTGCCACATCAAAATATACATGGCGCATATCCGCCTTAAAATCCAGCGGAATATCGGGGCGGTTATGCTTCATCAACACCGCAAAGCCGTTGATTCTGTCCGACAAAATCGCCAAAAACGCCCCTGCGTGCGGAAAAATCCATTTGATGTTCGGAAATCTACCGAAAATATTGTTCATTTCCATAAACATAAAGGTGCGGGTAGTGTCCATAAAGAACTCCATCGCGGGAATCGGCACATCGGTATTCACGCCCTCGGGGAGCTTGGACGGCTCTGTTGGATGCACGGCAATCACCGCGCCGATGCTGTCCAGATACGCCATTAAGTCGTCATACCGCTTGTCGCCCAAATACACGCCCGCATAATTGGTCGAAAGCCCGAAACCGTCGGCTTGCAAGGTTTCGTGCGCATATTTTGCCTCTGCCAACGCTTCTTCGGCGTGCGGCAACGGCAGGGCGGCAAACAGCCCGAACCGTTCGGGATATTGCTCTACAAGCGCTTTGCCCTCCAAATTGATTTGGTGCACCATTTGCACCTCGGTTTCACGGTCGGCTTTGGCAAGGTTCGGTGAGGAAACGCTGAGAAACGAAAAGGCTATGCCGAGCGCTTCCATTTGCTTCAAGTGGCTTTCTACGCTCCATTTCGGTGTCGGGAAATTGTCCGGCAACGTACCCTCGTATGTATCCAAATAGGCATAATAGGTTTTGGGTAAATAATGCGAATGAAAGTCCACTTTTCGGTTCTTTTCCATACTGTTTTCTCCCCTAAAATCGAACAACTGTTGATTTTTGAATATGAATTCAGTATAATACAAATCAAAAGACAAGACAATATACAAAATCCGCCTTTTTGTCGGACTTTGGGAGGGAAAAAGATGCCGAAAGCCGAGTACAAAAGCGCTGTGCGCTCGCGCGCACGGATTCGAGCTGCCTTTGTAGAGCTGTTGCAGGAAAAGCCGCCGGAAAAAATCACGGTGACCGATATTGTCAAGCGCGCCGAAATCAATCGCGGCACATTTTATGCGCATTATGCGGATATTTACGCGCTGTTGGACTCAGTCAGCGAAGAAATTCTTACCCTGTTGTATCAGGCACTGGCGGATTTAGATTATGCGGATTTATCGCAGTCCCCGCTGCCTGTGCTGCTAACCATATCGGATTTTTTGCAGCAAAACGCCGGTATTTTCCGTGCAATGTTTCAAACCGCCTCGGCAATGCCGTTTTTTGAGAAACTGCAATCCGCTTTTATCGAATTTATGGAAACCAATCCCAAAATTGATGCGGAGCTTCGCGCTTCCGAGCCCTTCCGAAGCCGCGCCCGATTTTTTGCAGGCGGCGTGACCAATCTGTACCGTGCTTGGTTTTGCGGTGAACTCGACGGCACGCTGACGGATTTGGCGCACACGATTTCCGATATCATTTGTCAAAACTCTCTGCTGTTTCAAAGGCAAGCGCAAAAAATCGCTCCCCGCATAGAATAACGGGGAGTGATTTTTTATGCGTACCGAAACCTATAGCCGTACCGCCGCCGTAGCATATGCAAAAGCGTGGGCATTGTCGCGCAATCCACGGTATTTTAATTTTGACGGGTTGGGCGGTGACTGCACCAATTTTGCCTCGCAATGCTTGTTTGCGGGCAGTGGGGTCATGAATTATAAAAAAGAGGTCGGGTGGTATTACAATTCGCCTACTGACCGCGCCGCCGCATGGTCGGGCGTAGAATATCTGCACAAATTCTTAATCACCAACCACAGCGTCGGACCGTTCGGAGAACCAACAGAACTACACGCGATCGCCATCGGAGATTTGCTGTTTTTGCAAAGTGGACAGGAGTTATACCACACGCTGGTCGTCACAGGCTTTCAAAACGGGATACCGCTCATCTGCTGTCACACGGCGGATTCGTATATGCGTCCGCTTTCTACCTATTATTATGAAGATATACAGCCTGTGCATATCCAGGGCGTGCGAATGTGGTAACGCCCCGCACAGCGTGTGTGAAGTATAAATTTAAATTAAGATTACCGGCGTAGCCGCATTCCTTTATTCCTCCCTCCCAGACGGAGGGAGAAGAACGGAAACATCTCTCCCCCAGACAAATGCTACGCATTTGCCAGCCCCTCTCGGCGGGGGCGGAAACGGGCGGGGGCGGAAACGGGCGGGCGTGGAAACCCGCCCCTACGTTTGTTATACAAATTAAAATTTCTCATCCCGAGTAAGGCGAAGAAACGCAAAAATGCATTTTCATAGAACAGAGATGTTTCGTCTGCCCCTCAGCAAAACAAAAAGTGCAGGCAATTGAAGCCTGCACTACGATTTTTCAAACGGATATTTAAGCCCCATTTGCCTGCGGCATCCGTCCAATATTTGCATACAGGCGGCGGTGGCATCAAACGGAATAAAATCGGATTCGGTTTTGCCCCGGCGGATTTCCTCTGCAACGCGGGTAAATTCCGTCAAATAATCGGTCTTGCCGCGAAAAACTTGCTTGCCGTTTTCGGTTTGCAAAATCGCTTTTGACGCCATATGAAAAAACACGGGCAGACGGATTTCCCCTTTACCGCCGACAATTTTGCAGTCCTCCCGCAAAGAACAAAGCGACATTTTGAGCGTACATTGAAAACCGTCATAGAAAAGTGTTACGGTTTCTCCTATGTCTATACCGTTTTTGATTTTTCCCGTGCATTTTATTTCTTTTGGCACGCCGAACAGATTATAGCAATAGGTAATCGGATAAATCCCGATATCCAACAGCGCGCCGCCTGCGGTTTCAGGCATCAATACACGCGAGGTTTTCGGCATCAAAATGCCGGGAAATGCGTAATGAATGACCACATCTCGTATTTCGCCTATCTCGCCGCTTTGCACCCAATCTTTCACCGTCCGCGCCACATCGGAAAACCAAGTCCACATCGCCTCGCAAAAATAGGTGTTCGTGCGTTTCGCCGTTTCCACGAGTGTATGCACATCTTGCACACAAACGCCCACAGGCTTTTCGCACAGCACAGGTTTGCCGAATTCCATTGCACGCACGGCATAGTCCACATGGGCGGTGTGCGGCGTGGCGATATACACCGCGTCTACATCGTCACGGTTGACGGCGCTTTCAAAATCGGCAAACGCCTGTGCGCCGTATTCTTGGGCAAATTTCTTTGCCTTTTCAAAATTGCGGCTGTAAACAGATACAATGCGGTGGTCGCCTTTTATTATATCTCGTGCCGTGGAATGGGCAATGCTGCCGCTGCCGATATACGCCCAGCGAAATTTTTCCAAAATACTCACCTACTTTTATCTAATTTGTTTTCAATGATTGTATTCTCTAAAACAATTCGTCTAACAAAATATAATACCGCAGTTTTTCCGCATCTTCTTCAATATCCAAAAGGTTGTAAAGTCGATTTTTCGCTTTCAAAAACACATCGTATGGCTTGCCGCACAAGTCACACAAATTGTATTGCAAAGAACGCACACAAAGGGCTATATCCTGCCAGCGATCCGCAATGCCAGCCTTACCCAAATCAATAAATCCGACTGTTTTGCCGTTTTCCGTAAATATATTCGGCAGACAGTAATCTCCGTGGGTGAAAACCAAGTCCTCCGGTGGCCGATGTGTTTTCAAAAAATCGTATAATGCGTCTAAATCTGCAAAACCGTTTTCGCCGAGAGTATCCGGCTCAAAGTCTTCCGTATCGACGAATCCGTTTTCGATATTGTCTTTTGCCTGCGTCAGCCTTTTATTTAAACGACTGTTCAGCGGACAAGCGGAAATATCTACACGCCACAACTGTTTTAAGCCGTCCGCAAGGGCGGTAACTGCGGTGTCAATGATATCGTCGTCGAGTACATCACAAGCCATTGTGCCGTGCATTTTCGACATCAGTAAATAATTGAACCCGTTTTCTTGCGCGAAGGCAAGCACCTGCGGCACGGGCAGTTTGCCTCCAAGCCACTGCAAAGCATATGCCTCACGGTCAGCATTATCGCCCGTTTTTGCAATTTTCAGAACAACTTCATCTAAAATATACACGCTCGAGTCGGATTCACCAAGGGTATCCAAAGTCAAGTTTTTCCCTTTGATTTTTTTCGCAATGCTCTTTGGAAAGGTAGGATATTGTGTCATTTATTTACTCCCATACAACTAAAATAGATTTGCACGGTCATCAAACCACAAAAAACGCGGCTCAGCAAAAACACCTAAATATGACGTAATTGCTTTAGTAATCTTCTGCTTCTATATTCTAAATAACCAAAACCGACTTTGCCAAGCGTTTTATACCATAAAAGTTCATTAAATAATGCGTACAATTCAACTTTTATATCGCAATTTTTTGATGTTTCTACCTTGCTTTTGTATATGTCATATAGGTGTAAGTTGCTACCATAGCCAACCGTGAGGGTAAACAATTCGTATTCCGGTTCTGCCCACATAACATTAAAAGGGTCAATAACACCTTTCAATGACATGCTTTTTGTATCGATAATAAAATTTGGCAACCAATAATCCCCGTGTGTCAGAGTAGCATTACCGCTGTCATCGCCGATGACTTCATATAGTTTTTCATAAGCCAAATTCACTGCTTTTTTGACTCTGTCGGAAACCTCGGATTGATTCGTGAAATCCACGATTTCCTTTGCAAACGCACTGTAATATTCATACCAAGAATTATAAACAGCATTGTCAATAGGACCATACTTATCGTTATGCACAGTATGGATTTTAATCAAATTGTCAACGATTTCATTTGCAAGCTTTTTCTTGTTTCTCTTAAAGAATAGTGCCTTTGCACTTGCTTCAACGCCCACAATCACTTCCATTCCAAGAAAGCCTTTGCCGTCAAACTCTTCCACAAAATACAGCTTCGGCAATTTGCAATCGACCTTGCTTGATATGAATTCAATTCGATTATATTCTTCAAACATAAGCTCAGGATAAGCACTTGTTTTCACAGCAATACAGTATGGGGCGGTATCGAGTATAACTTTATATACACTTCCACTTGCACCCTTGCCGATACTCGATATATCCAACGCCTTGCAATGCAATTTATCTTCCACAAGACGCATAATCACTTTTTCCATGTATATCCCCTGTTTTTTCCTTTTGTATTCGAGTAATGTATGTAATTATCTTACCACAAAAAACGCGGCTCGGCAAGAAGCCGAACCGCGTTTGGAGCTACTGGGCGGACTCGAACCGCCGACCTGCTGATTACGAATCAGCTGCTCTACCAACTGAGCCACAGTAGCCTATAAAATTTTACCGAGGCGCCGTTTCATACAGTTGCGCTCACAGCCCTTATATTATATATGAGTTCCACGCAGATTGCAAGAGTTTTTTTCGATTGGAGGAATTTTTGTTGCGCGCGTTTTCGTGCACTTGATTGCGGCAGAGACGACCCCTGCCGCTCGCGGTACTTGTCATTCTGAAGCGTAAGCCGAAGAATCTCGTTTCGCGCATTTTCAGTTTGTGCGTAGGGGCGAACTGCGTTCGCCCGTGAGAAATAGCTGTACTCTCCGGCGAGTCGTCGAGGTTACGGCTACGCCATTACCCCTTTGTCGCTACGCGACATTTCCCCGAACAGGAAAATCTCACCGACCCATACGAATTAAACCTATACATTCGATTAAAACAGACGATTGTATAGTGGAAATTGTTGCGTTTTTAAATATGTAAATACCGCTTTTTCCAACAATTCTTTTGCGTGCGCGATGGAATAATCGGCGGTCATTTCGGGCGTTTTGAGTGGAATTGTCGCTTGAAAACCTGCCGCCGTCGCGTCAAAATCAGGGGAAATATCGCCTGAAATCAGCATGCACGGCACACCGTATTTTGCGGCATACGATGCCACGCGCGCGGGGAGCTTGCCGAACACGGTTTGGTGGTCCGTTCTGCCCTCACCCGTCAAAACCAAATCCGCCGCGGCGATTTTTCGCTCCAAATCGGTCAAATCCGCCAGCATTTCGAATCCGCTTTGCACCGTGCCGCCGCATGCGGCATACAGTCCGCCGCAAAGTCCCCCTGCCGCGCCCATAGATGGTAGATTTGCAATGTCGCGGTGAAAGGCGGCTTGATACTGCACCGCCAAATTGCGAAGCCCTCTGTCCAGCTCTTCGATTTCCGCTTCGGTTGCACCTTTTTGGCGCGCAAACACAAACGCCGCGCCTTTGTCGCCGTAAAACGGATTTTGCACATCACAGGCATATGTAAATCGGATTTTGCCCTCAAAGAACGGATTTTTCGGAACTTCGATTGCCGCAGCTTTTGCCATATTCGCCCCGATGGGCGGGAGTTCTCCACCGTGCATATCCAAAAACCGCACACCGAGTGATGCGAGCGCACCCATACCGCCGTCGGTGGTGGCACTGCCGCCCAAACCGACAATGATATGCCTTGCGCCCGCCTTTACGGCATGCAAAATCAACTCGCCCGTACCGTAAGTCGAGGCATTTTTCGTGTGTAGATAATTTTTATCTATTCCCTGAATCCCTGACGCCTGCGCCATTTCCACAAGGGCGGTGTTTCGGTCGGCAGAGCGGATATATTTTGCGGTTATCGGGGCGCCGTAGGCATTTTGCACCTGTACGGAAATGCGCTTGCCGCCGGTTGCCGCCGCAAAACATTCCGCTGTGCCCTCGCCGCCGTCGGCGAGCGGCACACAAAGAACCTCGGCGTTGGGATTTGCTTGTAAAATGCCGTTTTGCAGTGCCTTACATACCGCCTCGGCAGACAAACAATCTTTAAACGCATCGGGCGCAAGTACGATTTTCATTAAAAAACCTCAATTCGTTAAATATCCGAACACTTCTTTTAATGTATCCAACGGCATTTGGTTGTCGGCGATTTTTATGGCAATATGCTTTTTGCCGAAATCGGCAACCGAAACTCTGCCGCGCATTGCGCCCGAAAGTGTGAGTACCATCGAAGTATCCATTTCGTGCACATACAACAGCACACTTTGCCCCTTTTGCCCGATTTCGTAAATACCTTTTGCAGACGCGGTGTTGCGCAACAGGGAAATGTCAATCAAGCCCTCGACCGAACGCGGGATTTCGCCGTAACGGTCACGAAGCTCGTCACGCACATCTGCCGCATCCTCTTGACTGCGTATATCCGCAATACGGCGATACACCGAAAGCCGTTGCCCGACTGTGTCAATATAGGTTTCGGGAATATGCGCGTCGATTTGCATATCAATTAAGCACTCTTTTTGCTGTAAAGGATTTTTCTCACCCTTTTCCGCACTTACCGCTTCGCCCAAAAGCTGTAAGTACATATCGTACCCGACCGCTTCCATATGCCCGTGCTGTTGCGCGCCCAAAACATTGCCCGCGCCGCGGATTTCCAGGTCACGCATCGCGATTTTAAAGCCCGAGCCGAATTCAGTGTATTCACGGATAGCAGACAGACGGCGGTTAGCGATTTCAGAAAGCTCCTTGCCGCGCGTAAAGGTGAAATATGCGCTTGCGCGGCGGGCACTTCTGCCGACGCGCCCGCGGATTTGGTGAAGCTGTGCAAGCCCCAATTTGTCGGCGTCCTCAATAATCAGTGTGTTGCAGTTGGGCACATCCACACCCGTTTCGATAATCGTGGTGCAGACGAGAATGTCAATTTCGCCCTCCAACAGCCGCCGCCAAATGTCGCCGAGGTCTTCCTCTCCCATTTTGCCGTGCGCCACGGCGACGCGCGCTTCCGGGAGCAGTTCGGCAATTTCCGCTGCGCGCTTATCAATGGTTTCCACGCGGTTATGCAAAAAATATACCTGTCCGCCGCGGCGAAGCTCCTTTTCCATCGCCTGCAACAGAATACCCATATCGTATTCCAAAACATAGGTCTGCACGGGGTAGCGGTCCTGCGGGGCTTCTTCAATCACCGACATATCGCGAATACCCGTCATTGCCATATTGAGCGTACGCGGAATGGGGGTTGCGGAAAGCGTCAGCACATCGACTGTCGGGAACAGCTCTTTGAGCTTTTCTTTTTGTGCCACACCGAACCGCTGTTCTTCGTCCACAATCAGCAATCCTAAATCTTTAAACTGCACATCTTTCGATACCAGACGGTGCGTACCGACGAGAATATCAATATTGCCGCAACGCAAATCTTTTAAAATCTGCGCTTGCTGGCGTGGCGTGCGAAAACGCGAAATCATCTCGGTATTCACGGGGAACCCCTCAAAACGGTTTAAAATCGTGCGATAATGCTGCAACGCCAAAATCGTGGTCGGCACCAAAATTGCGCACTGCTTGCCGTCCGCCGCGCATTTGAACGCCGCGCGCAATGCCACCTCCGTTTTGCCGAAGCCAACATCGCCGCAAAGCAAGCGGTCCATCGGGTAAGGTTTTTCCATATCGCCCTTGATTTCATCAATCGCGCGCAGTTGGTCGGCAGTTTCGTCATACGGGAAACGGCGTTCGAAGTCGCTTTGCATATCAATATCCGGTGAAAACGCGTAGCCCGGGGTGTTTTGGCGTTTGGCGTAGAGGGCGATAAGCTGGTCTGCCATATCCTTGACCGCCGTGCGCACGCGGGAACGGGTTTTCTCCCACTCCTTGCCGCCGATGCGGTTTAATTTCACCGTCCTGCCGCTTTCCTCGTGCGGACCGATGTATTTTGACACCAAATCGAGCTGTGTGACAGGGACATACAGTACGTCACTTTTGGCGTAACGGATTTTGATATAATCTTTCGTGATTTTGCCGACCTCTAATTTTTGAATGCCGTCAAACACGCCGATACCGTGTGCGGCGTGGACGACATAATCGCCCTTGTGCAGTTCATCAAGCGAATGTAAGCCCTGCCCCTGTTTAAAGGCTGCGTGGCGTTTGCGCTTCGCCTGCACGGCGGCGCGGGCGTAAGTATAGACATAGAATTTTTCATGCGGATAGGAAAAACCGTAGGACAGCGTCCCCGGAAGCACCGTCACGCGCCCTTTCGGGAATTCGTTGGGCACAACGGGGAAATACAGCGCAGGCAGTTCCTCGCTTTCTAAATCCTCTGCCAAGGTTTTTGCGGATTTTTCCGTGCCGCCGAACACCACCACAGTAGCGTCCTTTTGCAAAATCGGCTGTAAATCCTCCAAAAGGACATCTAACTTGCCGTTCCAGCCGGGCAACTGCGTGGCGGTAAAGGTGATAAGCTCTTTCACGGGCGTGTCAAAGCTGCCGCGCGCGAAATTATCCATATATAAAGCACCGTGTTGCTCGTACGTGCGGAACAGCTCAACAGAAGTTAGACAAAATTTATCTATGCCCTTGCAAAGCGTGCCGTCCTCCAACATTTCCTTGATTTCCTCATTTAAAAGCTTCTGCGACGCGGCGGCACGTTCCTTGCAATTTGCACTTTCGCAAACACACAAAATTGTGTTCTTATCGGCGTAGTCAAAAATTGTCTTTTCCGTTTCGTAAGCAAGCGGCAGGTATTTGTCGGCGGAGTTCAATTTCACCCCGCTTTTTATGCGGTCGATATCTGCAAACAGCATTTCTTTCTGCTTAGCGGCATGTTTGCCCTTTAAAGTTTTGGAAAGCACTTCGATTTTTTCAAGCAGTGCCGCATCGCTCGGAAATAAAATTTCGGTGGAGGGCATCAGTGAAAATTCACGCAAGCATTCATGGCGGCGCTGGCTTTGCAAATCAAAATAAGACATTGTCTCCACCGTATCACCGAAAAATTCCATGCGAATGGGATATTCCTCGCCCGTTGTAAATAAATCGAGAATCCCGCCGCGCAGAGAAAACTGTCCGACGCCCTCGACCATATCACAACGCGTATAGCCGTTTTCGAGAAGTACCTCAACGAGGTCTTGTATTTTTATATCCTCTCCCGTTTTGACGGTAACGGCACGGCGGCGCAAATCTTCAGGCGGCACGGTACGCTGTATTGCGGCGGAAACCGAGCATGCCACCACCTGCACCGAATCCGACAAAAGTCCCACAAGTGCCTGCAAGCGTTTTTGCTCGTATTCATGGGAACGGATTTCCGCGGCGGTATTAAAAATAAATTCACGCTCCGGATACAGTGTGGCAGAAAGTCCGAAGGTCTGCAAATCCGCCACAAGCTTAGTGGCGCTCGCCTCATCGGGCAAAATGACAAGCGCTTTTTTCGATAGATTGCCGCAGAGCATATCAATCAGGTGTGTTTTATGAATCGGCGAAAGCCCCAAAACGCCGAGCGGCAATCGTCGTTTTTCGACGGCAGATTGCAAGCTTCGGTATTCTGAGGCGGTTTTCAGCGGTTCTCTGAATCCGGACATGGGTTATTCTCCTGTGTAGTTAAATTTTATCTATTCTGTTTTAGTCTTTGGCTTTGTTCGATTTGTTTAAGGTGATACATTTTCATTTGTCATTCTGAACGAAGTGAAGAATCTCATACAGCACAAAATATAGAATGTGCGAAACGAGATTCTTCGCCTAACGGCTCAGAATGACAAACGGGCGGGCGAACACAGTTCTCCCCTACGCATGCACAAAAATTCCGCGTAGTGGCGGGTTTCCACGCCCGCCCGTAAAAACAGATGTAATTTATTACGGGGTGCCGAGTCGTCGCCCCCCTACAAATTCGGTTCGTGCGTAGTGACAATTTACGAATTATATTTGTTCATCGCCTCGTCGATTTTGCCGTCGAGCATCAATTCGAGCGCGGCGCAGGCGTGTTCAAGTGCGGTTTTTAAGGGCGCTTCCTCATCCTTTTTGAATTCCGACAGCACCCAATCGGCAAGGTCGTAATCGGGATGCGGCTTTTTGCCCACGCCGATTTTGATGCGCGGGAAAGTATCGCTGTTCAAATGATAAATAATATTTTTAATCCCGTTGTGCCCGCCGTCCGTACCCTTGCGGCGAATGCGGATTTTGCCGACATCTAATGAAATATCGTCAAACAGTACCACAATACGTTCGGGCGGAATTTTGTAAAACTGCGCCGCGTCGCGCACCGCTTCACCGCTTAAATTCATATAGGTTTGCGGTTTTAAGACCAAACAGCGGTGCCCGCCGATTTCGGCATCGCCGAGTAAGGATTTGAACTTTAACTTTTTCACGGTAAATCCGTATTTTTCCGCCAGCATATCCACGCACAAAAAGCCCGAATTATGTCGGGTAAAGGCATACTTTTGATCGGGATTTCCGAGCCCCACCACGAGAAATTCAGGTGCGCCGACCGACAGGCTTTGCGCTTTTCTTTGGAATAACATAGTTCTCCTTCGTTCGGTTGGTTTGATTTTCAAATCTATGTTTACAAGAAAAATCTTGTAAAATTCTATGCTTATTTTTTCTTTTCGCCGCGGCGCAGGCACCATTCAGGCTTGTTGACCTGTCGTGCACGAGCAATCCCCAAAGCGTCTGCCGGAACATCTTCGGTGATGGTGGAGCCCGCCGCAGTATATGCGCCCTCACCCACGGTGACAGGCGCAACCAAATTGGTATTGCAGCCGATAAAAGCATTATCTTTGATGGTCGTGCGGAACTTCGCCTGCCCCGTATAATTGACGGTGACCGTACCGCAACCGAAATTGACCTTTTTGCCGACGTCGCTGTCACCCACATAGGTCAAATGCGACACCTTTGTGCCCGTGTCAATCGTAGAGTTTTTCACCTCGACGAAATTGCCGAGATGTACGCTGTCGCCGACAACCGAATTCGGACGAATGTGCACAAACGGTCCAATATTCGCGCCGTCTTTCACGGTAGATTGATAGCACTGGGTGCTGTTAAGCGTCACATGGTTGCCGATTTTGCTGTTTTCGACCAAGGTGTTCGGACCGAGCACGCAATTTTTGCCGATGGAAGTTTCCCCGCGCAAAATTGTGCCCGGCAAAATTGTCGTACCTGCGCCGATTTGCACAGTGCGGTCAATTATCACGCCGTCAAAGCAGGGAATTTCGACCTCTGCCGCCACAAAATTTTCTAAAATCTCTATGCGTTCTGCATTGTTTTGCCGCTGAGCCAGTACGCGATCATTTGAATTGTTTACTTGTGCCATACCCGTTCCTCCTGCAATCAAAACTAAAAATCAATTTTGCTTCTCTACAATTTTATATTCGTCATACGGGTTAAAATACGGGCAACTTTGGGTATTGAAGCTTAAAAAGTTCAGCATTTCGTCTTCGTCCAAATCGATTTCGCAAACATACTGCTCCGATTCCTCGTCGTAATCATAATATGCGCAAAAATCACAGCGCGAAGCACTTTCTGCCATTACGAGCCGCCCTCTTTCGTTTCGTGATACTCTTCTTCGCTGTTCACCGCCCAAAGCGCGGTTTTGTCCGTATCGTTTTCAGAAATACAGCGCACCGCCTCAAACGCCGTGAGCATAGAATGGTCCATATTGTTATACCGATGCTGTCCGTTGCGTCCGATGCAGTATAAATTCGGAAAGCCGTTCAAAAATTCGATGACTTTCGGCAAATCGCTGTATGTATCGAAATACGCGGGATATGCCTTTTGCACGCGCTCGCAATGCGCGTCCAAAAGCTCTGCTTGTACCGAGAGCAATCCGATGGTTTGCAAATCCTGTTTCGCTGCTTCTGCCCAATCCTTATCCGTGCGCGACCACAGTTCGTCGCCCTCGCGGCAGAAATACTCCGCGCCGATAAACACAGTATGCGCGCCGTCCTTTACCATATACGGCGACCAGTTGTTAAAAATCTGTACTCTGCCCAAACGCACGGTGCGTTCCTGCACATAAATCCAGCAATCGGGTAAAAGCGCACCGTCTGACGAAGTACAATCCAAATCTTGTTTTCGAACCAACAGCCCAACCGTGACAAAATCGCGGTACGGCAAGCCTGCCGCCGTTTCTTGAATTCCTTGCGGCACGCTGTTTTCCGGGAAAGCGGCAATCAAATCGCAAAGCGGCATGGAGGACAGCAACGCATCACACGCATATACCTTTTTTTCGCCGTTTCCTTCGGCAGTTACAGCCGTTACGCGTCCGTTTTCGGTTTGCACACCGCACACACGTGCGGAAAAACGGAGTTCGCCGCCGCGACTCTGAAATTCCGCCGCTGCGGTTCCCCACAATTGCCCGGGACCGTGCTTCGGATATTTAAATTGTTCAATCAGCGACGTTTCTTGGCTCTTTTTGCCGCCGAGGGCGTTTTTGAGCACTTCTTTTACCGAGACGCCCTTCACGCGCTGTGCACCCCAGTCCGCGGAAATTTCCGACGGATGCCGTCCCCAAAGCTTTTCGGTATAATCCTCAAAAAACATTTGGTATAAAGGCTTTCCGAACCGATTGATATAAAAATTCTCCAGCGAGGTTTCTTCTTTTTTGCGGCAGACTGCGGCAAGATACCCACACCCCGCACTTACGGTGCGCACCAGCCCGAGATTTTGAAAGGTCTGTGGCTTTAAGGTGATGGGATAGTCAAAAAATTTGCCGCCGTAAAAGATACGAGATACTCTTTTACGCAAAAGCATTTCGTTTTCCCGTTCCGACGGCTGTTCCCCCTGCAAGGGACACAGACTTTCCCAAAATGCGTTCACGCGGTCGCTTTTCGAGAAAAAGCGGTGCCCGCCCATATCCATACGGTTGCCGTTCACGTTTACGGTTTTGGAAATGCCGCCGACCGTATCGCTTTTCTCCAAAACGGTCACACTGTACTTTTCGGGTGCGGTGCGCAAAAGCTCCAGCCCTGCCGTAAGTCCGGCAGGACCTGCACCGATAATCAAAATTTTCTCTTTTTGTCTCTCTATGGTACTCAATTTGTTTTTCCGCTCCAAAAAATATAGTCCGAAATCAAAAGCGCGCGAGTAAAGGATGCCTCTGCCCCGCCGATTTTGACAGGCGGCGCAATCAGGAAATAGTCACCGTTTTTGGTTTCGGTTAAATTCAAGCCCTCCAGCAGCACAACGTTTTCGTTGAGAAAGGCGCGGTGCGTTTCGCCTGTGCCGGTCGGCGGTTCCACCGTGAGCGCATCTGTACCGACCAATTTGCAACCGTAATACGCCAGTGCTTCAGCGGCAGAAGCGTGAATAAACGCCCGCCCACCGGATTTAATTAAAAGCCGTTCCACACCGCGCGGAAACGCGTTTTCAACAAGCTCGCCCGTGACAATCCCCGGGGAAACCTCCAACACACGGCAAGGACCGACACAGGTTTCTAAGGGTACCGAGGCGATGTCTGCCGCCCCTTCTAAAAAGTGTAAGGGTGCGTCGATATGCGTGCCGTTGTGTAAGCCCGCATACAGCGCGTTTAAATTGTAATAATCGCCGTTTTCGAGGGTACAAATGGGGTGAAGCTCCGGTACAGGGTCGCCCTCGTAGACCTCGGCAGTCAATACATCGTTGGAAATGTCGATAATTTTCATATGTACCCTCCTTTTATGTATATATTATCCGAGCACTTCTGCACGCAGTGTTTGCAGTTGTGCTTCCCCAAACCCGTGTTCTGCCAAAAGCGCGGGGAAATCGTGCGTATGGAAAAATTCCAACAGCGGCTCCATATTTTCGGGCGCGGAGGAAAGCAGCGGCAACAAATCCTGAAAATTCGGCAAGGTATGCGCCATACGCTGTACCCCGCCGCGGTTATAAAGCTCTGACACCATATAGTCGGCAAGAATGTCCGCGTCATACGCACCCAACAAATGCAAAATCGACGCCGCAAGCACACCCGTGCGGTCTTTGCCCGCAGTGCAATGGAAAATCACCGCGCCGTTTTGCAAGCCGCTTACCACCGTGCAAAGCGCTTTCGCGAGCAGATTCGGCGTTTTTGTAACCATGTCGGTATAACTTTCCGCCATACTGCGGCGAAATGACGCCATAGCGCCCTCGTCGAGATTTTGGAAATCCATGTTTTCCGCCTGCAAGGGGCAATGCACCCACGAAACGCCGTTCGGCACGCGGTCTGGCATCATTTCGGTTTCGGAAAGGCTTCGCAAATCCACCACGGTGCGCACACCCTTTTGGGCGAGCGTTTGCCATTCTGCTTCGGTCAGCGCGCAAAGCGCGTCGGCACGGTACAGCTTTTGCCAGCGGACGGTTTTGCCGTCTTTCGTTACAAAGCCGCCCAAATCGCGCAAATTAAACGCGTGCGGCAAAATCAATCGTTTTACACAGTCCATAATTCCCTCTTAATTTTCGATAAAATACTTTTCATACCACAAAATAAAGCAGTAAATCGACCACACCTTTTTCATATTGTGCGCCGTGCCCGCCTTGTGGTCATCGAGCAGTTTCATAATATAGTTTTGATTGAAAAATTCCTTTGCGGTATCGCTCAAAAATTTTTCCTTGACCTGACTGTAAAACTCGTCGCGTTTAAGCCAATCGTTCAGCGGCGTTAAAAAGCCCGTTTTACGCATTTTTGCGGTTTTTTCGGGAAGTTGCTTTGCCGCCGCACCGCGCAATGCCAATTTGGTGGTTTCGCGGTTGACGCGATACTCTGACGGGATTTGCAGTGCGAGTTTTAACATTTCACGGTCCAAAAACGGTACGCGCAGTTCCAAAGAATTCGCCATACTCATACGGTCAGCTTTGACCAAAATATCCTGTACAAGCCAGGTGCGAATATCGACATACTGCATTTTGGTGATGTCGTCCTCGGTTTTGACCTCGTCAAAATAGGGTTTGGTGTAGTAAGACGGGTCTTTCGACTCGATATTCTGCGCCAAAATTTTATCGACGTCACTGTGATTAAACACATAGTTGTTGCGAATATAGCGTTCCTCAATCGGGTGACTGCCGCGTACCAAAAAGCGCTTGCCGTGGAAATTCGGCATTTTTGACGCCAAGCCCGCCGCCGCCTTACGAATTCCGAGCGGCAGTTTCATATACTTTTCAAAATCGAGTGGCTCGCGGTAATAATGATAGCCGCCGAACAGTTCGTCCGCGCCCTCGCCCGACAGCACCACCTTCACCTGCTCGCTTGCAAGATTTGCAAGGAAGTACAGCGCGATGGCAGACGGGTTCGGCAACGGCTCGTCCATATAATACTGCACCATCGGGGTAACCTTAAAGTATTCCTCAGCGGTGATTTTTTTGGTGTAATTGCGCACGCCCTCGGTTTTGGCAAATTCCTCGGCGGCGGAAAGCTCGGAATATTTTTCCTCCGCATAGCCGACGGAAAAGGTTTTTACATCGTTGCGCTTTGCCATTTCGTGCACCACATAGCTCGAATCCACACCGCTCGACAGGAAGCACCCGACCTCGACATCGGCAATGCCATGCGCTTTGGTGGAGTCTTTAAAGGTTTCGTCAATCAGCGTTTCCCAATCCGAAAGGGTTTTGCTGTTGTCGATGTCGTATTCGGGCGTAAAATAGCGCGCGGTGGTAAACTGCCCGTTCTGCCATTCAAAAAAGCTACCCGGTTCCATTTTATAAACATTTTTGAACATCGTTTCGGTGTTCGGAATGTACTCAAAGCAAAGGTATTCGGGCAGGCGGTCAATGTTCAATTTCTTTTTGAACAAGGGGTTGGACAAAAAGGCTTTGATTTCCGAGCCGAACAGAAAATTGCCCTCGTTTAAGTAATAGAAAAACGGCTTGATGCCGAAAATATCGCGCGCACCGAACAGCTTGCGTTCGCGTTTGTCCCAAATGACAAAGGCGAACATTCCTCTAAGGCGCATAAGTAAATCCTTGCCCCATTCCTCATACCCGTGCAACAGCACTTCGGAATCGGTTTCGGTTTTGAAAGTGTGCCCTTTTAAAAGCAATTCCTCGCGCAAGGGCTGATAATTGTAAATCTCGCCGTTAAAAACAAGCACTTTTGTGCCGTCCTCATTTAAAATCGGCTGACTGCCGCCCGCAAGGTCGATAATGCTCAGGCGCCGAAAGCCTAAGGATACGCCGTCGTCCACATAATAATCGTCCTGATCGGGACCGCGGTGGACAATTCTGTCCGCCATGGCTTTAATAATTTTTTGATTTTCGTTGGTATTTTCGGTGGCGTTTACATAGCCGACAAATCCGCACATACTTTTTTCCTCATTTGGTGTTGAATCATTTTATTTCCGCTCTGCTTTTACGTGCTTGCCGCAAAGCGAAATGCTCGCGCGCGCCAAACACTCCATGGAGTCCACAATGTCGTGCCGCGACAAATTGAAATCCTTTTTGATGACCGACAGTTCCGTACAGCCTAAAATCACCGCGTCACAGCCCGTTTTTTTGAGCTCCCCGACAATCCGCAAAAACTCACAGATGTCCACCTTTTCGCCCGCTTTGACCTCATCATAGATAATATGCATCAGCGATTTTTGATCTTCCTCACTCGGCACGCGGAAGTCTAACCCGTGCTTATGAATGATGTTTTGATACGCGCCGGAAATGACCGTACCCTCCGTGGCAAGAATGCCGAGGCATTTTAAATTCGGCACGGTTTTTTCCGCATAGCTGACGGTTTCTTCCAAAATATTGATAATCGGCACGCGCACGCTTTTTTGGATTTCGTCAAAGAAATAGTGCGCCGTGTTGCAGGGAATGACGATGTAATCTGCACCGTCGTTTTCAAGCTTTTTCGCGTCCGCAATCATCACAGGAAGTGGGTTGGGCTTTTTGTTATCCAAGATATATTCGGTACGGTCAGGGATAGACGCGTGATTTAAAATAATCATCGCGATATGCTCCTGGTCAGTTTTTGCGTCGGTCATTTTAATGACCAAATCCGCAAAATAGATGGTGGCAAGCGGTCCGACACCGCCGAGCACCCCTAAAACCTTTTCCTCCATAAACTTTGCCTTCCGTTAAAAATACTTGTAGAATTTACGATATTGATTTAAAAGTGCCGCGCGCGCATAGAAATTGTGTTTCACATTTTTATCTTCTTTATACAGCAACGGGAACGAAACCTTGCCCGCTTTAAACAATTCTTTTGCCTGCGCTTTCAAGTCTTCGTCGGAAACGTACTTCATAATCACGCCTTTGGGCACAACGGTATACAGATTGATGTTGTCCGCCACGGTGTATTCGGGCAAATTATGATAAATGTAATCGTCCACAATCCATTTCACGGTGTTAAAGCCGCTGCACGTGACATAAAAGTTACTGCGCCCCAAGCGGACATTGATTTCGAAAAATTTGTATTTTCCGTCGCGGCGGTCATATTTGATGTCAAAATTCGCAAAGCCGACATAGCCGATATGCTCCAAAAATTTGGTCGCCGCCGCCACGATTTCGGGGTTGACCTCGTTGATAATCGCCACGGGGTTGCCGATAGCCGACGGGGTGTGGTCCTCCAACAGCGTTCTGCCCAAAGCCGCAAAGCGCACCTTGGAATTTTGGTCGCAGTAGCAGGTCAGCACGCGCATATAGGTGTCGTCCCCGGGGATTTTGTCCTGAATTAAGAATTTGTAATCATAACTCGACTGTTCCAAATTTTGAAGCATCGCGCGCAATTCTTCTTCGGTGTCGAAACTGAACACTTTCTTTTTCCCGGGGAATTTGGCGTAATGGTACATCGCGCTGTTGGCGGGCTTTGCAATGACGGGATAGTCAAAATCAAATTTCAGGTCATTTTCTTTGCCGCATTCGTAGACATAGGTCTTCGGATAGTCAAGCCCCAACTCCTCGAAAATCTCATAAAATTTATCTTTGAGCACGATTTTATTGAGCAATTCTTCGTCAATATAGGGCACGATGTAATAGGGCTTCAAAATTTCCTTGCTCTCTATGAGCGCGCGGACATACCAATCCCCGCACCCAAGGACAATCAGTTTCTTTTTGCTCGCAAATTCTTTGCCGACCTCCAACAGCCGTTCTATGAGGACTTCCTTTTTTTCAAGCCCCGGGAATACGCGGTTTTCGATAATATCGGAATTGGCAATATACCCGCCCTCGGACATACTGAGCACCAGCGATTTGATATGGTATTCCTCGTGGAAACTGCGCGCCAAGGAATAAGCGGTAATATCCGCGCCCAAAATAACGGGCAAAAATTCGCGTTCTTCAAACTGCATAAAAACAACCTTCTTTTTTGAACTGCCCTTCCCGTAAACCTTGCAAGGCATACTTACAGGAATAGTATTTATCTTATTATTATAAGATATTCGGCAATATATGTCAATGAAAAGCCACGGAAAAAGCGAAAAAAGGAACGCATATCGACGTTCCTTTTTACAAAGATTTTCTATTTACTTTTGCAAGGCTTTTTCCGCGGTATAGCGCGGCTGCCCTTTGGATTTGGTCTTATACTCAATTGCCTCTTTCGGGCAGTGACAAATACACGCCATACAATGCGTACAGTCCGTGCCCCAAACGGGCTTTCCGTTTTGCAGCTTGATATTGTTTAACGGACAAACCTTCACGCACTGCCCGCAGGAAACGCATGCGCTTGTCGCATAAAATCCCTTGGCAGATACAAACAGCTTGTAAAAAATCGGATTTACGGGGCCGCTGTAAACGCGGTCAAGCGCACCGACTTTCTGCCTTGGAAAATCCGCACGCGCGCGAATGGTTTCAGCGGCGCTTTTGAGCAAAGGCTCGGCATTTGCAATGATTTTTTGCGCCTCTGCCTTTTCGGGCGCGGAAAACATCGCGATGTAATTTTCGGGCATGACAATTTTTTGCACACCGCGAAATTGCAATCCTTTTTCTCGGCAAAGCGTTTGCAAATATTGCTCCGCCGCGCCGATACTGTCGCCGCAGGTCATCAAGAAATAGGCGTCACGGCAACCGGAAAAGGTATTTTCGCGAATAAACTTCTCCATCACACGCGGAATCCGCCACGCATAGGTCGGCGACACAAACACAAACGGAGTTTCGGAAACATAATCTCCGCTTGCCGTCTGCATTTTCTCCCGTATCAAGGTATTGACGGAAACGGGCGTTTCCGCAAGCGCTTTGCCGACGGTTTCGGCGGCAAAGCGGCTGTTGCCCGTGCCGGAAAAATAAAAAATCATAAACATGCCTCCGCGTTTGTTTTGTTCGCCCGATTGTCATTCTGAGGCGACTGCCGAAGAATCTCGTTTCACGGCATTTTGATTGGCGGTAGTTGAGATCCTTCACTTCGTTCAGGATGACATTCTTTGTTGTGATGTGTTTTGCGGAACGCATCTTCGGTCGTCCCCTACAATTCGTAGGGGCAAACTGTGTTCGCCCGCATGATTTATATAAGTTCTCTGCCCATCAGCACACCCATGACGCTCGACATCATCAAGCCGTGCGTCCAGCCGCTGGAATCGCCCAGACAATGCAAGCCCTTGATATTCGTATTGAATTTCTCGTCCATTTTTACACGGTTGGAATAGAATTTGATTTCCGGTCCGTACAAAAGCGTTTCGTCGCTTGCAAATCCGGGTACGACTTTATCGACCGCCTCAATGAATTTGATAATATTCATCAAGGTGCGGTACGGCATTGCCGCCGTGAGGTCGCCCGCAATCGCGTCGGGCAGCGTCGGGCGGACATTGCTGCGCGCCAGCTCCTGCGGCCAGGTACGTTTACCCGCCAAAATATCGCCGTAACGCTGCACCAAAATGTGCCCGTCCGCAAGCATATTGACAAGTTCCCCGACCTTTTTTGCATACGGAATCGGCTCGTCAAACGGCGCGCGGAAATTGTGACTGCACAAAATGGCAAGATTTGTATTGTCACTCTTCGTGTTTTTATAGCTGTGTCCGTTAACGACTGCCAACGAATTATTATCATAATTTTCCTGACTGACAAAACCGCCGGGATTTTGGCAGAAAGTGCGCACCTTATTGGCGAACGGTTCGGGATAGCCGATGAGCTTGGACTCATACAGCACTTTGTTAACCTCGTCCATCACCTCGTTGCGCACCTCGACGCGTACACCGATGTCCACCGTTCCCGGCAGATGTTCGATGCCGTGCTTTTTGCACATTTCTTCCAACCAATCCGCGCCCTTGCGCCCTGTGGCGATGACAACGGTGTCTGCATATTCGGTATGCTCGTCCTGTGTGCCGCAGGGCTTAACGACCGCACCTTTTGCCACACCGTCCTCGACAATCAAATCCACGCACTCCGTCTTGAAATGAATCGTTACCCCGTTATCGAGCAAATATTTTTCGATTTTGCCGTAGAGCTGTTGTGCCATTTCCGTACCGAGGTGACGAATCGGGCAATCCACAAGCTTTAAGCCCGCCTGAATGGCGCGCAGGCGAATGCGCTTGACCTCCTCGGGGTGGTCAATCCCCTCGACATGGGGGTCCGCGCCGAAATCGAGATAGATTTGGTCTGTATATTCAATCATTTTTTGCGCGAAATCCGCACCGATTAAATCGGGCAGATTGCCGCCGACCTCATAGCAAAGCGACAGTTTGCCGTCCGAAAACGCACCCGCGCCCGAAAAGCCGGTGGTGATGTTGCAGTCGGGCTTGCAGTTGACGCAATGCCCCGTTTTGGATTTGGGGCAGTTCCGTTTTTCCACAGGCAAGCCTTTTTCCACAATCGTGATGGATTTTTTCGAGCCGTTTTTGAGCATTTCCAGCGCCGTAAAAATGCCGGACGGTCCCGCACCGATAATCAAAACATCTTGTTTCATTTTTGCGTTCTTCCTTTAAAATTATATTTGCATTTTCTACATAAAAAAACCGCAAACGGAAAGAAAAATCCGTTTTACGGCAGTTAGCGGCGACAACACCTAAAAAATTTTAACTGCATATCATACTACCATTTTTCCTGCACTTTGTCAACCGCAGTCGCAGCTGCACGCCACCAAAACGTTTTTCCCTTGTTGGGAAGCTTTTCCTTGTCCTCTCGAGTGGAAATTTATACAAATTTGGATTTGTAGGGGTAATTTGTCATCCTGAGCGAAGCGAAGGATCGCCAATAGCAAAAAGTAAACCTTGCACGCAACGAGATTCTTCGCCTAACGGCTCAGAATGACAATGCGTAGGGAACGGTCTTGACCGTTCCGTTAATTCCACGCCAAATCCCAATTTATCATTCTGACCAAAGTGAAGCATCTCAAATATCGAAAAATTAAACGCCGCGAAGCGAAATCCTTCGCCTCACAGCGCAAAATGACCATGCGACGCGCGAACACAGTTTATCTCTGCTTTGCACAAAGTATATCAAACCAAAACGCCACGCCGTTCTCTCGGTTTTCGACACCGTAGGCAGCTTTGTGCAACTTCTGAATTTCGCTGACAATCGACAGTCCGAGTCCGAATCGCCCCTCTTTACGGGAATGGGATTTGTCGGCGCGGTAAAAGCTATCCCAAATTTTGCCGATGTCCTCCTCTGCAATCGGTTCCCCCGTGTTAAACACCGTCACGCGCCAAAAATCCCCCCTTTGCTCGGCTTGCAGCGTAATTTTCATTTCGCCTGCCGCATGCGATACCGCATTGGAAAGATAATTATTTAACACCATTTGCATTTTGACGCGGTCGCCAAAGCACAGACAGGGTGCAGGCACATTTGACTGAAACGCAATCCCCTTTTCCGAGAATTTCAGCGTATTTGCACGGACATACTCTGCGGCAAGCGCCGAAAAATCGAAAGTATCCCAGTTGATTTGCATACTGCCCGACTCATATTGCGACAGTTCTAAGAGTTGGAGCACCAAAGTATTCATTTTGTCCGCTTCGGATACAATGATATCGCAATATTCCTCTGCTTTTTCGCTGTTGCCGTCTGCATACAGCAGCTTTGCGCCCTCGGCATAGCCCTGTACAATCGAAATCGGCGTTTTCAACTCGTGCGAGACATTGGAAATAAAATCCTTGCGCATTTTATCCACGCGTTGCTCGTGTTCGATATCACTTTGCAGCTTGCGGTTTTTCTCGCTCAAATCGGCAAGTGTGGCTTCCAAAGAATCCGAAAGCTGATTGATACTGCTTGCAAGCTCGCCGATTTCATCGCGCGTTTCAGCCGTGCATTTATGGGAAAAGTCCGTTTCGGCAATCTTTTTGGTCACATTGCGCATTTCTATCAGCGGTTTTGTAAAACGCTTGGAATAAAAATACACAACAAACAGTGCGAGAAGCAGCGCAGCAACACCCGTACCCGTTGTCACGGCAATGGCGGCATTGGCATTGTCATCAATCGTGCTTTTTCGACTGTACATTTCCACCGTGCCGCCGAAAGACATCGGGCGCACATAAACAATATACTGGGTATTTTGCCGCTCAACGATTTGTGTTTCAAAATAGGAACCGTCCTCAAATTCACGGCGGTCTTCCATTGTGACCTTGCCGCCGCCCGCCATGATTTGCTCTTTCCCGTGATACAGCGCTTCGCCGTTTTCCGTATATAGGTCAATGCTTAATCCATTGCTTTTTTCTAACGCCGCAAGGTGCGATGCCAGCTCTGCGGAGGTCATATCAAATTGGTCGATAGCTTCGGCGACCTGCTGCATATTTTTGCGCGTATTGTACGCATAAACCGCGGGCAGATACCACCGATTCAGCCCCAACAGCATCGCAACGGCAAGCAGAAAAATAGCACCGATTTGCAAAAACAGACGCACACGAATGCTCACGAAGCGTTTTTCCGTTTTCTTACGCATGATCGCTCTCCTGAATTTTATACCCGACACCGTATACGGTTTTTAAATGTGCCGTCCCCCACGCTCCAAGCTTGGTGCGCAACCGTGCCACGTGGGAATCCACCGTGCGCGTGTCCCCGAAATAGTCAAAGCCCCAAATATCGTCAAGCAGTTGCTCGCGGTTATAAACACGTCCGACATTGGAAAGCAATTTTATCAGAATATTGTACTCTTTTAAGGTCAGTGCAATCGGCTCGCCGTCAATTTTGACCTCGTGGGCGGTGGCGTCCACCGTCAGTCCCCAGTAATCTACCGTCGGCGACGCAGGCGCATCGGTGCGGCGGCGCAGCAGTGCTTCTACGCGTTTGACAAGCACAACGGGGCTAAAGGGCTTGGTCACATATTCGTCCGCGCCTGCCTCAAAGCCCGTCAGTTGGTCGAATTCCTGTCCGCGTGCCGACAAAAGGAGAATCGGCACATCGGACTGCTTGCGGATTTCCCGCGTAACCGCCCAACCGTCCAGTCCCGGCATCATAATATCCAAAATCAACAGCGCTGTATCGGGATTTTCGCGAAAAAGCTCGAGCGCCGCGTCTCCGTCCGATGCCGCAAGCGTTTCATACCCTGCATTTTCCAAAAAATCACAGACCAACTGCCGAATCAACTGTTCGTCATCGGCGACCAATATTTTTGCCATTGCTATCACCACTCAGAAACCGCTATAAAAAAGCCGTCCTTTTTTGCCATTGTAGCATAAAAGAACGGTGTTTTTCAACTGCATATTTGTTTCTTTCGGCGCCGTTGTCTTAAATGCGCCCGAGATGCTTTGCAAGCGGTGTTTTTTCCACTGCCAAAAACAGCGGTATCCCACCGGCATAGCAGACAACCAATTCCCCCAAGCCCACCCAAAGGGCATTGATCAGATAGCCTGTCGCGGTAAATCCCTCCGGCAGAAAAACGGCGATTTCCGCGCCGACAATCAACGCGTTAAACAGCACGGGAAAAAGCAGTGATAAAATCGGCAGATTGGCAAAGCGAATTTTGCGTGTCAGATACGAGCATCCCGCCGCAAGCAAGGTGGCAAGCGTACCACAGACAATGTCAATCATCCCGTATGGACTTCCAAGGTTTCCGAGGAAACAACCGACCGTAAGTCCGGGAATGGCTGCCGGTGTAAAAACCGCCAGCACCGTAAGCGCTTCGGAAAAGCGAAACTGCACACTGCCGTAGGCAAGATTTACAAGTCCTGCCGCATAAGTCAGCGCGGCATACAGCGCCGCAATGACCGCGCCCTGCACGAGGAACATGGTTTGTTTTCTTCGCATATTCAATTTCTCCTTAGTTTTGTTTGGCGCAAAAGCACGCGCCGGTCGGGATGGTTTCGAACCGACCGCCCAAACAGAAAAGATTTTTTGAGCAGTGCAATCGTACAGCAAAGCGCGGGTTTTGTCAAGAGGAACAAACTAAATTTTTATTTGTCATCCTGAGCGAAGCGAAGGATCTCAAAAAGAGAGTGCAA
>JBJEPS010000013.1:0-6345 GCA_051881355.1 Candidatus Fimenecus sp. | reverse complement strand
GACGCATTGCAGCCCGTTGTATTTCGGAGATAACCGACGGAAAATCGACAGTGCATTTCTGTATTTACAGTTTTGGGTGCAGCAGAAGCACCCCGATATCCGGCTGTATCTCGGCAATGAATTGCGCTATAACGATGCCGCGCCGGAGTGGCTCTCGGAGGGGATATGCAGAACGCTCGGGGGAACCAAATATGTTTTGGTGGATTTTTCCGCCGAGGAAAATGAAAAAACAATTGTACACGGGTTAGATGTGCTTTTAAATGCCGGGTATCTGCCGATTTTGGCACATACCGAACGGTATTCCGACTTGCAAAACCGTTTTTCGGAATTAAACGCACTTGCCAAAGATGGCGTTATGTTTCAAGTGAACGCCGCTTCTGTTATGGGAAAAAGTGGATTGGGGGAGATGCTTCGCAGCCGCAAATTGCTATCCAAAGGCTTTGCGGATTTCATTTCTTCCGATGCGCACGGCATGAAAAGACGAGAGCCGAATTTGTCTGTTTGTTATCACTATATTCTGAAGCACTACGGACAAGCCTATGCCGACAGCCTTTGCTGCGAAAATGCGGTTCGGCTATTTGAAAACGTCTGATGAAAGAAAATGAGAAGGGGACAACGGTATGAAACAAAATTATGATGATGCAACCATTGATTTAATGGATTTGTGGCGCTTGTTTTGCAGTAAATGGTGGGTAATGCTACTGGCGGCAATCGTCACGGTTTCGGGCATGTGGGGTGTGTTAAAGTTGACCTTTGTGCCGGAATATACGTCTACAGCAACCCTCTATATTTTAAAACAGCAAAATGAACAGAAATCCGATTCTAGTGTAGCGTCGGATTTCTCTCTGGCTTTGAATGTGGTAAATGACTGCACATATCTCATCAAAAGCCATGCAGTTTTAGACCAGGTGATTGATGATTTACAGTTGGATATTTCTTATACGGCGTTGTATAACAGCATTACAACCTCCAATCCGACGGATACCCGTATTTTAGAGGTCAGTGTGACTGCCGGCTCTCCGCAGGAAGCCAAGCGCATTGCGGATCGCCTTTGTGAAATTTCCGTTGAGCAAATTGAGGAAGCCATGGGCTTTCAACAGGTTAATTTTTATGAATACGCCATTTTGAATGAGACGCCCAGCAATACAACGCCGCTGAAAACCTATTTTATGGCAGCGGTGATCGCGGCTATTATAGTTTATGCGCTTTATCTTGCACGTTTCCTTTTGGATGGTCGTATGCGCACCGAAGAGGATATTAAGAAGTATCTCGGTCTGACCGTGCTCGGAGATATTCCGAATGTGGAGAAAGCAAACGGCAAGCGCGGCGGACATTATGCTTATAATTATTATAGTAAGCGTGCATCACAAGCGCAGGAGGAGGGGAACTGAGCATTATGGAGAAGATAGAAATTAAGCTTTCGGGTGAAAACAGTTTCCCAGTGCAGGAAGCATACAAGGTTCTCCGTACCAATTTGCAGTTTTGCGGAGAGGATACCAAAGTAATCGCAGTAACCAGCTGTAATGAAAACGAAGGAAAAACCACAGTTGCCTTAAACATTGCCAAAAGCTTTGCGGAGCTTGGAAAACGCACATTGGTGATTGACGCAGATATGCGAAAGTCCGTTATGGCAGGACGGAATACCGATACGAATGACTATACAGGTCTCAGCGAAGTACTTTCCGGGCAGTGCGATATTAATGACTGTATTCATAAAACCAATTACAAATCTTTACACATACTGCTTGCCGGAAAATATCCACCGAACCCGGTGGAATTGCTCGGAAACAAGCGGTTTGGTGCACTTTTGTCTGTTGCGAAGCCCGTGTATGACTATATTATTATTGACACGCCGCCGTTGGGCGCTGTCATTGACGCTGCTGTTGTCGCGACGAAATGCGATGGTGTCCTGCTGGTCATCGGTGATGAAAAACTCAGCTATAAAAAAGCGCAAGCTGTCGTAGAACAGCTTCGAAAAAGCGAGTGCCGCATTTTAGGGGTTGTTCGCAACAATGTGAAGGCGCATTCCCGCAGATATTATAAGCATTATTACAAATAAGCAGGGTGGAAAGCAGTTTCACAGAAAACGGAGGCGTAATCGTAAATGGATTCAATGGTTTCGTTATTTTTGTCCCAGTCGTATGCGGATGCATGGGATGATTATATCCGTTCCTTGAATCGACCGAACTTTATCGGTTGGGACTATATAATTTTAACCGCGTCTAATGAACAGCAGGCGACGGGTTTTGAAGCGCAGTTGCGAATGCGAGCGGACAGAGAATTGTTACCGCAGCAAACGCATTTTGCGGTTGTGCCTGATCCGGGCGGAAAGCGAGTGGGCAGCGGCGGTGCGACATTGAATGTGCTTCGGTATATTGCGCAGATGCGCGATAGCGCGGATTTTTCTGGTTTGCGGATTTTGGTAATCCATTCTGGCGGCGACAGTAAGCGTGTACCGCAGTATTCTGCGTTGGGTAAGCTTTTTTCGCCTGTACCGCATACACTTCCGAATGGACGCGCCTCTACTTTATTTGATGAAATGCTGATTGCCGTCAGCGGGGTACCCGCCAGAATTCATGCGGGTATGCTTGTGTTGTCGGGCGATGTGTTGTTGCTGTTTAATCCGTTGCAAATTGATTTTTCGGGTGAGGGTGCAGCGGCAATTTCGTTCAAGGAGTATGTGGAAACAGGTAAAAATCACGGTGTCTACACCATCGGTGAGGATGGAAATGTGGCTGCGTTTTTACATAAGCAATCTGTTGAAACGTTGCAAAGTAAGGGTGCTGTCAATGCACAGGATTGTGTAGATATCGATACGGGCGCGGTTTTGTTTTCTACGGACATGCTACAAGCGCTGTATAGCTTAATTTCAGAAAACGGCACAAAAAGTGATAAAAAATTTTGTGCTTTTGTCAATGATAGAACTCGTCTGTCTTTATATGGAGACTTTTTGTATCCACTGGCAACCGAATCAGATTTGGATTTGTTTTATCTTGAAAAGCCGGAGGGCGAGTTTTGTCCGGAACTGAAAGCTGCACGTAAGGCGGTATGGTCGGTTTTGCGCGGATATAAGCTGCGTCTTTTGCGGTTGTCTCCGGCAAAGTTCATTCATTTCGGTACTACGCAAGAAATTATGCGCTTGCTGTCTGCGGAAATCGAAAATTATGAACATTTGCATTGGTCACCTACGGTAAACAGCAGCATCATGCATCAAAATGTCGCGGCGTATAACAGTGTGCTTTCAGCACAAGCGTCCTGCGGCGAGAACACATATCTTGAGGTTAGTTATGTGCATGCTGAAGGCAAAGTTGGGCGGAACTCCGTGCTTTCGTATGTGGATATTCATGATGAAACCGTTCCAGACGATGTGGTGTTGCATGGGCTGAAGCAGAAAGACGGAAGATTTGTTGCCAGAATGTATGGGATTGCAGATAATCCAAAAAACGGGCTTGCAAACGGCGGAACGCTGTTTGGTGTACCGTTAACGGATTTCTTAGCGCGAACAGGCTTACAGCAAAGCGATATTTGGTCAGACGAGGACTGCACCCTTTGGAAAGCAAAGCTGTACCCGGTTTGTAAAAACATGCAACAGGCGATTGCTGCTTCGCTTGACCTTTATTCTTTTGTACATGGCACCGGTGACGGCGATGTGCGTCAATGGCTGCAGTCGGAAAGAAAAAGCTTGTGTGAAGGATTTCAAGATGCGGATAATGCTGCATTGATGGCATGGGACCATAGAATGCAGGACCTGGTGCAGATGAACCGTTTTGAAGAAAGCATCAGTGCGGGTGATACAGTCACACAGATTACGGAGAATTTTCCGCAACAGATGTTGACGTCTATCCAAAAGGAATGGCTCCAACGTCACATTGCACAGGCAGATTTCAGTCGACAATTGCGTTTGTATTATTATATTGGGCATACTTTGGGCGGCGCCGTAGGTGAAGAACTGATAGATTGTTGTTTTCAACAAATCAGTCGCAGTATTTTAGAGGCGACGCAAAACACACTGCCGGTTACCCCGGAATATAACATACAGAAAGCGTCTTGCACGGTTGAGTTGCCGTTGCGTGTGAATTGGGGCGGCGGTTGGAGCGATACACCCCCGTACTGTCTGGAGAACGGCGGAACGGTTTTGAATGCTGCGATATTGTTGGACGGTAAACGGCCGGTTTGCGTATCTCTTGAACGGCTTACGGCAAGGAAAATTGTATTTGACAGTTGTGACTTGAACCGTCATCAGGAATATGAAAGCCTTATTGGGCTGCAAAATTGTTCGGACCCGTTTGACCCGTTTGCGTTGCCGAAAGCGGCTTTGCTCGCCTGTGGCGTTATTCCGAAAACGGGTGGAGATCTGCAAAAAATTTTAGAGAAACTTGGCGGCGGCTTTTGTATGCGCACAGAGGTGCACGGAGTGCCAAAAGGCAGTGGACTCGGTACCAGCAGCATTTTAGCAGGTGCTTGTGTCAAAGCCTTACTGGAATTTTTCGGCGTTGCGTATACGCAGGACGAACTTTATGCCCGAGTGCTGTGTATGGAACAGTTAATGTCCACAGGTGGCGGCTGGCAAGACCAGGTCGGGGGACTGAGTGATGGGATTAAATACATAACTTCACAGCCGGGCGTATATCAGAAGCTAAATGTTTCACATTTATGCCTGTCAGCGGAAACCATGTCTGAATTGAATGCACGCTTTGCTTTGATTTACAGCGGGCAAAGGCGTCTTGCCAGAAATCTGTTACGGGATGTTGTCGGACGATATATCGGTAATGTGCCAGAAACCGTCAGCGCGTTGTCTGAGATACAAAGGCTCACGGCGTTAATGCGCTTTGAATTGGAGCGCGGCAATATTGACGCTTTTGCTCAACTGCTAAACAGACATTGGGCGTTGTCGAAACAGTTAGACCAAGGCAGCAGCAACACATGTATCGACCATATTTTCCATTCCTTAGAGGATTTAATTGACGGACGTATGATCAGTGGTGCGGGCGGCGGCGGATTTTTGCAAGTGATTTTGAAAAAAGGGGTTTCGCGCGAGGCGTTGCAGCATCGTTTAAAAACAGTATTCCAAGACAGCGGTGTTGCGGTTTGGCCATGTCAGTTCGTTTGAAGTATGCAAATGAATTGCACAGAGAAGGTGGATAGAAATGGAAAATCTGATACTGGATGCGCCGGAAGGCGGCGCGACAGTAGAGCAAGCGCAGGTAAAAGAAAAAAGACCGATATTAGATCGAGATGAAATACTACAAAAAGATCGATACTATTGGATTGGCAGACGTTTGCAAGATATTGTTTTATCATTTGTGGCATTGTGTGTTCTTTGGCCTTTTATTGCAATCGTTGCGCTGGTTGTTTGGTTCGACTGCCCCGGCGCAAGTCCGTTATATCGGCAAAAACGTGTAGGTAAGGATGGAAAAGTTTTTACATTTATCAAATTGCGCTCGATGATTCCGAATGCGGAAGAACAGTTAGACACGGTGCTCGAACAAAATGAAATGGACGGACCGGCTTTTAAAATTAAGGAGGATCCACGCATTACCCGCGTCGGGAAATTTATCCGCAAAACCAGCATTGACGAGCTACCGCAGTTGTGGAATATCCTGATAGGGGATATGAGTTTTGTAGGTCCCCGCCCGCCGTTGCCGCGCGAGGTAGAGCAATACGGCGACTATGAAAAACAGAGGTTGTATATTACACCGGGCTTGACCTGCTATTGGCAAATCCAGCCGCACCGCAATGACCTGTCATTTGATGAGTGGATGGAATTGGATTTGAAGTACATACAAGAACGCAGTTTTCTCACCGATTGGAAAATTATTTTTTTAACGGTGAAAGCGGTGCTTGATATGAACGGTCAATAACCATATAACGGAGTCAGTGCTATGCAAGAAATCACATTGATAGGTTATGCTGTATTTATTTAATCTCTGAAATTCTCCTATTTTCAGCCGCCGATTTTCGGCGGCTTGCTTGGGGTTTATAGCTAAAGCTTTTGCGAACCGTTTCCCCCTTACAAATATCCCCTGCACGGGGATATGTAAAAATATTTTGTTAAAATTATTATACAACAATGGAGAAAACAATGAACAAGGATATTCAAATTGCAGTGGCAGGGACAGGTTATGTTGGCTTGTCTGTCGCCACACTGCTTGCGCAGCATCATAAGGTAACGGCAGTGGATATTGTGCCCGAAAAGGTGGAACTGATCAATAACAGAAAGTCACCGATTCAGGATGAATATATTGAAAAATACCTTGCTGAAAAAGACTTGGATTTGACCGCTACGCTGGACGCGAAGAAAGCGTACAGCAATGCCGACTTTGTAGTTATTGCCGCGCCAACCAA
>JBJEPS010000012.1:0-85973 GCA_051881355.1 Candidatus Fimenecus sp. | reverse complement strand
TATTCGTATTTGGTGTCGCAGGGGGCGAATGTCGAGTACCGCATTCCCGACCGTATGCGCGAGGGCTATGGGATTTCGTGCGCGGCGATACGCGAGCTTGCCGAAAGCGGCGTAAGCTTGATTGTCACGGTTGATAACGGCATTGCCGCGATAGAAGAAGCCGCGCTTGCCAAAGAACTCGGAGTGGATATGGTCATTACCGACCACCATACGCCGGGGGAACAGCTGCCGGACGCGGTAGCCGTCGTCAATCCGCACCGCAAAGACTGTCCGTCCGAATTTAAAGATTTTGCAGGCGTTGGTGTGGCGTATCAGCTTGTCTGTGCGTTGGAGGGCGACTGCGAATCGGTTTTGCAGTCCTACGCCGATTTGCTGGCGATTGGCACGCTTGCCGATGTTGTGCCTTTGGTTGGGGAAAATCGCGCTTTGGTGAAAAAGGGCATTCGCCGGATCAATGCAGGCACACGCCCGGGGCTGGAAGCACTCAAAGCCGTAGCGGGTATGGTAGACCGCCCCTTGACCGCCTCCAATGTTGCCTATACCTTGGCTCCGCGCATCAATGCCGCGGGGCGTATCGGCAGTGCCGAAACCGCCTTGCAGCTTCTGCTTTGCGATAACGAACAGGACGCGGCGGAGCTTGCCAACGAAACCGATATTTTAAATAAACAGCGCCAGGCGATTGAAACAAAAATCTCTGCAGAGGCAATACAGCAAATCGAGGAAAATCCTGCCGTGAAATATGCTGGTGTTTTGGTCGTGTCGGGTGAGGGCTGGCATCCGGGTGTTATCGGGATTGTCGCCGCACGCCTAACCTCAAAATACGGCAAACCCGCCGTGGTGATTACCACCGACGGGGAAACAGGCAAAGGCTCGTGCCGTAGTATACCGGGCTTTTCCGTGTATGACGCACTAAAATCGTGCGAAACGCTGTTGACGCAGTTCGGCGGGCACCCGGGTGCGGCAGGATTCGGTATCAAGACGGAAAATATTCCTGTGCTGCGCGACGCCTTGCATGCATTTACCAAAACTGCAGACTTACCGTTTGCACAAGTGCATTTGGATTGCAAACTCAATCCTGCCTATATCAATTTAACTTTGCTTGACACCCTCTCGGCATTAGAGCCGTGCGGCTGTGACAATCCCGTGCCGACCTTCGGACTATATAAACTGACCTTATGTGCCGTTAAGCCTGTCGGTGAGGGAAAGCATTTGCGTTTAACACTCAAAAAAGGAATGGCGGAGATTACAGCAATGCTGTTTTCCACGGCGCTTGATGAATTTTCCTATCGCATCGGCGACACAGTGGATTTGGCGGTGCAAATCGAGAAAAATGTGTTTCGTGGCGAGATACGCCCGTCCGTACATATCAAAGAAATGCGTTTTTCGGAGACGGACGAGGAAAACTATTTAAAAAGTATGCGCCTATATGAAAAATACCGCCACGGCGATACGCTGAATGAAAAGGAAATCTCGTTTTTAACGCCATCGCGGGAATTTTTGCTCGGTGTTTATAAATTTATGAAAACGGCAGGTAAATTCCCGTTCGATATGGAAGTGTTTTGCAAGCGAAGCGGCTGCCCGTATAAAAATGCCGCGACGGTGGCGGTCAGCTTTGATGTGCTGACGGAGCTGCAATTGCTCACACAAAACGAAAACGGCGCATATCTCTACACGGAACCCACACAAAAAGCGGATTTGTCCGCATCAAGAATTCTCAAAACGCTGTCGCAGAAAGGAGCGTAACCGATGGAAGAGAAGGAGTTGACCCCCAGAGAAGAGTACGCCCTTTTAAAAGCGCGTTTGCAACAAGAAAAAAGCTTTACAGAAGCGGAAATTGCCGAAATCGATAAAGCATTTGCCCTTGCCGAGGAAGTCCACAGCGCGCAGCTGCGCTATTCGGGGCAGCCGTATATCATTCACCCAATCGCCGTCGCGAATATTTTGGTGGATTTCGGTATGGACGCGCAATCCATTGAGGCGGCGCTTCTGCACGACACGGTGGAGGACACCGATGTCACCTTAGAGCAGTTAAAACGTGAATTCGGTGACGAGGTTGCCGCGCTTGTAGACGGCGTGACCAAACTCGGTAAGGTGCCGCTTGCCACAAAAGAGGAATTTCAGGCGGAAAATATCCGAAAAATGCTGTTGGCGATGTATCAGGATATTCGCGTTATCATCATCAAGCTTGCCGACCGCCTGCACAATATGCGGACGCTCGATTATATGGCACCGCAGAAAAAACGCGATATTGCGCTCGAGACCTTAGAAATTTATGCACCGATTGCGCACCGTCTCGGTATCCGTGCCGCCAAAGAGGAACTGGAGGATTTGGCAATCCGCTTTTTAGACCCGATTGCCTATGCCGACATTGAAAAATCTCTTGACCAAATGACAAAATCGCGGCTTGAATTTTTGGAAGAAACGAAAGAGAAAATCCGCGAGCGCATCGCTACCGTCGTAAAAAATCCGCAGATTGACGGGCGCGTGAAAAGCGTGCACGGCATATACCGCAAAATGTATATGCAAAACAAGAATTTTGACCAGATTTATGATATTTACGCCATTCGCATTATTGTGGACAGCGTGATTGACTGTTACAACTGCTTGGGCGTGATTCATGATATGTTTCGCCCCATGCCCGGGCGGTTTAAGGACTATATTTCCACCCCGAAGCCGAATATGTACCAGTCCTTGCACACCACGGTTTTGGGACGCGACGGCATTCCGTTTGAGGTGCAAATCCGCACTTGGGAAATGCACCGTACCGCGGAATTCGGTATCGCGGCGCACTGGAAATATAAATTGGGCTTAAAAGGCAAATCCAATTTGGACGAGCGCCTTGCGTGGATTCGCCAAATGCTCGACGACCAAAAAGAGTCGGGCGATGTGCAGGAATTGGTGCGCGCGATTAAAAGCGACTTAATCCCCGAAGATGTGTTCGTCTTTACCCCACGCGGCGATGTGATTACCCTGCCGAGCGGCGCTACGGTAATTGACTTTGCCTATGCCATTCACACCGCCGTCGGCAACAAAATGGTCGGCGCAAAGGTGGACGGGCGCATTGTGCCGATTGATTATCAGGTCAAAACCGGCGAAATCGTCGAGGTGCTGACTTCCTCTCAGCCGGGAAAAGGTCCCTCGCGCGATTGGCTGTCGATTGCCAAAACCAGTTCCGCCCGCAACAAAATCCGTTCGTGGTTTAAAAACGAAAAGCGCGACGAAAATATCGTCGAGGGCAAAGCCGAGGTCGAACGTGAATTCCGCCGCAACTATATCCGCTTGGACGAGGAGCAGTACGAACAATTCATCAAGAACTTGGCATCGCGCCAGCACTTTGACAATGTGGACGATTTCTATGCCGCGATTGGCTTCGGCGGCGTTTCGGTCATTCGCTTAATGCCCTATATTAAAGAGGAGTACAATAAAAATTACCGCCCGCAGGAGCCTGCCGAATTGTTGCCTGAGGTCAAAACCGCCCGCCCGAAAGGCAAGGACGGCGTAACGGTTGAGGGTGTGGACAATGTGCTGATTAAATTCTCCCGTTGCTGTAATCCGTTGCCCGGCGATGATATTATCGGCTTTATCACCCGTGGGCACGGCATTTCCGTGCACAAGCGCGATTGTCCGAATGTCCCCGAAGATTTGCACAACTGCCAAGAACCCGAGCGCTGGGTGCGTGTGACTTGGAACAATGATGTAAAAAAGGAATTCAAGGCGTCTTTGCAAATTACCGCGCTGTCGCGCATCGGACTTATGGCAGATGTGTCGGTGCAGCTTGCGAATATGCGCGTGAATATCAACGAGATTTCCACGCGCGATGCCAAAGACGGCAGAAGCACCATTTATATGACCATTACCGTCAGCAATGTAGACCACCTGAAAAATGTGATTTCGCGCATTGAAAAGGTCGACGGCGTGCTGAGTGTGGAGAGGTAAAGCAGATGAAAGCAGTGATTCAGCGCGTCAAACACGCGCAAGTGTCCGTGGACGGCGAAACCGTCGGTAAGGTGGGCGAGGGCTATATGATTTTGGTCGGCGTGCAGGCGGGTGACACCGATGCCGACGCTGAAATTTTGGCGCGCAAAACCGCCAATTTACGGGTGTTCACCGATGAAAACGATAAAATGAATCGTTCCGTTTTGGATATTGACGGCGAAATTTTGGCGATTTCACAGTTCACCCTTTGTGCCGATGTCAAAAAAGGCAACCGCCCGTCGTTTATCGGTGCGGCAGAACCCTGTGAAGCTGACCGACTTTACAACCTATATTGCGACGAGCTTTTAAAAAACGGTGTGCGCAAGGTCGAAAAAGGTGTGTTCGGCGCGCATATGGAGGTCGAACTGTTAAACAACGGACCGGTCACAATTTTGTATGATACTGAAATTTGGAGAGGAAAATAAGCAGATGGCAGTAACCGTTCAATCCCTGCCGCAAGGACCTATCGCGGCAAATACCCATATTCTGACCGACACCGCGACGGGCAAAATCGCCGTGGTGGACGCAGGCGACTGTACCGACGAACTGCTCTCAATGCTTTCGGGCGGCACGGTCGAATATATTTTGCTCACCCACGGGCATTTTGACCATATTTTGGGTGTGGCAGCGTTAAAACAGCATTTCCCAAAGGCGCAAATCTGTGTGCACGCGCTCGACGCAGACTGCTTGACAGACGAGGACAAAAGTCTTTGCTCTTGGGAGTGCGCAGGACAGCAAACAATGGTGCAACCCGACCGCCTGTTGCAGGACGGCGACGAAATCACATTCGGAGAAACCACTTTTACCGTGTTGCACACGCCCGGGCACACCAAAGGCGGCGTTTGCTATGCGGATTTTGAAAACCGAAATCTGTTTACGGGCGACACGCTGTTTTGTTTGACGGCGGGGCGCACGGATTTCCCCGGCGGCAGTGACGAGGATTTGCTTGCGTCACTCATTCGCTTGAAAAATCTGGACGGCGATTTTACCGTCTACACAGGGCATAACCGCGCCACCACACTCGGCTATGAGCGCACACATAATCGGTATATGCGGAGAATCGGACAATGATTTTAGAGGTTTTGGGGAATACCTATCAATATGAACTCGAAAAATTGACGCGCGTGTTTTTCCCGAATGAAAAAATCCGCGTCGTTTTTGAAGCGGTGCCGCACACGCAAACGGAACCCGTGTGTACCGCGCAAATCGAAGCGGACACGGCGCGCGTTTCCATACAAATCGACGCGCAGAAATGGTGTAAAGCAGAGGAACTTTCCACAGAAGATGACCGCGAACTGAAACTCGCTTCGCTTTTATTTTGCGGGTTAAAAGAAGTCACAGGCTACACGCCGCAATGGGGGCTGTTGACGGGTATTCGCCCGTCCAAATTGCTCCTTACTTTGCAAGCGGAAATGGGTGAAACGGCGGCACGCGCCTATTTTACCGACCGCTTTTTCGTATCGCCGCAAAAAACGGCGCTCACGGAAAGCGTCGCCGCGCGCGAAACGGCAATTATCGCCTCTTCCCGTCCCGATTCGTGCAGTTTGTATGTTGCCATTCCGTTTTGCCCTACGCGATGCAGTTATTGTTCGTTTGTGTCGCACGCCGTGAACGGGGAAACCGCCAAAAAACTGGTGCCCGATTATGTGCGGCTGTTGTGTGAAGAAATCAGACTGACGGGCGCATACGCCCAACAGCTGGGATTACACCTCGAAAGCGTCTATTTCGGCGGCGGCACGCCCACGACCCTTTCGGCGGACGATTTGCGCCGCTTGCTTGCGGCGGTAGGGGACGCGTTTGATTTGTCGACCGTGCGCGAATACACCGTGGAGGCGGGCAGACCCGATACGATTACCCGCGAAAAACTGGACGTTTTGGCGTCGGGCGGTGTGACGCGTATCAGCATCAATCCCCAGACCTTCAACGATGCGGTTTTACGCGAAATCGGCAGAAAGCACACTGCCGCGTTAACCGAGGAAAAATTCTATGAAGCACGCGCGGCAGGCTTCCGAAATATCAATATGGATTTTATTGCGGGATTGCCGACCGATACGGTTATATCTTTTTGCAATTCTATCGACAAGGCACTGACCTTAACACCTGAAAACATCACCGTGCACACACTTTCATTAAAGCGCGCGTCCAATCTCGGTACACAGAACACGCAAATTGCACGCGCGGCAGGTGCGGCGGCAGACGAAATGCTCCGCTATGCGTATCAAAGCCTGACGGCGGCGGACTATAATCCATATTATATGTACCGCCAGTCGAAAACGCTCGGAAACTTAGAAAACACGGGCTACGCAAAAGCCGGTTTTGAATGTATTTATAATATCTTTATGATGGAGGAGTGTCACACCGTATTCGCGGTGGGCGCCGGTGCGGTTACCAAATTAAAAGCGCCGTACGGCAAAGAAATCGAACGCATATTTAATTACAAATATCCATATGAATATATTTCGGGGTTTGCGGAAATTGAAAAGCGGAAAGCGGCTGTTCTGCCGTTTTATGCGCAACACGGTATTTGAACAAAGCAGGTGACGGTATGTCGAACATTAACAATTATTTGGAATATATCAATGATTTGGCGGCGAACGACCCCACGGAACTCGTGCGCCGCAGTGAAACGCGGTTTGACAATATCTTAAACGATGTTACCGCGCGCATTGCAGGCGATGACGGGCGTGAAATCGTGATGCTTGCAGGTCCTTCCGCCTCAGGCAAAACCACCACCGCCAACAAAATTGCACAGAAGTGTATCGCGCGCGGTATGCAGACCTATGTGGTGTCCCTCGACGATTTTTATTTGGACCGCAATAAAATCCCGCTTGATGAAACCGGAAAGCCCGATTTTGAAACGGTGTATGCGCTGGATTTGCCGAAATTTTCGGAAACAATCCGATTGCTTTTGTCGGGCGCGGCAACCGATTTGCCGATTTTTGATTTCACCACAGGCAAGCGAAGCGAAGAAGTGCGCACCGTGACACTCGGCGAACAGGACGCCGTGGTGGTCGAGGGCTTGCACGCGTTAAATCCGCTGATTACGGACGCCTTGCCGCAGAAAAACCTGTTAAAAATCTATATCAGCGTCTCTTCGCGCATATATAATGAACGTGGGAAAATTATCCTCAATAAACGCAATTTGCGCTTTTTACGGCGTATGACACGCGATTATCTGTTCCGCGCAAGCTCGGTGGAAAATACCTATAATTTGTGGGAAAGCGTGCGAAACGGCGAGGACAAATACCTGTTCCCGTACCGCGACTGTGCCGATATAAAAATCAATTCCGTGCATTTAAGCGCGCCGTGCGTGTTCCGTGATACATGCTTAAAGATGCTGGAACGCGCCGACCTTTCCGGCGAGCAGAAAAAAGATGCCGAGGAATTGGCGGCGGCACTGCGGCTTTTCGTACCCCTTTCCCCGTCGCTTATCCCCGAAACCTCATTATTGCGAGAATTCCTGGGCGCGCAGGGGTTAGAAAAAACGGATTGACACAAAAGATTTTCAATGGTATTCTGTATCTCGCCGTGTGACGGCGAAAGGGAGTGACAAGCACTTGGCACAGAAAAAAAGAAAAAGCCAATCCCTCTTAAACGGCGCCATGGTTTTGGCGGCGGCGACGATTCTTGTAAAAATCATCGGAATTCTCTATAAAATTCCGATTTCCAATATGGTCGGCGCGGTTGGACGCGGCTGTTTTGACTCAGCTTACAATTTATATATTCCGATTTATACCGTGTCTATGGCGGGGCTGCCTGTCGCGGTTTCCAAAATGGTGTCTCAACAGGTTGCTTTGGGACGCTTTCGCGATGTGAAACAGATTTTCAAGGTTGCTGCGCGGCTGTTTTTAATTACAGGTACGGTCGGCACAATCTTAATGATTGCACTTGCATATCCGTATGCCTATCTTGCCAAAAATTTAGAGGCCATTCCCGCCATTATCGCCATTACACCGTCGATTTTCTTCTGCTGTGTAATGTCGATTTATCGCGGCTACTATAATGGGCTGCGCAATATGACCCCCACCGCCATGTCCGAGGTGTGGGAGGCGGTCGGCAAGGTCATTGCGGGGCTTGCTTGTGCAAAGCTTGCGATTACGTACGGGCTTTCCCGCTTTGCGGCAGGATTGCCTGTATACGGACAGACCGTGACCACTGAAGCCGAAGCGATGAGCGCGATTTATCCGTATGCTGCGGCGGGCGCCGCTATCGGCGTGACGGCGGGCACCGTGGTCGGTATGATTTATATGATGATACTCTATAAGGTCAAGGGCGACGGCATCACGCGTGAGGAGTTGGTGAATTCTCCGAAACCCTTGGCGGGCTCGGCGATTGCCAAAACCTTAGTTTCCATTGCTATACCGGTGGTGGCTTCGTCGCTTGTGTTCAGCGTGACGAATCTGATTGACTCTATCACTGTGCAAAACCGTTTGGACACGATGATTATGGCAAATCTCGATTACATCAAAACCATTTACGGCGATTCACTTGCCGCCTCGCAAATTTTGGACGAGGATATTGCCAAATATCTGTACGGCGCGTATACGATGTCGTTGGATTTTAAAAACCTGATACCGTCGATTACCATGACCTTAGGCGTCAGCGCCATTCCCGCGCTTTCGGCGGCGTGGGCGGTCAAGGATAAACAGGTGGTTAAGATTTCCATTGAATCCGTCTTGCGCGTGACCTTGATGATTTCTCTGCCGGCAGGCATCGGTATGGGGGTGCTGGCAACGCCGATTCTCGAAATGATGTATCAAACGGGGAAATCCGCCTCTGCCATTCCCATTGCTGCACCGATTATGGCGGCATATGGGTATACGATTTTCCTGATTTCGCTTTCTCAGCCGATGACCAATATGCTTCAAGCCCTCGGCAAACCCGGTGTTCCGTTGCGCTCCCTTACCATCGGTGCCGTTGCAAAGGTCATTGCCAACTACATATTTATCGGTATGCCGCGGTTTAATATCAACGGTGCTGTGTTCGGCACGGTCATTTGCTATACCATTATTGTGATTTACAACTATATCGCGCTGGTGCGCACCACCAAGGTGCGGGTGAATTTGATGTCCGTATTTGTGAAACCCCTCATTTGCAGTGTGCTCTGCGGCGTTGCGGCATATACCAGCTATGGGCTGTTTTCCAACATTTTGCCTGATTGGTCGCGCGGCGCACTTTCGGTGACAAATATTGTCGCTTGTGCCATTGCCATTGTTTTTGCCGTGTTGGTTTACGGAATTTCCATGCTTTTGGTCGGTGGAATTGCCAAAGACGACATAAATATGCTTCCCAAAGGCGAAAAAATCGCCAAAATGCTTGCAAAATATGGATTTATAGAGTAAAATAAAGAAAGATGGTTGTGTAATGAAACTCGACTTTCAGTTTAAACAAAAATACAGCGTAGATGACCTTGTGGAGATTATGCGTATTCTGCGTTCCGAAAACGGTTGCCCGTGGGATAGGGAACAAACGCACGAATCTATTCGCAGAAGCTTTATAGAGGAAACCTACGAGGTGATTGAAGCCATCAACAAGCAGGATTGCCATCTGCTGTGCGAGGAATTGGGCGACGTGCTGATGCAAGTTGTCTTTCATGCGCAGATAGAGGCGGAAAAACAGGTCTTTGATTTTTCCGATGTCGCCGACGGTGTTTGCAAAAAGCTGATTGAGCGTCATCCGCATGTGTTCGGCGATGTGGAAGTGCAGTCTGCAGACGATGTCCTTGTGAATTGGGACAAGATTAAATCCGCTTCCAAACAGCGCAAAACCACGGCGGACAAAATGCAGTCTGTCCCGAGAGAGCTCCCCGCGCTGATGCGCGCGGATAAAATCCAAAGCCAGGCGGCAAAGGTCGGCTTTGATTGGGAAACGCCCGATGGGGCACTGCAAAAAATCCCCGAGGAGCAGGCGGAGCTATTGAAAGCTGTTGCAGCTGGGGACCGTGAAAATACATTTGAGGAGCTCGGTGATTTGCTGTTTGCCGCCGTCAATGCGGCGCGAAAACTGCATATCGACCCGGAAGAAGCCCTCACCGCCGCGACGGACAAGTTCCAAAAGCGCTTTACCAAGGTGGAAGCGTTAGCGAAGGCACGCGGCGTGGATATGGAAAATACACCGCTTGAAATGCTTGACCGCCTTTGGGACGAGGTGAAAGCGGAGGAAAAAGCAGAATCTTAACGGCATAGCCGTTCAGAGATATATCAAAAAAACGGAGGAAAACAAAATGAATAAGACAGAACTCATCGCAGCAGTCGCAGAGAAAGCAGACCTTTCCAAGAAAGACGCAGACGCAGCAGTTGCCGCTGTTTTTGATGCTATCACCGCTGAGCTCAAAAAGGGTGAAAAAGTGCAGTTAATCGGCTTCGGCACCTTTGAAGTTCGTGCACGCGCGGAAAAACAGGGCCGTAACCCCAAGACCGGTGAAGCTATGACCATCGCGGCTTCCAAGGTTCCCGCTTTCAAAGCAGGTAAAGCACTGAAAGACGCTGTGAAATAAGCATTTTTCAAAGATTTCGGCAGAGGGGTTTTGTTCCCTCTGCCTTTCTTTTTTAGGAGTATTTTTATGCGATTGGATAAATATTTAAAGGTTTCGCGCATCGTCAAGCGCCGCACGGTGGCAAATGAAATTTGCGACGCAAAGCACGCTTCGGTCAACGGAAAAGTCGCGCGCGCGTCCTATGACGTCAAAGTCGGCGATATTATCGAATTGACCTTCGGTGCGAGCACAAAAAAGTACGAGGTGCTCGAAGTGACCGAGTACGCCACCAAGGAATCCGCGGGGCAAATGTATCGGGAAATCGGATAATTTTTTTGTACAAAACAAAACTCGTGCGCGTAGTGGCGGGCTTCCACGCCCGCCTATATTTTTGTCCCAATGAAAAATATATTATTCTGCTTCTACGGCGAGCATTTATGGGATATTGTCTTGCAATGGAATAAACATATCTTTTGGTACAATTCCGAAATGCTTATAAATGGATACGAATATTGCACAACCGAGTTTTGGCGGTACGATACCTTGTTCTAACATCGATATGCTCGCAGGGGCAATCCCCAATTTTTCCGCCATTTCTTTTTGTGTGAGATTATTTTTTACGCGCAAATCGGTAATGTTTTTGCAAAAAATTTGGAGTTCTTCTGTTTTCTTCATAACAAATCACCAACAAAATGATAACATACAGTTTGTATAAAAGCAAGAAATTTGTTTGTATAATGTTATCAAATTGTTATTGAGGTGTTTATATGGCGACCGACAGAATTCAAACGGGCATTCGTTTTACGCCCGACCTGCTCTATAAAATTACTTTTGTGGCAAAGCAAAATAAGCGTTCCCTAAATGCCCAATTAGAATATTTAGCGCAGACTTGTGTCAAAGCGTACGAGGCGGAAAACGGCGAAATACCGATTGATGAAAACGCCGTATACAGTAAATAAAACAAAAGAAATGCGCGCCCCGAACCATCGGGCGCGCATTGTGCTTTCTGTTACTTTTTTTGATACACTAAAATATAAAATTCCGTTTCAGTGGTCAGAGTTTGCAATTCTTGCAACCTTGCCTGTTCTGCTTTCCCCGTTTTGTAATAATACGGCGTCATCAAAAACAGATTTTGTATGTCAGCGTCGGTTTGCAGCGTAATTTCATTTTGCAAATGGATCGTTTCTAAAAGCGTGTATCCCGCGCGGGTAAATGCGGCGACCTCGTTTTCGTAAGGCTTATCATATACCGCCGTTTTTAAGCCGTACAAATGCCGCGCCCCGGGAATAACCTCTAAAAGATAGCCGCCCGGTTGTAATACGCGCAAAAATTCCGTTTCGCTGTACGGCGAAAAAATCTCAAACAGCAAATCCACGTTTTCGTTCGCAACAGGAATGCGGAATGCGCTTGCCACGGCAAACTGTACCGTTTTACAGCGCTTTGCGGCAAGGTTTACCGCTTCTTTGGAAATATCAAACCCCAAAACTCGCATATTCTCGCCGAGTGCGTCGGCAATCGCGGCGGTGTAATACCCTTCGCCGCAGCCGCTGTCGAGTGCCGTGCCGTGCGGTACGGCGTATTTTGTTGCCGTTTCGGCGATGGCGTTTTTCAGCGGTGCATATGCGCCTGTTTCTAAAAATGCGCGGCGCGCGCGTACCATATCCTTGTTGTCCCCGTGCGTTTTGCGCCCCGAAAAATTGGTCAGCAAATGCACATAGCCAGCTTTCGCTTTATCAAAATTGTGTCCGTTTGGGCAAATACACGCTTTTTCTGTATTTTTGAGCGCCGCACCGCAGACAGGACAGCAAAATCCAACCATAAAAACACCTCAAAGCACATCATACCCCGAAACCGCGCAAAAAGCAATAGGCGCAAGGCTTGCGAAGACGGGGGAAGTGTGCTACAATAAAAAGAAAATTTATGGCAAAAAGGAGTCTTTTTGATGGAATATACATTTTCCGACCGCGTATCGGCGTTACAACCGTCGGCAATCCGTGAGATTTTGAAAGCCACGGCAGATCCCGCAATTATTCCTTTTGCGGCGGGCAACCCCGACACAGCGGCGTTCCCCGTGGACGAGGTGCGCGAAATCTCTGCGCGGATTTTGAAAGAAAATCCGATTACCGCTTTGCAGTACGGCGTAACGGAAGGCTATGCGCCCTTGCGCGAGCGCGTCTCGGCATATATGAAAGAAAAACATAACATCGGGCGCGATTTTGACAGCCTGATTATTACCTCGGGCGCAACGCAGGTGATGGATTTGGCAACCAAATCCCTGTGCAACTTCGGCGACATTATCATTTGCGAAACGCCGTCGTTTATCGGCTCGTTAAACTGCTTCCGCTCCTACGGCGTGTCTTTGCGCGGCGTGCCCGTCGAGGCGGACGGCATGAATATGGAGATTTTGGAGCAAAAGCTCAAAGAAAACAAAAATGTCCGTTTCATTTATACCATTCCGAATTTCCAAAATCCCTCGGGCGCGACAATGTCTCTTGCTAAACGCAAACGCCTGTATGAACTTGCAAAAACATACGGCGTTTTAATTTTGGAGGACAACCCCTACGGCGATTTGCGCGTGGCAGGGGAGCACATTCCGCCGATTAAGAGCTTTGACGAAGACGGCATTGTCATTTATGCCGGCTCCTTCTCCAAGGTGTTTGCACCCGGCGTGCGTGTGGCATTCACGGTTGCGCCCGCCCCGATTGTCTCGAAAATGACCGTTTGCAAGCAGGGGCAGGATGTGCACACGCCTGTGTTTACGCAAATGCTGGTCGATGAATGGATGAAAACCACGGATTTTGAAGCGCATATTGATAAAATCCGCAATATTTACCGCCGCAAGCTCAATTTGATGTGCGATTTAATCGACGAAAAGCTGGGTGATTTCGTGCAGTATGTGCGCCCTGAGGGCGGTATGTTCGTTTGGTGCGAACTGCCCGCGCGCGTCGATATGATGGATTTTTGCAAAAAAGCGGTAGAAAATAAAGTTGCGGTGGTGCCGGGTAGTGCGTTTACCGTTGAGCCAGAGGAGACCACCAATTGTATTCGTATGAACTTTACCACGCCTGCCGACGAACGCATTGTCGAGGGTATGGAAATCCTCGGGAAGCTGAAAGATGAAGTATAATTTATCGGACTTGAATACCGTCCGCGCGGTGCTTTCGCGCCACGGATTTTCGTTTTCCAAATCCTTGGGGCAGAACTTTTTAATAGAGGATACCGTCTGTCCGCGTATGGCAGAGGCGGCGGTGCGCACATCCGAGGACGGTGTGCTCGAAATCGGACCGGGTATCGGTGTTTTGACCGCGCAGTTGGGGCTTCGCGCCAAAAAGGTCGTTGCCGTGGAGCTCGACAAGCGGCTGTTGCCCGTTCTTTCGGAAACGCTCGGCGAATTTGAGAATGTCGAAGTGGTGAACGGCGATGTGCTGAAACTCGACTTGGCAAAGCTCTTACAGGAAAAATTTGCCGACTGCAAGCGCGTGTCGGTCTGTGCGAATTTACCGTATTATATCACTTCGCCTGTGATTATGCGTCTTTTAGAGGAGCGTTTGCCCTTATCACAAATTGTTGTGATGGTGCAAAAAGAAGCGGCAGAGCGCCTGTGCGCCGCCGTCGGCTCGCGTGAAGCGGGTGCGGTGACGGTCGCAGTGCAGTATTATGCCGAAGCCGAACAACTGTTTTCGGTAGGCAGAAATTGCTTTGTGCCGAGCCCGAATGTGGACAGCGCCGTGATGCGCCTTGCGGTGCGCGAACAGCCTGAATTTTCGGTGAAAGATGAAAAATTCTTTTTTAAAATGGTGAAAGCCGCCTTCGCCCAGCGCCGTAAAACCGCGCAAAACGGCATTTCGGCAGGCTTGGGCATTCCGAAAGACGCGGTGGCACAGGCACTTTTGCAAATCGGCTTGCCAAAGGACATTCGCGCCGAAAAAATGACGATGGCAGACCTTACGGCGCTTGCGGATATTTTATGCGATGTAACAAACAAGCCGTGAAAAGGGGACCTTTCCCTTTTTACGGACATAGGATAAAGGAGTGCTTCGAAAATGTATTCTTATAGAACCCGCGGGACTTGCTCCCAACAAATTGATGTGGAATTGGACGGCGATGTTATAAAATCCGTCCGGTTTTACGGCGGCTGTAACGGCAACTTGCAGGGGATTTCCGCTATCGTAGTCGGCAAGACTGTCGATGAGGTTGCAAAAGCATTTGATGGGATTCGATGCGGTATGCGCCCGACCTCCTGCCCCGACCAGCTTGTCAAAGCTCTGCGCGCCGCACAACAAGCGCAAGCATAAATTTGTGCGCAGTTTCGTTTTAAATACAACACCGCCCCGAATTGTAGATTTCGTACAATTCGGGGCGGTGTATTGCTTATTACGTTTCGTTCGTGCTGTCGGACCGTTTCAGAGCGAGAATTTCTTGTAAAGTGTATTTCCCGCTTAAAATTAAGTTTAACAATGATACATCAAAGAAGTCTACAACGGTGTCCGCGTTCAAATCGCCGCAGAGTCTGTCGTATGTGGTCGGCGTTCGTTTGCCGATTGCGATGTTTGCCATGGCTGCATAATCGCTCAAATCCAGTGTGCCGTTATCGTTCATATCGGCAGGGGATATTTCCGGTATAGGCATATCAATGTGCTGAATGACCATATCCTCTGTCACAATCATATTTAATGTCGGGTGTGCAGTATCGTAGTCAAATGTGCAGTTTAAAACCCATTGCCCATTTTCGAAAACGATTGTGCTGTTCTGCATATCAAATTCGCCCATGAGTGCGTAAATTTTAATCGCATCGGTTTTTGCGTCATAGCCGTTTGCCAAAGTCAAATCCGCATTGGCAATGCCGAAATATTTTTCAATACACCGCTGCACTTCGTCGACGCTGACCATAGCATATACACCGATATCATCTTCGATTACTTCTTCCCACGGAAACCCGTCGAAATCATTGTCGAAATGGATTGCTAAAGCGACAATGCCGTCTATATTGTCTTTGGTGAGTTCGCCGTCGAACTGAATGTTTAAATAATTGCACCAACTTGCCATATAACAGCAATAACCCCACGAGTCCTTATATTTTTGCGCTTTTACCCATTTGCAGTTTTGCAGGGTGTTAGAGGTCATATCGCCGATTTTTAAAGAAAGATTTTTCGTATTCAATTCGTTTTCGCTGTCGTTTTCAAAAGCAAACTCTGCACTAAAAGCACCTTGGTCTGTTGTTAATAATCCAAGCAAACCGGATTCACTGCCTGCATAACAATCGAAAGAGACGCAGTGTGCGGACACGGTTTCCCCGTTCGGTTTTGTCAAGGTAATATCCAGCGTGCAGTCTCCGCTGATGGTAATGCTTTGGTACGGATTTGCAATGATTTCAATATCAATATCCGTAGAAAACCCCATAAAAGAAACGGAAACGGTTTGTGCACCAACGTCCCAATCGTATGGTGCAATATCATACGAAAAAATCGGATAATACCCGGTTTGCATATAGATTTCGTCGAAGTCACCGGAAACTTGTGTGCCGTCTTTATAAATAACAGTCATATCGAATTGCAAAATTTCTTGGAATGCTTCAAAATTGTCTAACCCTTGTATCAGTGCGCGGTCGGGCGCGATGGAAAGACTGGCGATGGGGCTTTCAATGATTTCGACAGTATATTCCGCAGTCGCACCCAAGAATTCTACCGTCACCGCATGCATACCGATGCCCCACGGCGTTGCGGCACTTTGGTCATCTATGCAAGCAATACCGTACCATTCTCCGTTCCATTCCCATCCGTCGGTAATCTCCTGTGAAGTACCGTCTTGAAAGAATGCCGTTACTGTGGGAGAGTACCCATAATGGAAGTATTCCACCGTAGAATCGGTTTCAGGGTCGTAATCGGAGGTCATATACCCGTTCGTCCCTTCGACTATTTGTATTGGGGCGGTGTCGGCAAGTTCAATGCGTGCAACCGGGTTTTTAATGATTTCCACCGTAAATTCGGCGGTAGCGCCCAAAAGCTCTACCGTAACCGTGTGTTTTCCGATACCCCACGGCGTTGCGGCACTTTGGTCATCCGCGAAGGATAAGCCGTACCAAGACCCATTCCATTCCAACCCACCGTAGATTACCTGCGAAGAGCCGTCTTTGAAATAGGCAGTTAATGCGGATGTGTTATACCAATAGTAAAAGTAGTCCACCATAGAATCGGTCTCGGGGTCGTAATCGGAGATTGTATACCCGTGCGTTCCCACAATAATCTGTATCGGTGCGGTATCGGCAACCTCAATGCGCGCAACCGGGTTTTCAATGATTTCGACAGTGTATTCCGCAGTCGCGCCCAAGAATTCTACCGTTGCCGTATGCGTTCCGATACCCCACGGGGTTTTGGCACTTTGGTCATCTATGCAAGCAATACCGTACCATTCTCCGTTCCATTCCCATCCGTCGGTAATCTCCTGTGAAGTGCCGTCTTGAAAGAATACAGTTACCGTGGGAGAGTACCAATAACGGAAGTATTCTACCATGGAATCAGTTTCAGGGTCATATTCGGAATACAAATCGCCGTTCGCTCCCTCGATAATCCATATCGGTGCGGTGTCGGCAGGTTCAATGCGTACAACCGGGTTTTCAATGATTTCCACCGTAAATTCGGTGGTAACGCCCAAAAGCGCAGCCGTAACTGTATGTTCCCCTACGCTCCACGGTGTTGCGGCGCTTTGGTCGTCATCGAAGTTTACATTGTACCATTCTCCGTCCCATTCCAAGCCATCGTAGATTTCCTGTGAAGAGCCGTCACTGAAAAATACGGTCAAGGCGGGACAATACCAATACGCAAAGTATTCTTCGCTCTCGGAATCGGTTTCGGGGTCGTAATCGGTTGTCAAATAGCCGTGTGTTTTTTGGATCAATAGGACATTATCCACCGCAATGCGCGCGATTTCCGGCGCTGCCGCAACGGCACCAATCGGCACGGAACAGACGAACAAAAGCATTGCCAGTGTAACAGCGAGAAATTTTTTCCAAAACATTTGCTTTTTCATATACAATCCCCCACGGTTGATATATTGCCTGAAAATGTACAGTTTATATAACCGATTACATCATAGCATGCAGAAAAATATTTTGTCAATACGAGAAGTGCTTGTACATCGTACATAACATACAAAAAACATAAAAACACCCCGTCGGACGGTTACGCGCCCAGCGGAGTGTCAGTAAAACTGGATTTTGCTTATTTCCACGATAAAATAACTTCGGGATTTTGGAAAATTTCGTCAAATTTATCAAACAGCGGCAGGCAGTCGCCGTAATCAAATGCACGGTGGTCAAAGGCAAAGGTGATGGGCATAATTGTGCGGATTTCTACGGTTTCGCTGCCGTTTGCATCGGTCACCACCTGCGGGCGGCGCTGGGCAGCGTTAATTGCAAATGCCGTGGTCTGCGGTGGAATAATCTCCAGTAAGAAGCACATGCCTTTTTGTGCGCGGTGCACAGAGCCGAGGTTGGAAACGGTGGTCGTCCCCTGCGCAATATCGTACTTGGTTAAGCGTTCGGTTTTCGAAATCGCGTAATATTTCTTTTTGGCTTCGCCTTTTAAGGTGTGCACCTTATGCTTTCCGGTTTTCGAGCCGTATAAACGCTGTACGGCTTGTAAGATTTTCCCTTCTTTTAAGCCTTGCAAGGTGTTGTCCAGAGACACCTCGTACATCACTTCGTTCATATCGGTTTGCTTTGCACGGCGGACGGTATCATTGACCGTATCGGCAATTTCACGCAAGGTTTTGTTGCCCATATCGTGCAAATTGACCGTCATCATACTGCCGTCGGGCAGCATCAGCGGCATGGAAATATCAATCGTATCGTGATAATTTAAGCACCCGCGCACCAGCTTGCGGTTGAAATCCAAGGTGGAATTCAGTTTCGGCGCGGCTTTTAAGCCCTCGCAAATCACTTTGAGCATCACGGTGTTCACGGTGATTTTTTTGGAATTGTCGGTGCAGTCGGCGTTGAGCGCCTTGCAAATTTGCATAAACTCCGTGACGTCCGCTTCATAGCCGACCACTGCGTGGGGAATGGTTTCCCAGCTTTCCGACGTCATATTGGATACGATTTTTCGGGCAATGCCGAAATGCTCTTGTTTATAAATTGCCATGGTGAACCTCCGTGAAAACGGAAAATGATAAACCGTTTTTTTGCCTTTTCTGACGGTGCGTTGTCAAAGAATAAATATAATATACATTCGAATTGTGAACCGTCTATTAACTGTGCACGCAAAATCGACTGCAAAACAGAAATTTCGGTTTGCTTGAAAGTCGATTTTTTATAGGATTTGTAGAATTTAGAAAAATAACAGCAGTTTTTTTCATATTTATATTTCTTTTTTAGAAAATAAGCGTATACTTATTATTTTAACGGTGCTTGTGTTTTTATGTGTCGCCTGCGGTGCGGGTTTGCTCCCGGCCTATCCTGTGCAATGCATTTCGCGCGTTGCGGCGGGCTTCCACACCTACCCACGCAAATAAGAATGGACAAATACATGCAATCTGCAAAAGCGCCCCTGCGCCGATATGGCGCAAGGGCGTTGCTTTGTTCACAAACCAGAATACTTAGACCAAAAATGAAGAAGGAAAACGACTTATTCGTCCTTGCCGCAGCAATGCTTATATTTTTTGCCGCTGCCGCAGGGGCAGGGGTCGTTTCTGCCGGGTTTTTTCGCCTTGCGTACGGGCTGGCGTTTTTCACTGCCGTCCGAGCCGCCGGAGGTGCCGGTAATTTTCGCCTGCTGTTCACGTTTGACTTCTTCGTTGGTGCGCAGAACAACGGTCAAAATACCCGTGACCGTGCCCTCTTGAATGGAGGCGGTCATTTCATCAAACATATCGAAGCTCTCCATACGGAATGCCACAACGGGGTCTTGTTGTCCGTACGAACGCAAATAAATGCCGCGTTTGAGCTCTTCCATCGCGTCGATGTGGTCCATCCAGCGCAAATCAACATTTTGCAGTAAGATTTTACGTTCCAGCTCTTGCATAATCGCATCGCCGTATTTTTCCGACTGCTCTTGGTACCGCTGATTGGCATGTTCTAAGAACAAATCAATGAAATCCTGCTGAGAGGAAAGTCCTTCGGCACTTTCCCCGCCCAAAACCCAGCCGAGCTTGGCGAGCATACCTTTGACATTCCATTCCTCTTTCGGCAAAGAGGTCGGGCAGTAGATTTCCACCTGCGCGGTGAAATAGTCCGTAATCATCTTCCCGATGGTCGCATGCAAATCCACACCGTCGAGCACCTGGTTGCGCTGCCCGTAAATGACCTCGCGCTGTTTGTTCATTACATCGTCGAAATTCAAAACGTTGCGGCGGGTTGCAAAGTTGTTGGATTCCACCTTTTTCTGCGCACCCTCAATGAGGTTCGAGAACATTTTGGCTTCAATCGGCATATCGCCGACAGATTTAAAGGTATCCAAAATGGTATAGAAACGGTCACCCGCGAACAACCGCAACAATTCGTCCTCAGCGGACAGATAGAACTGGCTGTGCCCGGGGTCACCCTGACGACCGGCACGCCCGCGCAGCTGGTTATCGATACGACGGGATTCGTGCCGTTCCGTACCGATAATGTAAAGTCCGCCTGCCGCACGCACCTTGTCCGCTTCGTCGTGCAGTTCAGCCTTGTATTTGTTTTCCAATTCGCGGAACGTTTTGCGCGCGTCCAAAATTTCCTCATTGTCGGTATCGGCAAAGCCGGTGGCTTCGGCGATCAGCTCTTCAATGTAGCCTTTTTTGCGCATTTCGGCTTTCGCCATAAATTCGGGGTTGCCGCCGAGGATAATATCCGTACCGCGCCCTGCCATATTGGTGGCAATGGTGACAGCACCGTATTTCCCTGCCTGCGCGATAATTTCGGCTTCCTTTTCGTGGTATTTCGCGTTCAAAACCTCATGCTTAATGCCACGCTTTTTGAGTGCTTTTGAAAGCGCTTCACTCTTTTCAATGCTGATGGTACCGACCAGTACGGGCTGCCCTTTTGCGTGGCATTCCAAAATCTTTTCGATAATGGCGTTGAACTTCGCCTGCTCGGTTTTATACAGCACATCGGGGTCGTCCACACGAATCATCGGCTTGTTGGTCGGAATGGAGACAACGTCTAAGGAGTAAATTTCTTGGAATTCAACACTTTCGGTCATCGCCGTACCGGTCATACCGGACAGCTTGTCATACAGACGGAAGTAGTTTTGGAAAGTGATGGTGGCAAGCGTTTTGCTTTCGCGCTCGACCTTGACGCCCTCTTTGGCTTCAATCGCTTGGTGCAAGCCCTCGCTGTACCGACGACCGAGCATAATACGGCCGGTGAATTCGTCGACGATGAGCACCTCGCCGTCTTTCACCACATAATCCACATCGCGCTTCATCACGCCGATGGCGCGAATGGCTTGCTCAATGTGATGGTGAATGGTGATGTTTTCGGCATCCATCAGGTTTTCAATGTTAAAGAATTTTTCGGCTTTGGCAATACCTTGCTTTGTAAGCGTCGCGCTCTTTGCCTTTTCGTCCACCACGAAATCGCCGTCTGCGTCCACCAAATCCTCGGCGTTGAATTTGGTATCCAATTCCTTGACGGTAATCATTTTTAAGGTCTTTGCAAACGTGTCCGCAATTTTGTAAAGATCGGTGGATTTGTCCCCTTGACCGGAAATAATCAACGGCGTGCGCGCTTCATCGATTAAAATGGAGTCAACCTCGTCCACAATCGCAAAGCTGTGCCCGCGCTGGACGCGCTGTTCGGCATACAGCACCATATTGTCGCGCAAATAGTCAAAGCCCATTTCGTTGTTGGTGCCGTAGGTGATGTCCGCGGCATAGGCGGCTTTGCGTTCCTCATTCGAGCACTCGTGCACAATCAGCCCCACGGAAAGCCCCATAAAGCGGTACAGCTTGCCCATCCACTCCGAGTCGCGGCGGGCAAGGTAGTCGTTGACGGTGACAATGTGCACGCCTTTGCCCGAAAGGGCATTTAAGTAGGCGGGGAGGGTAGCGACCAGCGTTTTGCCCTCACCGGTTTTCATTTCAGCGATACGCCCTTGATGTAAAATGATACCGCCGATAATCTGCACGGGGAAGTGCTTCATATTGAGCACGCGTGCAGATGCCTCACGGCAGGCGGCAAACGCTTCGGGCAAAAGGTCGTCGAGCGTTTCGCCGTTTTGCAGTCTTTCTTTAAACTCAGGGGTTTTTGCCTTTAACTGTTCATCGGTTAATGCGGCATATTCGTCCTCCAGCGCCAAAACCTGCTTTTGCAGAGGGAGAATGCGCTTGACCTCTTTGGAGGAATAATCCCCGAATATTTTTTTCAAAAATGACATAAGATTTCGTCCTTTCCGGCATTTTTTTCGTAAAATGCTCGCATACAGATGTTATTATAGCACAACGTACCAGAAAAATCATCTCTTTTTTTTATAAAATTAAAGTAATTTTCGATTAAAAAATATTAGGACAACTGTTAATTTTCGTTGACTTTGCACGGAAAATTTGGTATGATATGCAATGTGTAGTTCGAAGAACTATGTCGGTTATAATATGCAAAGGAGGAATTACATTGACCGATTCAAGAACATTAGCCTACATAAACCTCTATGCGGTTTTAGGCACCCTCGAAAACCTCTGTGAGCTTGACAGCAAGGCGAAAGAAATCCTCGCCGAAATGAAAAAGCCCGTTTCCGTCTGCTTTGACGTGAAGGGCGGGCCCGCGGCAACCATCAAATTCACCAAAAACGGCTGCCGTATGGAAGACGGCAAACAGCCGTGCGACATCTATATCCCGGTCGCATCCTGCGACAAATTCAACGGGATTATCAACGGCACCGTAACGCCGATTCCCGCAAAAGGCTTTACCAAAATCGGCTTTTTGCTGAAAACCTTTACTGCATTGACCGACAGATTGACAGAGCTTATGCAGCCGACTGCGGAAGCGCTCAAAGACCCTGCGTTCTTCGACCTTTCCACGACCTTGACATTCTATACCATTTCCGTTGCTCTTTCGCAAATCGGCAATCAGGACGAAATCGGCAAAGCGAGCGCGTCATATATGCTCGACGGTGAAATCAGCTTCTTAATTAAAGACGGCCCCGCCGCAACGCTGCGCGTAAAAGACAATCATTTGGTTACCGTTAAGCAAAAGAGCGCAAACCCGCGCGCCATTATGCAGTTTGACAATATGCAGTTGGCAAACGATTTGTTCAACGGCAAAATAAACGCCATGGAATGCATCGGCAAGGGTACCGTGGAAATTCGCGGTATGCTTTCGATGGTAGACAATATGAACCGAATTCTTGACAGAGTTGCTCTGTATTTAGCATAAGGGAGGCGCCTGATTATGAGCAAATTTCCGGAATACAAACACGACAAAAGCCATGAATATTTTGACAGGGCAATTAAGGTAATTCCCTCGGGCATTTACGGGCACTTAGGTCCTGCCGAAGGCTTATGGGTTCCCGTCTCCAAATGGCCTTTCTATTCTGAAAAAGCACAGGGTACATATTTTTGGGATGTAGACGGCAACAAGTACATCGACTTTATGTGCGCATACGGTCCGAATGTGCTCGGCTACAATGACCCCGATGTGGACGCGGCGGCACTCAAACAGTTAAAGCTCGGCAACTGCACCACTTCGCCGTCGAAGGTGATGGTGGAATGTGCCGAAAACTTGGTGGATACCGTTGCTTCGGCGGACTGGGCGTTCTTCTGCAAAAACGGGTCGGACACGACCACCCTTGCAGTGATGACCGCGCGTGCACACACCCACAAAAAGAAAATGTTTTTCTTAAAGGGCTTCTATCACGGGGACTTCCAGTGGGCACAAAAGGTAGACTATCCCGGCATTCTCCCCGAAGAGGTTGCCAACAACGTGGTTGTACCTTGGTTCAATTTACAGGCGCTCGAAGAAGCGTACGAAGCCTGCAACGGCGATGTGGCGGGGCTTATCGCACAGCCGTATGACCACGGCAATTTCAGTGACAACCGCGTTGCCTCTAAAGAATATTGGCAGGCTGTTCGCAAATTCTGCGACGACCACGGTATGGTGCTCATTTTCGACGATGTCCGCACGGGCTTCCGTTTGGATTTGCAGGGCTCCGACCATTACTACGGCATTAAAGCAGACCTTATCTGTTTCTGTAAGGCATTGGCAAACGGCTATAATATGTCGGCACTGTGCGGCGGCGAGCATATGAAGGGCACGGTTTCGGGCTTAACCTATACCGGCTCTTATTGGATGAGCGCTGTTCCGTTTGCAGCGTCCATTGCCTGCATCAATAAGATGAAAAAGCTGAACACCCCCAAAATGTTCCGCGAAATGGGTACAAAGCTTACCGACGGCTTCAAGGCGGCGGCAGCGGAGCACGGTTTTGATTTGGTGGTTTCAGGTGAGCCGGCGCTGTTCTATCTGCGCATTGCCAATGACGACAGCTTGATGCTGCATCAGGAGTGGATTGCAGAATGCGTCAGCCGCGGGTTGTTCTTGGCGTCGCACCACAATCACTTTATGAATGCGGCGGTCACCGATGAGGATATTAAAAAGTCCATCGAAATCGCCGAGGACGCATTTGCGGTGGTTGAAAAACGTCATCCCGAGCTGAAGGGCTGATTTTGTTGATTTTTTGCGGCAGTTTCCGCAACGCAATAAATTGAAACTTAAGGAGGAACATCATGCAAAAAGCACCTTTAACCAAGGAAGAATGGTTGGCGCTGGAGAAAAAAGCCAATGACCTGCGCCACCTTTGCCTGCAAACCACGGTTTGGGCGGGCAGCGGGCACATCGGCGGCGGTATGAGTGTTATGGACATTCTGACCGTGATGTACCACAGATACCTCAATATCAAAAAAGAGGATCCGAAGTGGGAGGACAGAGACCGTTTCATTCTCAGTAAAGGTCACGCGGGCATTGCGTATGCACCTGTGCTTTGCGACTTTGGCTGGAATGATATGGAACAGCTCAAAACCTTCAATTTAACCAATTCCAAAATGGGTATCCATTTGGATTCTAACAAAGTCGAAGGCGTAGACGCTTCCACAGGCTCTCTCGGGCACGGGATTCCGATTGCCGCGGGCACCGCAATTGCGGCACGCGTCCTTGGGAAAGACTATTATACTTATGTTGTCACCGGCGACGGCGAGTTGGACGAAGGTTCCAACTGGGAAGGTCTTATGACCATTCACCATTACAACCTCACCAATTGCATCACGATTGTGGACCGCAACCATTGCATGATTGACGGCAACACCGAAGATGTTATGAAGTTAGAACCGCTGGCGGACAAATTCACCGCATTTGGCTTCAACACGATTGTTTGCGACGGCAATAACATTGTGGAACTTTGCAAAGCGATCGACCAAGCACACGAATGCAAAGAGAAACCCTCTGTCATCGTTGCGGACACCGTCAAGGGCGTCGGTATTAAATTGACTGCGGGCAACTACAAGTGGCATTACGGTGCCATTGATGATGAAATGGCAAAAACTGCCGCGCAAGACCTCGACGATTACAGCGCAGAGCGCATCGCTCGCTGCGGAAAGGAGTTTGAATAATGGCAGGAGGATTTGTTTACAACGTAATTGAAACCCCCGAGCTTTCCACTTCGGAAATCTACGGGAAAACCTTGGCGGACCTTGCCAAAGAGCACAAGGAAATTGTGGCGGTTACCGCTGACCTTGCGACTTCTACCAAATTGCAGGACTTCACCAACGCTTGCCCCGACCGTGTTTTCAATGTCGGTATTGCGGAACAGAATATGCTCGGCGTAGCCGCCGGTATGGCAAGAGCGGGTCTTGTGCCGTTTGCTTCGACCTTCTCGGTATTTGCGTCTTTGCGCGCGGCTGACCAGCTGCACACCGACATTTGCTATCAGAATGTCAATGCAAAAATTATTGCAACGCACTCCGGTACTTCGTTCGGGCAGGCAGGCTCCACCCACCACGCAATCGTGGATTTGGCGGTGGCACGCTCCATGCCCAACCTGACCGTTATCTGCCCGGCAGACGGGTATGAAACCGCGAATGCCGTACGCGCAGCATATGAAAACTTCGGTCCGTATTATATCCGCATTAACCGCGGCTTTGACCGTGTTCTGTATGACAACGAGGATTATGGTTTTGAAGTCGGCAAGGCGGTGGAAGTACACCCCGGCACCGATATTACCGTTATCGCTTGCGGCTCCTGTGTATTCCAGGCGCGCGAAGCGGCGAAGTTCTTGGAAAATGCCGACGGTTTGAAAGTGCGCGTGCTCAATATGCACACCATTAAACCGATTGACAAAGAGGCAATCCTCAAAGCGGTGCAGGATACTCGCCGTATCATCACGGTGGAGGACCACAGTGTTTTGGGCGGCTTGGGTTCGGCAGTTGCCGAGGTCGTTGTGGAGTCCGGTAAGGGCTGTGCATTTAAGAAACTCGGTCACCCCGACAAGTTCGCGCCTATCGGCTTGCACGAAGATATTATGTCGATTGTCGGCATTGATGCAAACGGCATTATTGAGGCGGTTCGTGAAGTCATGCACAAAGACTTTGAATTGGACGACAACTGGGACGATGAGGTCTAAATTTTTGTTTATGCGCGCGCCTAAATCAAAAATTTTTGTGTTTGGTTGTTGGTGTACGCGTCGGGGTGAAAGAAAGCGCACGATGCACGCACTTTCAAGCAAAGATTGCGTAGCGAAAGGCTGTAACGGCTTGCGTGTTTTCAAGCACAACCAAACCTTTCGTTTTCCGGGCTTGCGCTGTCCCGTAAACTCAGCGCGCAACCTTTTCAAAAAGGAGTGTGAAACACTTGCATACAAAAGAAGAATTGTATTCCAATAAAATATTCTTTAATGCCGCACTGCCGCTGGTCAAGGTGATTGCGACCGATGTGCCGTCTTTAAAAAAGCAGTTCGAAAAGGTGCACGCCATTATTCAGGTTACGGCGCTTGACCCCGATGCTGAGGGCGGTAAAGTCGGTATGCATTATGTGGTCAACGGCGACGAGTGGTTGGTACACTTAAACCGTGTTGACCCTAACCCCCATGTGGAATTGGAGTTTAAGAGCGTTGAAGCGATGAACGCCTTTTTCAAAGGGAAAATGAGTCCGGCAACTTTACCGAAAATGCGCGGTGTTGTCAAGCATTTCGGCGCGTTCAAAGCATTTTTGATGACGCTTCTGAAAATGTCCTCTTTGCTTGGGGCAACCGAGCCGCCAAAGGACGAGGAAACAAAGGAATTACTTGTCAAATGCTATTTCTATCTGCTTTCAAGCGGCATCAGCCAGCTCAACAAAATGGGGCACGAGGAAATCCACGATTGGACTTCGAAGAGCCCCGACCGCGTGTATGCGTGGGCAGTTAACGGCTATCCGCAGATTTCCGCGTATTTACGCATTAAAGCAGGCAAATCGAGAGCCGGCAGAGGCGAATATAAGCGCGCAATGCCGTTCTTTACCCTGCGCTTTGACAGCTTGGACAGTGCCTTGGGCATTTTGCTCGGCACGGACGATATGCTCGAAGCCGTGAAAAAAGGGCACTTGATTATGGACGGTGCGCCTGAATTCGGCGGGCAAATCGGTGCGTATATGCTGGAGGTCGGCGCGTTGGCGAAATAAGCCGCGGCGGCACAGCAATCAAAACATACAAAAACGCGTGTACGAATTTCGGTTCGTGCACGCGTTTTTATTTTCTATCAAATAAGAATCTGTCATCCTGAGCGAAGCGAAGGATCTCAATTAAAGCACAGATTATTTCAGTTTGTCTAACGGCAGGCTGTACGCCGGTAAAAAGTCCGCAAGGAAAATTTGCAGTTCGGGGCAGTCCATAGTTTCCAACGCTTTTTTTGTGGCTTTTTCCGCCTCCGAAAACTCCGTGTTGCCCGCCTTGCGTTCTTCAATGCATTTGATGTAAGCCGAGAGCTTGTCCGCTGCTTTTACAAGGCGTTGCAGTTCGATTTCGGCTTCGCTTTCCGTCAGCAACGGTTCAAAATCGGGGCGCAAATCGTCGGGCAGCATCGAAAGCAGACGTTCCCCGGCGTATTGTTCCACCTTTGCAAATGCTTCCCGCATTTCGCCGCTGTGGTATTTGACGGGCGTGGGCATATCGCCGGTGATAATTTCGGGTGTGTCATGGTACAGCCCCAAAAGCGCCGCACGCGCGGTGTCATAGCTTTTACCCAAGCGCCGGTTACCGATGACCGCCAAGGCGTGGGCAAGCGTTGCGACCTCGTAGGAATGCTGACTTAAGGTCTCATAGGTTGTGTTGCGCATTAACGCCCAGCGGTTGATGTATTTGATACGCGAGGCAAATGCAAAAAAATTGCTTTTCATACTGCTCTCCGAACAACAAAAGCCCGCAACCGCGGGCTTTGCCGTATGATGTAAAAGGTTGTGTTTATTTATAGTTGGTTGCACCGGCGCTGTGCCACAAAATGTAGAAGTCAAAACCGGATTTTTTATAGGTATCCATTTGCGTGGTTGCATTGCCTTTTGTGAAGCCCGCCGCAATTAACCCTTGCTCCATTGCGTCACGCATGGTGCTGTCGTAAGTGCGGATACGTGCGGACATCACCAATGCTTCGGGGTCCACCTGTGCCGCCTTAAAGCCGGTCAGCCACCAATGCTTTTGCCAGCCGCGGGTAAAGAATTTTTTCCCGCTTTGGTAATCGGCAGGGGAAAGATACAGCGTGTAAGACATATACAGAAGATGGTCGTCGTCTGCGCAGTAATACAATTCGTCCGTCTGCCCGGGGATTTTGTAATATACACCGATTTCTGCACCGCCGAACGGACCGTACTGCCCTTTCCAGAACTGAATACGCCAGGCGAGGTTGTCGTAGTTGAAATCCACCTTGGTGGTGAGATAGGTCATGTTGCCGAGCGGAGCAATCATATCATAGTGCTTAATGTAGTTGCCGGAACGCTGCCAAGAGTCCAGCTCCGTGTAGAACACACCCTCTTTGGAATCATAATTGTAGCCGAGAGCGTTAATTAAGGACGCTGCCAACGCAACGTCAACGCCGCTTTGCTGCGCTGCTTGATTGACTTTGTCACTGTTTTGCATGGTGGTTGTATTGTTACCGGAAGTTGCGGAACTAGCGGTTGACGCCTTTTTCGTGGTTGTCTCCGCCTCAGCAGTTGTGGTTTCGGCGGTGGTATCTTCCGTTGCCGCAGTGGTTTGCGCTGTGGTTTCCGGTGCAGCAATGCCGTTCGCGCTGCGCGTAATTTCTTCATCGCCGTCGTTCTTTTTACAAGAGGCAAATGAACAAACAATTAAAAAGACGGCAAGAACCAAAGAAAGAGTCCGTTTTACCGCTGTATTCATAGTAAAAACCTCCAAATCAGTCTCTATGTGCATTATCGCACAAATCTCTTGATGTGTCAATATCTATTGCAATTTTTACACGGCTGTGGTACGCTATATATAATACAATTTTGCTGTTTAAGTCTGTTTTTCTATGCAAATAATACAAACGGTAGGAGTGTCCGAATGAGTGAGATACGGAACGAAGCGTTGTACGCTTCGGGAGAACAAAAAATACAGTGGGTTAAATCCTTTATGCCGCTTTTGTCGGGGTTGGAGGCGGAATTCGCTGCCGAAAAACCGTTTGCGGGGTTGCGCGTGGCACTTTCGGTGCATTTGGAGGCGAAAACCGCCTACCTTTGCCGTGTTTTGCAGGCGGGCGGTGCCGAGATGTTTGTAACGGGCAGTAATCCGCTGTCCACCCAAGACGATATTGCCGCCGCACTTGTGAAAAGCGGTATGGAGGTTTTTGCCGTGCACGGCGCGACCGCCGAAGAATACCGCGCCCATTTACAATCGGTGATTGCCTCGCGTCCCAATATCATTATTGACGATGGCGGCGATTTGGTGAATCTGATTCACAACGAACACCGCGAGCTGTTGCCCGAGGTGTTGGGTGGCTGTGAGGAAACCACCACGGGGATTATCCGTTTGCAGGCGATGGCGGCGGACGATGCGCTCTGTTTCCCGATGCTTGCCGTCAATAACGCCAAATGCAAATATTTATTTGACAACCGCTACGGGACGGGACAGTCGGTTTGGGACGGTATCAACCGTACCACAAATTTGATAGTTGCGGGCAAGACGGTAGTTGTGGCGGGGTACGGCTGGTGCGGCAAGGGCGTAGCCATGCGCGCAAAAGGCTTGGGTGCCAAGGTGGTTGTGACCGAGGTGGACGCAGTCAAGGCAATGGAGGCGGTAATGGACGGCTTTACGGTGCTACCCATGGAGGAAGCCGCTGAAGTCGGGGATTTCTTCATCACGGTAACCGGTTGCAAAGATGTCATTACCGAAAAGGCAATGCGCCGAATGAAAAACGGTGCGATTCTCTGCAACGCAGGGCATTTCAATGTGGAAATCAATATCGGCGATTTAGAAAAGCTGTCGGTTGAACAGTTTGAAAGCCGCAAAAATATTATGGGTTATAAACTGGCGGACGGCAGAGTACTGCATTTGATTGCCGAAGGCAGACTTGTCAACCTGGCGGCAGGCGACGGTCACCCGGCGGAAATTATGGATATGAGTTTTGCCATTCAGGCACTTTGTGCGCGATATATTGCACAGCATAAAGACCTTCCCAAAGGTGTGCATTTTGTTCCGGAGGAAATCGACTGCGAGGTAGCGCGGCGCAAATTGGCGGCGTGGGGCGTAAAGGTAGACACCTTGTCGGAAGAACAAAAAATCTATTTGAACAGTTGGAATGTATAAGGAAGCAAATCCATGGTTGGCAGAATCCATTCTTTTCAAAGTCTCGGCACGGTAGACGGTCCCGGTGTGCGCAGCGTGGTGTTTTTGCAGGGCTGTCCGTTGCGTTGCCCGTATTGTCATAATCCCGACACGTGGGACAAAACCGGCGGCATGCAAGTAGATGCCGAAACGTTGTTCCGCAAAATACAAAAATACAAAGCCTATTACGGCGCGGCGGGCGGCGTGACCGTTTCGGGCGGTGAGCCGCTTTTGCAAGCGGAATTCGTCACGGAATTATTCAAACTGTGTAAAGGTGACGGGCTTTCCACTGCTTTGGACACGTCAGGTATTCGTTTGGACGGTGCTGTTGAAAGCCTGCTTGCCGTTACCGACATTGTTTTGTTGGACATTAAGTTTTCTGATACCGAAAAATATGAAAAATATATCGGGATACCGCTCGAAACGGTTTTACGCTTTCTGGAGTATGCGGACAGCCGAAAAAAGCGTGTCATTGTGCGGCAGGTTGTCACCCCCGGCGTGAATGATACCCCACGAGATATGGAAGCGCTTGCGGAGATGCTTAAGTCGTATTCCTGCGTGGAAAAGGTTGAATTGCTGCCGTTTATGAAACTGTGCACAGAAAAGTATACGGCACTGGGAATTCCGTTCCCGTTTGACAAATACGAAGCGGCAGATGCAAAAAAAGTTGAAAATTTGCAAGCACAATTTTTCGGTAGAAGGTTTACGAATGACTGAATTTTTGCTATACTATATTAAATTGAGATAAAATCGCGCTATGTGCGAGAGGTGGGCGGAAGAAATGCGGCTGTATGAAAAAGTACTTTCTTTTTTTGACACAAACAGTGAAAAAGCCATTCTTACCGAATGCAAGGAAAATGAGACACAGCTAAAACACGACTTTGCCATAGACACAGCGGTGCGCAATCGTATGAAGGCTGTGCGCTTTTGGCTGTGGATTGCACTGATAACGGAAAGTGTCCGCTGTGGGGTGGCTGCGGTATCTTTTCACCGTGTGACAGGGGAAATTCCGACGAGCGCTCGAATTTTTGCAGGGCTGTATGTGTTTATGTTTGTTCTGAACGTGCTGTGTTTAGTGGGTGGGTTGTTGGTTCGCCGCAACCCGGAAAAGCATTATCGCCTGATTACCGTTTGCTGTAACCTATATATGCTTTTGTATATGCTGCGCAGTGTTGTATTTACGGTTTTGGATTTGGAAACCGGATTTATCGGGTTTTCCTTGATTGTAGCGTTGTTTGTCTCGGCTGCCACGCTATATTACCGACCGGTGGTCCTGATTACCAATGTTTTTGTGACAATAACGGCATTTTTTATTGCGGTATTCTGTATGGATTTGCAGGTGTTTTTAGAGGCGCTTTTGCTGTTCCGCATAATGATTGTTGCACTTTTGTCGATAGTGATCGGCATTTCACGGTACCGCTCAAAATATAAGGTGTTTTTAAAGGAATACAGTCTTCTGCAAAAAAGCGAGGCGCTGAACCGGTTAAATACGGAATTACAGGATAACCGCGTGCAGATTGAAGCGAAAAATCGGCAGCTGCAAAAGCTCACCAATACCGACGATTTGACAGGGCTTCGCAGTCGGCGTAGTTTTGTGCGGGAAAGCGCTGAAACGCTTGCGCGCGCTGCGGAAAAAGGCTGCTTTGTTACGATGGCAATTGCGGATATTGACAATTTTAAACTGATTAACGATACATACGGGCATACCGTGGGCGATGCGTGTTTGCGGGCGGTCGGTGAGGCGCTTGCGGCAGTGGAAGCGGAAGACGGTGTGCATGCATACCGTCTCGGCGGGGACGAGTTGATGGTTGTGTTTGAAGATAAAAGCCGTTCCGATGCGTTCTTGGCAATGAACCGCGTAGCCAAAGCGGTTTCCAATTTGCAAATTCCCCGTTGCGGGCAGCCGATTACACTCTCTGTCGGGATTCATTCGGCTGTTCCCACGGCACAAAGCCATATAGACGAATATATAGAAAAAGCGGATATGCTTTTGTACGCGGCAAAAGCAAACGGCAGAAATCAAATTGTGACAACAATAAAGGATAAAGGAGAGGCAAAGTATGATGCAGACTGAATCGCCGAAGGCAGGCGAAACCCTCGCTGTACTCAAAACCAATATGGGCGATATTAAAATCCGCCTGTTTCCGGATTTTGCGCCCAAAGCGGTGGAGAATTTTAAAACCCATGCCGAAAACGGATATTATAACGGGCTGATTTTTCACCGTGTGATTAACGATTTTATGATTCAAGGCGGTGACCCGACCGGTTCGGGAATGGGCGGCGAAAGCATTTGGGGTGACAGTTTCGAAGATGAATTTACGCCGGAATTGCACAATTTGCGCGGGGCTGTTTCTATGGCGAACGCAGGACCGAACACCAACGGCAGTCAGTTCTTTATTGTGCAGGCAAAAAATGTGTCCGACGATATGATTGACCAGCTGGAAACCGCACCCGAGGAACTGTTTCCGAACGATTGCGTGCGTGCGTATGAAACCTTGGGCGGCACGCCGTGGCTCGATTATAAGCACACCGTGTTTGGGCAGGTCGTGGACGGCTTAGATGTTGTGGACAGGATTGCCGCGGTGAAAGTGGACTTTTTCCAAAACAAGCCGCTCGAAGACGTCGTGATTGAAACAGTTGCATTTGAGACTGTGTAATTTTGTGGGGCGGAACGTAGTTTCCGCCCCGAATTTATAAATGTATGAAACAGAAAAAAACGCAAAAATGGCGCAAACGCGACGTGGGATTGCTCAGTCTTGCGCTGATTTTGCTGATTTTATTTGTCCTGTGGCAGAACAACGATTTGACGGTGACGCAGTATGTGGCACAGACCGCAAAAGCTGTGCCGGAAGGCGGGCTTAGAATTGTGCAAGTGTCAGATTTGCACAACAAAGCCTTCGGCAAACAAAACGAAACCTTGCTTTCACGGATTCGCGAACAAAATCCCGATTTGATTTTGCTGACGGGCGACACGGTGGACAGCCGCCGTACGAATATTGACATTGCGTTGGAATTCGCGTCTGCGGCAACGGAAATTGCGCCCGTGTATTTTGTTTCGGGCAACCACGAAACCCGCTTGCCGTATGAAACCAAAACCGCGCTGTACGCAGGACTTCAGGAATGTGGTGTGCACATTTTAAATGACGAAACAAAAACCGTGAACGTGCGCGGGTGTGAATTTGTGCTTTTGGGCTTAGATGACGCGCATTTGGCGGACGGAACCCTGCAAACACTTTGTGCCGATTTGCCTGAAAACACCTTGCAAATCCTGTTGGCACATGAGCCGCAGGAGCTTGCAAATTACGCGGCGGCAGAGGTGGATTTTGTCTTTTCGGGGCATACCCACGGCGGGCAGGTGCGCTTGCCGGTTGTCGGCGGACTTGCCGCACCTGACCAAGGGTTGTTTCCGTATTACGATGCGGGTGAATTTACCGAACAGAATACGGTTTTGTATATCAGTCGGGGCTTGGGGAACAGCTTGTTCCCCGTGCGGGTGTTTAACCGCCCCGAATTGGTCGTTGTAACCGTAACAACGGAGGAATAACACAATGCTTTTTAAAGATATTACTGTTTTAAATGCAGATTTCCGAATTGAGCCGCACCAATATGTCGGTGTGCGGGGCGATAAAATCGCCTTTATCGGTGACAGCGCGCCGAAAGAGGATTTCGGCACCGTGTATGACGGAAAAAACCGCCTGTTAATGCCTGCACTTGTCAACGCCCATTCCCACGCGGCGATGACGCTTTTACGCGGGTATGCCGAAAATCTGCCGTTACAGCGTTGGCTTGAGGAACGCGTGTTCCCGTTTGAAGACAAAATTCGGGACGAGGACGCCTATTACAGCACATCGCTTGCCGTTGCCGAAATGATAAGGACGGGCACGGCATCGTTTACCGATATGTATTTCTTTTCGGAAAATGTACTGCGCGCCGTTGCAGACAGCGGCATCAAATGCAACTTCGGACGGGCGATTACAAGCTTTGCGGACGGTGATATTTCCGAAATTCCGAGTTTTCAGGAAAGCGAAAATCTGATTAAGACCTATCACAATGCATGTGACGGGCGGATAAAAATCGATATGAGTTTGCACGCGGAATACACCAACCGCCGCACAATTATCGAGCAGTTTGGAGAAAGTGTTCAGGCGCACGGACTGCGTGCGCATATCCACCTGTCTGAAACCGAAAAAGAGCACGAGGAATGCAAACAGCGTCACGGCGGCTTAACCCCTGCCGAATTGTTCGCTGCCTGCGGCGTGTTCGATGTGCCCTGTACGGCGGCGCATTGCGTGTGGGTGACTGAAAAAGACCGCGAAATTTTCAAAGAAAAGGGCGTAACTGTCGCAACCAACCCCGCCAGCAACTTAAAGCTCGGCAGCGGCGTATGCGATGTGCAGGCACTGTTGCAAAAAGGCATCAATGTTGCGCTCGGGACGGACTCGGTCGCGTCGAATAACAACCTCGATATGTTTAAAGAAATGTATTTGTGCGCACTGCTCCCGAAAGGCATTCGCCGCCAACCCAACATTGTGTCCGAACGCGAGGTCTTAAAAATTGCCACCGTCAACGGCTGGCGTTCGCAAGGGCGCGAGGACAGCGGTGTGATTGCGGTCGGCAACAAGGCGGATTTGACGGTGGTAGATTTGGATACCGTGCATATGTGTCCGCACAACGATACCGTCAATCATCTCGTCTATGCCGCAAGCGGCGAAGATGTGGTTCTCACAATGGTAGACGGCAAAGTGCTGTACCATGACGGCGAATATTTGACCTTGGATATTGAAAAAATCAAATTTGAGGTAGAACAGCGCACCCGCCGTATTCAACAGGAGGTTAAAGCCAATGCGTAAAACTGCCGCACAATATGCAGAACTGCTCAAAGCGCAAATCGCCGTACAGCCGAAAATCGGCATTATTTTGGGCTCGGGACTTGGGGATTTGGGCGAAAGAATCGAAAATCCCGTATTTGTGGACTACAAAGACCTTGAAGGCTTTCCCGTCTCCACTGCACCCGGGCACAAAGGGCGCTTTATTGTGGGCACGCTTGCGGGGAAAGCAGTCATTTGTATGCAGGGGCGTCTGCACTTCTATGAGGGACACGAAATGGCGGATATTTTATTGCCCATTCGCACGCTTCGTTGCCTCGGGGTGGAAACGCTGATTTTAACGAACGCCGCGGGCGGGGTGAATACCGCATTTTCCGTCGGCGATATTATGCTTATCGAAGACCATATCAATTTTATGGGCAAAAATCCGTTGGTTGGGCAAAATGACGATGTGTTTGGTTGTCGTTTTCCCGATATGAGCTTTGCTTATAATCCCGACTTGCGCGCACTTGCCGAACAGTGCGCCGCAGAAACGGGTATCAATATCTGTAAAGGCGTTTACCTTGCGTGCTCAGGACCGAGTTATGAAACGCCTGCCGAAATCCGTGCGTTTCGTACGCTCGGTGCGGACGCGGTCGGCATGTCCACCGTGCCTGAGGTCATTGCCGCCAACCATTGCGGTATGCGCGTGTTGGCGTTTTCCTTAATCTCCAATATGGCGGCGGGTATTTTAAAACAGCCGCTGACGGAAGAAGAGGTTTTGGAAGCAGGGCGCAGAAAGGGTGCCGAAATGCAAACACTCCTCTGCCGCATAATAGAAAAACTGTAAAGTATATTTCCTTTACAAAATCGGAGAGCTTGTATGTATGATTTACACGGCGAAACGGTGCATTTTGACACCGAACACAATCGCCTGCTGCTGTTAGACCAAACCAAATTGCCAAATCAAACCGTTGTACTTTCTCTTTATCGATTAGACGATATGGTCGAAGCCATTTACCGCTTGCGTGTGCGCGGCGCGCCTGCCATCGGTGTGGCGGCGGCGGTGGGGCTTGCGGTGCTTGCAAACGATAGCACTGCGAAAACACCCGACGCATTTCAAGCGGAATTTTTGAAAAATGCTGCAACGCTTGAAACCGCGCGCCCCACGGCGGTTAATCTGTCCTGGGCAGTGGGCGAAATGCGCAAAACACAAGGCGCGCACAGTGCAGAGTCGATTGCCGTGCAAAAAGCCGCGCTCACGGCGCGGGCGTTGGAACTGCACGCGGCGGATATTGCGGTTTGCCGCAAAATCGGCGAATACGGTGCGGCGATTTTGAAGGATTGCGATGCGGTTTTGACTCACTGCAACGCCGGAAGGCTTGCGACAGTCCAATACGGCACGGCGCTGTCGCCTGTGTATGTCTCCAAAGAACAGGGACACAATATCAAAGTCTATGCCGACGAAACCCGCCCGCTTTTGCAGGGCGCCCGACTGACGGCATATGAGCTGTGCGAAGCGGGGATAGATGTCACCGTGCTTTGCGACAATATGGCGTCTTATGTGATGCAGCAGGGCTTGGTGCAGGCGGTGCTGGTCGGCTGTGACCGCGTGGCAAAAAACGGCGATACCGCCAACAAAATCGGCACCTCGGGCGTGGCAATTTTGGCAAAGCACTACGGTATTCCGTTTTATGTCTGCGCACCGTTTTCGACGATTGACAAAAACACCCCCACAGGTGCCGAAATCCCCATAGAACAGCGAGACGGAGAGGAACTGCGCGCACTTTGGTACGAAACGCCCAAAATCCCCCGAAATGCAAAAACGCTCAATCCGGCATTTGACGTGACCGACCACCGTCTCATCACGGCGTTTATTACGGAAAAAGGTGTTTTGCAGCCGTCGGATTTTTAAGGTTTTTCTTGACGAACAAGCGGCGGAATGCTACTATACAATATATACACGCCCTTTCGGGTTTGCTTTTTAACAGCGCAACATCAATTTTTACATACTTTTCAACAGTAAGGTGGTCTGTAAAATGCGTGTATTTGATTTTGACAACACCATTTATGACGGCGAGAGCGGTTTTGATATTTTTCTGTATTATCTGAAAAAAGAGCCGAAAGCCATTGCAAAATATGTGCCGAAATTCGGCGAGGCGTTTGTCCGCTATAAGATGGGGAAAGTGCCCTTGGACAGCGTGAAATCCGAGTACGGCTATATTTTAAAGGAATGCTGTGCACAGTTTCCGGATATCGAACAGTCTATTGTGGAATTTTGGGACGAGCACGAAAAGAAAATCAAGAGCTTTTACCCGAAAATCCAACATGAGGACGATGTGATTGTTTCTGCCTGTCCTGAGGTGATGCTCGGTGAGATTTGCCGACGTATCGGGATTCAGCATTACATCGGCACCGAAGTGGATTTGAAAACCGGTGAGATCGGACGGTTGTGCTATCGAGAGGGAAAAATCGGTGCGTACCGCGAACAGTACGGCGATACGGAAATTGATGAGTTTTATACCGATTCCATGAATGACCGTGCGATGATGGATATATCGAAAGATGTGTATTTCGTCACCGGCGATCGTATTGAAAAAATCAAATCGGACGGGATTTGGCTGAAGGAAATGGAATAAAAACGCAAGGCAAGGAGATAGGGCTATGAAAGCAATTACGAAAATTGCCGCCGTTGCCGTGGGCGCGGCGGGCGCGTTGCTTTTAACGCGCGCAGGGGTAGAGTTGAACCGTATTGTCAACGGAAAAATAGACTTGCCTGCAGGCTTTACGTATACTGCGCACAGCGGTGCGGAAAATACGGCGGAAAATTCACTGGAATTTATCGAAAAAGCGATTGCTTTGCAGGTACCGGTTTTGGAAGTCGATGTTTCCGTGCGCAATGACGGCACGCCTGTACTGCTCCACGCGGAAGAAGCGGGGGCGGACGAGGGCGTTTTGCTGGAAGACGCTTTGCGGCTGATTGCCGAAAAATCCGACACCGTGCAAGTGAATTTGGATTTAAAAGCGTTTACCAATATTCCCGAAATTGCGGCTTTGGTTGATGAATCGGGGCTGACGGGCAGATGCTTTTTTACGGGTGTTGCGGCAGAGCACACCCAAACCGTGAAAATCGACGCGCCCGAGATTCCCTATTACTTAAATGCTGACCTCAACAAAATGCGCTTAGAGGATGAAACCTATTTGAAAAGCATTGCCGAAGAGGTCAAGCGAAGCGGCGCAGTTGGCTTAAACTGTAACTATAAAAATGCGAGCAAAAAGCTCTGCGAGGTGTTCCACGCCGAGGGGCTAAAGGTTTCGTTCTGGACGGCGGACAACAAGCTCGTGATGCGAAATCTGCTGACCTTTTCGCCCGATAATATTACCACGCGCCAGCCTGTTTTATTGGCGAGCCTTTTGCAGTAATCGAAGCAAATCAAACATAACTGCCTCCCGATGTGCATAGAATTTGCATAAGGGAGGTTCTTTTTATGCCGATGAATGAACAAAACAGCATAAACCAAATGCCCGTGCCGCACAATGTGGTGCTGGAGGACCGACACCGTCTGACGGTATCGGGTGTTTCGGATGTGGACAGCTTTGACGAGCAGACGGTCATTGTGTTTACGCAAATGGGGGAATTGACCGTCAAAGGGGAAGATTTGCATATTAACCGCTTGAGCTTGGAAATGGGAGAACTGGCGGTTGAGGGGGACATCACGGCGCTGACCTATACCGACCGCGCGCAAAAGCCGCAACAAGGCTCATTTTGGGGCAGGGTGTTCCGCTGATGACCTATCTGTTTTCCTCAGAGGCGCAAATTCGTATTTTCCTGTATGCCATCGGATTTGGATTTTTTTTGGGTGCAGTGTACGATTTATTCCGTATGTTTCGGTTGCTGTTTCAAAAGACCGACCGTGCCTATCGCGTTTCGGATTTGCTGTTTGCGCTTACGGCGGGGCTCCTTGTATTTTTGTTCGTATTAACTACGCTCAACGGGCAAATCCGCGGATATGTGCTTTGCGGTATTTTGTTCGGATTTTTGCTGTATGCTTACACGTTCGGTACTTTTTTTGCCGGTCGAATGGAGCATGCTGCATCGGCAATCCGACGCTTTTTGTCGGCTATATACCGAAAAATTTCCGCACCGTTTTTACGCTTTGTGAAGAAATACAGGGCGAAATTTGCAAAAAATGTTCAAAAAGCACAGAAAAAGTCGAAATTTTCAGTAAAAAAATCAAAATTTCACTTGAAAAGTGTGAAAGAGATGTTGTATAATCAACCTGTTAAAGTATCTTCCGACGGGGGAAGTTCCCGCAACGATGAAAGAAACGGTAAGGAAAATGAAAGCAAAAAAGAAAAAACCCCAAAAACATAGCTTCATTTTGACTTTGGCTCTGTTGCTTGCAGCAGGGTATTTTGTGATTAGCTTCATCAGTGCACAGTTGGAAATCCGCGAGAAAGAAAAAGAAGCGGCGCAGATTCAGGCACAAATTGCCCAGCAGCAGGCGGAAAACGAGCGGCTGCAAGCGGTTGTGGACGGTGGCGACGAACAAGAGTACATTGCGCGGGTCGCGCGCGAAAAATTAGGGTATGTTATGCCTGATGAAAAGGTATACTACGATATTACACCGAGCAACTGATTTACAGTCGGCGGCTCAACGGGAGGACAATTCTTTTCTATGGTCGAAGTTGGGGCAATTCTCGAAGGCAAAGTAACGGGGCTGACAAATTTCGGGGCGTTTGTCACCTTACCGGATAATGTGACCGGTATGGTACATATCTCTGAGGTTTCTACGAGCTTCGTCAGCGACATTCACGATTTTCTCAAAGAGGGGCAGACCGTTAAGGTCAAAGTCTTGGACGTAACGCCCGAGGGAAAGGTCAGCTTGTCCATCAAAAAGACGATGGATCCGCCTGCACAAAACGAGGGGGAGCGTCCGCGCCGTGACCGCCAAAACGGCAGACGAAGCGGGGCGCCGAATGTTTGGAAAGGCGCCGAGCCGAAAAGCAGTGAGCCGCAGTCTTTTGAAGATATGATGGCGCGCTTCAAGCAGGTCAGCGACGAAAAAATTTCGGATTTAAAGCGTGCGAACGACGGTGGCAGACGCGGTTCGTATTCGCGCCGCAAGTAAAAAATACGCAGGCAGACGAGTGCTCGTCTGCCTGTTTTTGTAAAGGAATAAACCGATGAGAGAAATCAGAGTACAGGAAATTGAAAATGCCGTGGCGTCCCTTGTGGTGCGCGCCAACAAAATTTTGCCCGACGATTTGCGCGGCTGTATTGCCTGCGGCGAACAAGCGGAATGTGATGCGCTCCCTCGGCAAATTATGGGCTCGCTTTTGGACAATTTAGAGGCGGCAAAGGCTTTGGACATTCCGATTTGCCAGGATACCGGCATGGCGGTGCTGTTTTTTGAAATCGGGCAGGAGGTGCACCTGACAGGCGGTGATTTCGAGACAGCTGTCAACCGCGGCGTGGCAAAGGGATATACGGAAGGTCTTTTACGCAAATCCGTGGTGCGCGACCCGTTAGACCGCGTCAATACCGAGGACAATACCCCCGCCGTGATACATACCCGCATTGTTACGGGGGATAAAATCCATATCACCGCCGCGCCCAAAGGCTTCGGCAGTGAAAATATGAGCCAGATGAAAATGTTTACGCCGTCCGCAAAAGCGGTGGATTTAGAGGATTTTGTGGTGCAGGTCGTCCGCGACGCCGGCGGAAATCCCTGTCCGCCGATGGTGTTGGGCGTCGGGTTCGGCGGCGATTTTGAATATTGTGCCTATCTTGCCAAAAAAGCGCTGTGCCGCCCTGTATCCGTGCGCAATGCAAATCCGTTTTACGCTGAAATGGAATCGCGACTTTTAGAACGCATTAACGCGCTCGACATCGGACCGCAGGGTTTCGGCGGTAAGACTACGGCGCTGGCGGTGAATATTGAGGTTGCCCCCACACATATCGCGGGTCTGCCCGCCGCGGTCAATATCGGGTGTCATGTTACCCGCCACGCAGAAATAACGCTGTGACTTACTGTTGTCATCCTGAGCAAAGCGAAGGAGCTCAAATATAAAAAGTTGTATTTTCAAGAGATTCTTCGGCTACGCCTCAGAATGACAATCGGCGGGCGTGGAAACCCGCCCCTACAAACCGTAGGGAACGACCTGTGTGTCGTTCCGCGAAATTACATCAAAATCCACGATTGGCTTGCCCCCACCGCGAGCCGTTTGATTTTACCAAATCTTTTTAAACCGCGATAAAATTATACAATCTTAACAAAAATTTTAAAAACAGTCTTTATTTTTTAAACAAAGTGTGCTATACTGAGGTTGTAGAAAACAAGAGCGGCAACGCTTTTGAATATATACAAAGGGGATGTCAGAATGAACATTACCATCATCGGCAGAAAATGCACACCCAGAGAGTCTTTCAAGGCACATGCCGAGAAAAAACTGCAAAAGGTTGAAAAATTCTTCGGACCCGACGCGGCGGCGAAAATTACCGCCACCGTAGAGAAAAATGTTAAAATTGTTGAAATTACGCTCCAAAAGGGCGGGTTCATATTTCGTGCGCAGGAACGCTCCCAAGATTTGGAGGATGCACTCGACGCTTGTGTCGATTCGCTGATTCGCCAAATCCGTAAAAATAAAACCAAACTGGAACGCAGACTGCGCGAGGTTTCGTTTGACGAGGTATTTAATGCTCCCGATACGGCAGAAGAGACCGAGGAGGAATACGACGTTATCCGCACAAAGTCCGTCGCCTTAAAACCCCAAACCGTGGACGAGGCGATTTTGCAGATGAACATGCTCGGGCATGCGTTCTATATGTTCCGCAATGCCGAAACAGATGCGGTCAATGTGGTATATAAGCGCAGTGACGGCGGCTATTCCGTATTAGAGCCTGAAACCGACGGCTGATTTTGAAACAGGCAATATGTGCGCCCCGCGAATTCTCGCGGGGCGCATTTTTGCAGTCAAGCAGAATTTATGTTGTTCTTACCCTTGCCGAAACAGCGAATCCAGCGCATTTTTCTTTTTCATACTCGGCTTACATGCTTCGGGACAGTCAAACCGCACTAAAATCGTATCGTCGCCGATGACCTCGATATCCTCCCATGCAATGCGTATGTCATCTGTCCGTCCGCCGAAGCCCATAAATTTAGATTTTCCGAATACAATCAGCGCAAGCACGCGCCCCGTGCAGGTGTCGATTTCGACATCACATACCGAACCTAACCGACAGCCGTCCTTTAAATTGATGATCTCTTTTTCGCGCAAATCCGTCACACAGCAGTTCATCAAAACACCTCCGCTACAGTATATGCATGCGGTGCTTTGGAAATTCTATTGCTGATTTTTTGTGTATGTGGTAAACTAAAATTGAAATCAAAGGGAAAGAAGTTGCAAAATGGCTTTTTACGAGAACAACCAAAATCCCGAACGCGCCGTGTTGTTGGGCGTGGATACGGGCGAATATGATTGCGAGATTTCGCTGGCAGAGCTTGAAGAATTGAGCAAAACCGCAGGGGCAGAGACGGTCTGCGTAGTGTCACAAAAGCTCGAAAGTCCCAATCCCGCCACCTATATCGGGTCGGGCAGACTGACAGAAGTCAAGGAATTTTGTGAAAACAACGAAGTCGATTTGCTCATTGCCGACGGGGAGTTAAGCCCTGCGCAACAGCGCAATTTGGAGCGCGAAACGCATACGCGCGTGATTGACCGCACCACGCTGATTTTGGATATTTTCGCGCAGCGTGCCCGTAGTCGCGAGGGCAAAATCCAGGTGGAGCTTGCGCAACTGCAATACGCCTTGCCGCGTCTTGCGGGGCAGGGTAAATCCCTTTCGCGGTTGGGCGGCGGTATCGGCACGCGCGGACCGGGCGAAACAAAGTTAGAAAGTGACCGCCGCCATATCCGTCGGCGCATTTATGCATTAAAAGAGGAACTGCGGCAAATCGAAAAACGCCGCAATGCACAGCGTACGCGGCGCAAAAAAGACGGCATTACGACCGTAGCGATTGTCGGCTATACCAATGCGGGCAAATCCACGCTGTTAAACACATTGACCGAGGCGGGCGTGTTGGCGGAAGATAAGCTGTTTGCGACCTTAGACCCCACCGCGCGCAAACTGACGCTTCCGAACGGGCAAAGCGTGATGCTGGTGGATACCGTTGGGCTGGTGCGCCGTTTGCCGCACCATTTGGTCGAGGCGTTCAAGTCCACCTTGGAGGAGGCAAAAGCGGCGGATTTACTGCTCAATGTCTGCGACGCGTCCGACCCTTCGTGTGCTGAGCATTTGGACGTCACGGAACGCCTGCTTGCAGAGCTTGGCTGTGCACACACGCCCCTGATTACTGTAATGAACAAGTGCGACCGCGTGCCCGCACTGTATGATTTACCCACCGTCGGCAACACCGTGCATATCAGCGCTGTTACGGGCGAGGGGATTCCCGACTTGCTTGCAGCGATGGAGAATGCTTTGCAAAAAACCGTCACGCGTGCCACGGTGCTTATTCCGTTTTCGGAAGGACAGCTTTTGGCGCAAATCCGCGAGAACGGGCAGGTGCTTTCCGAGGAATTTTTGCCCGAGGGTACACAGGCGGAAATCGTGGTTGATGCCGCCTTGCTGGAACGCTTGCGAGCGTATCTTTTGTGATTGTCTCGCCCTACGTACGAAATGTATGCGTGCGCGTAGGGAACGACCTGAGTGTCGTTCCGCAAAATTACATCAAAATCCACGGGCGGGCGAGGAAACCCGCCCCTACGGTTGGATAGACAAATCCAAATTTGTCCTTCTGAACGAAGTGAAGAATCTCAAACAGCACAAAGCATAGCCTGTACGAAAGGAGATTCTTCGGCGGTCGCCTCAGAATGACAATCAGGTGCGCAATGCGCGTCCCGACACCTACAAAGAAACCCGGCGTGCGCTGACTTTGGCACACGCCGGGTTTTGCAATATATTTTTCATCATTTCATATTCCGAAAATTCTTCACGGGTTTCGGGGCTTTTCGACGCTTTTTCTTTTGATTGTGGCGTATAATCAGCCAGATATAAATTGCCAAAATCAGAAGAATCAGCGCAAATACGATTTGAAACAGCGTGGATTTGAAAATATTTTTAATCCCGTCCCAAACAAACAGAATCACGCTCATGTGCACGTCCTCTGCCGCGACCAAATTGACCGTGGCGATTTCGTCTTCGGCATAAAGGATACGCGCCTTGCCGAGGACATCTCCTTTTTTGATGGGGGCGTTCACCTCTGTCGGTGTTTCTTCGGGAATGACCTCCAACAGCACGCTGTTTTCGTCATTTCCCACAGGCACCAGCGCCGTGACCTCGGTTTCGGGCACCAGCCGCACATGGTCCACATTCCACGACAGCTTAACGTCAACCACCGTCGCAATTTGTGTGGGGTCGGCAACCTTGGTTAAACGAATGTTGTCAAACGCCCATTGAAAAATCTTTTTGCACTCCAAAAACGCGCAGTTATCGGGATTTCCGTCGCCGTTCACATCTTCGGCAGGCGCACCCATCACCACCGCCAAATAATTGTAGCCGTCTTTGCTCGCCTTTGAGATGATACAGTGCCCGGCGTTTGTGGTTGTACCGGTTTTAATTCCCTGTGCGTATTTTAAATAATAGGTTTTAAAATTTGGGTTAATCATCCAGTTGGTCGAAAGCAAGTTGCGCTCACCGCTTTTGTTGGTGGCGGGCAGTTTATAATTGACGGTGTTGACAATTTCCTCGAACAGCGGGAGCGTCAGGGCATGTTTGGTAATCATGGCGAGGTCGCGCGCGGTGGTGTATTGCCCGGGCGAGTCCAAGCCGTGTGGGTTGTCAAAATGCGTGTTTTCACAGCCCATATCCATTACAAAATCGTTCATCATCTGCACAAAGTTCGACACACTGCCGCCGATATAGTCCGCGAGTGCGAGCGCCGCTTCGTTGGCGCTTTTCACCATCATACAGTATAGCAGATTGCGAACGGAAATTTCCTCCCCGACCTTTAACCCCGCCGTGGAGCTGTTCGTACCGCTGATGGCGTTGATAGTGGATTGCTTAATCGTGACCATGGCGTCTAAGTCGTCACAGTTTTCAATCGTCAAAATCGCCGTTGTGATTTTCGTAAGCGACGCGGGAGCCGTGACCTTGTCCGCATTTTTATCAAAAATAACGGTGTCGTTATCAAGGCTTATCAGCAGAACAATATCGGCACAGGTTTCGAGCGAATTGTTATAAGCGGCAGAGCTTTTGACCGAACAAAGCGGCAAAAGCAACAGAACCAAGGTCAGAATATAGGAAATAAATCTTTTCAACGCGAAATCCCCCTTGAAAAGAATTCTCAAAGCGTGTAAAATATATGATTACTGACATAGAGTATACCAAAGTTTTACGATAGAAACAAGAGGAAGTGAAAAATTTGATTTATGTAACGGGGGACACCCACGGTGAAGTCGAACGTCTGTCACCGTCTCGCTTAAAAGCACTGAAGGCGGGCGATACTTTGCTTGTGTGCGGAGATTTCGGCTTTTTGTGGGACGACAGCAAAAAAGAGCAGAAAATCATTAAGCAGTTGGGCAAGCGTAAATACAATATCTGCTTTATCGACGGTACGCACGAGAATTTTTCACTTTTGAACAATTACGAGGTAAGTGAGTGGAACGGCGGCAAGGTGCATAAGATTTACGGTAATCTGTACCACCTTTTGCGCGGACAGGTATTCACGATTGACGGCAAAACCGTGTTTACCATGGGCGGCGGCGAAAGTCCCGACATTGATATTCGCGCGGAGGGCGAAACCTGGTCGCGTGAGGAAATCCCAACGCGGGAGGAGCTGCTCGCGGGCGCGCATGCCTTGGAAGCTGCCGATTATCATGTGGATATGGTCATTACCCACGAGCCGCCTCTACGGATAAAAGGGTTTTTACAGCTCAAGGATTATGATTCCCTGCGTGTGACGGCGTTAAACGCCTATTTTGAGGAACTGTCCGACTCGTGCACCTTTGACAAATGGTATTTCGGCAGTATGCATATGGACAAATACATTTCAAATACCCACATTGCGGTGTTCAAAAATATTTTAAACGCCGAAACAGGGGAAAAGGTATAAGCAATTTATGGAAATGAACAAATCCAAAAAAGTGCTCGGCACTATAGAACTGATTGCCGCCGCTGCAGTGTTAGTGCTTGCGGTGGTGTTTGCGCCTGCATACGGGAAAACAGCCGAGCCGCAGACACAAGCACCGACAGAAGCACCGTCCGAAACGGGCAGCGAAACGCAGACTGTACCTGCCGAAACCACGACCGAGCCGACCACTGCCCCGCCCGAGGTTGGGGAATATACGGTTTCGACCAATTATATTGTTTTGACAAAAGACGCGGCGATGGAAATGTATTCCGTCAACAAACAGAAGCTATTGGATTACGGTGCAACCGTGAATGCGCTTGCCGCCGCTGTTCCTGAGGTCAAGGTGTATGCTCTGCTTGCGCCGACGCGTATAGAATTTTACGGACCGGAGGAATACCGCACCGGCTCGCACAGTCAAAAGCGCGGCATTGAAATCGCCTACGGCGCAATGGGTGACAACATTGTAAAGGTGGACGCGTACGACAAGCTGTCGCGCCATACCGACGAATACATTTATTTTCGGACCGACCACCATTGGACGGCGCGCGGCGCATATCAGGCGTATACGGCGTTTTGCGAAGCGGCGAATTTAGAGTGTAAGCCGCTTGATGTGCACGAAACCGCACGCTTAGACGGCTTTGTCGGCAGTATGTATCGTTATACCCAAAGCGAGGCGCTCAAAAATAATCCTGATTTCGTCGAGGTGTTTTATCCGACGGTGGAGGCGAGCGGGCAGTACTTTTCTACGCCCGCGATGGACGACGGCAAAAATTTGCGCATTATCTCCACCAATATTACCGACCCTGCCAGCAAATATATGGCGTTTATTCAAGGGGATAAGGCGCTAATTAAAATGACAACGAATGTCGGCAACGGGCAGAAAATCCTGCTGATTAAAGAAAGCTACGGGAATGCCTTTGCGCCGTTCCTGTTAGAGAATTACAGCGAGGTTTATGTACTCGACCCGCGGCAGGAGGGCGTGCAAGGCATGAATCTGCCGCAATTTATCCGCGACAACGGGATACAGAATGTGTTGCTGTTAAATTATATGATGGCACCGTCCAACTCCAAATTTATGGACCCGCTCCACGCGATGATTGGCGCATAAGCAAAGCAGAATTGCTTTTTGCTCGCAAAATGCCTTGATTTTTTTGAGAAATGTATCTCCGATTTGTGCAAAACCGCCTTTGCAAAATTTTGAAAATTTGATATACTATACTTACAGCGTGTAGCGTAACTGCGTAAATCCGGTTGCGTGCACGCTGTATTTTTATGTCTCGGAGGTTCTTATGGCAGAAAAAACAGAAAATGCCTTTTTGGGTACGGAAAAGCTCGGCACATTGATGCGCAAATATGCAGTACCGTGTGTAATTTCCCTGCTGGTGGCGGCGCTATACAACATTGTGGACCAGATTTTTATTGCAAATGCCGATTATCTCGGCTCTTACGGCAACGCGGCAAACACGGTCGTGTTCCCGCTGACGGTCATCGCGTTAAGTATTGCGGTGATGATCGGCGACGGCTGCTGTGCGTTTGTGAGCATCTGCTTGGGCGCAGGGAAGCGCGAGGACGCGCACAAAAGCGTCGGCAATGCGGTGGTGCTCAGCCTGTTTTGCGGACTTTTGCTGACGGTGGTGTATTTGCTTTGCAGCGACGGGATTTTGACCGCATTCGGCGGGCGCGTTAACGAGGAAACCTTTGTGCAGTCCAAGGAATATTTCTTTTATATTACCTTAGGGATTCCCTTTTATATGTTCGGGCAGGCGATGAATCCGATTATCCGTTCCGACGGCAGTCCGCGGTTTGCAATGCTGTCTACGCTTTTGGGCGCGGTCGTGAACATTATTTTAGACCCGATTTTCATTTTTGTGTTCCGCTGGGGGATGATGGGCGCGGCGGTTGCCACTGTACTCGGACAAGTCCTGACGGCGGTGCTGTCCGTTGTATACCTTTGCCGTATGAAAACCGTTGCATTGCAAAAAGGGAGCTTTGTGCTTTGCGGCAGAGTAATTCAAAAGTTTATCCCGCTTGGAATTTGCAGCTTTTTGTCGCAGATTTCGCTTGTAGCGGCGATGGCGGCAATCAACAATATGGTGCGTAAATACGGCGCCCTTGACCCCATTTTCGGGCAGGAACAGTATGCACAAATCCCGATGGCGGTTGTCGGTATCGTCATGAAATTTTTCCAGATTGTCATTTCGATTGTTGTCGGCATGGCGGCGGGCTGTATCCCGATTGTCGGGTACAATGTCGGCGCAAAACGCTTTGACCGCGCAAAAGGGCTTTTGACGCGTTTGGTTATCGCAGAGGCGGCAGTCGGCGTAATCGCGCTTTTGATTGCGGAATTGCTTCCCAATCAGTTGATTGCGATTTTCGGTGCGTCGAATGAAAGTATCTACTATACCGAATTTGCGGTTAAAGCGTTCCGTGTGTATCTGTGTATGCTGCCGCTGGCATGCGTCAACAAAGCGGCATTTATCTATTTGCAGTCGCTTGGCAAGGCAATGCTGTCTACCATGCTTTCCATGGTGCGTGAAATCGTGTTCGGCGTAGGCTTCGCACTTTTGCTGCCGATTCGGTTCGGCTTGGACGGCGTATTGTATTCCATGCCCGTCTCCGACTTACTCACCTTTTTCATTTCGGTGGTTTCGCTTGTCTGCACCTATCGGTCTTTACACCGTGCGGCACAACAGGCAGAAACGAATGCTTGATCGCTGCAAACTCAAAACAAAGGAAAGACCTTGCAGGATTTACCCGCAAGGTCTTTTTTGTTGTATTTAAAATACGAATTGCACCAACAGCATATATACAACCGTGCCGCCGGCAATGGAAAGGAGCATTTGCTTTTTCCACAAATGCAGTGCAATCACCACCGCAATCGCAAGCAGCTCCGGAATACCGTGACTGCCCGAAAGAATATCGACATTTTTCAAACAATACACAACCAACAGCCCGAATACCGCGGCGGGCAACACCTTGCCGAGGTATTGCAAATATTTCGGTGTGGGTTTGTCCGCTGGGAACAGCAAAAACGGTAAAAACCGTGTGAGCATCGTGGCGAGGACAATCACTGCTACGGTAATGATTTGTTCCGAGAGCGTCATCGTCATACAGCATCACCGCCTTTTTCTAGCGGCTTGCGCAGTGCGGTCAGCAGAAGCAGAAGAACTGCCATTGACGGCAAAATGAAATTTTCCGCACCGAACAGTCTAAGGCAAAGCGCAGGTACCGCTATGCCCAAAACGGCGCTGGCATGGTTTTTCTCCTTGCGCCATTGTTCCAAGAAAATGACAACGAACATCGCGGTCATCACGAAATCCAGCCCTTCGGTATTGAAGGTGAATATTGCGCCGAACACGCCGCCGAGCGTTGCGCCGAATACCCAATAAAAATGGTTTAACAGCGTGACAAAAAACATAAACCAACTTCGGTCAACATCCGGGGGGATTTCCGCCGTACAGTTGATGGAAAAGGTTTCGTCACACAACCCGAAAATCAAATACGGTTTTTTCCAACCCGTGTTTTTGTAGCGGTCGAGCATAGAAACACCGTAAAACAGGTGTCTTGCGTTAATCATCAGCGTCAAGAAAAATACCTTTACAGGCGTAAAAGCGCCGAGCAACAGATTGACGGCGACAAATTCCATGGAACCTGCAAAAACGGTCAGGCTCATCAGCATCGGATACCAAAAGGAAAAGCCTGCGGTGCGCATCAGCACCCCATAGGTCAGCCCCAAAAACCAAAACCCCGCAAAAATCGGCACTGTATAGGGGAATGCCGCACGAAATGCTTTGCGGCGAACAGCAGCACTTTGTGCTTTTCCGTGTTTTGACAATGTTCGCCACCCGCTTTCCTTTCAATAAAAGTCGGCACAATTATAGCATAGATGCCGTTTTGTATCAACAAATTTTTTGTGCTGAAATTGTGTAAAATGCAGAAAATCCCGATTTTATATCAAATTTCTTGACTTGCGAATGAAAAAAAGTTATGCTGTATATATTCTCGAAAAACGGAGGGTCAATCATGCAGGCGGATGCCAACCGAATCCAGATTGCGCCCACATCGGCGTATGATGCGGCGTTTGCCCAGCGCGAAAGCGGTATTGCGCACACCCCGTACCAGGCGGAAAACGCATTTTTTGCCTGTATTCAGCAGGGCGATGTTCATTTACTGCAAGAGAAAATGGAGCAGTATTTCCAGAACGGTGTGGTGGTCGGCAAGCTGTCTGATGACCCGCTTCGCCAAATGCAGTATTGGGGTGTGAGCTCTGTTACGCTTGCGGTGCGTGCCGCCATACAGGGGGGCTTGGATGAAATGACTGCCTATAATTTAAGCGACAGCTATATCCGAAGTATCGATAAAATGCAGTCTCCTGACGAAATTTTGATCTTTTTAATCGAAAAGGCAGGCGAATTGACCGCACTCGTTTCCAAGGTGCGCGGGCAGCTGCGCTATTCACCGTATGTGCGTCGCTGTATGGCGTGCGTGGAACGCCGTTTGCATGAAAAAATCACCGTGTCCCTTTTGGCAGAGGAAATCGGCATCACGGCAGATTACCTTTCCGCCGTGTTCAAAAAGGAGACCGGAGAGCCATTAAGCCGCTATATTCTCAATCGCAAGCTGGAAGAGGCAAAGCGTTTGCTGGAAAACGGTTGTGACAGCGGGTTTGTCGCCTATACCTTGGCGTTTTGCTCGGAGTCATACTTTATTGCTTGCTTTAAGCGCGCGTTCGGCGTCACGCCGCGCGGCTATATTGCAGCGCAAGCGTACAAAAAATAAATCACGGAAATTTTGCTTTTTCTTCGGTATTTTGATATGTTTTTTTGTCCTCATCAGGTAAAATAAAAACATATACAATAAAGCGCAAAGCACCGAAGAGTCCCAAAAACGGGACAGCCGCTGTGGTATACTGCGGTTAAAATTCATATATGAGGTGCTTTTATGAACGTATTGGAAATCATATCTGCGGTTTTTGCAGTGCTTGCCGCTTGCGGTGTATTGGCGGCGATTGTGTTGCTTCTGCGCAAAAAGGATAATAGTGCGAAAGCGGAAATTGCCCGTCTTTCAGAGAAAATCGACGCGGTGCAGAAAAATACGGCAGATGAATTTGCCCGCAACCGTATGGAATTGGCGAACAGTTTAGATGTGCTCGGCAAAAGAATGGACGCAATGACCAAAGCGAATTATGAGCACCAAATTTCGCTGAATGAAACAGTTACCAAATCGTTAAACGATATTCGCGACCGCACATTGGAGCAAAACGAAAAGCAAACGAAGCTGATTGAAAATGCCATCGGCAAAATGCAGGAAAGCAACGAGAAAAAGCTCGACGAAATGCGGACTACGGTTGATGAAAAGCTGACTTCGACTTTAACCACACGCTTGAATTCCTCCTTTAAAACCGTTTCCGAACAGCTCGAAAAGCTCTATACCTCTTTGGGTGAAATGAAAGAGCTTTCCGTCGGTGTGACGGATAATGTCGGCGCGCTCAACCGTGTGCTAACGAATGTCAAGGCGCGCGGCACCTGGGCAGAAGTACAGCTTGAGAGCATTTTAGACCAAACCATTCCCAATATGTATGATAAAAATGTCGCCACAGGGGAAAAGGATACTGAGCGCGTGGAGTTTGCCATTCGTATTCCCGCAAGCGACGATAAATCGAAAATCATCTATTTGCCCGTGGACTCGAAATTCCCTTTGGAGGATTATGTGCGGCTGTGCACTGCCGCCGAGCACGCGGACGCCGAGGCAGTACGGCAAGCGCGCAAGGAATTGGAGGCGCGCGTATACAGCGAGGCAAAACTCATCAAAAAATACATCAATGTGCCGAATACCACACCGTTTGCGATTATGTATCTTGCCACGGAAGGCTTATACGCCGAAATCGTGTCGTCACAGTCGGGAATACTTGAAAAAATCCAGAAGGACTGCAATGTGATGGTGGCAGGACCCTCTACGATTACCGCACTTTTAAATTCTCTTTCCATGGGCTTTAAGACTGTGGCGATCAATGAAAAAGCCAACGAAGTCCGTTTGCTGTTGGGCGCGGCGAAGGCGCAGTATGAGAATTTCGGCGCGATTTTGGAAAAAGCGAAAAAGAAAATCGACGAAGCGGGCAGAACGCTCGATGACGCGCAGCACCGCAATACGATTATTCGTAAAAAGCTCAAAACGGTGGAGGATTTGGAGCAAGCGGATTCCGCAGAGCTTTTGGGACTTTCCGACGGGGAGTTTACAGAATAAACCCAAATTGTAACACTTTGGGGTGGAGAAATTGAAAAAAGCAGCAGATTTACGCGCATTTGTAAAAGACAAATGGGGCGACTTGAAAACGCACTGGCGAACGCCGCCGAGCAAGAAATATGTACCGTATCGGGAAATTGCCGCGTACTCTGTCGGCGGGGCGGGCGTCTATTTCATTATTTCCGTGGTCGGCATGATTGGTATGAATGTCGGCAGCATGATTGTCGGCGCTTCTATCGGGATTGCCGCGCTGGATTTGCAGACCATGAATGTAGTGGCGACGCTTATTGGGCTGATTACTGCACCGATGCGTGCGATGCTGTTTGACAATACGCGCAGTAAAATGGGGAAGTTTCGTCCCTATCTGCTCACAATGGGTTTGCCCACGGCATTTTTCGGGACATTGCTCGTTTTTCTGCCGTATGAAAATATGGAATATACCGAAAAGGCGGTCTGTCTGTTTTTGGTGTATACCGTATTGCAATTTTTCTCCCCGTTTTATACGACGGCATATGCGGGGCTTGTGCAGGTGATGTCGCCGAATTCTTCGGAGCGTGCTTGGATTATCGAAATAAGCTCTGTCATTTATTCTTTCGCACCGACCGTGGTCAATCCCGTCTTGCCGCTGATCGGTCCGCTTGATGATTTGCGTACCTACCGTATTGCCTTTCCGATTTTTTGTATTCTCGGGCTGTTTGTCAGTATGTTTTGTGTATTTGGCACGCAAGAGCGCATTATTGTACCCAAACGCTATGTCCCGAAGGTCGGCTTTGTAGAGGGCTTGAAAAAGGTTGCCCACAATAAATACTTTTGGATTATTAACGGCTCGTCATGGCTCAGCTTTTTGGCTGGCGGATATGGATACATTTTTCAGTGGGTTTTTTATTACGGTATGAATAATGCCGCGCTGTACGCGTTGATGGTGGTTATTCGCGGCGAGGCGGCAACACCGGGTATGTTGTTGGGCGCGCCGCTTGCCAATAAACTCGGCAAAAAGAAAATTTGTTTAATTTCCCTTTCGGTGCAAACGCTGTGCTTAGTGCTGATGCTTGCCTGCTATAAAAACTATATCCTTGTGTTTTTAATGATTTTCTTCAAGGATATGTTCTCCGCGTTGTCGATTATCTATCTGCCTGCCATGAAAGCGGATATGATGGATTATCAGCAATATAAAACCGGCGACCGTTTAGAGGGCTTTATGGACCAAATCGGGCAGATGTCGGGGAACCTCATTGGGCTTGCTACGGGCTATGCCATTCCGTTGATTCTTCGCTATTACGGTTTAACGGACAATTATGACCAACTGTTTGATGCGGACTTCCGCAATCCGCTGGTGTATGCGATTATCATTTCGTCTGTTATCGGTACACTGCTGTCGTTGTTCCCGTTTTTGTTCTATGATTTGTCCGAACAAAAGCGTGCCAATATGATTAAGGTGCTGAAAATTCGTGCGCTGTTTGCCGATTACAGTCATCAGGAGCTTTCCGATGATGCGTTAATAGACACGGTGGAGGCGATTCACGAGGCACAAGCCATTTTGGCGAAGCCTGTCGCCGCAAACGATAAAGCAGCACAGCTGCAGTATGAGGCGGCACAGATTACCGTACGGGAACTGCAAAAATTTGAAAGTGCCGAATATCAAGAAAAAGTGCAAAAGGCAGAACAAATTGTGGAAGACAGCGTTACGGCGCTGTGTCAGTTTGATAAAGCAACGCTGTACGCGGCAAAAAAGATGCCGAAAAAGACCAAGGAGCAGCGCGTTGCGCGCCGGGAGGCGATTGCCGAGGCAAAACAACGCAAACGCAGTGCATTGCTCATTCCGAAATATTTCCCCGAGGGGATTGAAATTCCCGATGCGTCTTGCGTTGCAGAGGCGCTTGCCTTGCCGGACACCACAGCCGCCCAAAAGCGAGTGAAAAAACAGGCGGTGCGTGCGGCAGAGCGTAAAATGAAGCTGTTTGAAGCTGCCGCCAAGCCCTATACCGATGCCGTGCGATTGCTTGGACAGCGTGACGCCTATGCGGCATGGGCAGAGATTGAGGCAAAATACGCCGCTGTGAAATCTGTTTGAAAAAGTAAAAAAACATATATTGGAGGCATACTATGAAGCATTCCGAAATTTTAGCAAACATGACGCTGGAAGAAAAAGCGTCGCTGTGCTCCGGCTTTGACTATTGGCACACCGCCGCGGTCAATCATGTCGGCGTACCGTCGATTATGCTCACCGACGGCCCGCACGGTATCCGTAAACGTGTCGAGGAAAAAAGCAAGGACGAAAAAATGTCCTTAAAAGGCGTACCTGCCATTTGCTACCCGACCGCATGCGCAACCGCTTGCTCGTGGGACCCGGACTTGATTTACAGAATGGGTAAAGCCCTCGGTGACGAATGCCTGAAAGAGCGCGTTTCCGTCCTTTTGGGACCGGGCACCAACATTAAGCGCTCGCCTTTGTGCGGCAGAAACTTCGAGTATTTCTCGGAGGACCCGTATTTGGCGGGCGAAATGGCAGCGTCGTTTATTAACGGCGTGCAAAGCAAGGGCATCGGCACTTCCATCAAGCATTTTGCGGCAAATAACCAGGAAACCCGCCGCATGACGGTCAACACGGTTGTCGATGAGCGCGCCTTGCGGGAGATTTACCTTGTACCGTTTGAAACAGCGGTCAAAAAGGCACAGCCTTGGACGATTATGGCGGCATACAATCGTTTGAACGGTACATACTGCGCTGAAAACAAATGGCTGCTTTCCGACGTGCTTCGCAACGAATGGGGCTACAAGGGTATTGTTGTGACTGACTGGGGCGCGGAAAATGACCGTGTTGCAGGGCTTCTTGCGGGGCAGGAATTGGAAATGCCTTCTTCGGACGGCGAGGGCAACAAGCAAATCGTTGCCGCTGTGAAACAGGGCTTGGTAGAAGAAAGCTATCTCGACGAATTGGTCGATCACTTAATTGATTTGGCACTCAAGGGCGAAAAGGTGCTTGGCGACTATACCTATGACGCTGAAGCCCACCATAAGCTCGCACGGGAAATCGCTGGGCAGTGCATGGTCCTGATGAAAAACGACGGCGATATTTTGCCGCTTGACAAGAAAGCAAAGCTCACCGTCATCGGCGAAATGGCGAAGAAACCGCGCTATCAAGGCGCAGGCTCGTCGCTGATTAACCCCATTCAGTTAGACTCCGCCTTTGAAACGCTGGTGCAAATGGGCGTGGAATTCCAATATGCACCCGGCTATTCGACCGCCAAGAAAAACAAAATCGCAGATGATACTTTTGTCGCTGAGGCGGTGGAAAAGGCAAAGGACGCCGAAGCGGTGCTGCTGTTCATCGGACTTACAGATGAATTTGAAACCGAGGGCAATGACCGCAAGCATATGCATTTGCCGCCGTTGCATGACCGTTTGGTCAACGAGGTTTTGAAGGTTAATAAAAATGTGGTTGTGGTCCTTTCGGGCGGTTCAACGGTCGAAATGCCGTGGGCAGATGAGGTACCTGCCATTCTCAATGAATTCTTAACCGGTCAAGCGTGCGGCAGTGCGGTTTGCGACGTGCTGTTCGGCGATGTCAACCCCTGCGGCAAGCTGGCAGAGACCTATCCTTATGCACTTTCCGAAAATTCCAGTGCGAACTATTTCCCAGGCACGCCCGTTTCCGTGGAATACAGAGAGAGCGTGTATGTCGGCTATCGTTATTATGACAAGGCGCAAAAGGCGGTGCGTTTCCCGTTCGGGCACGGGCTTTCCTACACAACCTTCGAATACAGCGACTTAAAGGTCAGTGCGGATAAAATCCAAGACACCGATACCCTTACCGTTTCCTTTACCGTGAAAAATACAGGTGACAGAGACGGTGCCGAGGTTACTGAATTGTATGTTTCCGATGTGGAAAGCACGATTTTCCGACCTGAAAAGGAACTCAAGGGCTTTCAAAAGGTGTTCTTAAAAGCGGGAGAGGCAAAGACGGTCGAAATCACGCTGGATAAGCGCGCGTTTGCCTACTATAATGTCAATATTCACGACTGGCATGTTGAAAGCGGCGAATTCCGGATTTTGGTTGGGTCTTCCAGTCGCGATATTCGTTTGGAGACCGCGGTGCAAGTGACCTCTACTGTTGAAGCGCAAGTGCCCGATTACAGAGAAACCGCGCCGGAATATTACACCGGCGATATTATGCATGTGCCGGACGCATCGTTTACGGCGGTGCTTGGGCATGAACTGCCTCCGTCACAGCGTGACAAGAGCTTGCCGCTTGATTACGGCAATACCATTGAGGATGCTGCAGACGGCAAATGGGGCGGCAGACTCCATCGTATGCTTGTCAAAATGCTCGGCGAGGACACCATGGCGGGTGCTGTGGCGGTACAGACGCCTGTGAAAAACTTTATCTCCATGAGCTTCGGGCTGTTCAGCCCCCAAATGGCAGACGGTCTGCTGTTAATTCTCAATGAGGATAAGTTTGCAAAGGGTATGGGCAAGATTCTTAAAGGCGTGCCGCATACGCTGAAAAATATCGGCAAACTGAAAGGCATTTAAACGGTACAAAAGCGATACAGCCGGGGCGCAAATTTCCGTTTGCGTCCCGGTGCTTTTCTTTGTGCAAAATCATAAGAAAACAATGTAATTTTCAGGGAAAATATGCATTGTTTGTAACGTATATTTATGTTAGAATACTGTATTATGCCAATATAAGGAGATTGTATATGCAGGCAGGTGTTATGGCAGTCGGACTGCTTTGTAATCTGCTTTTGGGGCTTGTCAAGCTGTATATCGGCATCAGTTCCAATTCGCTTGCGGTGTATTGCGACGCCGTCAACAATTTCGGTGATGCGCTTTTATGTGCGGCGGTGCTTTCTGCCGTGCTGTTGATGAAAACGCATGACGAGCAAATCCACCGACGTGCCGAAAGTCTTTTAACCTTTTGTATCGGGCTTGTGCTTGCCGTGGCGGGGATTTATTTTCTGTACAGCGGTACGGAACGTATTTTATATCCGCTGCCGATTGCGTATTTGCGCAAATATGCAGTACTGCTTGCCTGTACATTGCCTGTGAAAGTGTTTTTGGCGGTGCTGTATCATACGGTCGGAAAAAAGAAACAGTCCAAACCGTTCAAGGCTTTGTTTATGGACTGTCTTTTAGACTGTGCGGTGACGCTGTTTTCCCTGATGGGGCTGTTGCTGTCCTCGAAGCTACCGTTTGCGGCTGACGGTGTGTTTGCCGTCGTTATCGGTGCGGCGGTTGCGGTGTCGGCAGGCAAAACCGTGATACGGGAAGCAAAATTTCTAATATACCAATAAAGGTGGGTGCAAAATATGGAAGCAACAGTGAAAACGACTGAAAAGGCACAAAAGAAGCCAGAGAAAAAAGGGAAAAAAAGCAAAGGCAAAACCGCTTTAAAGGTCATAGCAATCCTTCTTGCGGTGCTGTTGGCTGTTGTCGGCGTATTGACGGCGGTGAATGTGGTGGGGCTTGCGTCCAACCGTTCTTTCGTACATAGCCTATCGGCGGTGACGTATGAAAATCAATTACAGCCCGTCAAGGATGAAGCCGGTCGCTACACCTTTGTTACGGACGGCGATTTTAAAATTTTACAGCTGACCGATATTCATATCGGCGGCGGATTTATGAGTATCCGCAAGGACAATATGGCGCTGAATGCCGTGGCGGCAATGATTACTGCCGAACAGCCTGATTTGGTGATTGTGACGGGCGATATAACCTATCCCGTTCCGGTACAGGCAGGCACATTTAACAACAAAGAAAACGCCAAGCTGTTTGCGGACTTGATGGAACAGCTCGGGGTATACTGGGCGCCGGTTTTCGGCAATCACGATTCGGAAAGCTATTCGTATTTTTCGCGGGAAACCATCGGTGCGCTGTATGAAAGCGACGACTATCCGCACTGCTTGTTCCAAGCAGGACCCGAAGAGGTGTTCGGCGTCGGCAACTATTGCATCAATGTGAAAAATACAAAGGGTGAAGTCACGCAGAGCCTGTTTATGCTTGACTCCAACTCTTATGTCGGCAAAGGCGTCATCGCCAGTCTGATGTGGGACTATGACTGCATTCACGAGGACCAAATCGATTGGTATGAAAAAGAAGTGTATGCCATCACCGCAGAGAACAACGGCGTACAGCCGAAATCGCTTGCATTTTTCCACATTCCGCTGCAAGAAATGAAAACGGCGTATTATGAATACCGTGACAACGGATTTCAAAATACCGAAACTGTGGTGTATAAATACGGCGAAGCGGGCGAGCACAATGAGGTGATTTTCCCCAGCGAACGCAATGCGGGCTTCTTTGACCGTGTGCTTGCACTCGGTTCAACGCAAGGCATGTTCTTCGGGCACGACCATTTGAACAACCTGTCGCTCGAATATAAAGGCGTACGCTTGACCTACGGTTATTCGGTGGACTACTTAGCTTACATGGGCATTATGAAGCACGGTGCACAGCGCGGCTGCACGGTGATTACCATCTCACCTGACGGCAGCTTTGACAGCTACCTTGAAAATTATTATCAGGATAAATATGTTTCCAAAAATGCGAAAGAATCGGTTGTGATGGATGCGTATTACGAGGAAACCGCATAATTACACTTGAAAAAACAATCGGAATTTTGCACAATGCAAATTGGTGTATCAATGGGACGGGTGACTTTTCCACAGCCTACATATGGTATTTGATTCTGTGTATCGGGGCAGACTTTTACGCCTGCCTACGGATATGGTGGGAGACAGAAACAGGCACCCTTGAAATTATACTTGCAAATTTAAAAATCTGTGCTATACTATATACGCAAAAATAAATCCGACAAACGCTGGGAAAAAGGCAGTAGGCGAAATGATTCCCGTTTTTGAAGAGAGCCACGCGCCATGGGCTGTAAGCGCGGGCAAAGCGGTTTTTCGCCGAAGTTTCACTTTGGAGCGGTGCGGCTGAACATACAGTAGGCTGCAACGGTTGCCGCCGTTAACGGGCAGGGGCGTGTCAGCGCTTATCACAACGGGTGGTTTAGAAACGGCTTTTTGCGCCGTCCCTTTGGGGGCGGCGCTTTATTTTTTGCAAACAATACAGAATTTCAATACAGAAAGGGAGATTGTCTTGAAACAGAAGTTAGAGGACATTCGCACGCGTGCGAAAGCACAGCTTTCGGATTTGACGGATTTGTCCGAACTTGAAAACTTCCGCGTGCAGGTGCTCGGTAAAAAAGGCGAACTGACGGGAATTTTAAAAAGTATGGGGACGCTTTCTGCCGAGGAACGCCCGAAAATGGGACAGCTTGCCAACGAAGTGCGTGCAAGCATTGAAACCATGCTTGCCGAAAAGACCAAAGAATTAAAGGAACGCGAAATGCAGCGCGAAATCGAAAGTATGCCGCTTTTCGACATTTCCGTGCCGCAAAATCTCGCACGCGGGGCGTATCACCCGATTACGCTTGTCCAGCGTGAATGTGAAGCCATTTTCAAGTCGATGGGCTTTACCGTTGAGGATTACAGCGAGGTTGTGACAGATTACGAGTGCTTTGAATCCTTGAATATCCCGAAAGACCACCCCGCCCGCGATATGCAGGACACCTATTACCTCGAAAACGGGCAACTGTTAAAATCGCAGACCTCTGCCGCGCAAAACGCGATTTACAAAAAATATAAAGACGCGCTCGTGAACGACGGCGTGCCGATTAAGGCGATTTTCCCCGGGCGCTGCTTTAGAAATGAAGCAACCGACGCCTGCCACGAAAACACCTTCTTCCAAATGGAAGGTGTGATGGTAGATAAAAATATCTCTATTTCGAACCTCATTTACTTTATGAAAACGATGTTGTCCGAAGTGTTCCGCAAGGACATCAAAGTGCGCCTGCGTCCGGGCTTTTTCCCGTTCGTTGAGCCGGGCTTTGAACTCGATATCAGTTGCTTAATCTGCGGCGGCGAGGGGTGCTCCTCTTGCAAACACAGCGGCTGGCTGGAGCTTTGTCCCTGCGGGATGATTCACCCCGAGGTGTTGAAAGCGGGCGGTATTGACCCCGAGGAATACACGGGCTTTGCGTTTGGCTTGGGGCTTACAAGACTTGCCATGATGAAATACGGCGTAAAAGATATTCGCGATTTGAACAGCGGCAATTTAAAATCGTTGTCACAGTTCACGGACAATGAATAAGAAAGGAGGGCGACAAAATGTTTTTATCAATGAATTGGATTTCGGATTATGTGGATTTCACAGGGCTTGACAAGCTCGATTTGATTCACCGTTTTTCGCTGTCCACCGCCGAAGTGGAAAATGAAATCTTTCTAAAAGGGCAGGATTTAAAAGGCGTAGTCTGCGCCGAGATTAAATCCGTCGAAGCCCACCCCGAAAGCGAAAAACTGCACCTGTTGAAAGTGGACATCGGCGAACCCGAATTGGTCGATGTGGTTTGCGGTGCGCCGAATGTGCGCGTCGGTATGAAAACCGCCTTTGCCAAAGTCGGTGCACAGCTCGGCGACATTACGATTACGCCGCGCAAACTTGCGGGCTACACCTCCAACGGGATGTGTTGTTCCGAAAAGGAAATCGGCATCAGCGATGACCATTCGGGGATTATGGATATTACCGATGATATTCCGAACGGTACGGATTTAAAAGATGTATACGCGATTGACGATATTGTGTTTGAGGTTGACAACAAATCCCTCACCAACCGCCCCGACCTTTGGGGACATTACGGCATTGCGCGTGAATTCGCCGCCCTTGCAGGCAGAGAATTAAAACCGCTTGACACCGTGGATTTACACGCGTATGACAACCTGCCGAAAGTTGATATGAAAATTGAAGACCCGCTTTGCCAGCGGTATTCCTGCTTGCAGGTGGAGAACATTCATACGAATGTAAGCCCTGTGAATATGCGTATTCGCCTGTACTACTGTGGTATGCGCGCGATTAACTTCCTTGCAGACCTGACAAACTACTTGATGCTCGAAATGGGTCAGCCGATGCACGCGTTTGACTCCCGCAAGGTCGAAAAAATCCGCATCAAGCGTTTCCCAGAGCCGTTCGTGTTCCAAACCTTGGACGGCGTCGAGCGTAAAATCGACGAAAACACCTTAATGATTTGTAACGACAACACCCCTGTTGCCATTGCGGGCATTATGGGCGGTCTTGACTCCGAAATCGTTGAGGACACCACCACTTTGACGCTGGAATCCGCCACCTTTGATGCGGCTTCCGTGCGCAAATCCACCGTGCGCCTTTCACACCGCACCGACGCGTCTATGCGGTACGAAAAATGCTTAGACCCCGAAATGACCGTCCCCGCAATTGCGCGATTTGTGAAACTGTTGACGGATACCGACAAAACCGCGCGTGTGGTTTCGTCGCTGACGGACGATTATGCGTATCACTACCCGCCCGTCACGCTTGAATTCGACAAGGCGTATTTAGACCGCTACACGGGGATTGATATACCGAATGATACAGTGGTCAAAACGCTTAAATCTTTGGGCTTCGGTGTGAAAGCCGACGGTGACCGCTTCACCGTCGATGTGCCGAGTTACCGCGCGACAAAAGATGTGACGATTAAAGCGGACATCGTCGAGGAAATCACCCGTATTTACGGCTACGATAATTTCGATGTGCATACCGCCCAAGCGCCGCTGTACCCCGTGCGTATGAGTGAAGAAAAGACGGTTGAGGATAAAATCAAGGATATTTTGGTTAAACGCTTCTCCCTGTATGAACTGCATTCCTATGTCTGGGCATATTACGATGACTATAAGGCGCTCGGCATGGAAGTCGAGGACAATATCAAACTCATCAATGCGACCAATCCGAATATCGAGACGATTCGCAAATCCATTGTGCCCACCCAACTTTGCCAGGTGCGCACCAACACCGCGTTTGCACCCGATTTCGGTGTATTTGAAATCGGCAGAACGGTGGACGGTGTGGACGAAAACAACCTGTGTGTCGAGCACAAAAAACTGTGCGTGACGCTGTTTTCGAAAACCAAATCCGCCGAAACGCTCTATTTTGAATTGGCAAAAATGCTGTCGGTTGTGGCAGACGATGTGAAGCACAAGGGGCTTGACTTTGCGCCGATAACCGCTACGCACAGCTATCAGCACCCGCGCAATTTGAATGCAGTTTCGTGCGACGGCGTTACGTTCGGCGAAATCGGATTGGTGCACCCCGCCGTATCGAAAAAAATCGATAAAAAAGCCGCCATTGTGTATGCGGAAATCGATGTGCAGGCATTTGCCGAAATTGCCGACGCGGGCATTCACTACAAAGAGCCGTCGCGCTTCCCCGGTATGGAAATCGACCTGTCCTTTGTCAGCGAAACCTTTGCGCCCATCGGCAAGGCGATTGCGGACACGCACAGCCCGCTGATTCAAAAGGTCGAAGTGGTCGATACCTACCGTGACGCGGTGGGCAAATCCATTACCACGCGCCTGACTTTCTCGCACCCTGAAAAGACCTTGACGCGTGACGAGGTGATGGGTGTGGTGGATTCCATTGTTGCCGCCCTCGCCAAAGAAAATATCACACTGAAGCAGTAAATTTTTTCAAATTGCACCTGCTTTAAAACACCAAAACCGCCGTTCTCAACCGAGAACGGCGGTTTTATCATTTTGTCATTCTGAGGCGTAGCCGAAGAATCTCTTTTTCATTGTACTTTGTTTTTGAGATTCTTCACTCCGTTCAGAATGACATTGCTTTATTTTGATGCGTTTTTTCGGCACGGTACGACCGTTCCCTACACACATACTGTATTCTGTGCGTAGGGGCGGGTTTCCACGCCCGCCCGCAAATCATCATACCTTACCGACATAACATTTTGTGATGTTCGGCATCGTTACAAATCCGTCCTGTGCGAAGTCTGTAAACAACGCTTCCAATGCCGCAATATATGCCGAATAGGCACTGTCCGTCGGCTTTAATGCGTACGAGGCGGACAAATTCCGCCCGATAAAGCCATCTTTATCCATTTTTAACGGGTGGGGAAAAGTTTTTTCCTCATATGCACCGCAGAAAAAATCCGAAAAATCCCCTGATTTTACCGCGCCGCGCATTCCGCCGGAAAAACCCTTGAAATTCGGGCAATAGTTGCGATTGAGGCGGTCGTTTTCCTGTACGAGTGTACTACCACCGTCGCGGCTATTCCAAACCAAAACCACCTTGCCGTTTCTTTTCAAAATTCGGCGGCATTCCGTTTGAAACTTTGCACGGTCAAACCAGTGAAACGCTTGTGCCGCGGTCACACAATCCACGCTGTCGTTTTGGAGTTTCGTATCTTCCGCTGTTCCGCGCACGGCGATAAAATTCGGAAAACACTTTAAATCCGCTTCGGCTTGTGTACGCATATCGTCATTCGGCTCAACGGCATACACGGTATTGCCGATTTCTAAAAGTTGCCGCGTCAGAATACCCGTGCCCGCGCCAACATCTGCGAACACGGCGTCTTTCGGCAAGCCGATTTCAGAAAATATGTAGGCAAGAAACGCTTGCGGATAGGACGGGCGAAACTGTTTGTAAATCTGCCCCATACCGTCAAATTTATGCTCGTTCAAATTTTTCCTCCTTTTTCTGATTATAAAAGAACATCACCACCGCCATGGCGACAATCAGCACATAGCCCACAAAACTCCACACATCGGGCTTTTGCCCGAACACGAAAAAACCCAAGGCGGACGAAAAAATGATTTGCGAGTAGTCATACACCGAAATTTCCCGCGCGGGGGCGTAAATATAGGCGGCGGTAATGGTGAATTGCCCGCCCGTTGCCGCAAGTCCCGCCAGGAGCAAATACAGAAGTTGTACCCCTGTCATCGGGTGATAGTCAAAAATTAAGTATGGCAGTGTGACCAAGCACGAAAACCCTGAAAAGAAAAAGACGATAAATGTTCCTTTCACGCCGAGTGTGCCGAGCTTTCGCACCATCGTGTATGCCACGCCTGCACCGAATCCGCCGAGTAAGCCGATAACGGCAGGGAAAAGGGACGCATTTTGAAAGGACGGTTTAATCACAAACAAACTGCCGACAAACGCACCGAGCACGATGCACATTCTTGCGGGCGTGATTTTTTCTTTTAACACAAAGTAACTGCACAAAATCGCGAAAAACGGCGACATTTTATTGAGAATGGACGCGTCAGCAAGTACCAAATTGTCCACCGCGTAGAAATTGCAAAGGATACCGAGCGTACCGAAAATTGCGCGTAGCAACAAATAGCCCCATGCGGATTTGGAAAGAGTCGGTTTTGTCTGCTTTTCCCGCAACAGAATAATGCCTGCGAACAGGAATGCGACGATATTGCGGAAAAAACTCTTTTGTATGGAAGGCAAATCCCCCGCCAGGCGCACAAACATACTCATCAGCGCAAAACAAAACGCCGATAAAATAATGAGCAAAATCCCTTTTTGTTTCTTTTGCATCGGTTCACCCGCTTTCAAATTCCCCATAGTGTAGCACATTTCGGGGGATTTGACAAGGGAAATTGTATTTTGCACGCACAACGCATAGGGTATGCCGTGCTGTTGCGCAAATTACAGTAAAAATAAAAAAGTGTCATTCTGAACGCAGTGAAGAATCTCCAAAAGCAAGTGCCATAGAAACGAGATACTTCGGCTTCACCTCAGAATGACAAATTGAGCGACACAGTTTGCCTTTACATATTTACGCCTGCAAAGGCTTTCCCGCTTGCACAAAAAACACAATCGGTTTTTGTGCAGGCTTTGTTAGATGATTTTTGTCTAGCACGGATTTTATCATGCACGCAACGCTTTGACGGTAGTACGGCAACGCGTAAAAGATGGGTAACAGCAGAAAACTGCACAGAACCCACGGCACAAATTGCAATTTGAATTTGACGGCGGGAAATGCAGTTTGCCGCGCAAGCTTTCGGCTTGTTTTGAGCGTATCTATCAAGCCCTGTTGCGGCGTCAGCGACAAAAGCGCATCGCAAAAGGCATACTTTTGCACAGCGGCAAACCCGAAGTATATTCCGACAAGGAATAAAACACCTAAAAAAGCCAGCGAAAAGCCCAGCAAAAACCGCGAAATACTCCCGTTTTGCAATTCATAGAAAAGTCCTGCCGACAAAACGCCGAACGGCAACACATAAAAAAGGAAATCGAAAAGCGAGAGTACCTTTTTCAAATAATACAGAAAACCGATTTTGACTGCCTGTATAAAACGAAATCGGCAAAAAAGTGATGCGATTCCTGTCGCGCCTTGCGCGTTTTCCAAAAACCACCGTTTTTGCAAAAAGGCAAGCAGTGCGAACAACCAAAGCGACAGAAGCAAAGCAATCGTAAACAACGCATAAAAGCCGATTTCTGCATAAACGGATTGGGTAGCGAGCGCGTATTCCGTTAAATGCAGTAGGGAATAAAGACTAACCCCCGTACAAAGAATACAAATAAGTCGCAGTAAAAAGCCAAGCAGGCAAACCGCAAGGGCTTTTTTTCGAGAAGTCAGCAGGATTTTCTGCGCGTCGATTTTTGCGCGGGCAAAGGACATAAAAACCACCTCACAAGGATAATTTTGGTAATATTATTCCCTAAAAAAAGCAAAAAACAAAAAAATATTCATAATTTCTTAAGAATTATTTTTGAAAAATCCATTGACATTTGGTACCGCCTTGCATATAATGCAGAAAGCACATTCCCTCTCGTGCGGGGGAACTGCAAATTTTCGGAAAGGAAAAAGGAACGCCCTTTTGAAATTTTCGGGCGGCAAACGAAAATAGCGCCGGGCCTGCCTTTGCACGGTCACCGCGTTTGCGGTGTTTTCGGGCAGGTGACGAGGAAGAGGTTATCGAAACATTCGGCGGATGCCTCTTGCCCCATAAGTGCGGGGGTACAAGCTTTTTGCCAAAAGCGGGCAGTGATGCGCGTGCACAAAACAAAAAGCAAGCACAAATTTATTTTGTAAAGGAAACAAGTAAATATGTGTGGAATTGTTGGTTATATTGGGGAGAACTGTGCTTCTCCGGTATTGCTGGACGGTTTAAAAAAGCTGGAGTACCGCGGGTACGATTCGGCTGGGCTTGCCGTGGTTGAAAACGGCGAGGTGCAGGTGGTCAAAACCAAAGGGCGCGTTGCAGATTTGGAGAAAAAACTGCAAGAAGGCGTACCGCTTTCGGGCACGGTCGGTATCGGGCACACGCGCTGGGCAACCCACGGCGCGCCGACGGACGAAAATGCGCATCCGCATACGGGCGGCAACGGCATGGTTACGCTCGTACACAACGGCATTATTGAAAATTATATCGCCTTGAAGTCCATGCTGGAAACGGCAGGGTATACGTTCGTGTCCGAAACGGATACCGAGGTTTTGGCGCAGTTGTTCGCCTATTATTACAAAGGCGACGCGGTGGCGGCAATGCGCAAGGTGATGCAGACCGTGCGTGGCTCATACGCCGTGGCGGTATTGACGAAGGACTGCCCCGACCGTATTTTGGCGGCGAAAAAAGACAGTCCGTTAATTGTCGGCAAAGGCGAGGGCGAAAACTTCCTCGCGTCCGATATTCCCGCTGTGTTAAAGTATACCCGCGATTGCTATTTATTAAACGACGGTGAAATTGCCGTGCTTGAAAAAGACAAAATCTCGTTTTTCGACAGCACGGGCACGACGCTTCAAAAAGAGATTTACCGCGTGACCTGGGACGCCGCATCGGCGCAAAAGGGCGGCTACAAGCATTTTATGAAAAAGGAAATTGCCGAGCAGCCCAAAGCCGTGCGCGACACGCTTTCGCCGCGCATTGTGAACGGCAAAGTCACATTGCCCGAGCTGCATTTAACCGACGAAGAAATCCGCGCAGTCGGCAAAATGCATATTGTTGCCTGCGGCAGCGCGTGGCATGTCGGTATGGCGGCAAAATATATTTTGGAAAGTCTTGTGGGGATTCCTTGCGAAACCGATTTGGCAAGCGAATTTCGTTACCGTGACCCGATTGTGCAAGAGGGCGACATCTGCCTTGTTATCAGTCAGTCGGGCGAAACGGCGGACACCTTGGCGGCACTCCGCGAAGCCAAACGCAAGGGTGCGCATACGGTGTCAATTGTCAATGTGGTCGCAAGCACCATCGCCCGCGAAAGCGACGATGTGATTTACACTTTGGCAGGTCCCGAAATCGCCGTGGCAACCACAAAGGCATTTTCGGCACAGCTGGCGGTTGTGTACTTGTTGGGATTGTATTTTGCCCGCGCAGTCGGCAAGCTGACAGAAGCCGAAGAACAGGCAAAATGTGCGGCACTGTTGAAATTGCCCAACCAAATCGAAGAACTGTTACAGCTGGACGAAGCAATGGCTTCGCTTGCACGGCAGTTTTCGGCGGCGAAAAATGTATTTTTCATCGGGCGCGGGCTCGATTACGCAATTTCTTTAGAGGGCTCGTTAAAGCTCAAGGAGATTTCGTATATTCACTCCGAAGCCTATGCGGCAGGAGAGTTAAAGCACGGCACGATTTCGCTGATTGAACCGGGCACGCCCGTGGTGGCAGTCGCCACGCAGGAGGTGTTGTTTGAAAAAACGCTCGGCAACATCAAAGAGGTGCGCGCGCGCGGCGCGCGGGTGATTGCGCTTGTTTCGGGCGAGCACAAGGAGGTTTCGGAGTTTGCGGACGAAGTGATACACATTCCGCAGGCAGATGCGACGGTGACCCCGTCGCTGGATGTAATCCCCTTACAGTTGTTTGCCTATTATATGGCGCTGGAACGCGGCTGCGATGTCGATAAGCCCCGCAATCTTGCCAAATCCGTAACGGTGGAATAATTGTCCCCCTTATGCGTGTTCGTGGTGCAAATCGTAGGTCTGCTTTGTGCTGTTCTTATACAGACCTGTTCCATTGGAATTTTGTACGGGCAGAAACAGAGATACCAAAAATCATACTCCAAGTACATCTGTGTGTACGAAAATAAAAGTTCGGCGATACGTTGAAAACTTACAAACACGCACAAGGCGGCAAAATCACTTTTGCCGCCTTGTTTTTTACTTTTTTGTATTGTATAATACCTATATATGTATGGGGAGATAAAATATGGTACAACGATATAACAAGCTGGTTCGGGACCGTATTCCTGAGCTGTGCAGGCAGAACAATCAAATTGCAGGGACTGCGGTGTTAGATGACGAAGCTTATCGGATTGCGCTGCGGGAAAAGTTGATGGAAGAAGTACAGGAGTTTTTGGACAGTGACGCTCCGGAAGAGCTTGCGGATATTTTGGAAGTGGTGGACGCGCTGGCACAATTACAGGCGATTTCCTTTACGGAGCTTATCAAATATAAGTCGGAAAAAGCTTCCCGAAACGGCGGGTTTCAGAAAAGATTATTTTTAAAAGAAGTACGAAATCAAACATAAAAAAGAAAAAACTTTTTGAAGAAGGGAAGAGGGACATTATGGAAAAAACACGGGTGAATCCTCTATACACGAAAAAGTGGTTTGGCTTTTTACTGTTGCTGTTCGGCATTTTCAGCGTGCTTGTCATTTTGCACAGACTTGCGCATTATGTTTATGAGTACGATGTGAAGTACAGTCCCATTGATTACGGAAGATTTAATTTTCTGTCCTATTTTACGGTACAGTCAAACATTTTCGTATGCTTTTATCTTCTGACAATGGCGGCAGCAGTTTTCGGGAGCAAACGGGCGCAGAAACTTGCGTTCCATCCGGCGGTCGGCGTCGCGGTAACGACTTACATATTGATTACCGGTATAGTATACTGCTGCGGCATTCCCTTGGGTTTCACGCCGCCGTTCAAATGGGATACCCCTACCCATTGGATGCTGAGCTTCATTCAGGTGTATCATCATATGATTGTACCGCCGTTGATGCTGCTTTTATGGTTTTTCCCCGCGACGGACAGAACGGTCCGGCATAAAACCGTGTGGGTATACGGCATTTACCCTTTGGTTTATTCGATTTTTTCCATCGTGCGTGGCGCTGTATCCGATCCGACATTTTATGTATATCCGTTTTATGCGCCGACTTTCTTTTGGGATTTGTTTTTCGCCGGCAAGCCGTTCAGCCTACCGCTTGCCTATTTGCTGATGGTACCGATGCTTGCTTTGGGCATTTTGCTGTTTGTCCTGACGGCAAGGGTGATGATTTTGATTCGCGATAAGCGTGTGCATATAGCAAGTGTTCTGCCGCAAGCAGAGAACCGGAAAACAGAAACAACCGTTGTCTGACGGTATGGCAGCAAATGGGCGCGCAATACATGCGCTTACGTGCCATGGCAAGGCTTGTCTTTTTTATCCGCATCTATCGTCTAATATATAGTATCCAGATCTAACAAAGAAAGAACCCCGATGCTTGTGCATCGGGGATTTCGGGAAGTAGATATAAGACAAATCATCTGCCGCACCTGCTCACCACTTCAAATGCGGTTGATGGGGAAAGAGAGATTATCCTCTTTCGTTGTGTCTATATCATAACAGCGGATTATTGCAATCCGAGCACGAATTTATGAATAAATTGTTAACATTTCGGCGTGATTCGTGTTTTTTTGCAACGGATTTTAAGAAAAAAATGAACAATACAATGATTTTGCTTGACAGAAATTTTCGCTTGTTGTATAATGACAAAGTATCTGGAAAAGTGAAAGGGAGGGAATAAGATGAGCCAGGTAAAGGTCAAGGACAATGAGTCTTTGGAAAGCGCACTTCGCCGCTTTAAAAGACAAACCTCTCGTGACGGCGTGATTCAAGAAGTTCGTAAAAGAGAGCATTACGAAAAGCCTTCTGTAAAAAGAAAGAAAAAATCAGAAGCAGCTCGTAAAAGAAAGTATAAGTAAGAACAGGCGGGCAAATGTGCCCGCTTTTTCTTTTTTTGTGATGAATGATGAAAAAGAACGATTTACTGATGCCGCGTTATCGCTTTCAAAGCGTGCTCGACATTACCCCGGCGGATTTACAAAAAATGGGTGCGAAAGCCGTGGGTTTAGATATTGACAATACCTTGGCACCCGACGGTACAATGAAATTTATCGACGGCGCAAAGGAATGGATTGACGGTATTCAAAATGCAGGCTTTCCAATCATGCTTATTTCCAATGGCACAATTTTGCGCGTAGCGCCGATTGCAAAAAAATTCAATCTTCCTTATGTTTCCCTGTCGATGAAACCGTTTGCGGGCGGACTTTTGCGCGCGGCGAAGCGTATGGGGGTGGAGATTACGGAGCTTGCCATGCTCGGCGACCAGCTGTTTTCCGACATCAAGGCGGCAAACCGTTGCGGCGCAATTGCGGTGCGCATTGACCCCATTCCGATGAAAAGCTTATATCCGCGTTATTATGCATGGAAAGAAAAACGCGAACAGCCGATTTTGGCAGAGTTTGAAAAATTACACGGGTATGGTGTTTATGATGATTAACCGATTACAAAATGCAATCCGCGAAACGGCGGAGTTTGACGGTGCACTGATTGTGTCGCCTGAAAACCGCTTTTATTTTACGGGCTTTCAATCCAGCGACGGTTTTTTGCTTGTGTGCGCAGACCGCGCAGTGTTCATCACGGACGGGCGGTATATTGAGGCGGCGCAAAAAACCATTCAAAACTGCGAGGTTGTGCTGATGGGTACAGCGACAACGCAGATTTTCGAGTTATTCGCCGAAATGCATGTGTCGCGTGTGGCGGTGGAAGCGAGCAGAATGACGCTTTCGCAATATCAAAAATATGCCGCGGCACTGGAACCGATGGCACTGCTTGCCGACAGCACGCTCGACAGTATTATCTGTGCTTTGCGTGCGGTGAAACAACCGTTTGAGGTCGAAAAAATCAAGGCGGCACAGAAAATTGCCGAGGACGCTTTCTCCTATATTTGTACCTTTATCAAGCCCGGCAAAACGGAGCGAGAGGTCTCGCTGGCGCTGGATTACTATATGCTGTCCCACGGCGCCGAGGCGCTTTCGTTTGAAACCATTGCGATTAGCGGCGCAAAAACCTCAATGCCGCACGGCGTGCCGGGCGAAAATGTCATTCGGACGGGTGATTTTGTCACAATGGATTTCGGTGCAGTGGTCGGCGGTTATCACAGCGATATGACGCGCACCGTGGCGGTCGGTTCTGTTACGCAAAAACAAAAAGAAGTCTATGCAACCGTTTTGCGCGCACAACAAGCGGTGCTGGACGCGCTTTGCCCCGGGCTTTCCTGTGCGGCAGCGGACAAAATCGCGCGTGATGTGATTACAGATGCGGGCTACGGCGCGTATTTTACCCATTCCACCGGGCACGGCGCCGGCGTGGAAATCCACGAATACCCCTCGCTTGCGCCGCGTGCTGACAGCATTTTAACCGTCGGCAATGTGGTGACAGACGAGCCGGGCATTTATCTGCCCGGGGAATTCGGCGTGCGCATTGAAGATATGGCGCAGATTACCGAAAACGGGTGTGAAAATTTAACCGCCGCGCCGAAAGAACTGATAATTCTTTAAAAAAGGCTTGAAAAATGTATAGCAATCATATAAAATAGAGACAATACATTGTGCCTGTCTGCATTTTTTGCCGCGGGCTTAAAAACGGAGGATAAAAATCATGATTACAGCAGGTGATTTCAGAAACGGCGTCACATTTGAAGAGGAAGGTCAGGTTCTGCAGGTTGTTGAATTTCAGCATGTAAAACCCGGCAAAGGCGCTGCTTTTGTCCGCACCAAGACAAAAAATGTCATTACAGGTGCTGTGGTGGAAAAAAGCTATAACCCGACTGCAAAATTCCCCACCGCGTTCATTGAGAGAAAGGATATGGAATATTCCTACAACGACGGGGAACTCTATTATTTCATGGACCCCGAATCTTACGAGCTTGTGCCGATTAACGAAAGCGACCTTTCTGACAACTTTAAGTTTGTCAAAGAGAATATGACCTGCAAGGTGCTTTCTTACAAAGGCAAGGTTTTCGGCGTGGAGCCCCCGACCTTCGTGACCTTACAGGTGACCAAAACCGACCCCGGCTTTAAAGGCGATACCGCGACCAACGCCACCAAACCCGCTACGCTCGAAACCGGCGCGGAAATCAAAGTGCCGCTGTTCATTGACGAGGGTGAAATGATTAACGTGGACACCAGAACCGGTGAATATATGTCCCGTGCGTAAATTATACTTTAGGAGGAAACGAAAATGACCGTTACCGAAAAGGCTGCATATCTGCGCGGCTTGTTTGAGGGCTTGGACCTCGACGATGACAAGGATACCACCAAACTGTTCAAAGCAATGCTCGATGTGATTGATGATTTGACACTGACCGTTTCCGATTTGGAAGATGAGTTGGCACTGCTTACCGAGCAGGTCGACGCTGTGGACGAGGATCTCGATGACTTGGAGCAGTTCGTTTACGAGGACTTCGATGACGATTGCTGCTGTGAGGACGACGATGTTTATGAAGTCGATTGCCCCGCTTGCGGCGAAACCGTCTATTTTGACGGCGAGGATATCGATGCAGGCTTTGCGGAATGCCCCGCTTGCGGCGAAAAATTAGAGTTTGAGTTGGACGGCTGTGACTGCGGTTGCTGTGACGAAGACGAAGACGACGAATAAGCGACATTCAAAAGAAAAACACTTGCCCCGCAGATTTTCTGAAAAGAAAATCTGCGGGGATTTTTTGTAAAAAAAGCGCGCAGGGGTCGGTGTCTCGACGACCCGTTGCAGGGGCGCTTCACAAAGCGCCTCTGCAAAATATATTTCGTGCGTAGGGAACGGTCTTGACCGTTCCGTAAAGGAATGCCAAAATGTACATGCACGCGCCAAAATGCCGATTATCCCCGAATGTTTACAAATCGTTCAAAACTTTTTCTGCGTGTCCGCTTGCAAAATGGAAAAAACAGGTGTATAGTTAATTTTAGCACTCAAAAGTCGAGAGTGCTAAAATAACGGAGGCGTACAAAAATGGCAAAAAAGCAGTTTAAAACCGAATCCAAGCGTATGCTGGATTTGATGATCAATTCAATTTACACCAATCAGGAAATATTCCTGCGAGAGTTGATTTCCAACGCGAGCGACGCGATTGACAAGCTGTATTTTAAATCGCTGACCGATGAGCGCGTCGGGCTTTCGCGCGAAGATTTTAAAATTGATATTTCGATTGATAAGGAAAACCGCCTGTTGAAAATTTCCGACAACGGCATCGGTATGACCGAAGAGGAACTTGACAAAAACCTCGGCACGATTGCCAAAAGCGGTTCGTTGCAATTCTCCAAAGAAAATGAAACCGACGGGCACGATGTGGATATCATCGGGCAGTTCGGCGTGGGCTTTTATGCTGCGTTTATGGTTGCTGACCGCGTAGAGGTTGTAAGTAAAGCCTACGGTACGGATACGGCGTTCTGCTGGGCGTCCAACGGCTTAGACGGCTATACCGTTGCCCCTGCTGAAAAGGCGACGGTGGGTACGGATATTACCTTGCATTTGAAACCCAGCACCGAAGAAGCGGATTATGACAAATATTTGGAAACCTACACAATTTCTGCTCTCGTGAAAAAATATTCCGACTATATTCGTTTCCCGATTCAAATGGATATGGAGCACTCCCGCCCGAAAGAGGGGAGTGAGGACGGCGAATACGAAACCTACACCGAGCACGAAACCGTCAACAGTATGGTGCCGCTTTGGAAGAAGAACAAAAGCGACATCACCGAAGAAGAATACAACAAATTCTATAATGAAAAGTTCTTTTCCTATGACAAGCCTTTGCGTGTGATTCACCAAAAAGCGGAGGGAACTTCCTGCTATCAGGCGCTGTTGTATATCCCTGAGAAGGCGGACTACAACTACTACTCCAAAAACTTTGAAAAGGGCTTAGCACTCTATTGCAGCGGCGTGAAAATTATGGACAAGTGTGCCGATTTGCTGCCGGACTGCTTCAGCTTTGTCAAAGGCGTGGTGGACTCTGAGGATTTGTCCTTGAATATCTCGCGCGAAATGCTTCAACAGGACAGACAACTCAAAATCATTGCCCGTGCGCTCGAAAAGAAAATCAAAAAAGAACTGGAGGATATGCTGCAAAGCGACCGCGACGCGTATGAGAAGTTCTGGAAGTCGTTTGGCTTGCAATTAAAATATTCCCTTTATAGTTCCTTTGGCGGTGAACGCGATTTGCTTGAAAATCTGTTGCTGTTCACACGCGCGTCCGACTCGAAGCTTTGCACCTTAAAAGAATACCGCGACGCAATGCCTGAGGAGCAGAAATATATTTATTATGCGGCAGGTGAAAGTGCCGAAAAACTCGCGCATTTGCCGCAGGCGGAAACCGTGCTCGACAAGGGCTATGATTTGCTGTGCCTGACGGACGATGTGGACGAATTCTTAATGCAGATTTTGCACAGCTACGCGGAAAAAGAATTCCGTTCGATTTCCGGTGATGATTTGGGGCTGGAAACCGAGGAGGAAAAGAAAGAAATCGAGGAAAAAGCCGAGCAGAACAAGGATTTGTTCGCCTGTATGGGTGAAGCGCTTGACGGCAAGGTCAGCGCGGTGGTACTGTCCTCGAAATTGAAGTCGCACCCCGTTTGCCTGTCAAGTAAAGGGGCGGTATCTATTGAAATGGAAAAGGTGCTGGACAGCATGCCCAATGCCGACAATGCCCCGAAAGCGGAAAAAGTATTGGAAATTAACGGCGAACACCCCGTGTTTGATGCTTTGTCGAAAGCTTTTGCTACGGGCGACACCGACAAGGTCAAGCAGTATGCCGATTTGCTTTACAACCAAGCACGCTTAATTGAGGGCTTGTCCGTGGAGGATCCGGTGGCATTTTCCAACGCCGTTTGCGCGCTGATGCAGTAACCGCGTGTGACGCGGCGCAACTCGTCGGTTTACTTTGTGCGGTTCTTTTTCCTATCCTCTCGAATGGAAAATTTTAATTTGTATATCCAACCGTAGGGGCGGGTTTCCATGCCCGCCCGATTGTCATTCTGAGCCGTTAGGCGAAGAATCTCTTTTTATTGCACTTTCTTTTTGAGATTCTTCACTTCGTTCGGAATGACAAATAAAATTTATTCTACATTAAAATCAACACCCCGCGAAAGAATCTGTTCCTTTCGTGGGGTGAGTTTCTTTTGTATTCTTTTTTATTTCTCGCCGTACTGTTCGCTGTATGTAAATTCCGTTCTTGTACCGTCTTTTTCAATATGAAAACACCGTTTCCCCAACGAAAAAATCGGGCGGTCGTGGCGGTAACTGTCGGAATACACGCATTGCACATCGGGATTGTCAGAAAACGCCTCATAAAAGCGCCGTACCTTTTCTTCGCCGCGGCAGTTTTCATATAACAGTGTGCCGGTTTTCGCATTATGGCGTGTGCACAACAGGGTATCAATTTTTAAGCGGTCTGCAATTTCCGTAAGCAAAAAATCGGGGCTTGCGCTGATAACCACGGTATACCGTGCGCGGTTTTCGGGTAAAAACCACGGGAAAACATCTTTTTCATGTTTATCCCAAAAAGCCTTGACCGCCTTTTTAAGCGGGATAAACCGCACAAACAGAAAGATATGTTTTTTAAACTGTGCAAGTGAGATAAGATGTACCCCCAAAAGGAACCCCATTACCGCGTAATACGGCAGCAAAAGGAGCAAATATGGGTAGCGTAAAAAGCAAAATATCAGGAAAGTTGAGCCGGAGTCAAACGGCACAACGGTTTTGTCAAAATCGTAAATATCCAGTTCCATACTGTCCTCCTATGCAGAACAGTATACAGAAACTCGGCAAAAAATGCAAGATCATTTTTGTAAAGCTAAACAACCTTACATAAGGAAAGCAATCAGCTTTACAAGTCCGTTAAACAGCATACAGGTACAAATGCCGATAGCAGTCGGTAAAAGCAGAGAAACGAGCGTCCATTTTACGGATTTCGTTTCTTTTTTTATGGTCAAAAGTGTGGTGGCGCATGGCCAGTGTAAGAGTGCGAACAGCATTACGGAAATCGCAGTGGCAGTTGTCCAGCCGTTCGAAACGAGCAGCGTGCGAAGCTCTGCGAGCGTGTCGAATTCCAAAATACTGCCCGAGGACATATATGCCATAATGATAATCGGAAATACGATTTCGTTAGCGGGAAACCCTAAAATAAATGCCAACAGCACCACACCGTCAAAGCCCAGGAGACGGGCGAACGGGTCTAAAAAATCGGCACAGATTTGCAACAGCGTATTTTCTCCGATGTGCAAATTGGCAAACAACCAAATGATTACCCCCGCGGGCGCGGCGACGGATACCGCGCGTCCTAAGACGAACAGCGTGCGGTCCAGCACCGAGCGCACAATGACCTTGAACACCTGCGGGCGGCGGTAGGGCGGCAGCTCCAGCGTGAACGCAGACGGTACGCCGCGCAGAACGGTTTTGGTTAGAATTTTAGAGACCGTAAAAGTACAAAATACCGAAAAAAGAATGGTTACGGTCAAAAGCACGCTCGAAAGCGCCGAAGCCGTAAAGCCGCTTGCCGCGCCCAAGAAAAACATTGTGATAATCGAAATCAGCGTCGGAAACCGTCCGTTGCAAGGGACCAGACTGTTCGTTAGCATCGCCACTAACCGTTCGCGCGGAGAATCAATGATTCGACAGCCTGTTACACCCACGGCATTACAGCCAAAGCCCATACACATCGTCAGCGCCTGTTTACCGCAAGTGTTGGCTTTGCGGAATTGGTGGTCTAAATGAAAGGCGACGCGCGGCAGATATCCGAAATCCTCCAGTAAAGTGAACAACGGAAAGAAAATCGCCATCGGCGGCAGCATTACCGCCACTACCCATGCAAGCACGCGGTACATGCCAAGCACCAGCATATCTCGAAGCCACGGCGAAACACCGATTTTGTCGCAGAACAGCAGCAGATAATCTTGCAGGCGGAACAGCAGGGCAGAGAGCACCTCCGACGGGTAGTTTGCGCCGACAATCGTAATCCAAAACACCAAAAGCAGTAAAAGCAGCATAATCGGAATGCCGGTTTTGCGGTCTAAAAACAGTTTATCGAGCGCGTCTTGTACGCGCTTTCTTTTTTTGCGGCTTTCGGTTACGACGCCGTCGGCGATTTCCTTGGCGGCACGGTCAATACTACCCGCAATGGCGTCCTCCAAATGGGTTTTGTCAAAGCCATTTTCCTGTAACTCTGCGAATATACGGGTGACCGCTGCCTTGGTTTGCGGGTTTTCATATAAGTTTGTTTCAAATTGTGTGCGGCACAGGCGTACTGTGCCCGCCTCGTCCTGCAGCAGCTGTACAGAGAGCGCGTGCAAAGACATGGGCAATGCGCCGGCGAAGCCGGCAAGCACGCTTTCCAAGCGGAGAATCGCCGCTTCTATGGGAGCAGGATATTCTGTTTGATAGGGGGTTTCCCGTGGAGTTTTGCAGATTTCGGCGGCGGCAGTCCGAAATTCTGAAAGTCCCTTGCCTGCGCGTGCGCTCAAGCCCACCACCGGCAGGGAGAGCCGCAGGGAAAGCTCTTCTAAATCGATTTCCAAGCCGTGCCGTTTGGCTTCGTCCATCAAATTGACGCACACGAGCACATTCGGCGTGCGTTCGGCGATTTGCAGAACCAGATGCAGACTTCTTGCAAGACAGGTTGCGTCGCAGACCACGGCTACGGCATTACTTTTGTTTGCAGAAATGTATTCCCCCGCACATTCCTCCTCTTTGGAGTGCGCAAACAGGGAATATGTACCCGGCAGGTCTACAAGTGTATATAGCTTATCTTCAAAGCGGTAACTGCCGAACGCATTGCCGACGGTTTTCCCCGCCCAATTGCCCGTATGCTGATGCATACCCGTCAACGCGTTGAAAACCGTGCTTTTCCCGACATTCGGATTGCCCGCAAGTGCGATAATTTTGCTGTCCATGCAAGAAAGGTCGTTCGCTTTCATTCTTCCACCTCCGCAAGAACCCAAACATATTGGGCGTCACAGTCGCGCACGGCGATTTGTGCCCCGCAGATTTTATATACAGCAATATCATGATGTGCGCCCTGCAAGGTACAGGTGACCTTTGCACCGTCGCAAAGCCCCAGCTCCCGCAGTCTCCGCCGCAAGGCGGCGCTTTCGGCAATGCATTGCACCGTGCCGGTTTCACCGACCTTTAGGGCGGACATTCTTTTGCAATTTCGTTTCATCGTTTGCCCCCGAAATCGTATTTTCCTGTGACGGACTTTCCTAAGCCAGTATATCGAAAATTCCGTTCGGGGGTTCCGTATTTCTGACAAATTTTTCATAGCTTGTCCGTTACAATAGAACCTACATTTTGAAAGGAGGCCGTTTTATGCATACCGCAATCGAAACGCAGGGAACAACCATGCTTGTGTATTTGGAGGGCGAGTTAGACCATCATAACGCAGGCGGTGTGCGCGAAAAAATTGACGAATTCGCCGCCGCTTTCCACCCCGAACGGGCGGTGCTGGATTTCGGCGGCGTCAGCTTTATGGACAGCTCCGGCATCGGGCTTGTGATGGGGCGCTATAAGCTGCTGCAGGCGTTCGGCTGTACGCTGGAACTGCGAAATTTATCTGCGCACGCATACAAGGTGATGCGCCTTGCGGGCATTGAGAAAATTGCCGTACTCAAAAAAGGAAAAGAGGGGAGAGAAGACAATGCAAGTGCAAAACGAGATGAAGCTGCAAATTGAAAGCCGTTCCGTCAATGAGGCGTATGCACGCGTGGCGGTGTCTGCCTTTGCGGCAAGCCTTGACCCGACGGTGGAGGAACTCAACGATATCAAAACAGCCGTGAGCGAAGCGGTGACCAACTGTATTGTGCATGCCTACAAGGACGCGGTGGGCAAAATTTACATAACCGTTAAAATTTTGGAAAACGGTGTGGTGCAGATTACCGTGCGGGACCGCGGCTGTGGGATAGCAGACGTCAAAAAAGCGCGCGAACCGTTGTTTACGACCCTTGGCGGCGACCGCGCGGGCTTGGGATTCTCTGTAATGGAGAGCTTTTGCGACCGCGTGCGGGTGCGTTCCGCTGTCGGTGTAGGTACAACGGTGACACTGCAAAAACGGATACGGGGCAGGGGAGCATAACTTGACGCGTGATGAACGGATTGCTGAAAATTTGGGACTTGTGCACGCCTGTGCCAACCGCTTTCGCAACCGCGGACTGGAATACGACGATTTGTTTTCGGCGGGCTGTGTGGGACTTTGCAAGGCGGCGGACGGCTTTGACGAAGCGCTCGGGTATGCGTTTTCCACCTATGCCGTGCCCGCAATTTTGGGAGAAATTCGACGTCTGTTCCGCGACGGCGGCACGGTCAAGGTCAGCCGCACCTTAAAAGAGCGTGCACGCGTTGCCCAAAAAGTGCAGGATACGCTGGCAACTACGCTGGACCGCGCACCGACTATCGGTGAAATTGCCGCAGAACTGGGTATTTCCGAATTTGAGACAGCAGAACTTTTAAATATAGCAAAACCCCCGATTTCTCTAACAGAATTCGGGGAAGACGGCGAGCACCAAGCGGATATTCCCGTGCCGTCGGGCGAGGACGAAATCCAAACCCGTTTGGCACTTGACGCGGTACTGGACGCGTTACCCGAAGCGGACAGAAAACTGATTGAACTGCGGTATTATAAAGGGCTGACACAAGTAAAAACCGCCGAAGCACTCGGGCTTTCCCAAGTTCAGGTGTCGCGGCGTGAGCGCGCCATACTTCTTGAAATGCGCAAACGGCTGACAGGGTAATACTTTGCAAAATAAAAAAGCATCGGACTTTTGTGTCCGATGCTTTTTGCAGTTTAATTGGTTTATTTTGTAACGGTTTCTTTGATTTCCTGCGCGGTTTGTGGGGCAAACAGCAGGTTTACATTATTCTTACCTTTGTGGTGATAGGGACAGATTTTGAGGATAATCCACGCGAGTACTGCGCCGACGGTGTTGCAGATAATATCCTCCATCGTGTCAATCAGCGCCCAACGCATATCGTCCAATGCCGGAATGACATTCGGCAGCGGCACGCCGTATTGCTCCGCGGCGGCTTCAGCCAATGCCAAAGACCAATGCTGTGCGTCGCCGCCGGCGATTTGGTCGAAGGTAAATTCAAACAGCTCCCAACCCGTACCGGCGAAAAAGGAGAAGCCGAATGCGCCGAGCACTGCAATAGCCGCACTGCACTGAACCTTGTCGCGCTTTTGCATCGCGACAATGACCTCGTAACCGGCAAACGCGCCTGCGAGACCTCCAACGGTGTGGAACACCAAATCATATGCAGGCACACTGTAATAGAAATTCAGGTATGCACCGCCGAACGAAGCGAGAAACAGTCCGGGCGCCAAAAAGTCCTGTATGTAAGACGGCACCTGCCGCAGCCAGGTTTTGGCAGGAAACAACTGGAAAATTTCCCATAAAAACATCAAAATCAAATTGGCGGCGGTTTGCAAAGACTGCTGTATATCTTTGCGGAAAAAGATAGAGTCAATCAGTGCGCCGATCATCACCGCGCGCAAAAGCCACCAAAATACAACCTCCCATTTTTTGGAAGCGCCCAAAAGGCGTTGAACATACGCTTTCATTTTATCCCCTCGCATGCGGCAAACACAGCCGCAGATTTGTCAATTTGTTGTATACATCATATCAACAAACGCGACAGATAGCAAGCATTTTTTTAACAAAAAGCGGAAATTTGTAGAGTATTAAGACAATTTTAAGAAATTTGTATATTTTTCGTATATAACAAATCCCCATATCAATCGATATGGAGATTTGCTTTGAAAAGTGGGATTGATTTCTGTCAGTTCACGCGCAAGAAGCTCATCGGTGCAATTGTGAACGCATTCACAGTTACAGCTTCGGTGTTGTAATTAAAATAAATGACAATGCTGTTGTTGTATTCGGTGCGGTAAACGCCGTCTTGCACCTTTTCGTGCGCCGTCATACGGGCGTCCTGCAAATCCGAGAGCAATGCGTTTGCTTTTGTGTATTGCTCCGCGGCGGCGGTAATTTGATTTTCATAGTTGTAAAGTGCGTTTACAGCATCGCTTTTGGTGTTTTCAAATATCCAGAAATAGCTCGGCAAAGCGCCGTATTCCATGGCTTTCAAAAATGCCGCGTCTGTGTCCGAGGCGAGATTTTGCGGCGTGTGTGCATATTCTACAATACCGTGCAGCACCATTTGCACAAACGGCACAGCGCTGTAGGTGTCGCTTTCGGGATAGGCGGTGGTGCTCGGCAAATTCGCCACAACATCGGCATTTTTGAGCATATACATATTTCCCGTATCCACCATCAGCTTGTGCCCTGCAGAGAGCGTGGTTGCCTGTGCGGAAAGTAAATTGACGGTATGCACACGGCTTTGCGCACCGGCGCGATAGTCGGAATACAGCACACTGCCCGCGTCGTCAATGCAGTAGCCGCCGAATGCGTAATCATCTACGGAATTGACAAATTCGTTGACATTTTTGTCAAGCTGTGAAAGTGCAAGCAGACTGCGCGTATGCGTTTGCTGTCCGGTGATTTCCGCAAACGGATTTTGTTCCGTGTACACAATGGATTTTCCGAACAGATTGCCCGCTTCTTTTCCGTCGTCATTCTTTTTACGGCGAGAAATGATATCCGTATTTAAATATAATGTGAATTGCTGCGTTTTTGCATATTGTGTTAAAGCATCAAAGTTTTTTCGACTGCCGAGCGCGTGAATCGGCGCGGTTTCCTGCAATTTGCCCTGTGCATCAGCACCGTCTAAAACACCGTTGTACCGCACAAAGATATTGTTGATGCTTTTGGCTTTCATCAGTTTTAAAAGCTCCAGAAGTTGGCTGTAATCGGTCAAAACTTTTTCACCGTGCCCGTTGTTTTTGGCGACGGCGGCTTGTACTGTCAGCACAAACGGCAAATAACCCGTCGGCGTGACGGTTTTGGTGGAAAGCGTACCGTTGCGAATTAAAAGCTCGCGGCAAGCGGAAGCCATACCGGAATAGCTTGCGTTTTTATCGGTTAAAAAGCGGTAGCATACCGAAAGCTCCCCGGTGAACGCAATGCCGGTATATAAGGTTTGCTTCCCCTCTGCGCCTGACAGCACCGTCTGTGTGATTTGGAAGGTCGGACCGACGCGATTGTAGGTGCCCGCGCCTTTGCAGGCGTACGAACGGATTTCGCAGATGGCGTCTCCGCTTTCTACAAGCGCTAAGAATGCCGCGTTGCCGCTCTTTATGCCATAGGCGGGAATTAACGCCGCTGTACGCAGTACCGTGCCGTTTTCATCGGTTTGTGCTTGTTCCCCAAGTGCGGGGTCATCGCCGTAGGGGACGAATATACGGCATTCGTAATCGTCTTGCAGAGCGCTGACGGTGGCTTGCGTTGCGCCGCAGCCGTCAGGCACGAAGATATAGTCACCCTCCGCAGCGGTATCGGTCGCGCCGAAGCAGTCAAGCAGGGTGAGCGTTTCCAGCGTATAGCCGTTGCTTAAAAGAATGTTGCCGCAGTTGATTTTTGCGCGCAGTGCGCCGTCCTCTAAGGTGTAGCTGACGGTGACCGACAGATAGAGTGCCCCCGCAGGAACGGCGTCAAATGCGCAGTCGGCAGTTTCCTTGTCGGGTGCCATATCATAGGTAACTTGAATTCCGTTTTCCGTCGGTTGGAAAGAGGCAGTCTCAAATGCTACGGCGTTGTCCTGCGAATTGAGGATATATTCCGTACTCCCGTCGCTGACCGTAGCCGTCAGAACGGCGGTTTGCGCCGAATTTTCCGCGGACGCACTTTGGGGGAGCGTCTGCCACACCTTGCCGGTATTGGTCTCTTTGATGGCGATGCCGTAGGTAGTGCTGTCAAAATACAGCTCAATAAGACCTGATTTTGCCACATAGACCAAATTGGCGGGGTCGGCAGTATGATATTTTGCGTCGGTGTATTCTGCTCCAACCTGTGTGCGCTGCCCGATTGCAGACTTTTGCACATCTTGAGAAGTGCACCCCGACAGCAGAAACAGAAGTGCAAGCGCAAAACACACTATGCGAAACATTCGTTTTGAAATCTTCATAGATAAGCTCCCGATTTGCAAAATTCGATTTGATTTTCACAGTATAACACAGTTTGCAAAAAAATGCAAAACAGCCGTTCTGCAAGTCCCCAAAAATAACTGTTGACTTTTTGTGCGGTTTGGGGGTACAATAAAACAAATCGAAAAAACGAAATCGTTGACGGAGAACGACGGCTTTGCAAGGCTTTAAAGAGAGTGCGCATCATCGGCTGTAAGTGCGCGCAAAGACCGAAAGCCCGAGACCGCTCCCGAGTGTGTGCCGAAATAAGGCGCGCCGCCGTTGCCGCGTTAAGGCAAAACGAGTGGGCATTCAAAAACAGAATGTCAATTTGGGTGGAACCGTGGAATGTAAGCATTTCATCCCTTTTTGGGGTGAAGTGCTTTTTATTTTTGAACGTATCAAACGTAAATACAGGAGGTATCGGAAATGATTGAAATTACCTTAAAAGGCGGCGCAGTCAAAACCTATGACGCGCCCGTCACGGCGGCAGATGTCGCTAAAGACATCGGTATGGGGCTTTACAAGTCCGCTTGTGTGGCTCGTGTGGACGGCGAGGTCTGTGACTTGCGTACCGAACTCACAAAAAACTGCACACTGGAAATTCTGACCTTTGACGATGAGGACGGCAAGCGCACCTTCCGCCATACCGCGTCGCACATTTTGGCACAGGCAGTAAAACGCCTGTATCCCGAAACAAAACTTGCCATCGGTCCTGCCGTGGACAACGGCTTTTACTACGATTTCGACTCCGAAACCGTATTTACCCCCGAAGTGCTGGAAAAAATCGAAGCGGAAATGAAAAAAATCGTAAAAGAGGATTTACCGCTTGAAAAATTTGAGTTGCCGCCCGAAGAAGCGACCGCTTTGATGACGGAAAAAGGCGAAACCTACAAGGTGGAACTCATCGCCGAGCACGCAGGGAACGGCGAGCCCATTTCGTTCTACAAGCAGGGTGAATTTACAGAGCTTTGCGCGGGCCCGCATTTGATGACAACGGGTGCTGTGAAAGCGTTTAAACTGACCTCTTGCACCGGCGCATATTGGCGCGGGGATGAAAAGAACAAAATGCTTCAGCGCATTTACGCAACCGCGTTCCCGAAAGCGGCAGAGCTGGAAGAATATCTGGAAAGAATCGAAGAAGCGAAAAAACGCGACCACAGAAAGCTCGGTAAGGAACTGAAGCTGTTTACCATGATGGACGAGGGTCCGGGTTTTCCGTTCTTCCTGCCGAAGGGTATGATTCTCAAAAACACGCTGATTGACTACTGGCGCGAAATTCATACTCGTGAGGGCTATGTGGAAATTTCCACGCCGATTATGCTCAATCGTGCGCTGTGGGAAACTTCGGGGCACTGGGACCATTACAAAGAAAACATGTATACCACGGTCATTGACGATACGGATTTTGCCATCAAACCGATGAACTGTCCGGGCGGTATGCTGGTGTACAAATCGGAAATGCGTTCTTACCGCGATTTGCCGATTCGTATGGGCGAACTCGGTCTTGTGCACCGCCACGAAAAATCCGGCGCACTGCACGGGCTGATGCGTGTGCGTTGCTTCACGCAGGACGATGCGCACATCTTTATGACACCCGAACAAATCACCGATGAAATCAAAGGCGTGGTGCGTTTGATTGATGAGGTTTACACGCTGTTCGGCTTTAAATATCATGTTGAACTTTCCACCCGTCCCGAGGACTCTATGGGTAGCGACGCGGATTGGGAAATGGCGACCGACGGCTTGCGCAAGGCGCTTGACGAATTACAGCTTCCCTATGTAGTCAATGAGGGGGACGGCGCGTTCTACGGTCCGAAAATTGACTTCCATTTGGAGGACTCCCTCGGCAGAACCTGGCAGTGCGGAACCATTCAGTTGGACTTCCAACTGCCGCAACGCTTCGAGGCGGAATATGTCGGTGCAGACGGCGAAAAACACCGTCCGATTATGATTCACCGTGTAGTGTTCGGCTCAATTGAGCGCTTCATCGGCATTTTAATTGAGCATTTTGCCGGCGCGTTTCCGCTGTGGCTCGCTCCCGAGCAAGTCCGCATTCTGCCGATTGCCGACAGGCATCACGACCGCGCTTACGAAATCAAGAAACAACTGGAAAGCGCGGGCTTACGCGTCACGGTAGATGACCGCAGCGAAAAAATCGGCTATAAAATCCGCGAATCCCGTTTGCAGAGATTGCCGTATTGGCTGATTGTCGGTGACAAAGAGGTGGAAAACGGCTCGGTCTCCGTCAGCCACCGCGGCGAGGGCGACATCGGCGCAATGGAATTGCCCGCATTGATTGCCCGCTTACAGGAAGAGATTGCGACGAAAGCGAGAGATTGATATGGCAAAAGCACCGCTGACGGTTACCGTCATTACAGACACGCATTATTACGCGAAATCCACGGGAATTGCGGGGAAAGCGTATGATGCGGCAAATACCAAAAGCCAAATGCTTTTAAAATATTCCGCTGAGCTTTTGGACGCCGCCTTTCGCCAAATCAAGGCGGATAAGCGCACCGATATTGTGTTGCTTTCGGGCGACACCACCAGCAACGGAGAGTACGATTCACACCGTGAATTTATTGAGATGCTCCGTGATTTAAAGGCGGCGGGCAAACGTGTATATGTCATCACCGCCACCCACGATTATCAGGACGACGGGCAGACCAATTCCTATGTTGGTG
>JBJEPS010000011.1:0-6444 GCA_051881355.1 Candidatus Fimenecus sp. | reverse complement strand
GCCCCTACAATGGGGCACCGAGTCGTCGCCCCCTACAAATACAAATCCAAATTTATCCACCCAAAACGGGCACGCAAAATCTTTTTATTTCCCGAAATATGCTTTGATGCGCGCCACGGCTTTTTCGGTGTTCTCTGCCGAGCCGAACGCGGTCAAGCGGAAATACCCTTCACCACTCGGACCGAATCCTTCACCGGGGGTGCCGACAACTTGGATATTTTCGAGCAACAAATCAAAAAATTCCCAACTGCCCATATTTTCGGGTGTTTTGAGCCACACATACGGCGAATCCACCGCGCCGTACACGGTGAAACCGCAATCCTTTAAGCCGTTGTAAATGGTTTTCGCGTTCTTTTGATAATACGCAATAATGTCGCGGATTTGCTGTTTGCCCTCGGGGGTGTAGCAAGCCGCCGCCGCGCGCTGGGTGATATAGGAAACGCCGTTAAACTTGGTCGCCTGCCGGCGTGCCCACATCGCGTTCAATTCGGTGCCGTTGTATTGTAAATCGTGCGGCACAACGGTGTAGCCGCAACGCACGCCCGTAAAGCCTGCGGTTTTCGAGAAGCTGCGGAACTCAATCGCGCAGCGTTTTGCGCCCTCGACTTCAAAAATCGAATGGGGCACGTCCGGCTCGGTAATAAACGCCTCATACGCGGAATCGTACAAAATCACCGCGTCCTCACGCAACGCGTAGTCGACCCATTTTTTGAGCTCTGCCTTAGTAATCGACATTCCTGTCGGGTTGTTCGGGAAGCATAGATAAATTATATCTACGTGCTCTTTGGGGATTTCAGGCAGGAAATTGTTTTCTGCCGTGCAGGGCATATAGAGGATATTACTCCAGCCGTTTGCGGTGCGTTCGCCCGCTCTGCCCGACATCACATTGGTATCCACATACACGGGGTACACAGGGTCGCAGACTGCCACGCGGTTGTCGAGTGAAAAAATATCGCCGATATTGCCGCAGTCGCTTTTTGCGCCGTCGGAAACAAAGATTTCGGTTTTATCGAGGTCTACGCCGCGTGCTTTATAATCGTTTTCCAAAATGGCTTCGAGCAAAAAATCCTGCCCGTATTCGGGCGGATAGCCTTGGAAGGTTTCGGCGTGCGCCATTTCGTCCACTGCCTTGTGCATCGCTTCAATGCAGGCGGGCGCAAGCGGGCGGGTAACATCGCCGATGCCAAGCCGAATAATCTCTTTTTCGGGGTGCGCGGCGGCGTATGCCTTCACTTTCTTTGCAATGTTCGAGAACAGATAACTGCTTTCGATTTTTAAAAAGTTTTCATTGATTTGCATAGGAATTCCTCCTTTTGAATCGTCGGTTTACTTTGCAGTAAAATCTTACCCTTTTCCCCTCCCTCACAAAGGGAGGTGGCAAATGCAAAGCATTTGCCGGAGGGAGTTTTTCCATATCCTCTCGATTGGGAATAACATCTTGTAGGGAATGTATTTTGTGCGTAGGGACGTCCCACCACACACATTAAGCGTCAAATTCCCCCGTGCAAACGGTTTCGGCGGGACCGGTCATATAGACATCGCCGTCGGCGGTCCAGTTGATATACAGCGTGCCGCCCAACAGATTGACTTTAATCTCAGTATCACGTTTGCAATACCCGTTTAAAATCGAGGCGACCGTCGCCGCGCACGCACCCGTGCCGCAAGCGAGGGTTTCGCCCGAACCACGCTCCCACACGCGCATATCGAACTCGGTTTCGCTGACGATATGCACAAATTCGGTATTGATGCGGTCGGGGAACAGCTCGTGGTTTTCAAATTTCGGACCGATGCGCGGCAAATCAAGGGCGTGTACATCGTCCGTATACAAAACGCAATGCGGATTACCCATGGAAACACAGGTCACCGCATATGCCTTACCGTTGATAGTTAAATTTTGACTAACAACCGTTTCGCCGTCGAATTTTGTCGGAATTTCGCACGGTGCCAAAATCGGCGCGCCCATATTCACACGCGCGGCAACGGCTTTGCCGTCCTGCACGGTGATTTTGATATACTTTATTCCGCTTAAAGTTTCAAGCGCGATTTCGGTTTTGTCGGTCATTTTGTTGTCATACACATATTTCGCCACACAGCGCGTCGCATTGCCGCACATTTTGGCTCGCGAGCCGTCGGCGTTGTAAATATCCATAAAGAAATCGGCTTTTTCGGACGGACAAATAAGCACCAGCCCATCTGCACCGATGCCGAAATGGCGGTCACTGACGCGAACGGCGGTTTCTTCAGGATTTTTCACGGTTTCCCGAAAGCAATTTACATAGATATAATCGTTGCCCGCGCCCTGCATTTTTGTAAATTTCATACGCCGCCTCCGCAGATAGTTAATTTTTATCTATTCTCAAAATATCCGTTATTCTTCTTCTGCAATCAGCCGTGCAACCTCTAAAATCCGCATGCCCGACTCCATACTGCGCCGCTGCAAAAGCTTGTGCGCCTCGCGCTCCGAAAGGTGATGGCGTCGCATCAGCCGTTCTTTGGCAACGCGCAGCAACTCCTCTTCCTCTTGGGAGCGGATACATTTGCGCGGGCGGCTCTGCTCGGCGGCATTTGCCGCAAGCATGCGCACCGTGTTCAAAAACTCCATACGGTTGAGCGGCATATTCAGCGTAATCATATTGCTTCGATACATCGGCTCCGGCTCGCCCGAGGGCACAAGCCAAACCATATCAAAGCCGTTCGGGAGCATGCCCGCAAGCTCTGCCGCCGTCATATCGGGCAATTTGCCGCAAATCACAACCGCGTCGGGGCGGATACTCGCAAACGAGAGCACCTCGGCACCCGAACGGTACAAATTCCCGACAAAAATATGGTCGCTTTGCAAAATCGAACGGATACGCTCCGCCGCTTGCGGGTTTTGACTTGCAACAATGATTTCTCTCATATCTCCCCGCGCGGCGGCGTCCGTCCTCTCTGTTTCTTATTTATAAAGCGGGTGTCTTTCGCAGATTTCGCACACACCCTCGCGGATATAATCCGCCTTTGCGTCGAAATCGGTCGCGGCAAGCGCGATAAATTCCGCAACCTTGTCGCAATCGTCGGTGGTAAGCCCGCGGGTGGTGACGGCAGGTGTGCCCAAACGCACGCCGCTTGTCACAAACGGTTTTTGCGGGTCGTTCGGAATCGCGTTTTTGTTCGCGGTGATATAGACTTCGTCGAGTCTGTGCTCCAACTCCTTGCCGGTGATGCCCACAGAGCGCAAATCCACGAGCATCAGGTGGTTGTCGCTGCCGCCGGAGACCAAGTCAATCCCGCGCGACAACAGCCCTTTCGCCATCGCCTGACAATTTTCGACCACACGCTTTTGATAGTCTTTGAATTCAGGTTTGAGCGCCTCGCCGAAGCAAACCGCCTTGCCCGCGATAATGTGCATCAGCGGACCGCCCTGTGTACCGGGGAAAATCGCCTTGTTAATTGCCTTTGCCAAATCCTCGTCATTGGTAAGAATCAAGCCGCCGCGCGGACCGCGCAGGGTTTTGTGGGTGGTGGTGGTGACCACATCGGCATACGGCACGGGCGAGGGGTGCTGCCCTGCGGCAACCAAGCCCGCAATGTGCGCCATATCGACCATCAAATACGCGCCGACTTCTTTTGCGATTTCGGAAATGCGTTTGAAGTCGATAATGCGCGGATACGCAGACGCACCCGCAACAATCAGCTTCGGTTTGCATTCCTTTGCCTTTTTCTCGAACTCGTCATAGTCGATAAAACCGTCCGCATTCACACCGTAGGGAACAAAATTAAAATATTTGCCCGACATATTCACAGGCGAGCCGTGGGTCAAATGCCCGCCCTCGGCAAGGTTCATCCCCATCACCGTGTCACCGGGGGTCAGGAGTGCGAAATACACCGCCATATTTGCCTGTGCACCCGAGTGCGGCTGCACATTGGCGAATTTTGCGCCGAACAGTTCACAGGCACGGCGCACCGCAATATCCTCGACAATATCAACGCATTCGCAGCCACCGTAATAGCGTTTGCCCGAATAGCCTTCGGCATATTTGTTGGTCAGCACGCTGCCCATCGCCGCCATCACGGCAGGCGAAACAATATTTTCGCTGGCAATCAGTTCCAAATTTCTCTGTTGGCGGGCGAGCTCTTTCCCCATCGCCACGCCGACTTCCGGGTCGTATTGCGATACAAACCCGATGGTGTCCATTAAATCTGCGTACATGTTAAATCCCCTTTGTTTTTTGTTTTATTTCCTTTTCTTTTTGTGCGTATTCTTTCAAAGCATTGTATTCGATATATTCCCATGCGCGCCGGAATTCCGTTTCGTTGCGGATGATGTGCTCATAAAACCCGCGTTGCCAAACCTGCAAATTCGGTTCTGCTTTGTGTAGTTCTTTGCTGGTGTTTGCCTTGAAATATCCGACTGCCTGCGCTAACAAACTGCGTTGTAGGGGCGCTTCACGAAGCGCCCGTTCCCATTTGCCGCGCTCCCAATCTATTGTAAGAAGCAAATGGATATGGTTCGGCATAATGATGGCGTTTTCAATTTGTATTTGCGGGAACCGTTTCGGCAACGAATATAATATTTCTTTCGCGATAACACCGCGGCGGTTCAACGCGATAAACCGATTGCAAGGCATTTTTACGGCGGGCGCTTCATGAAGCGCCCCTACAAGATACCTACCAAACAAAGGCTTTTTGCTTGCCGCGCAAATGGGAACAAAATAACACCCGTTTTGGCTGTAATCGTACGCGGGCAACCGCGTGGGTTTGCGGGTGGGGAAATCGACCGAATGCATCGCTTACAAATTCACGGAATAGTTCGGTGCTTCCTTTGTAATAAACACATCGTGCGGGTGGCTTTCTTTGAGACCCGCGCCGGTGATGCGGATAAACTTGGTTTTTGTCTGCAATTCCACAATGTTGTGGCAGCCGCAGTAGCCCATACCGGCTTTTAAGCCGCCGAGCATCTGGTAAATCGTATCGGAGAGCTTGCCCTTATACGGCACGCGTCCCTCAATGCCCTCGGGCACGAGTTTTTTGTTGTTGGATTGGAAATAACGGTCTTTCGAGCCGCAGTTCATTGCCGCAATCGAGCCCATTCCGCGGTAGGTCTTGAAGCTTCTGCCCTGATAGACCTCGGTTTCGCCGGGGGACTCCTCACAGCCGGCAATCAGCGAGCCGACCATCACCGCCGATGCCCCCGCCGCAATCGCCTTAACAATTTCGCCCGAATACTTGATGCCGCCGTCGGCAATGACGGAAATGCCGTGCTTTGCTGCCTCGTTTGCAGAGTCATACACCGCGGTAACCTGCGGCACGCCGATGCCTGCGACCACACGCGTGGTGCAGATGGACCCCGGTCCGATACCGACCTTCACGCAGTCCGCGCCCGCGTCGATGAGCGCCTTTGTACCCTCGGCAGTGGCAACGTTGCCCGCAATTAAGGAAATGTTCGGGAACGCAGTTTTAACTTTTTCCACCGCTTTCAGAATATTTTGGCTGTGCCCGTGTGCGGAGTCAAGCGCGAGCAAATCAACGCCTGCTTCCACAAGCGCCGCCGCACGCTCCAACACATCTGCCGTTGCGCCGATTGCCGCACCGCAAAGAAGTCTGCCTTGCGCGTCACGCGCGGAATTCGGATACTGCACGGTCTTTTCAATATCTTTAATTGTGATAAGCCCCTTTAAGTAGCCGTTGTCGTCTACCAGCGGGAGCTTTTCGATTTTATGCTGCATCAAGATTTTCTTTGCGTCCTCAAGGGTGGTACCGATGTGGGAGGTCACCAGATTGTCCTTGGTCATCACTTCGCCGATGCGGACATTATAATCGGTCATGAACCGCATATCGCGATTGGTGAGAATACCGACAAGTCTGCCGTTTTCGTCGCAGATGGGCACGCCCGAGATTTTGTAGCGATGCATCAGCGCGTCGGCTTCCTCAACTGTATTGTCCGCATGCAGGAAAAACGGATTGACGATAACGCCGTTTTCACTGCGCTTAACCTTATCGACCTCCGCTTTTTGTGCCTCAATCGACATGTTCTTGTGAATGATACCGATGCCGCCCTCACGCGCAATGGCAATCGCCATTCGGTCCTCGGTGACAGTATCCATTGCCGCGGTCAAAATCGGGGTGTTGAGGGTAATGGTTTTTGTCAGTTTTGTGGAAACGTCCACGTCGCTCGGCAGGACGTCGCTCTCTGCGGGAATGAGCAGTACGTCATCAAAGGTCAAGCCTTCTTTTGCAAACTTATCACTTGCCATATTTTAAAGTCCTCCCATTTTAATTTATCTGTTATTATACCATTGAAAAGTCTTTGATTTCAATAGATATTTAAGAAAAAACACCGCATTTGCCGCCGCGCTTTTTGTCGCTTTTGCCGATTTGCCGTCTAAAACCCGTTTCGGTGCATAGCACATAAATTTTAATTTAGCGACGTAGGGGTCGGCGTCCTCGACGACCCGTCGTAGAGGC
>JBJEPS010000010.1:8805-29675 GCA_051881355.1 Candidatus Fimenecus sp. | reverse complement strand
CATCCTTCCTTTGTGCTCCTATACAACATTGTCATCTTTATAACTGTGTTTCATTAAAGAACCCAATCATTTTATTCGACAATTCAAAAATAAGTTCGGCATTTCTCCACAAAAATTCAGAAAGGCAAGCGAAGCAAGCCGACAAAATATGCGGGACAGTTGCCGGATTAACAGTGAATAACAAAGAGTTGGGTACCTGAAGCGTGTGAAAAGCACACCCTCGGTGTTGCGCTGAAAAAAGAAAACGCAAGACACAAAATCGGTCTCTGTCTTGCGGGATTTTTTTGCACGGAATTCGCTTTCCTTATTCCGCGATTTCATTTATTTTCAATGAACCGATATTGCATGCAATGGGTATTTCAAAAATTGAAAAAGACGATTGCTCTTGCAATCGTCTTTTTGTGGTGCCGCTGACCGGACTTGAACCGGTACGGTGTTGCCACCGAGGGATTTTAAGTCCCTTGCGTCTGCCGATTTCGCCACAGCGGCGCGTTTTAGGCGCTTTATTATTATAGTCAAAAAGCCTGCGCTTGTCAATGAGAAATTTTCCGTTTTTGCAACCTTTGGCAGGGCAGAAACGGATTTTTGACTTTTGATTGTTTTTTTTATCCTTTTGTGTTATCCTACTTTTATAAACCAAAACAGAAAGGAAATTCCAATTATGTTAGAATATCGTTATGACACACAATTGCTGATTGAGGGAGAGAATTTGGACGAAGACGAAATCCATGATTATTTCACCGACCATTTCAAGGGCGATTGCCTTTTGGCGGTGGGGGACGAGGATTTGATTAAAATTCATTACCACACCAACGAGCCGTGGAAGGTGTTGGAGTATTGCTCGACCTTGGGCGAGATTTTCGACATCGTGGTCGAGGATATGGACCGTCAGGAACGCGGGCTCAAGGGCTGAACCCATAAAAGTCGGAATATAAGTGCAGGTTTTGTGTTGCTGCAAATCGATATTGAACGGCATTCGTGCGTAAAATGATCACTTTGTATATGAAACCAACAAGGCAAAAACCGGTAAAACGGCTTTTGCCTTTGGCTTTATAAAAAATATAAAACGGAGATTTTTATGAAAACCAGATGGTATAAAGATGCAGTTGTCTATCAAATTTATCCCCGCAGTTTTATGGATTCAAACGGGGATGGTATAGGCGATTTAAACGGAATTACGCAAAAAGCGGATTATATAAAGGAACTGGGTGTGGACGCTGTGTGGCTGTCTCCCTGCTACAAGTCCCCCAATGACGATAACGGCTATGACATCAGCGACTACCGTGATATTATGGACGAATTCGGCACTTTCTCCGATTGGGAAAATATGCTGAATGCGTTTCACAGCCGTGGGATTAAAGTGCTTATGGATTTGGTGGTGAACCATACCTCCGATGAGCACAAATGGTTTGCGGAAAGCCGAAAAAGCAAAGATAATTCCTACCGTGACTATTATATTTGGCGTGACGGCACGGGGAAGGATAAGAAAAATCCACCGAATAACTGGAAAGCCTGTTTCGGCGGGTCTGCCTGGGAATACGATGAAATGACAGGACAGTTTTATCTGCACTTGTTCAGCAAAAAACAGCCCGACTTGAATTGGGACAATCCGAAAGTGCGCCAAGAGGTTGCGGATATCTGCAATTTTTGGCTGGGAAAAGGCGTGGACGGTTTTCGCTGTGATGTGATTACCTATATTTCTAAACCCGACGACCTTTACAACGCAAAGCAAAGCGAAGTGGTTGTCGGCCCGCATTGGAAAGAGTATATCCGTGAACTATGCCGCAATTCGTGGGATAAATATGATACGCTGATTGTCGGCGAAGCGGCAGGTATTGATTTCAACCGTGCCTGTGAAATCACCAGAGAGGGTGACAACCTTTTGGATATGCTTTTCCATTTTGAACATGTAAGCGTTCTGCCGGTGTGCGCATACAGCCAAAGGTTTACATATTTACGCCATTTTAAAAATGTACTATCCAAGTGGCAAGCGTTGCCTGACACTTCGTGGGGTGCGTTGTATTATGAAAACCATGACCAGTCTCGCAGTATTCCCCGTTTTGCGCCGTCAGGCAAATACCGTGAAATGGCGGCAAAAAGCCTTGCTGTGTCGCTTTTGTTCCAAAAAGGTACGCCGTTTCTGTTTCAGGGGCAGGAGTTGGGTATGACGAACTGTCGGTATGCCCGTGCGGATTACCGTGATATACAGTCCGTCAATCTGATTCATGATGTCGAAAAAAAGCCATTCGGCAAATTGGCACTTCCGTTTGTCATGAAACATTTGGAACACTATGCCCGCGACAACGCCCGTACCCCTATGCAGTGGGACAACACCGAAAACGCAGGTTTTACCAAAGGAACACCTTGGGCAAAAATCAATGAAAATAACAAGAGTATCAATGCGGCAGAGGAACTGCAAAATCCCGATTCAGTATTGAACTTTTATAAAAAAGCGCTGAAACTCCGAAAAGCGTATGCCGATGTTGTCCGTGACGGCGCGTATATTCCCGTGAATCCGAAAGACAGTCAGGTTTTCGCGTATCTTCGGGATAACGGTAAACAGAAACTTTTGGTGGTGTGCAGTCTTTCTCCGAACGCGGTGCATTTTAAAACATACCGAGAGTTTGACGGTGAAGTTCGGGTTTTGCTGTCGAATTTTGACAACCCGCCGTTACCTATGGGCGAGATGTATCTTCCGCCTTGTGCATGCGCATTGTATGAAATTTTGTAAAGTGCAGAACGCTGACTGTATTTATGTCTTGGTAGATGTACAGTAACGCCACTACGCACACGCATAGCCTATGGAGAAAGAGAGTACCCGTTATGAATACGATTGCCTATCATTTATATGTAAATGTGAACGGTGCCCGTGACCGACGGTAATTGGGACGAAACCGCAAAATCGGTGATGGAAAAAGCAGGGATTCAAGCGGAATATTTAAAAGAATGCCCGCCGAAATATTAAATGAAAACAGCAAACCGATTGCATCTATCCCAACCTATAAGCGGAAAATTCATCTATAAAACCGAATGCCGCGTGAGGGTACGCAAGATTACAGCAATAAAATACGAAATACGTTGAAAAATTCGTCACTTTCTCTTGACAAGCGGCGAACTTCGGTTCATAATAGCAAATGCAAAAAAACATATCGGTAGGTAAGGCTCCCACAGGGATACGGGCTGCTGCCGCGAAACGGTGGAGACACCGTCAGCAGGTCAACAGGGCATATCGAACACGAAGGTGTGCTCTAACGCAGTTTCATTGCCCTTTGAAGCTAAAGCTTGAACGAAAGTTATAGTATACGCTCGCGCATACCGTCTTTTCGTTCGGCGGTATGCGTTTTTTTGTTGTATTTTAATATTTCAATTTGTGAGGTGAAAATGATGGACACAGGAAGCGCGATAAGTGCAGACCCGAACCCTCCGCGACCTAGGGGGATGAAAACCGCGGCTTTTTGTGCCGTTGTTTTCTGAAAATCGGTTTTGCGCTTTGTTTCCTATTTTATGCCTTTACGGGCAAACTGAATTTAGGAGGGAAACAAGGTGTACGAACAAGTACTTGCATTGTTGGAAGAGAAAAAATATCCGGAATTAAAAGCGATGCTTTCCGAGATGAATGAGGCGGATATTGCCGCGATTTTTGCGGATTTGCCGCCCGAAACCCTGCCGCTGGTCTATCGGATTTTGCCGAAAGAGCTTGCCGCCGAGGTGTTCGTCAATATGGAGTCCGACGCGCAGGAGTTGCTCATTCGCGCATTCAGCGATAACGAGTTGCGCGAGGTGCTCGACGAACTGTATGTCGACGACGCGGTCGATATCATCGAGGAAATGCCCGCAACTGTCGTCAAGCGTATCTTACAGCATACCGACCCCGAGGTGCGCAAAAGCATCAACGAAATTTTGCAGTACCCTGAGGATTCCGCCGGTAGCTTGATGACGATTGAATATGTCGACTTGAAAAAGTATATGACCGTGGACGATGCGTTTACGCGTATTCGCCGCACGGGCGTGGACAAAGAAACCATTTATATCTGCTATGTCACCGATGAAAACCGCAAACTGCTCGGGATTGTGACCGTCAAGGATTTATTGCTTTCCGAAAAAAGCAAAAAAATCTTTGAAATTATGGATACCAACATCATTTCGGTCAATACCTTGGAGGACAAGGAAGTCGTCGCGGACAAGTTCCAAAAATACGACCTTTTGGCATTGCCCGTGGTCGACCAAGAAAACCGCTTGGTCGGTATCATCACGATTGACGACGCTATGGACGTCTTGCAGGACGAAAACACCGAGGACATCGAAAAGATGGCGGCTATCACGCCTACAGACAAGCCGTATTTAAAAATGACGGTCTTTGAAACGTGGAAAAAGCGTTTCCCGTGGCTGTTGTTGTTGATGGTCTCGGCGACCTTTACGGGCAAAATCATTCAGCATTTTGAAAATGCCTTGCAGGCGTATGTTATACTGACCTCGTTTATTCCGATGCTGATGGATACGGGCGGTAACTGCGGCGGGCAGGCTTCGGTTACGATTATCCGCGGTCTTTCTTTGGGTGAAATCGAATTTCGTGACACCTTCCGCGTCATTTGGAAAGAACTGCGCGTGGCGTTGTTGTGCGGTATTACACTTGCGGCGGTCAATTTCTTAAAACTGATGGTGATTGACCGCGTTACGCTGGCGGTTGCCGCTGTGGTTTGCGTGACGATGGTTTTGGCAATTATGCTTGCGAAATTCATCGGCTGTACCTTGCCGATTCTCGCAAAACGCGTGCATTTAGACCCTGCCGTAATGGCAAGTCCGTTTATCACCACGATTGTGGACGCATTGTCGCTGTTGATTTATTTCCGCGTCGCAACGATGGTTTTGGGTTTATAATGGATTTTACAGCCCCGAAAGGGGCTGTTTTTTGTGTAAGTAATCCGTATATTCAATCATGGGCATACTTTTCACAAATTACACCAAGCAATTTGGATTTGGAGGCGAAGCTGCAAACCTTATATTCCTCCCGCATAGAGGGAGGTGACTTTTGCCGTAGGCAAAAGACGGAGGGAGAGAAACGAAAAAAAGCTCTCCCCCAGACAAATGCTACGCATTTGCCAGCCCCCTCTCAGAGGGGGCGGAAACGGGCGGCGTGGAAACCTGCTCTACAACGGGGCGCCGAGTCGTCGCCCCTACAAATACAAATCCAAATTTGTCATTCTGAACGAAGTGAAGAATCTCGAAACCTCACAAAATAGAAATGCACAAAACGAGATTCTTCTGTACGCCTCAGAATGCCAAAGCAGGTGTGCAATGCCCAAAAATCCCGTCTAAAATCTTTTCCCACACTTGACATTTTTCACCGTATTTTTTATAGTTTAACCAAACAAAACATTGCGGAAAAACCAAGCATAAGCAAAGGGGAACAGCGTGGATATCAAACTGCATTACATCGAAAAAGGTGTGGGGGAGCCGTTGGTTTTATTGCACGGCAACGGCAGTTCTCTCAACTATTTCCAAAATCAAATTGAAACCTTTTCAAAATTCTACCGCGTGTTTGCCGTTGATACTCGCGGGCACGGGCAGTCGCCGCGCGGCACAGCACCGTTCACGATCCGCCAATTCAGCGAGGATTTGCGTGATTTCCTCGACGAGCACGATTTAAAAAAGGTATATTTGCTCGGCTTTTCCGACGGCGGCAACATTGCGCTGACCTTTGCGCTTCGGTATCCCGAATACATAGAAAAACTGATTGTCAACGGTGCGAATTTGGATACCAAAGGCGTAAAACCGCAGTATCAAATTCCGATAGAAATCGGTTACCGTTTGACAAAACTTTTTGCCAACAGAAGTGAAGCCGCCCATCGAAAATGCGAATTGCTCGGATTGATGGTCAACGAGCCGAATATCCGTTTGGAACAACTGCGTACTTTAACGATGCCGACGCTGGTGCTTGTCGGTACAAACGATATGATTAAGGACGCCCATTCCCGCGCGATTGCCGCCGCTTTGCCGAATGCAGAATTTGTTGTGCTGCAAGGCGGACATGGCATTGCCAAAGACGTACCGGAAGAATATAACCGTGCTGTGCTTGACTTCTTAGAAAAACAGATGTAAAAATGCACAAAAGCGGCTTTGCAAAAAGCACCTTTTTGTTCAGGGAAACAAATGTAAACATTCGTAGAAAAACAGCATTGACAATTTTTTAACAATGCTATATGATGATATCAATACGAAAATACTGATAGGAGCGAAAGTCGTATGCGTACAGCCGTTCAAACGGTACAGGGGATTTCCAAACAGGCGCTTTTACGGCTGCCTTATTACCTCAATTATTTAAAACTGTTGCAAAAAGAAGGTACGGCGGTTGTGTCTGCCCCCAAAATTGCTACCGCTTTGGCGCTCAATGAGGTGCAGGTGCGTAAGGACATCGCTTTGGTCAGTTCGTGTGCAGGCAAGCCGAAAACAGGCTTTCAGGTGGATTTGCTGATTCACGATTTGGAGTCGTTTTTGGGCTACGACAATGTGGACGAAGCTGTCTTAATCGGCGCAGGGCTTTTGGGGCGTTCTTTGCTTGGGTACAAGGGGTTTGCGGACTACGGTATGCACATCGTAGCCGCGTTTGACCGTGACCCGGCACTTTACGACCTTCGCTTTGACGGCGAACAGCGGATTTTCCCAATGGAAAAGCTGGAGGACCTCTGCCGTCGATTGCGCGTACATATCGGCATTATTTGTGTGCCGACAGAGAGCGCGCAGGCGGTGTGTGACCGATTGGTTGCCTGCGGTATTCGCGCGATATGGAATTTTGCACCGACGCATTTGACCGTCCCCGACGGGGTGCTGTTGCAGAATGAAAATATAGCGTCCTCGCTGGCGGTTTTGTCAGCGCATTTAAAACAGTCAATGCATCTATCCGAAATTTAAAAAAGGAGACTCAGTACAATGGAACAGGCAAAGACTTACGAAATTGTAGACTCTGTCGAAATGCTTGAAAAGGCATTGAAGCGCGTCCGTGAAGCGCAGGCGATTTTTGCGACTTACTCCCAAGAGCAGGTGGACAAAATTTTCCGTGCGGCGGCGATTGCGGCAAACAAAGCCCGTATTCCGCTTGCCAAAATGGCGGTGGAAGAAACCGGCATGGGTGTGGTGGAGGATAAGGTTATCAAAAACCACTATGCGGCAGAGTATATCTATAATGCGTACAAAGATACAAAAACCTGCGGCGTGATTGAAGAAGACAAGGCGTTCGGCACCAAAAAGATTGCCGAGCCGATTGGCGTAGTAGCGGCGGTTATCCCGACCACGAACCCCACTTCGACCGCAATTTTCAAGACCCTGATTTCCTTAAAAACCCGTAACGGCATTATCATCAGTCCCCATCCGCGTGCAAAGCAGTCTACTATTGCGGCGGCAAAAATCGTTTTGGAAGCGGCGGTTAAAGCCGGCGCACCCGAGGGGATTATTGACTGGATTGACATTCCGTCTCTCGAAATGACCAATATGCTGATGAAGGAAGCCGATATTATCCTTGCCACCGGCGGTCCCGGTATGGTGAAGGCGGCATATTCCAGCGGCAAACCGGCGTTGGGCGTCGGCGCGGGCAACACCCCCGCGATTATCGACGATACCGCCGATATTCTGCTTGCCGTCAGCTCCATTATTCACTCCAAGACCTTTGATAACGGTATGATTTGCGCGTCCGAGCAGTCGGTGATCGTGCTTGACAAGGTATATAAAAAGGTGAAGGACGAATTTGCGGCGCGCGGTTGCTACTTCTTAAAGAAAGGCGAACTCGAAAAGGTCAGAAAGACCATTATTATCAACGGTGCGTTAAATGCGAAAATCGTTGGGCAGTCTGCCTATAAGATTGCACAGCTCGCAGGCGTCACCGTACCCGAAACCGCAAAAATCTTAATCGGCGAAGTCACAAGTGTGGAGCTTTCCGAAGAATTCGCACATGAAAAGCTGTCTCCCGTGCTCGCGATGTATAAAGCAAAAGATTTCGAGGACGCGCTTGCAAAAGCCGAACACCTCATTGCCGACGGCGGCTACGGTCACACTTCGTCCGTGTACCTTAACGCCGTAACCGAAAAAGATAAATTGGCAGAATTCGGCGAAAGAATGAAGACTTGCCGTATTCTTGTGAATACTCCGTCTTCGCAGGGCGGTATCGGCGACCTTTACAACTTCAAGCTTGCACCGTCTCTGACCTTGGGTTGTGGCTCTTGGGGCGGCAACTCCGTTTCCGAAAATGTCGGTGTAAAACATCTTATCAATATCAAAACCGTTGCCGAAAGAAGGGAAAATATGCTTTGGTTCCGTGCACCCGAAAAGGTGTATTTCAAGAAAGGCTGTCTGCCGGTTGCGCTCGACGAGTTAAAGACCGTAATGGGCAAAAAGAAAGCGTTTATTGTCACTGACTCTTTCCTTTACAACAACGGCTACACCAAATGCATTGAGGAGAAGCTCGACGAAATGGGCATTCAGCACACCTGCTTCTATGAGGTTGCGCCCGACCCGACGCTGCAATGTGCAAGAAAGGGTACAGACCAAATGGTGCAGTTCCAGCCCGACACGATTATTGCCGTCGGCGGCGGTTCTGCAATGGACGCAGCAAAAATTATGTGGGTGATGTATGAACACCCCGATGTAGACTTCTCGGATATGGCTATGGATTTTATGGACATCCGTAAGCGTGTCTATACCTTCCCGAAAATGGGCGAAAAAGCCTACTTTATCGCCGTGCCGACTTCGGCGGGTACCGGCTCCGAGGTTACGCCGTTTGCAATTATTACCGATGCAGACACCGGCGTGAAATGGCCGCTTGCCGACTATGAGCTGTTGCCGAATATGGCAATCGTCGATGCCGATTTGATGATGAACGCACCCAAAGGCTTGACCGCCGCTTCCGGTATTGACGCTGTGACCCACGCACTCGAAGCGTATGCGTCCATTATGGCGACCGATTATACTGACGGGCTTGCTATCCGTGCCTTGCAGATGATTTTTCAATATCTGCCGCGTGCTTACGATAACGGTGCGAATGACCCCATTGCTCGTGAGAAAATGGGCAACGCCGCCACGATGGCAGGTATGGCATTCGCAAACGCGTTCTTGGGCGTTTGTCACTCTATGGCGCACAAGCTCGGCGCATTCCACCACTTGCCGCACGGCATTGCAAACGCATTACTGATTGACCATGTTCTGCGCTTTAACGCCGCGGAAGTTCCGACCAAAATGGGCACTTTCTCGCAATATGATCACCCGCACACGCTGGCGCGTTACTGTGAAATTGCAGATGCTTTGGGCGTAACGGGCAAGTCGGACGAAGAAAAACTCGAAAATCTCATTGCGAAGATTGACGAGCTTAAAGCACATTGCGGCGTGAAAAAGACCATCAAAGACTACGGTGTAGACGAGAAATACTTCCTCGAAACGCTCGACGAAATGGTCGAACAGGCGTTCAATGACCAGTGCACCGGCGCAAATCCGCGCTATCCGCTGATGTCCGAAATCAAAGAGATGTATCTCAAAGCCTATTACGGTAAATAAAAGGAGGAATCGGTATGAAACTCGAAAAAGTCATTGCAGTCAGAACTTCCAAAACCGTTTATAAAGACGGCGACCGTGCGATTAAGGTTTTTGATGAAGACTATAAAAAGTCCGATATTTTGAACGAGGCGCTCAATCAGGCGCGCGTGGAGGAAACGGGCTTAGCCGTTCCGAAACTGTTGGAAGTCGGCGTTGTGGACGGCAAATGGGCGATTGCCTCGGAATTTATCAAAGGCAAAACCCTCGGTCGTTTGATGGAAGAAAACCCCGACAAACTCGACGAATACCTCAATTTGTTTGTGGATATTCAATTGCAAATCCACAGCCAAAAAGCGCCGCTTTTGAATAAATTAAAAGACAAAATGAACCGCAAAATTTCCGAAACCGATTTGGACGCGACCACGCGCTATGAGCTGCATACCCGTTTGGAGGGCATGCCCAAGCACAACAAGGTCTGCCACGGCGATTTCCGCCCGAGCAATGTTATTGTCGGGGACGACGGAACAAATTACATCATTGACTGGTCGCACGCGACCCAAGGCAATGCCTCTGCGGACGCGGCAAGAACCTATTTGTGCTTCTATTTGAAGGGCGAAACGGAAACTGCCGAAAAATATCTTGACTTGTTCTGTGCAAAGAGCGATACCGCGAAGCAATATGTGCAGAAATGGCTGCCGATTGTCGCTGCTTCCCAGAGCGTCAAGCGCAAACCCGAAGAAAAAGAACTGCTTACCCGTTGGCTTGATGTTGTGGATTACGAATAATTTTTCAAAATAATCAGAAGGAGACTTTGCAATGAAAGTTACAGTTTGCATCGGAAGTTCATGCCATTTGAAAGGCTCGCGCCAAATTGTGGAACGCTTGCAGGCGCTGGTTGCCGAAAACGATTTAAAAGACAAGGTGGAGCTCAGCGGCAAATTCTGTATGGGCAACTGCCAAAACGGCGTCAGCGTTACGGTTGACGATGAATTGTTCTCGGTTTCTCCCGAAACGGTGGACGAATTTTTCCAATCCAACATTTTAGCAAAGGTCTGATTTCTCTCGGCAGCGTGCGGCAGTTTTCCCGCGCGCTGTCGGTTGTTTTATGTTGTGGGAAATTTCTGCTCAATCGGAGGAACGGCTATGGCAAATTACATTAAACTGAAAAAATCCAACTGTAAAAACTGCTATAAATGCATTCGCAACTGCCCCGTGAAGTCTATCAGCTTTTCGGGTACGCAGGCGCAGATTGTTGAGGACGAGTGCGTGCTGTGCGGTATGTGCTTTGTTGCTTGTCCGCAAAATGCCAAGGAAATCCGCAACGATGTTGAAAGTGCGAAAGCGTTACTCGCAGACGACGCGCCCGTATTTGTCAGCGTAGCGCCGTCCTTTGCGGCAAATTACGAGGGCGTCAGTATGGCGTCTATGCGCAAAGCGCTGATGGATTTGGGGTTCGCGGGGGCGGAGGAAACTGCCATCGGTGCAACCGTGGTCAAAAACGAGTATGACCGTATGGTGAATTTGGCACAACAGGACGTCATTATCGGCACTTGCTGTCACACGGTCAATCTGCTGATTCAAAAGCATTTCACGGAGGCGCTCCCGTATCTTGCTAAGGTGCAGTCGCCGATGCAGGTGCATTGCGAACTGCTTAAAAAAGAACACCCCGGCGCAAAAACGGTGTTTATCGGACCCTGTATTTCCAAAAAAGCCGAGGGCGAGGATTACGAAGGCATTGTGGATTGCGTGCTGACCTTTGAAGAACTCGACGATTGGATGCAAGTCGAAAATGTCACCTTTGAACCGTTGGAGGATACCGACGGCAAGGCGGGCAAAACACGCTTTTTCCCGACTTCGGGCGGTATTTTAAAGTCGATGCTTTGCGAAAATAACGATTACAGTTATCTTGCGGTGGACGGAATGTCCTCGTGTATTCACGCCATTAAAGATATTATCGACGGCAACATTCACCATTGCTTTATCGAAATGTCTGCCTGCCCGGGCAGTTGTATCGGCGGTCCAGCCATGAACAAGAGCCACCGCGCACCCGTAAAGGGCTATATGGCGGTGGAGAAATTCGCAAAACAAGCAAACGGCGGCGATTTCGAGGTTGAACAGCCCGACAGTGCGGATATTGCCAAAAATCTGATTTATTTGAAGAAAGATAAACCCAAAGCGGGCAGCCGCGCGATTGAAGAAATCTTACATAAAATGGGTAAAATGCGCCCCGAGGACGAGTTAAACTGCGGCTCGTGCGGGTACAATACCTGCCGCGAAAAGGCACAGGCGGTTTTAGACGGCAAAGCGGATTTGTCGATGTGCCTGCCGTTCCTCAAAGATAAAGCGGAAACCTTCTCCGATAACATCATTCACAACACGCCCAACGGTATTCTCATATTAAATGAGGATATGGAAGTCCAGCAAATTAACGCCGCCGCGCGCAAAATTCTCAATATCCGCCATCAAAACGATGTCTTGGGTGAGCCGGTTGTGCGGATTATGGAGCCGTTCGATTTTATCGAGGTGCTCTCCAGCGGCATCGGGATTCACGACAAGCGTGTGTACTTGGCGGAATACAACAAATATGTTGAAGAAACCATCATTTACGACCGTATGTATCACATTTTGATGTGCATTATGCGTGACATTACGGCGGAGGAAGAGGAAAAGGCGAAAAAAGAGGAAATGAGCCGCCACACGATTGAAGTGACCGATAAGGTGATTGAAAAGCAAATGCGTATCGTGCAGGAGATTGCCTCTCTACTTGGCGAAACTACGGCGGAAACCAAAATTGCGCTGACCAATCTCAAGGAGTCGCTGAAAGATGAATAACTTATGTACTGACATCGGCTATCAAAGCGTCAATAAATTCGGCGAACAGCTTTGCGGCGACAGGGTAGAGATGGTTGACCAAGGCGGCGACAATTATGTGGTTGTTTTGGCAGATGGACTCGGCAGCGGCGTAAAAGCCAATATCCTTTCTACGCTGACTTCCAAAATCATTTCTACCATGATGGCAAACGGCATGAGCCTGGAAAACTGCGTCGAGACCATCGCCGCGACCTTGCCGATTTGTGAGGTGCGCAAGGTAGCGTATTCCACATTTACCATTGTTCGCACCATTGACAACCGCGAGGCGGAAATTATACAATATGATAACCCACAGCTCATCATGCTACGGGACGGAAAAAATTACGATTATCCGAAAACCGCCATGGAAATCGGCGGCAAAATGATTTATAAATCCAAAGTCGATTTGCGCCAAAATGATTTTTTGGTGTTTACAAGCGACGGCGCGATTTGGGCGGGCGTCGGGACATCAATGAATTTCGGTTGGGAACGCGACCAAATTATTGCATTTTTGGAAAAAATGTACAATCCGGAATTCACGGCAAAAACAATGTCTGCATTGCTTTTGGACGAGTGTTGCCGTCTGTACGGCGGCAAGCCCGGCGACGACACCACCGTTTGCACGGTGAAAATCCGCGAGCGCAAAAGCGTCAATTTGATGTTAGGTCCCCCGCGCGACCCGAAAGATGTCAACAAAATGATGTCACTGTTTTTCGCAAAAGAGGGCAAGCATATTGTTTGCGGCGGTACCACTTCCACGCTTGCGGGCGAATTTTTGGGCAAACCCGTCGAAACGCTTTTGGACTATATCGACCCCGAAATCCCGCCGATTGCCAAAATTGAGGGTGTGGATTTGGCCACGGAGGGCGTGATTACCTTAAGCCGTGTACTCGAACAGGCGAAATCCTACCACGAAGCAGATGCGATTTATGCCGACTGGAATGTCAAGCAGGACGGCGCTTCCTTGATTTCGCGGTTGCTGTTTGAGGAGGCGACCGACATCAACTTCTTTGTCGGTAGGGCGATTAACCCCGCGCATCAAAACCCGAATTTGCCCATCACCTTTAACATCAAAATGCATTTGGTGGAGGAGCTTTCGGAGCTTTTGAAAAATATGGGGAAACGCGTGAAGGTCAGTTATTTTTAAAGGAGAACGGATATGGGAAAAGAAGGAAGAAAATTTGATACCAAAATCCAGTATCTGAAATATAAGGTACTGCGCGAAGTGGCAAGAATTGCGTTCGAGGGAGACGAATTTGAGCTTGCCAACAGCTTTAACGATATTGCAAAGGTCGTCGCGCCCGGTCCGAAAGCGACGATGCGTTGTTGCATTTATAAAGAACGCGCCATTATTGCCGAGCGCATCAAAATGGCGTGCGGCGGCGATAAAACCAATCCCAATGTGATTGAAGTGATTGACATTGCCTGTGATGAATGCCCTGCGTCAGGGTATCAGGTTTCGCATGACTGCCGCGGTTGTATAGCACACCGCTGTGAAGATGTCTGCAAGCGCGATGCAATTACCTTTGACGAAAATCAAAAGGCGCATATTGACAAATCCAAATGTGTGGACTGCGGCGCGTGCGCCAAGGTCTGCCCGTATTCTGCAATTTCCAATTACAAGCGCCCGTGCGAAAAAGCGTGCAAGGTCAAAGCCATTTCGATGAAAAATGACGAAATGCGCGCGGCGCACATCAACAATGATAAGTGCATTTCCTGCGGCGCGTGCGAATATATGTGCCCGTTCGGCGCGATTGTCGATAAGTCCTATATTTTAGATGTCATCAGCATTCTCAAAAAGAGCGAAAAGAATATCAAATACAAAACCTACGCGGTGGTAGCCCCCTCGATTTCTAGCCAATTTACTTATGCCAAATTGGGGCAGGTGATTTCCGCAATTAAAGAATTGGGCTTTTACAGCGTGGTCGAGGCGGCACTCGGCGCGGACATCGTTTCGTACTATGAGGCGCAGGAACTCGCCGAAAAAGGCTTTTTGACCAGCTCCTGCTGTCCTGCATTTGTCGATTATATCCACAAGAGCTTTCCGCAGCTTGCCGACAAGATTTCGCACAACCTTTCCCCAATGGCGGCGATTGCAAAGTATATTAAAGACAACGACCCCGACTGCAAAATTGTCTTTATCGGGCCATGCACCGCGAAGAAAAAGGAAATTCAGCAAGAGCGTGTCGGCGCGGTGATTGACTCCGTTTTAACCTTTGAGGAGTTGCAGGCGCTGTTTGACAGCCGCGATATAGATTTGTCGGAACTGCCCGAAGATGTGCTTGACAACGCCTCGTACTTCGGCAGAATTTTTGCAAGAAGTGGCGGTCTTCGGGACTCCGTTGCACAGTCCATCAAAGAGCAGAATTTGGATGTAGAGTACAATCCGATTGCCTGCGACGGGATTGAGGAATGCCGTTTGGCGCTTTTGAAAGCGGCAAAAGGCGTGTTGCCCAATAACTTTATCGAGGGTATGGCGTGCGTCGGCGGCTGTATCGGCGGCGCAGGGTGCTTAACCCACGAGGCGCGCGACAAAGCCGAGGTCGACAAATACGGACGCGAGGCAATGGAAAAGACCATTACGGACGCCATCAGCGTGCTGAAATAATACAACGCAAACGGCAGTGCGCCATGCATTGCCGTTTTTTGTATAAAGTCGGAAATTTTTGCCAATCCTTTCTGCACAAGACGAAAAATCTTGCGAAAGGATTGAAACATATATGCAATATTTGAGAAAGAAAGAAACACGCCGCAAATTGGAATTATCCTTGCTTTGCGGGCTTATCATTGCTGTCGTTTTGAGCGTTACCTCTTTCGGCGCGTCGTGCGGCAATATCCGAAACGAGGTTTTGCGTATGCATGTCATCGCAAATTCCGACAGTGACGAAGACCAAGCCGTAAAACTTAAAGTACGCGATGCGGTGCTCGCGGCAGGTGAGGAACTGTTTGACGGCTCTTTGACTGCCGATGAGGCTGAAACTGTTTTAGACAGCGAAAAACAAGTATTACAGCAAGCCGCCGAAACGGTCTTGCGTGAAAACGGCTTTTCGTACGGTGTCCGCGTGGAAATCGGCAAGGATTTTTTCAGTACCCGCACCTATGACGGCAAGGTCACTCTGCCCGCCGGCGAATACGAAGCCGTACGCGTGATTTTGGGCGAGGGAAAAGGGCAAAATTGGTGGTGCGTAATGTTCCCGCCGCTGTGTCTCCCTGCCGCCGAAGCCCAAGCCGAAATGGATGATGTTCTCTCCGAAAAAGAAGCGGATATTACCGGGCGAAACCCGCGGTATGAAGCGCGATTCAAAATCATAGAGCTTTTTGAAAAGCTGTCCGAAAAAACAAAGGCGGAATAACAGTTTTCAGTGCGTGTTTTACCTTGACTTTCCTGTGTTTTTTGTTATAATCTTTTTGACAAATTAAGCGGAGGGTAAAACAGTGCTGAAATACAATATTATTCCGAAGCCGAACCGTTACCAAACGCTTGAGGGGTCTTATACCGTCTCCTCAAGCACTGAGGTGCTGTGTGCAAAGCAATTTATTACGGCAGGTAATTTTCTGACGGAATACTTAAAAACCAAACCCGTTTCGGGCGAGGGTGCCATCAAATTCCGCAAGGCGGACGGAATGTCTCCCGAAAGCTATGCCTTAAAGGTGACAAATGAAGGTATTACCGTCACCGCTTCCGACGAACGCGGGGCATTTTACGGAGCAGTCACCTTAAAAATGATTTTGATGCAGGCACAAAAGCAGGGCGGTAAAGCCACCGTCAACGGGCTTTTGATTGAGGATAAGCCGCATTACGGCTATCGCGGTTTGCAAATGGACGAAAGCCGCCATTTCTTCGGCAAAGAGGTTGTCAAGCGGGTGCTTGACCAAATGGCAATGCTCAAGCTCAATACATTGCATTGGCATCTGTCCGATGACCAAGGCTACCGTATTGAAAGTAAGGTGTTCCCGAAGCTCAATTCCGTCGCATCTCGGCGGCAGTATGCGGGCTTTAAGGGCATGGGGCTTGACTATCGCGGCGAGGAATATTTCCACTATTACTCACAGGACGAAATCCGTGAAATCGTTGCCTATGCGAAGAAGCTCTATATTGATGTTATTCCCGAAATCGATATTCCCGGGCACACCAGCGCCATTTTGGCGGCGTACCCCGAACTGTCCTGCAAAGGTGAAGAAACAGCTGTGAAATGTGAAAACGGGATTTTTGAAGAAATCCTGTGTGCGGGGAGCGATGCGGTTTACGATTTTCTTGACAAACTGTTTGCTGAAATCTGCCCGTTGTTTGAAAGTCGCTATTTTCATATCGGCGGCGACGAGGCTTCCAAAGGGCATAAGATTTGGGATTCCTGCCCGAAATGTCAGGCTGTGTTAAAGGAACAAGGGCTAAAAGATGCGAAGGAATTGCAGGGGTATTTTATGTCCCGCGCCAACGAAATTGTCAAAAAATACGGCAAAACTGCCATCGCGTGGAATGATTGTATTAACGACAGCTTTGATGAAAGCATTGTTTGTCAGTATTGGATTTCCCACAATCTCGGTGCAGTGCGTAAACAGGCGTATAAACGCGACCTGATTATGTCTCCCGATAGCCATTTTTATTTTGATGTCAAATATGCGCGCATACCGCTCAAAAAAGTCTATACCTTTAATGAAGTCAAAGCCGGCTTCGGCAAACCCGGTCAGCGTATTCGCGGCATTGAGTGTGAGCACTGGTCGGAATGGATTGATACCGAGGACGCGTTGCAGTTTTCCATGTTCCCGCGTGCTGTGGCATTCGCAGAGGTTGCATGGACGGAGCTGGAAAACCGCCGCTATAAGGATTTCAAAAAGCGCTTGGATTGGTACAAGACTTATATGCAGAAAAAAGGAATTAACTATTCCCGTGTGGAAAAACGCACTTGGGGTGTAAAAGCCTTACCGATTTACCATCTCGGTAAGGACGGGAAAGAATATCAAAAGAGCGAAGCGTTAAAAGCAAAAGAAAAATAAGGAGAAAAACGAAACGATGTCAGAATTTATTTTATCCTGTTGTTCCACGGCGGATATGCCGCTGGAATTTTTCCAAGCCCGCAATGTGCAGTTGGTTTGCTTCCATTTCAATATGGACGGTACGGAATATGCCGATGACCTTGGGCAGTCTATTCCGTTTGACGATTTTTATCAACGCATTGCCGACGGCGCCGAGCCGACCACCTCACAGGTGAATGTCCAGCAGTATATTGAATTTTTTGAGCCGTTTTTAAAAGAGGGCAAGGATATTTTGCATATTGTATTTTCCAGCGGTCTTTCCGGCTCCTACAATTCCGCCTGCATTGCGCGAGATACGCTCTCGGAGCAGTATCCTGACAATAAAATCTACCTTGTGGACTCCCTCGCGGCGTCCTCCGGCTACGGGCTTTTGGTCGATACCGCGGCGGATATGCGTGACAATGGAAAATCCGCCGAGGAGATTGTCGCTTGGTTGGAGGAAAACAAATTGAAACTGCACCATTGGTTTTTCTCGACCGATTTAACCAGCTACATTCGCGGCGGCAGAGTGTCGCCGGTTGCGGGCTTCTTCGGCACAATGCTCAAAATCTGCCCGCTTTTAAATGTGAATAACGAGGGCAAGCTGATTCCGCGTCAGAAATGCCGCGGTAAGATAAAAGCAATTGATGAAATTGTATCTAAAATGGTTGAACATGCTGCGGACGGTTTGGACTATTCGGGCAAGTGCTTCATTTCCCATTCCGCTTGCCTTGCCGATGCCGAAGCGGTTGCCGCTCGCGTGGAGGAAACCTTTAAAAACTTGAACGGTACGGTTATGATTAACAATATCGGCACGGTCATCGGCTCGCATACCGGTCCCGGTACGGTTGCGCTGTTCTTCTATGGCGACAAGCGCGGGGAATAATCTCGTGACACGTATTCTTTTCGTGTGCCACGGCAATATTTGCCGCAGTCCGATGGCAGAATTTGTATTCAAGGATTTGGCGCAAAAGCGAGGCGTAGCCGACCGTTTTTGCGTGCAGTCTGCGGCGACGAGCAGTGAGGAAATCTGCGGTACGGTGGGTAATCCCGTGTACCCGCCGGCACGTGCGCAGTTGGAAAAGCACGGCATTTCCTGTGCGGGCAAGCGTGCCGTACAACTACGCAAAGCCGATTATGACCGTTATGATTTGTTCGTCTGTATGGACGACAACAACATTCGCAATATCGGGCGTATTTTCAGCGCAGACCCGCAGAAAAAAGTCTGCAAATTGCTTGATTTCACTTTTCACGGCGGCAATGTTGCCGACCCGTGGTATACGCGCGATTTTGACAAAGCATACCGTGATATTGCGGACGGCTGTTCTGCGCTTTTGGAAACGCTGTTACAAGAAAAATAATACACGATGCAGGCGCAATTCTGTTGTGCTTGCATCGTTCGCTTTAGGGAGTTTTTATGAAACAGATTTTGTTGATTGCCACGGGCGGCACCATAGCTGCAGGCGAAACCGCAAACGGGCTTGCGCCGCAAATACAGGCAGAAATTCTTTTGCGTTATGTGCCCGAAATCCAATCGCTGTGCCGTGTAACTGCCATACAGCTTTGCACGCTCGACAGTACCGATATAACACCTGAACTGTGGCTGCAAATTGTTGCTTGCATTGAGAAAAATTACGCGCAGTATGACGGTTTCGTCATTACGCACGGAACAGATACCCTCGCGTTTACCGCGGCGGCGCTTTCGTATTTGATACAAGAAAGCGGTAAGCCCGTGGTGCTCACAGGTGCGCAAAAACCGATAGATATGGACGGGTCTGACGCGCCGAAAAATCTTTCGGACGCGTTTTTGTACGCCGCTTTCGGAACGGGCGGTGTGTCGGTTGTGTTCGGTGGTAAAGTTATGGCGGGTACACGCGCAAAAAAACTGTATGCACGAAGCGTTGCGGCGTTTGAAAGTATCAATTTTCCGTATCTTGCCGAAATTTCAGACGGTAAAATTCAATCTGCTTTGTCACTGCAGAATACGGCAGGGGACACCCCAAAGTTTTATCAAAAAATAAATCCCCGCGTTGCCGTATTTACCTGTACACCGGGCATTTCACCGCAAACTTTGTTTTCCGTGGCAGAGCATTGCGACGGCTTACTTTTGGAGACCTACGGCTTAGGCGGCATACCTGCATGTTTGTATGATGCAGTTGAAGAAATCACAACAAGCGGCAAACTTGTTGCGGTTGGTACACAAGTTTTGTATGAGGGCACGGATATGTCCGTCTATGCGGTCGGGAAAATTGCAAAAACCAATTTGGATTTATTGGAATTGCGCGATATGACCACCGAAGCCGCCACCGCAAAGCTGATGTGGATATTGGCACAAACCGACAATTTTGCCGAAGTGCGCCGCCTGTTTGAAACGCCGACAGCCTATGACCGCCGCGAATCGTAAATCGTAGGTTTACTTCTCAGATAATCTTTCTCCAAACCTCTCGATTAGAAGTTTATGCTTGTAGGGGTCGGCGTCTCGACGACCCGCAAACAAACTCCAAAAAAATAATAACCCCCGCAGATGCGTATGTTTTTACACATCTGCGGGGGTTTGTATCAAAATCTGTGTTAAACGGTATAATTTTTCAAAAAGTGCTTATAAAATGTCACACAATCCGCAACGGCGTCCAAATCAATGTTTTCATTTTCCGCGTGAACGGACGATAACTGCTGTGCGGACAGGCGAATGGGTGCAAAGCGCAGAACGCAGTCGCAAACATCGGTAAGTGTCCGTGCGTCCGTGCCTGCCGGCAAAATAAAGGGAGATGCAGGGTATTGGGGGAATACCTCGCCGATGCATTGCATTGTGTAAGCAAACGGCGCTTTCGTCATATCGGCTGGACCGTGATATTCGGAAGTCTCGTCCACCTCGACCTCGATTTCATATTTTGCCGCAACCGCTTTGAACGCCTCCAAATCCTTTTGGAAGTCTTCCGCATCCACAGGGCGCAAAAATGCGCGCGCCGTGCAGATTTTCTCTTCGGAACTGCCCTCAATTTTGTTAAAGGTGCAGGTTGTGCCGATAAGACCGCCTGCCTGTGGGTTGATTTTCGGCATAACGGCTTTCAAAAGCGGCGCAAACAGCCAAAGATTTGAGAATAACAGCTTCATTGCAAAGCCCGAATAGGGGGCGAGATGCTGAAACATTGCCGTAACCTGAGGATTTAAACGGTGGATAAAGATGTTTTTTTCGTCTATTTCCTGTATAAACGCCGCCATGCGCTCCACGGGATTTTTCGTTGCCGCGGCAGTGAGACTTGCGTGGGCATTCGCCGCCTTTGCCGTGCAGTTTAGGTAGTATCTGCCTTTTTCATGCACGGCGACCATTGCGCATTTGTCGCAATGCATACCGCCCAGCGGCGGCTCAATCACAGCGCCGCCCTCGTCCAAAATCACATCAAAGCGAATGTTGTGTTCTTTAAAATATTCGTTCGCGGTGGGAATACCGTCACCGCCCAGCTCCTCATTGTGGGAAGAACCGATATACA
>JBJEPS010000010.1:0-8705 GCA_051881355.1 Candidatus Fimenecus sp. | reverse complement strand
GCGGTGGGAATACCGTCACCGCCCAGCTCCTCATTGTGGGAAGAACCGATATACACATTGCAGGGCGGCTCGTAACCCTCGCTCAACAACTCTTCAAGGGCAGAAAATTCCGCAAACAGGGGCGTTTTGGTGTCAACGGTGCCCCGTCCCCAAATTTTGCCGTCTGCAAATTCCCCTGAAAAGCCGTCATGCTCCCATTCACCGCTGACCGCCACTACATCGTGGTGCGACATCAGCATAATGTTGTGGGATTTTTCCTTACCCTCTAACTTATAAATCCAGCAGTCATCGGAAAAGGTCATTTTTTCAGCCTTTTCATGGACTAACGGGAACAACTCCTGCAACACATCGCGCAGTTTTTTGAATTCCGTATCCTCGTAACTGCCTTTTACCGATACGGTTTTGCATTGTATCATTTTGCGAAGCCGCAGGGCGTAGTTTTCAATTTCACTTTCTGTGTGCGCGGATTTTGCCGCCGTCAGTTTGCGCGCCTTTTTCGATGCAGCAAAGGTATTGCCCAAAAGCACCAAAATGAGAACAGCGAGCAACGCCAAAACAATGTACAGAACAATCATTTTGTATTCTCCTTCTTGGCGGCACGAATAACGGTGAGGATTTCTTTTTCATTGTAGAAGAAATAAATCACAACGGAAACCAGCGTAAACAGCCCGCCGACAATCGCCGTCAGCAATAGACCTTTTTTGCCGACGCTTTCACCCGTTGCCGCACCGATAACCACCAAGGACGGTACGATCATAATCGCAATGGAGGTGCCCATTTTGGTAACAAAGCTCTTTGCCGCGGCAAAGGTGCCCTCTTGGTTGATGCCCGTCTGAACCGTATCGTACTGAATTACATCCGCCATCATGGAGGAGGGGAGAATATTCAAAACCGCAAAGGGGAGCGACACAAACAGTGCAAACAGAATTGCCGTCGCCAGCTTGTGGTCCTGCGGGAAGAAATCGACAAAGCAAATCAAAAATTCCGCCACGGTAAATACAATACAGCCCACAATCATCGGTACTTTTTTGCCTTTCGCTTTTGACCACTTGTTGATAACAGGGTACAAAATCAGCGAGCCGACAATCGAGGTAGCCATAATGATGATAGACTGTTCCTCGGGAATGCCCATCAGTTCCGTTATGTAATACATAATACAGGCTTGGAAAAAACTCATGCCTGTCCCCTCAAACAACTGCCCCAAGGTGACAAGCACAAAATGCTTGTTGGAAAAAGCGTGCTTCAAGGATTTGCCCAATGATACCGTCGGGCGCACGGAGTTTACATAGTCTTTTTCTTTGATGGTCAGCGCAGGAATAAGAAGCAGTACCACGCCGATAACGGTGAATGCCAAAAAGGTCATACGCCACGCCATAATCGGCGTAAAGGAAAAAGCCTTTTTCATGACCGCCACAATCGCGGTGGTCGCATAGCCCAGCATACTGCCGACCACAAAGAACAGCGAGCTCCAAGTGTATGCGTCCACAAGCTTACCCTCGTTAGTAATCATTTCGGGAAGCAGGGCGTTGTGGGGAATCATATACAGCGTGTAGAAAATGTAATATGCCCAAATGAAAACCGCAAGCCAAATATTGTTGAAAATCGGATTTTCCGACGGTGACCAGAAAATCAATAGTGCACTCAGCGCAAAGGGAATCGCAAACCATTTCATGAACGGAATGCGTCTACCGCCTTTGTGCTTGCATTTGTCACTGATTCCTGCCACAATCGGGTCGGAAAACGCGTCAATAATGTGCCCGACGGCTTTAATCAGCCCGATAACCGTTAAAATACCGAGGAATACATAGCCCTGTGTAATTAAAACGGGCAGCCCCGACGCTTCGGTCGGCTGATAAAAATAGATGAGATAGTTGTTGAGCATCGTGGTGAATAACCCGACCGCAAACTGCGGCAGACAAAAGTTAATCACCGTTTTTCTGGAGACCTCTTTCATTTCTCTGTTCCCTCACTTACACATAAATACAGCCCGATGCACTGCATCGGGAGATGTCAATATAGTACCATATTTGCCGAATATCGTCAACCGCCGTATGAAATTAGATAACTTGCGTACGGAAATGTTCCATACCCCGAAGTGTACAAATCGACACCGTGTGCCGAAAACGGGGGAAAATTATGTTTTTTCTCTTTTGCGCCGAAAAACAGTTGCACCCGATTTCTAAATATGCTAAACTAAATATAACTATGAAACAGAAACGGAAATAGGTGACGTTATGGACTCCGAAAGAATTTTAAGAACTTCTATCTTCGGCGGATTTAAGCGTGAGGATGTACTCGGCTATGTCGAGGAATTAAAGGCGGAAATCGCCGCATTGACCGCGGAAGTGCAAGAAAAAGCCGAAAAGCTCGACGTGTTAAGCGAAAAGGCGGACAACCTGTCGCAAGCCTTGGAGCAGGCAAAGGAAACCGAAGGAAAATTGGCTGAAACTGTCGCCGCGCTGGACGAAGAAAAAACCAAAAATACGGAATTACAGGCGCAAAATGCAGCGCTTTCCGCCCGTGTCGCTGCGATTGACGGCGAAAAGCAGGCAATGGAACGAAAGGCACAGGAAATCCGCGCGTCCGAAGCGCAGCTCGGCGCCGCTTTCTTAGATGCGCGCAAGTATTCCGATGAAATTGTTTCCGCCGCCAACAAAAAGGCGACCGAAACGCAAAACGATGCGTCCGACAGCATTGCAAAACAAGCCCAAGAGGTTTCACGCCTGTCTGCCGATGTAGACACGCTTGCCGCAACGCTTACCAAATCCATTAACGATTTGCATGCGGACATTTCCGCGCTTTCCGCAAAGCTATCCAAGGCGGCGCAGTCTTTGCAAAACCGCAAGGACGCCGAAAAATTCGTGCCCGATATTTCCATCAAAATCGAGGAAGAACTCGGCGAAAAAATTGCGGGGATTACCGAAACTGACGACGGCAGCGGGCTAACTTATATCCATTATCCGCCGCACACCGAGTTTAACGAAGATTTAAACATTTCGCCGAACACCGTTTATCGGTTCGACACACCCAAAGAGGGCTGATAGTTTGCAAACTTTTCATTTACATACCGACGAAATCAAAGAAAATGCCGCGCGCCTTTTGGCAGGGGATACCGTCTATTTAAGCGGCACGGTGTACACTTCGCGCGACGCGGCACATAAACGTATTGTTGCCGCCTTGCACGACGGACAAAAGCCGCCTTATCAAATCGACGGTGCGGTGGTGTATTACGCAGGACCTACCCCCACGCCCGAACACCTCGCTATCGGCAGCTGCGGACCGACGACCTCCGGCAGAATGGATGTCTATGCGCCCGAACTGTTGGATTTGGGGCTTGCCGCAATGGTCGGCAAAGGACCGCGGTCGAAAGATGTGTGCGACGCGATTGTCCGCAACGGCGCGGTGTATTTTTGTGCCATCGGCGGGGCAGGGGCGCTTGCAAGCAAATGCATTACTTCCTGCGAAGTCATTGCCTATGATGACCTCGGCTGTGAGTCCGTCAAACGGCTGACATTTGAAAACTTTCCGCTGACAGTGGCAATCGACTGCCACGGTGGCAACCTATTTTCGAAATAACGGAGTAGCCAATGGAGTATAACGAGTTTCTTTCTGTACGCAAGCAGATTATCGAGAAAGAGTTTAACCGAATGAATGCATGCCAACAAAAAGCGGTCTTTCAGGTGAACGGACCGCTTTTAATTCTGGCAGGCGCAGGCAGCGGGAAAACCACCGTGCTCGTCAACCGAATTGCCAATGTAATGAAATACGGCAATGCATACCATTCCGACCATGCCGACCGCACGCCCGATGACCGCGATTTGGCGCTGATGAAAGCGTATCTTGCGGGGGACAAATCCGTTTACACGGAAATTGCCGATGTGCTTTGTGACCGCGCGCCGAAGCCGTGGCAGATTTTAGCGATTACCTTTACCAATAAAGCGGCGAATGAGTTAAAAGAGCGTCTTTCTTTGATGCTCGGTGACGCGGCAAACGATATTTGGGCGTCTACGTTCCATTCGAGCTGTGTGAAGATTTTACGCCGCAATGCCGACCGTTTGGGTTTTACCAATCGTTTTACGATTTACGATACCGACGACAGCCGCCGTGTGATGAAAGAATGTCAGCGGCTGTTAGGAATTGAAGACCGCTTTTTGTCGCATAAAACCATTTTAAACGAAATCAGCCGCGCCAAAGACGCGTTGGTGTCGCCTGCGGAATTTGCGAAAACGGCGGGGCAGGATACCCGTTTGCAAAAAATCGCACAGTGCTATGAAAAGTACCAAAAACTCTTGAAAAACGCCGACGCGATGGATTTTGACGATATTATTTTCAACACCGTGCGCCTGTTCGAAGAAAATCCCGATGTTTTGGAGCATTATCAGCATCAATTCCGTTATGTAATGGTGGACGAGTATCAGGACACCAACCACGCGCAGTATAAACTGACCTCTCTGCTTGCGGACGGCTACCGCAACATTTGCGTGGTCGGCGACGACGACCAAAGTATTTACCGTTTCCGCGGCGCGACGATTGAAAATATTTTGAGCTTTGAAACGCGCTATGAAGATGCGCTTGTCATTCGTTTGGAGCAAAATTACCGTTCTACCCAGTGCATTTTGGACGCCGCCAACGCCGTGATTGAAAATAACAGCCAACGCAAGGGCAAGAATTTGTGGACGGCGAACGGTGCGGGTGAAAAAATCGAACTCGAAACCGCCGAGGACGAAACCGCCGAAGCCGCCTTTATTGCCGACACCATTTTAACTTCGGTTGCCAAAGGACGGCATTTCGGCGACCATGCGGTGCTCTACCGTATGAATGCCATGTCCGGACCTATCGAGCGCGCGCTTGTGAAAAACGCCATACCGTACCGCATTATCGGTGGGCACAAATTCTATGACCGTATGGAAATTAAAGACGCGCTCGCGTATTTGTCCGTGGTCAACAATCCGTCGGATAAAATCCGTTTACAGCGCATCATCAACACCCCCAAGCGCGGCATCGGCGATACCACCGTACAGCGCGCCAACGAAATTGCCGATTTATTGGGCGTTTCGCTGTTTGAGGTGTTCAAAACCGCCGACGAATACGAGGTGTTAAAGCGTTCCGCTGCAAAACTCAAAGAATTTGCCGCGATGATTGAAAATATCGCCGCATTCGCAGAGAACGCACCGCTTGCAGATACGCTCAACCGTATTTTGGACGAAACAGCATATGTGCAATCGTTGCGTGCCGAACCCGAAAAATTTGAGGACCGCGTGCAAAACTTAAACGAGCTTTCCGCAACGCTCGTCCGCTTTTCCGAGGAAAACCCAGAGGGCAGTTTAAACGAGTATTTGGAAGAGGTTGCTCTCCTTACGGATATTGACAATTACAACGCCGAGGCGGACACCGTCGTGTTAATGACGCTCCATTCCGCAAAAGGTTTGGAATTTCCCGTGGTATTTATTCCGGGTATGGAGGAGGGCGTGTTCCCAGGGCTGCAAAGTATGTATGTGGAGTCCGAAGTTGAAGAGGAACGGCGGCTTGCGTATGTCGGCATCACGCGCGCCAAAGAAAAACTCTATTTGACCCACGCAAAATGCCGTATGATTTACGGCTCGACAAACTATTACCGCCCGTCGCGCTTTGTGGCGGAAATCCCCGAAAAACTGTTGGATATTCATCACTCCGTCGGTTTCCGCGAACGCGCGGGACTTGGGGGCAGTGTATACGGCAGTCCGAAATCTGCACCGTCCGGCACTTATACAGGCGTCTCCAAAAGTGCCGCGCCGTCCGGCGGCAGTACCGTCAACCGCGGCTTTACAAAACCCGTCTCCAATGGTGCGAAAAACACCGCCGCCCTACCGCAGTTCCAGCCCGGTGACACCGTTGAGCATAAAGCGTTCGGTACGGGCGTGATTTCCACCGTTCGTCCTATGGGTAACGATATGCTGTTAGAGGTTGTGTTCCAAAAAGCAGGCACCAAAAAACTGATGGCGCGTATGGCGAATTTGAAGAAACTGTAAAGGCAATTTTGCATGCGAAAGGGTGCTTGAATTCGGAGAATTTGCTCCCGCCGTGGGCGTACGCGGTTTACTCTTACGAATCGTAGGGAATGACCTAAGTGTCGTTCCGCAATAATATTCACAGTGTATGTTAAAAATAACAGCAGGATTGCGATTACTGTCAATCCTGCTGCTTTTCTGTTTATATTCTATTTCAAACAAAATCCGTCAATCCTTTTTCAGAGAATCATACACACGGATATTGACCGCTTCCTGTTCGCAGTTGTGGCGGTAAATACTTAACACAAGCCCGATACCGAGATACACACCGAGGTTAGACGACCCGCCCGCCGAGAAAAAGGGGAGGGTAATGCCGATAACGGGCAGCAGCATCAAGCACATACCGACATTGATGACCGTCTGCCCCATAATCATTGCCGCCATACCGCTGCAAATGAGGTTTGTGGAGCGCTCGCGCGACTTTCTGCCAATCATCAAAATCCGAATGGAAATGAAGCATAAAAGCCCCAACGCCGCAATACAGCCTAAAAAGCCGAGTTCCTCACCGACCACGGTAAAAATCATATCATTTTGACTTTCAGGAACAGCACCTGCCTGCGTATATGCGCCGTGGAATAAGCCTTGTCCCGTAACCCCGCCTGCGCCGATCGCGGTTATACCGCGTTCCTGCTGATAAATAATGCTCGGGTACAGCTCCGGGTGAATCAGCGCCAAAAACCGCTCTTTTTGAATGGAGGAAAAGACATAAGTCCAAACAAGCGGTGCGGCAGCACCGACCAACGCCGCGCCGCCGAGAAAATATCCCCAATGCACGCCGCCGGCAAACAGCATTACCGCGGCAATCACTAAGAAAACCAACGCCGAGCCCATATCGCCCGTTTTCATCACCAAAAAGGTCGGAATCATCGCGTGAATACCGAGCTGTAAAATGCTGAATGGTTTGTTGATTTTGTCCCGCAGACGCTCCAAATGTACACCGAAGGTGATAATAAATCCGATTTTAACAAATTCCGACGGCTGAATGCTGAACGCGCCGAAATCAAGCCAAGTGTGCACGTCGGGGCGCGCTTGGGGTCCCGTACCGAACGGAAACAGCAATAAAAGCGAGCCGATACAGACCGCACCGATAATCAGCCAAAATCGCGTAAAAACCTCGTAATTAAAATACGAAATCAGCAAACAAAGCCCAATCCCCAAAACCACGGCGATGAGCATAATCAAAAAATCTCTTGCAAACCACTGTCCCTCTATAAGATTGTGTCGGGTTGCACTGTATACCATCAAAAGTCCGAACACAGAAGTGATTATACAGCTTATCAGCAACCACATATCTGTTTCACGCAAAAACAACTTTATGGAATTCCAAATTTTTTTCATAGTCGTACCTCACGAATGCTTGTCTATATTATAGTGTGAAAGTACTGCAAATTCAAGTAAAAAGTATTTACGAAACTGTAAAACCGTGTTACAATATTACAGGTGATTAGATGCAAAAGTTTGTATCCGAAAGTTACGAGGAAACCGTCGCACTCGGAGAACGGCTCGGTAAAACGCTCAAAGGCGGTGAGGTGCTGGCAATGTTCGGCGGTATGGGTATGGGCAAAACCGCTTTTACCACAGGGATTGCCAAAGGTATGGGGATTTCCTGTGAGGTGAGCAGTCCGACCTTTGCAATTGTCAATGTTTACGGCGAAAATGCCGAGCTTTGCCATTTTGATATGTACCGTGTTTCCACTTGGGCGGATTTGGATTCAACAGGCTTTTTTGACTATATGGAGCAGGGCGCGGTGCTGTGTGTGGAGTGGAGCGAAAACATTGAAAATGCACTGCCCGAAACAGCCGTGCGCATTTATTTTGAAAAAGGGAATGCGGAAAATACCCGTGTAATTACCATAGACGGAAACGAGGCGATTTTGTGAAGATTTTTGCGTTGGACTGTGCCTCTGGTGCGGCGAGCGTCGCGCTTTTAGAGGGGGACAGGCTGTTGGGCGAAACCTTTTCCGATGTCGCCTTAACCCACAGCCAAACGCTTTTGCCGATGGCAGAAGAACTGTTTCAACATACAAAAATTGCCCCTAAGAATATTGATGTATTTGCCGTTTCGGCAGGACCCGGTTCGTTTACGGGCGTGCGCATCGGGATTGCCGCCGTCAAAGGGCTTGCCGATGCCGTAAACAAGCCTTGTTTGGCGGTTTCCGCGCTCGAAGCGGCGGCGTATCCGTTTTCGGACTTTGACGGCATTGTCTGTGCGGCAATGGACGCGCGTTGTAATCAGGTCTATACGGCGTTGTTCCAAAACGGGGAACGCATTTTGCCCGATTCAGCTATGCTGTTATCGGAACTCAGCGAAATATTAACAAAGCATAATCAGCCTGTCTTGTTTTGTGCGGACGGTGCGAGAAAAGCATATGATTTGCTGCAAACAGAGGGGAGAATCCCTTGCACCCTTGCAAGTGCACAACTGCGCAGTGCACGCGCGTCGTCTGTGGCGTATCTTGCCGCCGCGCGCATGGAAAACGGCGAACAGCCGATAGAAGCATCTGCATTATTGCCCGTCTATCTGCGCTTGCCGCAGGCACAGCGGGAATTAAATAACAAAAACAAATCAAAATAACAGTAAGGAGTTTTTACCATGATTTATCTCGGCGCGGACCACGGCGGTTACGAACTGAAAGAAGCCATTAAAGCCCATTTGGA
>JBJEPS010000009.1:0-7042 GCA_051881355.1 Candidatus Fimenecus sp. | reverse complement strand
TCAAGGGCGGCAAGGCAAAATTTGACTGCAAAAAAGGACTTGTAAGCTACAAAAAGGACGGCGTTCAGTATATTAACAAGATACCCTTAGACGGTCTTTACGGCTTTGTGCCTCACATTTACCGCGGACGTCTTGACAACGATCAATACTTAAAGGGTTATTGGGATGTTATCGGTTTGGAAACCGCAAAGGTACACTTTACAGGCTGTAAGGTGAAATCAGATAACAACGGCAAATTTGTACGCACATCGTATAAATTTATCACCCGAGGCATTTTCCTTTTGGCAACTGCAACCGTTGATTACCGTTTCTCAAAGGACGGCGAAATGACCGTAACTCCCAAGCTTTCTGCAGTTTGCCCAATGCCATTACAGCTCCCCCGCTTCGGTGTGCATCTTGAGATGCCCAAAGCCTTTGAACAGGTGACATACTACGGCAGAGGACCTTTGGAAAACTACGCTGACTTTAAGGAGCACGCACCAATCGGTATTTATGAGACAACCGTTACCGATATGCCCCACAAATACATTAAGCCCCAGGATTCGGGTAACCGCGGCGAAACACGCTACGCGGTTTTGCAAAACGAAAACGGCAAAGGAATTTGCTTTGCGGCGGCAGATAAATACTTGAACTTTAACGCAAACCACTTTACATTAAATCAGTTAATCAAATCTGCACATATTGAGGATTTGCCCGACACGGACACAACCTTTACGGCTGTTGACGGCTTTGTTCGCGGTACAGGCTCTGCAAGCTGCGGTCCTGCGCCTGCAAAGGAATATTTAATTCCGTTTGGGTATTTCAGACCGCTAGAATACACATTTACGGTTAAGGCAAAATAAGATAACATAAAAAAGGACTTTTCCGACTGTATCGGAAAAGTCCTTTTTGTTATTTTTATTGAATTTAGAGTGATGACAAGGCGCTGAAACGGTCTTTGAGGGCACCGTACAGGGAATCATAAAATGCGTGGAAATGCCTATATTCCGCTGTGCGCTGTGCGTTGGGCTGTTGGTTTTCGGGGTTATATTTCACCATTGTTTTGCAGGCAGACGGCACATCGCTGTAAATGCCTGCGCCCACAGCGGCAAGCACCGCCGCGCCCAGCGCCGCACCTTCCGAGGACAATGCTGTTTGCACGGGGAGGTCGAACAAGTCGCAAAGCATCTGCCGCCAGAAAGCACTTGACCCACCGCCGCCTGTAAGAAGCATTGTTTTAGGGCTAATACCTGTTTCGCGGATCACACAGAGACAATCATATAATGAATAGGATACGCCCTCCATCACCGCACGGATAAAGTGCGCCCTTGTGTGTTTCGCGGAAATTCCGAAGTACACGCCGCGGCAATCGGGGTCAAGGTGGGGTGTGCGCTCGCCCATTAAATAGGGCAGATAGAAGAGATTTTCCGCGCCAATGGGAATATTTTCCGCTGCTTCGTCCAAAAGTGCATAAACAGAACGGTTTTCCGCTTTTGCCTTTAAAATCTCCTCGGTGCAAAACTGATTTTTAAACCACTGTAAGGAAAGCCCTGCGCCCTGTGTGACGCCCATCACATGCCAAGCGCCGGGCACGGCACAGCAAAAGGTATGAATGCGCCCTTGTGTATCCATTTTGGGCTTATCCGTATGCACATACACAACGCCGGAAGTGCCGATTGTGGTAAAGGCTTTGCCGTTTTCCACAACGCCTGTTCCAACTGCGGCGGCGGCGTTATCCCCCGCCCCGCCCACCACGGCGGTTTTTGTGGAAAGTCCTGTAATCTTTGCGGCGGTTTCGCTGATATACCCTGTAATTTCAGGCGATTCATACAGTTTCGGCATGGCGGACATGGGCACGCCGACCGCATCAAGCATTTCCTGTGACCATTTGCGGTTGGGTACATCTAATAATTGTGTACCCGAGGCATCGGACATTTCCGATGCAAATTCACCTGTTAAACGGTAACGCAGATAGTCTTTCGGCAACAAGATGTGACGGCACTTTTCAAAGTTTTGCGGCTCGTTGTTCTTTACCCACAGAATTTTAGATGCCGTAAAGCCCGTTAAGGCGGGATTTGCCGTGATTTGCACCAGTTTTTCTCTGCCGACTGTTTCCGTTAACTGTTCGCACTCTTTTTTCGTGCGCTGGTCGCACCACAAAATGCAAGGTCTGATAACCTCGCCGTTTTCATCGAGCATTACAAGCCCGTGCATCTGCCCCGAAATACCGAGAGAGACAATTTCGTTAGGCGAAACACCGCTTTTTGCGAGCATTTCACCGATAAAGGTAACGGCGGCACGCCACCAATCCTCGGGGTCTTGTTCCGCCCAGCCGTTTTGCGGCTGAGCCATAGGGTATTCCGCCGAGGCAGAGGCGATTTTTACACCTGTTTCGTCAAAAAGCACCGCCTTTGTGGCAGATGTTCCGAGGTCAATTCCGATTACATAACGCATAGTCGGTCTCCTCTTAATGAAACAGTATGCTGTTAACAATTGTTTCAAGCCATTCCTGCTTGCCGCTTGTGGGAGGCGCAGGTTTCTTTAATTGGCAGGCATAATCGGAAAGTTCCGTGAGTGTCGCTTCGCCGTTGCGGATTTTTTGACCGATTTCGCTATTAAAGCTCTGATAGCGTTCTTTTACGAATGCGTCCAAACGCCCGTCTTCAATCAACTCGGCGGCTTTCAAAAGACCGAGCGCAAAAGTATCCATACCGAGTATGTAGCCGAGAACCATATCTTCAAGCGTGTTGCTGGGACGGCGGTTTTTGGCGTCAAAGTTTAAGCCGCCATTTTTCATACCCCCTGCTTTTAACACCTCATACATACACATAGTCGCTTCATATACATTAAAGGGGAACTCGTCTGTGTCCCACCCGAGGAGATAGTCGCCCTGGTTTGCGTCGATACTGCCGAGCATACCGTTCACGGCGGAAACACGCAGTTCATGCTGGAATGTGTGACCTGCAAGTGTTGCGTGGTTTGCCTCGATATTCATTTTGAAATCCTTATCAAGGCCGTATTGGCGCAAAAAGCCGATTGCCGTTGCCGCGTCAAAGTCATACTGATGCTTCATCGGCTCTTTCGGCTTCGGCTCAATATAGAAATCGCCGGTAAAGCCGACGCTTCTGCCGTATTCCACCGCCATACGCATCAGTGCGGCGATATTTTCCTGTTCAAATTTGATGTCGGTATTGAGGAGCGTTTCATAGCCCTCTCTGCCGCCCCAGAAAACATAGCCCTTGCCGCCGAATTTCACGGTCAAATCCAGCGCCTTTTTAATTTGTGCCGCCGCAAAGCAGAAAACCTCTGCGCTGTTTGTACTGCCTGCGCCGTTCATAAAACGGGGATTTGAAAACATATTTGCTGTGCCCCAAAGGCATTTGATGCCCGTTTTTTCCATTTTTGCAAGGATATAGTCGGAAATTTCGTCCAATCTTTTATTGGTCTCGTTAATATCGTCCGTTTCGGGGACTAAATCTACATCATGGAAACAGAAATAGGGAATACCGAGCTTTTCCATAAATTCAAAGCCTGCATCTACCTTGGCTTTGGCGTGCTCCATAGTAGCGGGTGCACAGCCGAAAGTCTTATCCGCCGTGCTTTTGCCGAACATATCCACGCCATCCGCACCGAGGGTATGCCACCAGGACATGGCGAATGACAGATGCTCGCGCATCGGCTTGCCCATTACAATGCGGTCGGCATCATAATAGCGAAACGCAAATGGATTTGTGCTTTTTGCCCCCTCATAGGGTACTTTACCGATAAAATCAAAATAAGTCTGCATCATATAAACTCCTTTCAAAGATATCAATTCATTTTTTTAAATCGGGCATTTTTCAATAACCGTTGTTTCATTTGGATTGATAAACTCGCCGACATTTGCGGAAATACTTTGCCCGTCATAGAGATACAGCGGGTATTCGCCCGAAAGATACACCGTGTCGCCCTGTTCGTTTACGGAATAGAAATCTTTATCTTGCAAACGGAAAACGATCTCGGTCTCCTCGCCTTGTTTTAAAGAAACGCGCTGAATTTGGATTAGGGAACGAATGGGATTGCGATACGCTGTCGGCGGGCAGGTCATATACAGTTGCAGTGCCGTTTCGCCGTCAAATGCACCTGTATTTTTCACTGTGCAATGCAATTCATTCCCCTGCAACGCAAAACCACAAAGTTCAAAATCCGTATAGGAAAGCCCGTAGCCGAAGGGGTACTGCACATCGCCTTTGAAATAGCGGTAAGTGCGGTTTTCCATATCGTAATTTGTAAAGTCGGGCAAATCGTCCATGGAATTGTAAAATGTAACGGGTAATTTACCGCAGGGTGTACTTTTACCGAACAGCAGGTTTGCAATCGCCTTGCCGCCCATAGCACCGGGATACCAGCACTGCAAAATGGCGTCTGCACAGTCTTTGTAAGCGCGGAAATCAATGCACCCGCCCGAGAAATTCAAAACCACTGTTTTTTTGCCGAGTACCAAGAGTTTTTCCAAAAGGTCTTTCTGCACATCGGGAAGTGACAGCGTTGCGCGGTCGCCCTGTTTCCCGAGCATTCCGCCGCCGCCTTTTAACAGTTCGCCTGCTTCCTCACCTTCAAAAGAGCAGTCAAGCCCCGAACAGAACAAGATTACGTCGGCATTTTCTGCTTTTGTGAGTGCTTCTTCTTGAAAAACGGCATTTTCTTTTAGGTTATAGGAATAGCCTTGTGCATATTCGGTATTACTGTTTTCGCTCTTAACTGCCTCGGGTACTTTGCAATAGCGTTTCGGCGTGCCGAAATAGTTGCCGAGATACGCCAAATCATTTTCGGCATTATAGCCGACCACCAAAATTTTCTGTGTATTCGGTTTCAGCGGTAAAATCCCGTTGTTTCCGAGCAAGACAACACCTTTTTCCGCCATTTTTACGGACAGTTCCTCGTTGACAAGTGTAGCATTTTCCGTAGGCGAAATGGCGTTATACGGGCAGTTTTCATCAAACATACCGAGGCTACTGCGAATAGCAAACAGCCTTGATGCCGACTGCAAAAGCGTTTCTTTGGTTATGTAGTGTAACGTGTATGAAACAGGCAACAAACGGTAATACTTGCCGCACTCCAAATCACAACCCGCGTTTAATGCCATTGCTGCCGCCCATGCAGGATTTTTTGTAAGCTTGTGGTCTTTTTTGATGTTATTCAGCGCGCCGCAATCGGAAACGAAATAGCCCTCAAAGCCCCAATTTTTGCGCAAAATCTTTTGAATCAGCGTATCCGAAGCACAGCACGCCTCACCGTTGACGCAGTTATATGCACCCATCACGCCGCAGACTTTTGCATCTTTCACCGCCGTTTTAAAGGCGGGCAGATAGGTTTCAAACATATCCTTTTTGGAAACAACTGCATTAAAAGAATGGCGCAGTTCTTCAGGACCGCTGTGCACCGCATAATGCTTAGCGCAGGCGGCGGTTTTGATATATTCGGGGTTATCACCTTGGAGTCCCTCTATAAAGGCATTGCCCAAAAGCCCTGTCAAATAGGGGTCCTCGCCGTAGGTTTCCTGCCCTCTGCCCCAACGGGGGTCGCGGAAAATATTGATATTCGGCGACCACATAGTTAAACCCTTATACCCACCGTAATCACCGTTTTGCTGGCTTTCGTTGAATTTTGCGCGCGCCTCGGTAGAAATCACCTCGGCAACGGTTTTGAGCATCTCTGCATCGAAAGACGCCGCCATACAAATTGCCTGCGGGAACACCGTGGCAACCCCCGCCCGCGCTACGCCGTGCAGTGCCTCGTTCCACCAATTATAGGGTTTTACAAATAGGCGGTCAATGCCTTTTGATTGATGCATCAGCTGGGAAACGAGCTCCGTGACGGAAAGCTTTTCTGCCATCGATTTGCCCGTTTCCAAATGCGCCTTGCGATTTTGCGCGTCCATCGTGTTCCTCCTTGACAATTACTGCGGTTCGTTGTATAATTCGGGTGGCACCGTGCTCGTGCACGAAATAACTGAAATGATTATAACATTGTCTTATAAAAAAATCAAGGGTGGGTAACGAATGGCAATCACGGCAAAGGAAATTGCAGTTCTTGCAGGCGTCAGCCGCGGCACGGTGGACCGCGCCTTAAAAGGGCGACCCGGCATTGCCGAGGACACCAAGCAAAAAATTTTGGAAATTGCCAAAAAATATGATTATAAGCCCAATATCATCGGCAAGGCGCTTGTGTATTCGGGCAAACCCATACAAGTTTCCGTTCTTTTAAACAGCGTGGGCAATCCTTTCTTTGATGAAGTAAAACGGGGCATTTTTGCCGCAGAGGAAGCCTTTCAAAGTTACGGGTTTCAAATCACCCTGTCAGAATTTAAGGGCTATTCCCACACCGCCCTTTTAGACCTGTTAAACGCCCTGCCCGAGGAAACTGCGCAGGTGATTTTAACACCGATTTGCCACCCCGATGTGAAAGAAAAATTGAAGGAAATGCTTTCTCGTGGGGTGCGGGTTGTGATGCTCTCCGCCGCAATTGAGGATTTAAAAGGCGCGGTGTATGTAGGTTGTGACTACCTGAAAAGCGGTCGCATTGCGGGGCGGTTGACAGGGCTTTTGTCCGCAGGGCACGCAAACCTTTTTATTATGAACGGCAATGCACAGCACGCGGGGCACGCACAGCGTGTAGAAGGACTGCGTGCGATTTTGGAAAATGAATATCCGCAAATCCGTCTTGTGGGCATTCGTGAAAACGACGACGATGACGATGTCGCCTACCGTGTTATGAAAGAGGCTTTACAAAAGCACCCCGAAATTGATTTTGTATATATCACCGCCGCAGGCGTTAACGGCACTTTGCGTGCCATTCGGGAGCACAGCCACGATGTGCGGGTTTGCACATTTGACGACACTTCAATCACCCGTGAGGCGCTCTGCCAAGGCAGTGTGCTTGCCACTATTTGCCAACAGCCCTTTGAGCAGGGCTACCAAGCAGTAAAAGTTTTGTTTGACAGTATTGTCTTAAAAAATACAGTACAACCCACCAATTATACGGAATTGTTTGTGAAAGTAGACCAGTCGCTTTGACCGGTCTG
>JBJEPS010000008.1:0-7092 GCA_051881355.1 Candidatus Fimenecus sp. | reverse complement strand
AACCGTTTTAAAAAATTGCGGTTTGTGCAGTTGACAAGTGCGGGGCTTGACCGTGTGCCCCTCGACTATATACAGGAAAAAGGCATAAAACTTTGCAACGCGCGGGGCGTTTACAGCGTGCCAATGGCGGAATGGGCGCTTTGCGGTGTGCTTTCGCTTTATAAGCACCTAAACGCCTTTTCCGAAAAGCAGAAAAATCACCTTTGGGAAAAGGATAGAGAGGTCAGAGAACTCTCAGGCGACACGGTTTTGATTGTCGGTTGCGGTTCGGTGGGCACGGAATGTGCCGAACGCTTTAAAGCCTTTGGTATGCGTGTCATGGCGGCGGATATTGTAAAACCGCAAAGTGATGTGTATGACGCATATTTCCCGATGCAGGAAATCGACAATGCGCTTGAAACGGCAGATGTCATTGTGCTGACCTTACCCCTGACCGAAGACACCCGTGGACTTTTCCACGCGGAACGCTTTTCCCACTGCAAAAGCGGCGCAATTCTTGTAAACATTGCCCGCGGCGCAGTTGTAAAGGAAAAAGACTTAACAGATGCGCTTGTAAGCGGTAATCTCGGCGGTGCGGTGCTGGATGTATTCGAGGACGAGCCGTTATCAGCCGAAAGTCCCTTGTGGGATATGGAAAATGTGATGATTACGCCGCACAATTCCTTTGTTTCCCCGAAAAATAACGAACGGTTGTTCAGCGTAATGTGCCAAAACATAGAAACCTTTTTGAAAGAGAGAAATGCAAAATGAAATTTATTTTAATCTCTCCAAAAAACCGAACCGCCTATAATTTTCGAGGCGATTTGATACGAAAAATCATCGAAAGCGGCTATGAGGTTATTGTAACGGGTCCGAACCGTGACAATGTGGAAAAAATCGAGGCGCTTGGCGCACGGTTCGTGGAAATTCCAATGAACAAAAACGGCGTAAACCCTCTGAAAGATTTGGAATACCAAAATGCGCTTTGCGACCTGTTCAAAAAAGAAAAGCCCGATGTTACATTGGGGTACACCTCAAAACCCGTCATATACGGTTCCATTGCCGCAAAGAAAGCGGGGGTCGGGCATATCGTTGCCATGGTGACGGGCGCAGGGTATGCTTTTACCGCTCAAACCAAAAAGGCGAAGGTAATCAAAGCCATTATGTCGGTGCTTTACAAACGGGCATTCCGTTGTGCCGATGTGGCAATTTTCCAGAATAACGATGACAAAGCGCAGTTCGTGAACGAGCATTTGGTAAGCGAAGAAAAATGCCGTGTTGTAAACGGCTCAGGCGTGAATACCGAACGGTTTCCCATTGCGCCGTACCCCGACAGAATGACTTTCTTTATGCTATCCCGCGTGATGTACTCCAAAGGTATTCGGGAGTATTTAAAAGCCTGCGAAATCGTGAAAGAAAAACACCCTGAGGTACGTTGTATGCTCCTCGGTGCTTGTGAGGGAATACAGGATTCTTTATCCGAAGCGGATTTAAAAGGCTATATCGACCGCGGCATTATTGAGCATTTCGGTGAAACGGACACGGTTGCCGATTATTATAAGCAATGTTCGGTGTATGTGTTGCCCTCGTACCGAGAGGGAACACCGAGAACGGTGCTGGAAGCCATGTCCATGGGGCGGGCGGTCATTACCACCGACGCACCGGGGTGCCGTGAAACGGTCAAAAACGGTGAAACAGGCTTTTTGGTGCCGGTGAAAGACGTCGATGCCCTTGCGGAAAAAATGCTTTCATTCATTGAAAATCCGCAGTGGGTTTCCGAAATGGGCGCAAAAAGCGCCGCATATTGCAGGCAAAAATTTGATGTAAATAAAGTCAACGCAGATATGTGCAACTATCTGAATATAAAGGGAGAGAAAGAAAATGTCCTTGTATGAAAAAATCGTAAACGGTGAAGAAAAAATTTCCTTGGTGGGACTTGGCTATGTGGGTATGCCCATTGCCGTTGCCTTTTCCAAAAAAGTTAAGGTTGTCGGCTTTGATTTGAACGCAAAGAAAATCGAACTCTACAAAAACGGCATCGACCCCACAAACGAGGTGGGCAATGAAGCAATCAAAGCCTGCACGGTGGATTTCACCGCCGATGAAAGCAAACTCAAAGAGGCGAAATTCCACATTGTGGCCGTTCCCACACCGGTAAACGACGACCACACCCCCGATTTGTCACCTGTGGAGGGTGCTTCCGAAATTGTGGGCAGAAATCTTACAAAAGGCTCAATCGTTGTGTATGAGAGCACCGTTTATCCCGGTGTTACGGAAGATGTTTGCGTACCGATTCTCGAAAGAGAGTCAGGACTCAAATGCGGCGTAGATTTCAAGGTTGGCTATTCTCCCGAGCGCATTAACCCCGGCGATAAGGTACATAGACTTGAAACTATCACAAAAATCGTCAGCGGTATGGACGAAGAAACCTTGGACGAGGTTGCCAAAGTTTATGAATTGGTGGTGGAAGCGGGCGTGCACCGTGCCGAAAGCATTAAGGTTGCCGAGGCGGCAAAGGTCATTGAAAACAGCCAGCGCGACATCAACATTGCCTTTATGAATGAACTTTCCATCATTTTCAACAAGATGGGCATTGATACACAGTCCGTTTTAAAAGCGGCGGGCACAAAATGGAATTTCTTAAAATTCTATCCCGGTCTTGTGGGCGGTCATTGCATCGGCGTTGACCCCTACTATCTTACCTATAAGGCAGAGGAAATGGGCTATCACAGCCAGATTATCCTGTCGGGCAGACGCATTAACGACGATATGGGCAAATATGTTGCCGAAAGCACCGTGAAAAACTTAATCAAAGCCGATGTTTCCATTAAGAATGCAAAGGTTGCGATTTTGGGCTTTACATTTAAAGAGAATTGCCCCGATACAAGAAATACAAAGATTGTTGATATTTATAACGAACTGAAAGAATACGGCATCACCGCCGAAATTGCCGACCCTGCCGCCGATGCGGACGAGGCAAAGCGGCTCTACGGCATTGAATTTGTGGATATGGCAAGCATCAAAGACTGTGACGCTGTGATTTTGGCAGTTGCCCACGAGCAGTTCAAAGACCTTTCTGCCGCCGATTTTAACAAGATGTTCAAAGCAGGCGACAATTCGGAAAAGGTACTTGTGGATATTAAAGGACTTCTTGACCGCAAAGCATACGAAGCGGCAGGCTATAATTATTGGAGATTATAATATGGGTTACAAAGAGTTAACATTCCCCGAAAATACAACCTTTCTCGTCACGGGGGCGGCGGGCTTTATCGGCTCGAATTTGTGCGAAGCAATCCTTGCAAAAGGTTGTAAAGTAAAAGCCCTTGACGACCTTTCCACCGGCAAGCAGGAAAATGTGGATTTATTTAAAGACAATCCGAATTACACCTTCATAAAAGGCGATATTAAGGATTTAGATACTTGTATGAAAGCATGCGAAGGCGTGGATTACGTCTTAAATCAGGCGGCGTGGGGCAGTGTGCCGAGAAGTCTCGAAATGCCGATTTTCTACTGCAAAAACAATATCGAGGGCACTTTGAATATGCTCGAAGCAGCCCGTCAGAACGGCGTGAAAAAATTTGTGTATGCGTCGTCTTCTTCTGTATACGGCGATGAGCCCAATCTCCCTAAAACCGAGGGGCGGGAGGGCAATCTCCTTTCCCCCTATGCGCTTACCAAACGCTGTGACGAGGAATGGGCGAAACTCTATACGAAGTTTTACGGACTGGACACCTACGGTATGCGCTATTTCAATGTGTTCGGGCGTCGGCAAGACCCCGACGGCGCCTATGCGGCGGTTATCCCGAAATTCTTAAAGCAGTTAATGCACGGCGAAACCCCCACGATTAACGGCGACGGCAAGCAAAGCCGTGACTTTACCTATATTGACAATGTTATCGAGGCAAACTTAAAAGCCTGCCTTGCTCCCCACGAAGCGGCAGGCGAGGCGTACAACATCGCTTACGGCGGCAGAGAATATCTGATTGATATTTACTATGGGTTGACGAAAGCCTTGGGCGTGAATATCGAGCCGAATTTCGGTCCCGACCGCAAAGGCGATATTAAGCATTCCAACGCCGATATTTCCAAAGCAAAACGCCTTTTGGGCTATGACCCCGATTACAGTTTTGAGGATGGTATCAAACTTGCAATTGATTGGTATAAGGAGAATTTATAATGGCAAAAATGAGTGTCATTATCCCGATTTACAACGCCGAGGAGTACCTGCACGAATGTATTGACAGCGTGCTTACACAAACCCTTTCGGATTTGGAAATCATTTTGGTCGATGACGGTGCAACGGATAGTAGCCCCGCCATTTGCGACGAATATGCAAAAAAGGACAGCCGTGTAAAGGTGGTACATAAGCCCAACGGCGGCGTGTGCGACGCGCGCAACGCAGGCATAAAGGCAGTAACTGCCGACTATTTCACCTTTTTGGAAAGTGACGATTGGCTGCCCGACGATGCCTGCGAAAAAATGTGGGCACAGCACGAAAAGCACAATGCCGATTTTGTTTTGGGCGCATATTATAAGGTTTCCACAAGCGGCACGACCGTGAAACACCCCTTGCCCGAAAAAGAAATCTTCTTTGACAAGGACGGCATCAAAAACCGCCTCTTGGAATATGTAATGGGCTTAACGGGAGAACGCTTAAAAACGCCCGGCAATGTGGATTCTCTGCTTACAGACACGGCAAAGCTTTACAAAACTTCTATTGTCCGTGCACACGATATTTATTGGATCAGCCGCAAGGAAATTTATTCCGACTGTCTCGAATACATTTTGCGGTACGCATTTTATTGCGATACGGCGGTGTATTTTGATGAGCCGATTTATTATTACCGCCGCACCAATACAGGCTCACAAACGGCGGGCTACCGCAAAGGTACGCTGGATTTGTGGCTCATTCAGTTTGACAATATGCGTAGCTTTATTGAAAACAACAACCTGCAAAACTTGTGGTACGCATTCTATTCCCGTGTATGCTTTTCCATAATCCCCATCGGCGGCAACGCCTACCGCACGGGCAATAAAAAAGAGGGGATGGAGGAAGTGCATGCTGCGCTCGACCAACCCATTTACAAAGAGGCGTTTGCACATTTCAATATAAATGCACTACCCGTGCATTTCCGCCCGCTGTTTTTCTTTGCAAAACACAAAATGTACGGCGCATTTTACCAAATGACTGTGGTCATGCGTAAAATTATGAACAAACAAAGAGGTATGTAAAAAAGATGCTTGTCAGTGTTGTTATCCCTGTCTATAAAACCGAAAAATACCTGCAAAAATGCGTTTCGTCGATCATACGCCAAACCTACAAGCCGTTGGAAATTATTTTGGTGGACGACGGCTCGCCCGACAACGCACCTGCCATGTGCGACGCATTGGCGGCAGAAAACGAAAATATTACCGTTATCCATAAGGAAAACGGCGGTCTTTCCACGGCTCGAAATGCGGGAATTGACAAAGCGACAGGCAAATATATTGTATTTTTAGACTCGGACGATACACTCGGCGAAACTGCCATAGCGGATATGGTGGAGATTATCGAAACCGAGCAAAGCGACGCCGTGTTCCCCAATAGTTACATAAAAGTATTTGAAAACGGCGAAAATGATATGACTGCCCAGCATTTCACAAAAGAAATGTTTTCTCCCGACCCCAAGGTGTTCGCCTTAGAGGTGCTTATCGGCAAAGGGCGTGCCCGCCGTTCCACCGCGGTGCTTTATAATTTGGATTTGATAAAGAAAGCGAATATTCGCTACCTTGCAGGGCGCATTTCCGAGGATTTCTTTTTTAATCTTGATTTTTTTGCGGCGGCGGAGAAAATTTCCTTGTATGAAAAGCCTTCCCTTTACAATTTAAAGCGTGCAGGCAGTATTTCTTCGTCCTATTACGAGAACTTTTTTGACACGGTGCTTGAAATGGACGAACAAGTGGAAGCGTTTGTCGCTTCTCTCCGGGAGGACAAGTACAAAGACCATATCCCCGGACGGCGTGAAACGCTGTTGTACCGCAATTTGCTGATTTTTGCCATCAATGTGATGGGCGACAAACATACCTCTTACAAATCACGGCGTAAAAAATGCACCGAAATGTTTTGCCACCCCCGTTTTCAGGACTGCCTGCAAAACGGTGCGGCAACGCCCTTTTTTGAGGGTAAATTCCAACGGATGTATATGGGGCTGTCATTAAAACTCATTCGGGCAAAGCTTTACAGGCTTACCTGCTTTTTGGCGTTTATCGCCGCAAAAATCAACACGGTGTGAGGGGCAAAGATGAGAATTTTAATTGTATCCAACTCGCCGTGGCGCAGTGACAACAGTTTCGGCAATTCCTTTTCCAATATTTTTGAGGGGATTCCCGATTTGGAAATCGCCAATATTTACTGCAAATACGGCAAGCCGCAAACCAAGGCGGCAACAAGTTTTTTTCAAATTACCGAAAAATCCATTCTCAAAAGCATTTTGAAACACACCCCCTCAGGGCAGGAAGTGTTTCAAGAGGACGAGGCGGAAGCGCCCGCCGACCGTGATGAAACGGCGTTTAACAAAATCAAACGCCACAAAAGTATTCCTATGTATTGGGCACGGGCAATGATTTGGAAAACGGGTAAGTGGAAATCCAAAGCACTTCTGGATTTTTTGGACGATTTCAAGCCCGATTTGCTGTTTATTCCCGTCTATTATTCCCACTATCTCCACGACATCAACCGCTTTATTTTAAAGCGTTTCCGCATTCCCGCTGTCGGCTATGTTTCCGACGATGTATATACTTTAAAGCAGTTTTCGCTGTCGCCGTTTTTTTGGATTGACCGCCTTATCTTACGCCCGAAAATGAAAAAGGTCTTTTCGTGGTGCAAAACGGTGTATGTTATTTCCGAAACACAGCGGCGTGAATATGCGGCAATTTTCGGCGACAAGTTCAAGGTGCTTACAAAGTGCGCTTCTTTCGCCGATGAAAACAAACCCGCATTCAAAATACCCGAAACGCCGCTGAAACTTGTGTATGCGGGCAATGTGAGCAAAGGTCGGGGAAAAATTCTGTGTGCACTCGCCGAAAGCGTGCGTGAGCTGAATGACAAGGAAAATACCTTTACACTTGATATTT
>JBJEPS010000007.1:0-1699 GCA_051881355.1 Candidatus Fimenecus sp. | reverse complement strand
TAAAGCGGGTCGCTCTCGGCGGCGTTATAACCCATACAGTCGCAGGTTTCTATGCGGAAGGCTCTGCCCGCTTTATCTAAAAGCCCACCCTTGTCGCCGAGCCCGAAAATGTGTTCGCCGTTTTTGCGGGTGATATAATGATAGGTTTCTTTGCCGAATTCGCCGCCGAAATTATAGGCAAGGGGCGCGCGGTCGGCAAAGAGAATTTCACCGTTTTTTCGGTATTCCAAAAGGAAGTTTTCACAGTTTAAGAAAACTTCTATGCCGCAGGGCAAAGTAAATTGTTCCGTGTTTTCGCTGACGGAAATTTGCGGTGTACAAAGGGCAAACCCCTCTGTGCTCAAACGGTCTCTGCCGTTTGTGAGAAAATTACCCTCTGGATTTATGGAAAAGGTGGGCAATATTGTATTTTTATTTTGATACACCGCAACGCGCAGGCAGCTGCCGCTTACAAAATCGAGCTGCACGGTGTTATCCGCATTGACGTACATGCGCGTTGTTTTTGTTGCGCTTGAAAGGCTGAAGCTGTGTTTAAACTTTCCCATTATACCGTCTTTCCTTTTCCCGTTACGGTGTATTTCAGATTATCCTTGGTTTTCCACGGCGCGCACACGGAATCTTCGCAGAAAGACATCGGCGTTTTGTAATTCGGCGTCCACGCAGGCAGAGACGGACAATTGGGATTGCCGCTCTTTACAAAGGCACAGATAGCGTCGGAAAGCTGTTCCGAAATTTTATAGTCAATTTCTTCGAAGGAACGCCAGTTGAAATCCAGCGTGGAAAAAGCATACAGCAAATCCGCCGAATGCCACGCTCCCATATCGTCGCCGGGCAAAAAGCGGTTAAAGTTATAAAGATAACAAGGCGCTGTGCGGTGGTTTTGCATAAATTTGCCCCATTGTTTCATCACACCTTCGAGCACGATGGGAATCATATCCGTGCAAGTGGAACCGACAATTTGCGGCACTTCGGGCAGGGCATGTAAAGTAAAGGTATCTTTTCGAAGAAGCTTACCGTCAAACACAGGGAAAGTATAGGGCATGCTGAGTTGTGTTTCTTTGCACGCCTTACGCCATGCGTAATATAGGTCTTTTGCGTCCACGGCTTTCAATTCTTCCATGGTTTTTACGCCTGCGTTTTCCGCAATTTTATTCCAAAACGGCGTAATTTTTTCAACGCTTAACGGTTTCAGCAAGCACCGTTGCAGCCCTGCACCGCTTTGCAGGATTGCACCCGAAATTTTGCCTTTGAGAAGCGGATTATTCAAATGAATGTCCACGCTCATAGCGCCAGCGCTCTGCCCCATTAAGGTAATTTTGTGCGGGTCGCCGCCGAACGCGGCAATGTTGTCCAACACCCACTGTATGGCAACCGTCTGGTCATACAGCCCGAAATTGGCACAAACACCGTTTTCGTCTTTTAAATCCTTGTGCGCGCAGAAGCCGTACGGTCCGAGACGGTAATTCATCGCCACGGTGATAATACCCTTTTCGGCAAAGCGTGCACCGCTGATATGCCCTTCGTCCGCACTGCCGCCCGTAAAACTGCCGCCGTGAATATAAATTAAGACCGGACAGTTTTCGGCAGTTTTCGGCGTCCAAATATTCAGAAAAAAGCAATCCTCGCTGTATGTAAACGAAAGCCCTTTCCGAAATTCCTTGTGATAAAACGGATTCACCTTTGCATCGTCTTCAAACGC
>JBJEPS010000006.1:0-31703 GCA_051881355.1 Candidatus Fimenecus sp. | reverse complement strand
TCTTTAAACCGGTTTCGGAAATTTTATTGAGTGTTAAAATCTTGTACATTGCTAATATACCTTTCCTTAGGAATTGGCTTTTTCAAATGCAGCCATAAAGTCAACAAGTTTTTGTACGCCCTCGTACGGCATTGCATTGTAAATGGACGCGCGCATACCGCCGACGGTGCGGTGACCTTTCAGGTTGATAAGCCCTGCCGCCTCTGCCTCTTTTACAAATTTTGCGTTGAGTTCGTCGCTGTCGGTGACAAAGGGAACATTCATCAAAGAACGGTCCTCAGGGACAACCGTGCCGCGGAACATTTTACTGTTGTCTAAGAAATCGTACAGCAATTTGGCTTTTTTGACATTGCGTTCTTGCATTGCTGTGAGACCGCCGTTTTCTTTGAGCCATTCCAGCACCAATTTGCAGATATAAATGGTGTAGCAAGGGGGTGTATTGTAAAGCGAATTGTTGTCCGCATGAATTTGGTAGTTCAGCATCGTCGGGGTAATGTCACGCGCTTTTCCGAGCAAATCCTCACGGATAATGCAAATAGTCAGTCCTGCGGGTGCAACATTCTTCTGTGCGCCGCCGTATACCATACCGAATTTAGACACATCTAACGGCTCGGACAAGAAGCAAGAGGAAATATCCGCAATCAAAGGCACATCGCCTGTGTCAGGCAGTTCATGATACACCGTGCCGTAAATGGTATTGTTCATACAAATATAGAAATAATCGGCATCCGGCGTAAAATCTGCTTTATTGAGCTTCGGAATATAGGAGAAAGTTTTGTCGGCAGAAGAAGCAACTGCTTTCACTTCGCCGTATTTTTGCGCTTCGGCAAAGGCTTTTTTCGCCCATTGACCGGTAATGACATAGTCTGCTTTGCCGCTGCCGTTTAAGAAATTCAACGGAATTGCCGCGAACTGTGTGGACGCGCCGCCCTGCAAAAACAGCACCTTGTAATTGTCGGGAATGTTCATAAGCTCACGCAAAAGGCTTTCTGCGCCTTTGATGATGGAATCATAGATTTTTGAACGATGGCTCATTTCCATGACAGATTGCCCGCTGCCTTGGTAATCAAGCATCTCAGCGGCTGCCTTTTTCAGGACTTCCTCCGGCAGCATCGAAGGACCTGCCGAAAAATTGTAGACTCTGGACATTATAAATACCTCCAAAATGGTTTTTTTACGCGTTGGAATGCATTATAGCAAAGGGTATATAGAAAAGTCAATGAATTGACAACAATTTAACAATCTTTTTTCGATTTTTTTACGATTTTTTTGTAAATTGCGCATTTTTTTAACAATCTACCTAAATTTTTTGCCGATAAAGCGCAAATCTTTTCGATTATAATGGTTGCAGAACACGCAAAAATAATATATAATTGAAACTCAAATATTTTGTCTACATCTTTTTGGAGCTGATACATAATGAATCCCTTGGTAAAGGATGATTTTATTTTACCGACTGTCGCTTTGCGTGGGTTGGTTGTTTTCCCGGAAATGACGTTGCATTTTGACATCGGCAGAAAAAAATCCATTTCCGCCGTGAAAAATGCAATGCTCAACAAACAGGACATATTTTTAATTACACAGATAGATATGTCGGAAGAGGTCGGCGGCAGACCGTCTTTGTTTGACATCGGTGTTGTTTGTGAAATTAAGCAGCTGGTACGCCTGCCTTCGGGCGAGTACTACCGCGTTGTGGTGGAAGGAAAATACCGTGCGCGGCTTTTGGAATTGGTAGAAGAAAAACCGCATTTGGTTTCTTCCGTACGTGCGCTCACATCCAAGGAGAGCCGCACTGCATCTATTACCGAGGCAGACGCGATGATGCGCTACGCAAAATCCCTGTTTGAAACCTATGCGTCCATTCAGCAAAAAATTGCACCGGATATTGTTTTGGGCGTGCATTCCATACATTCCGCAGGGAAATTGGCGGACTATATTGCCGGAAATCTGCCGTTGGAGTATACCTCGAAGCAATTTGTACTCGAAGAACTGGGCGCTATGAAACGGCTCGAAAAGCTTTGCGTCGTTTTGGCGCGTGAAATTGAATTGCTCGATGCCATGGAAACCATTGAAGACCGTGTGCAGGCACAAATGGACGACAATCAACGGGAATACTATTTGCGAGAACAACTAAAAGCGATTGCGGAAGAACTCGGGGAAGGCGAATCCGCGCTTTCCGAGGCAGAAAAATATCGTGAACGTATTTTGAATTTGCATTTGGAAGCAGAGAGTGAAGAAAAGCTTCTACAGGAATGTGACCGCATGGCGCGTATGCAACCGACAAGTCCGGAAAGCGCAGTTTCCCGTTCGTATTTAGACGCGGTTTTGGCGTTGCCTTGGAACCAATATTCCGAAGAAAATTTAAATCTTGAAAATGCGCGCAAGATATTAGATAAAGAGCATTACGGTTTGGACGAAGTAAAAGACCGTATTTTAGAGCTTTTAGCGGTACGCAAGCTCTCTCCCGATGTGAAGGGGCAGATTATCTGCCTTGCAGGACCGCCCGGTGTCGGGAAAACCTCCATTGCAAAATCACTCGCAAAAGCCATGAATCGTGCATACACCCGTGTTTCTTTGGGCGGTGTGCACGATGAGGCAGAAATTCGCGGGCACAGAAAAACCTATATCGGCTCTATGCCCGGCAGCATTATCACAGCCGTTACGCGTGCAGGAACGATGAACCCGCTGATACTGCTTGATGAAATTGATAAGCTGGCGAGCGACTACAAAGGCGACCCCTCATCTGCACTTTTGGAAGCCTTAGACCCTGAACAAAACAATACCTTCCGTGACCATTATATTGAAATTCCGTTCGATTTGAGCAAGGTTTTGTTTGTAACTACCGCAAATGATGTTTCAACAATTCCCGCACCGCTGTTAGACCGTATGGAGGTTATTGAGCTTTACAGCTACACAGCGGAGGAAAAATTCCAAATCGCTAAAAAGCATTTGGTCAAAAAACAACTTGCGGAAAACGGGTTAAAGGCATCGCAGTTACGGATTACCGACGACGCACTTCGCCTTTTGATTGACGGCTACACGCGGGAGGCTGGCGTGCGCAATCTGGAACGGGTAATTGCGAAAGTGATGCGCAAGCAAGCCGTAAAAATTGCCGACGGGCATGACAAAAAAATTACCGTCCGTGGTATGAATTTGGAAGAGCTGCTCGGTGCGCGCAAATATAAGCCCACCGTACTTTCAGACGAAACACAAATCGGCGTTGTTAACGGGCTTGCATGGACTTCCGTCGGCGGCGAGCTGTTGACCGTTGAAGCAGTTGTGATGGACGGTACCGGCAAACTCGAACTGACAGGCTCGTTGGGTGATGTGATGAAAGAATCTGCCAAAGCAGCGTGCAGTTTTATCCGTGCGCATGCAAAAGAGCTCGGTATTGACGGGCAGTTCTATAAAGAAAAGGATATGCACATTCATTTTCCCGAAGGCGCCGTGCCAAAGGACGGTCCTTCTGCGGGCGTGACGGTCACCACAGCGCTTGTCTCTGCACTTTCTAACCGTCCTGTCCGCAGCGATACGGCAATGACGGGTGAAGTTACACTGACAGGAAAAGTCTTACCGATCGGCGGTTTGCGTGAAAAATCCATGGCGGCATATAAAGCGGGTCTTACAACCGTGTTTATCCCTGCAGAAAATGTGCCTGATTTACAGAAAATTGACAAAACGGTTGCAGCGCAATTAAAATTTGTTCCTGTAAAAACAGTTTCGGAAATTTTAAATGCAGTTTTGCTGCCGAGTCCCACGGATTTTACAGAGGAAGAAGTGCCGAAACAAGGCGTATTGCCTGTTAAAAAGCCAAATGCTATTCGCGAATCGGAAATGTGTTGATAAGGAGTCAGTATGAATTTACAAGCAGCGGCATTTGAGGCCGCCTACGGTACATTTGCACAGCTACCGACTTCGGATTTGCCGGAAATTGCGTTTTCCGGGCGTTCCAATGTCGGAAAATCCTCACTGCTCAACCGTTTGTTTAACCGAAAATCCTTGGCACGCGTTAGTTCTGTACCGGGCAAAACCGTCACCATCAATTTTTATAGCGTCGGCGACGTTCGGTTTGTGGATTTGCCGGGATATGGCTACGCGAAAGTCCCAAAAGCGGAAAAACTGCGTTGGGCGGAAATGATGGAGGGGTATTTTAACTCCGACCGTAGCATTAAGTTGGTAGTACAGCTTGTGGATATGCGCCACCCGCCGACAAAAGATGATTTGCAGATGCTTGCTTTCCTGTGTGAAAATCAAATTCCGTTTGTTGTGGCACTTACCAAAAGCGACAAACTGAAAAAGGCGGAATATGCGGCGCGACTGCAAGCCGTACAGGCGGAGCTGGATTTTGTGCCGAAGGAATATTTAATCCCGTTTTCCGCAGTTACGGGTGAGGGGAGCGAAGCACTTTTAGACGTTATCCGTTCCTTTTTGCCTGCGGAATAAAATTTGTATGTAAAAATCCCAAAGGATGTGTATTGATTTTATGACAAAAACCCCTTTTACCACGAAAGAGAAGTTGGAGGAAATTGCTGCGGTTTACCCGACGCCGTTTCATATTTATGATGAAGCTGGTATTCGTAAAAACGCCGAGGCGTTAAAACAGGCTTTTGCTTGGAACCAAGGCTTTAAAGAGTATTTTGCCGTTAAAGCGACACCGAATCCGTTTTTAATATCCATTTTACGGGAATACGGTTGCGGCTGTGACTGCTCTTCGAAAACCGAATTGATGCTGTCCAAAGCCATCGGCGCTACGGGCGAAGATGTAATGTTTTCCTCAAACGATACGCCCGCTGATGAATTCAAATTTGCAAATGACATGGGCGCCATCATCAATTTGGACGATATTACGCATATTGATGTGTTGGAAAAGACACTCGGGAAGTTGCCGAAAAAGCTGTCTTGCCGTTATAACCCTGGCGGGGTATTCAAAATTTCCAACAGTATTATGGACAACCCCGGCGATGCAAAATACGGAATGACCACCGAGCAACTGTTTGAAGCCTTCCGCATTTTAAAGGCAAAAGGCGTTGAAGAATTCGGTATTCATGCGTTCTTAGCCAGTAACACAGTGACAAACGAATATTATCCGACGCTTGCAAAGGTGCTGTTTGAGGTTGCCGTTCAGTTAAAAGAGGAAACCGGCGCGAACATAAAATTTATCAATCTTTCGGGCGGTGTCGGTATTCCGTATCGACCCGACCAAACGCCGAACGATATTTTGGCAATCGGGAAAGGCGTCCGACAGGTATATAATGAAGTACTTGTCCCGGCAGGTTTGGGTGATATTGCTATCTTTACGGAGCTTGGCAGATTTATGATGGGACCGTATGGTGCATTGGTCACGCGTGCCATCAACCAAAAGCATACGCATAAGGAATATATCGGTGTTGACGCTTGTGCGGTAAATTTGATGCGTCCTGCCATGTACGGTGCATATCATCATATTACCGTTATGGGCAAAGAAAATGCTGCATGCGACCATATGTATGATGTAACAGGCTCTCTTTGTGAAAACAACGATAAATTTGCAATTGACAGAATGCTGCCGCAGATTGACATGGGCGATTTGCTGTATATTCACGATACAGGCGCACATGGCTTTGCTATGGGGTATAATTATAACGGGAAACTGAAGTCAGCGGAAATTTTATTGCATACGGACGGCAGCTTTGAACTGATTCGCCGCGCGGAAACTCCGAAAGATTATTTCAGCACTTTTGATTGCTTTGATTTTTATAAAACAGTCTTAGAATAATGCGCTGAGGTTGTAACTATGGCGTTTACCCATTTACATTTGCATACAGAATACAGTCTCCTCGACGGCGCCTGCCGCCTCGGGGAGCTTTGTGCTGTTGCTAAGGAGTTGGGGCAAACGTCACTTGCCATTACAGATCATGGCAATATGTTCGGCGCAGTGGATTTTTATAAAGCCGCAAAAGCTTGCGGTATCAAGCCGATCATCGGTTGTGAGGTCTATGTTGCCGAGCGTAATTTGACAGATAAAGTGCATGGATTGGACAGCCAACGAAATCATCTCGTTTTATTGTGCAAAAATGAAATAGGATATAAAAATCTAATAAAAATGGTCTCCAAAGCGTGGGTGGATGGCTTTTATGTGCGCCCGCGTGTCGATAAGGCGCTTTTAGAGGAATGTCATGAAGGTTTGATTGCGCTTTCTGCCTGCCTTGCCGGGGAAATCCCGCGGAAGCTGGCGGTGAAAGATTATGAAGGTGCGAAGGAAACTGCGCTTTGGTATAACCGTGTGTTCGGGCAAGGAAACTATTATTTGGAACTGCAAGACCACGGACTGCGGGAACAAAAGGAAATTCTGCCTGATTTGCTTCGCCTTTCGCGTGAAACCGGGATTCCGACGGTTGCCACAAACGATGTGCATTATCTGAAAAAAGAGGACGCAAAAGTCCAAAAAGTCCTGATTTGTATTCAAACGAACCATACGATTGATGAAGACACAGGGCTGGAATTCGGTACGGACGAATTCTATTTAAAATCCGAGGCAGAAATGCGTGAAATCTTTTCTTTTGCACCTGAAGCGATTGAAAACACCGCAAAGATTGCCGAAATGTGCAATGTAGAATTTGAATTCGGCAAAACGAAACTGCCGCATTTCGACGTGCCCGACAATCAAGACCATTTCTCCTATTTCCGTGAAAAATGCTATGACGGGCTTTATAAAAATTACGGGGAAAATGTGCCGCAAACGCATATTGACCGTTTGGAATACGAGCTGTCCGTCATCCGTCAAATGGGCTATGTGGATTATTTCCTAATCGTAGCCGATTTTATCGCCTATGCGAAATCCAAAAACATTCCTGTGGGTCCCGGCAGAGGTTCGGGTGCGGGGAGTATCGCCGCATACTGTATGGGGATTACGGGAATTGACCCGATGCGGTACAACTTGATTTTTGAACGCTTTTTAAATCCGGAGCGTGTCAGTATGCCGGATATTGATGTGGACTTTTGCTATGAACGCCGTGAAGAAGTGATTGAATATGTTATCGAAAAATACGGTAAAGACCATGTTGCGCAGATTGTAACCTTTGGCACGATGGCGGCTCGCGGTGCAATCCGTGATGTCGGCAGAGTGTTGGGGATTCCGTATAACACGGTGGATTCTGTCTCCAAACAAATTCCGCGCGAGCTTGGGATTACGATTGAATCTGCATTGAAGAAGAATGCGGAATTAAAACAACTCTATGATGAAGACGAAAAAATTCGTGAGTTGATTGACACTGCAAAAAGCGTGGAGGGCATGCCGCGGCATGCCTCTACCCATGCGGCAGGTGTTGTCATTACGGACAAGCCTGTCAGCGAATATGTTCCGCTTGCGCGTAACGACGAGTCGGTTGTCACGCAGTTTACCATGACGACCATTGAGGAGTTGGGTCTCCTTAAAATGGACTTTTTGGGGCTGCGAACACTGACGGTTATCAGCGATGCTGAAAAAATGATTCGGCAGAAACAGCTGAATTTTGATATAGATGCGATTCCTTTAGACGATAAAAAAACCTATGAGATGTTCTCAAAAGGGTTGACCTACGGTGTGTTTCAGTGTGAGTCTGCGGGGCTTCGCAGTGTTTTAACGCGACTAAAACCGCAAAATATTGAAGATATTATCGCAGTGATTTCTTTGTACCGACCGGGACCGATGGACTCGATTGACGATTATATCGAAAATCGCCATCACCCTGAACGCATACGCTATAAAGCGCCACAGTTAAAAGAGATTTTAGATGTCACCTACGGTTGCATGGTCTATCAGGAACAGGTAATGCAAATTTTTCGAACATTGGCTGGTTATTCCTTCGGACGCGCCGATGTGGTGCGCCGCGCGATGTCCAAGAAAAAGCACAAGGTGATGGAGCAAGAACGGGAATACTTTATTCACGGACAAACCGACGAAAACGGTAATACGGTTTGTTGCGGATGTGTGGCAAACGGTATTTCGGAAAGCGCGGCAAACAGTATTTTTGACGATATGTCCTCGTTTGCATCTTATGCGTTTAACAAATCACATTCTGCAGCGTACGCAGTGGTCGCGTACAGAACGGCTTATTTAAAATGTCATTTCCCGTGCGAATTTATGTCGGCACTTTTGACGAGTGTGATTGATGATACTGCAAAAATTTCTGCATATATTGCCGATTGCACGCGTATGGGCATTCGCGTGTTGCCACCGAATGTGAATGAAAGCGGGCACGCCTTTTCTCCAACTGGGGACGGCGCAATCCGTTTCGGGCTTTCTGCAATTAAAAATCTCGGTAAAGGATTTATCCGTCTGATTACCGCGGAACGCGAGCAAAACGGTAAATTTACAGATTTTTACGATTTCTGCAAACGTATGTATGGGAAAGATTTCAACAAGCGAGCAGTCGAGGGCTTAATCAAAAGCGGTGCTTTGGATAATTTAGGCTTAAACCGCCGAGAAATGCTGCAAAATTTTGCAGATATTATGGCTGGGCTGGAGCGCGATACGCGCCGAAATCTTGATGGTCAATTGGATATTTTTTCCATCGGTGCGACGGAGCCTGCCGCATATACGCCGAGTTATCAGCACTGCACGGAGTTTCCGCCGTCTGAACGTTTGCAAATGGAAAAGGACGCTACCGGGCTTTATTTATCGGGTCACCCCATGGCGGAGCATATCGCGCTTTCCGAAAAATTGCATGTTGCACGCATTTCCGATTTGTGCGATGCGGGTGATGATGCGTTGAGCAGGATTGCAGACGGAACCGGTGTCAAACTACTTGCAATCGTAACCGGTGTGAAAAAGAAAACGACTAAAAACGATACGACCATGGCATTTGTGACGGTAGAAGATTTGTATGGCAGCATCGAGCTTTTAGTGTTCCCGAAGATTTATGCACAGTTTTCTCATCTTTTACAAGCAGGAAATATTCTGTTAGTGGAGGGGCGTGTTTCCTTACGCGAGGAGGAGAGTGCAAAAGTCATTCCCGACCGTATTTCCCCGTGTCCGAATACAGATGCAGTTGGAGGAACTCTACTACAGCAATCGCCGAAACAGGAAAATCCGACGCAAAAAAGCCAGCTGATTCCGAATGAAATTCAAATGGGATTGATGTTGCTGGTGGATACTTTAAATAGTCCGCAAGACAAAAAAGTAAAAAATCTGCTTTCCATTTTTGAGGGAAATATTCCTGTTTATTTGTATTATAACGATACGAAGAAAAAGTATGTTTCCGCACGGGGTGTAGATGTCAATATGCCTTTGCTACACGAACTGAAACAGCTTTTGGGCGAAAAAGGCGTTATGTTGAAATAAAACAGTCTTTTTGTTAGAATGGAAGATATTTACTTGACATTATTACGGTTTTGTGTATTATAGTATTCTGATGCATTTTAGAATTGATTTTTGAGGTGAAGGATTATGAAAACCATCGGTGTGTTAACGAGCGGCGGCGACGCGCCCGGTATGAATGCTGCCATTCGTGCCGTTGTCCGTGCCGGCTGTGAAAACGGATTCCGTGTTATGGGTATTCGCCGCGGCTACAACGGCCTTATGTACGGCGATATGTATGAAATGAATTTGCGGAGTGTTTCCAACATCATCAATCGCGGCGGTACAATTTTGTATTCTGCAAGAAGCCCTGAATTTAAAACCGAAGAGGGTATGCAGAAAGCGATGGATGTTTGCAAGGAAATGCAAATGGAAGGCATCGTTGTCATCGGCGGTGACGGTTCATTCCGCGGTGCGCGCGATCTTTCCCTGCGTGGGGTTCCCTGTGTTGGGATTCCCGGCACAATTGACAATGATATTGCTTGCTGTGACTATACCATCGGCTATGATACCTCCATGAATACCGTTATGGAAATGGTTGACAGACTGCGAGATACCTCTGAGTCGCATGACCGCTGCTCCGTTGTTGAGGTTATGGGCAGAAGAGCAGGGTATATCGCCTTGAATGCAGGTATTGCCTGCGGCGCGACAACCATTTTAATTCCCGAAGTGCCTTTTGATTTTGAAAAAGATGTTATTGAGCGTATGCAACGCACGCAAAAGGCGGGCAAGCGTCACTTTATCATTATTGTGGCAGAAGGTATCGGCGGCGTGCAGGAAATGGCGGAACGTATCGAAAAAGAAACCGGCGTTGAATCCCGTGCAACCATTCTCGGGCATGTACAACGCGGCGGTTCCCCGACGGTGCGTGACAGGGTTGCCGGCAGCCAAATGGGGTATAGAGCCGTCGAACTGTTAAAAGAAGGTATCGGCAACCGCGTGGTGGCTATGCAAAAAGACCAAATCGTGGACTTTGATATTTTTGAAGCCCTCAATATGCAGAAAAGTATCGATTTGGATTTGTACAAACTGGCGCACGAAATTTCAATCTGATGAAAAATATTGTTTTAATCGGTATGCCTGCTTCAGGCAAAAGCACGGTCGGTGTCATCTTGGCAAAAACGCTCGGTATCGGCTTCTGCGATACGGATTTGGTGATTCAGCAACGCGAAAAACGCCTTTTGCAGGAGATTATTGATTCCGACGGCATTGCACATTTTTTAGACGCGGAATGTGCGGCAATTCTATCGCTTGATTGTGAAAATTGCGTCATTGCTACCGGCGGCAGTGCGGTGTTTCGCGATGCGGCAATGCAAAAGCTGAAACGAAACGGCGTAATTGTGTTTTTGGACGTGTCGTTGGAAACGATAAAATCCCGCTTAAATAATATTAAAACGCGCGGCGTTGCGGCGTCCAAAGGCAAAACCATAGACGATATTTATTATGAGCGCTTGCCGTTTTATCAAAAATACGCAGATATTACGGTTTGCACAGATTGCAAATCCTCGGAAGAAGCGGTTGAAAATATTCTTTTGGCTTTAAAAAAATAAAATTTTTACAAGACTTTACGGTTTGTTTGCAATACTAAATTGCACCGTAAAGTCTTATTTTTTCCGTTCATATTTTTTCGCGTTTCGCACAAAGTATTAGTGCGGTCCAAAAAACCGCGTGCGGAGGTGAAAAATGAAGAAATTTTTCAAGTTTTTCAGCCTTTTCAGTCTTGTTGCTGCCTCTGTCATATTTGCTTTGGTTTTTATGGGAGACAAGGTGTATCCCGATACCATCTGCCTTTTGGAGAATCAGGAGATAAATGTCAACGGCATTTACTCGTTGCAGAATTCCGAATCGGAAGACGAAGTGCTTTCCGCGAATTCTGCGAACATGGTCTCCGGCGGCTCCGAAGGCACGGATAGTTACCAGGTAAATATTTCGTTGCTGAACACCATTCCGGTGAAATCATCGACAGTTACGGTCAGCAAACGGCAATATGTTGTGCCGAGCGGCGATATTTTCGGTATTAAAATCTTTACCGACGGTATTTTGGTTGTCGGTATGGATGATGTGCCGACTGCGGACGGGATTGTGAATCCGGCAAAACGTGCCGGACTAAAAGTCGGCGACGTTTTGCTTTCGGTAGACGGAAAATCCGTGCAAAATGTTTCACAGTTAAGCGCTGCTATTCAAGAAGGCAAAAGCAGCATTACCTTAACCGTGCGCAGAAATGCAAAGGTCTGGCAAACAGAGCTTACGCTTGCGGTGTCTTCCAACGACGGAAAGCCGAAAGCAGGCTTGTGGGTGCGTGACAGCACTGCCGGTGTCGGAACAATGACATTTTATTGTAAAGATACCGGTGTATTCGGTGGGCTTGGCCATGCGATTTGTGACATTGATACCGGTACAGTTATGCCGTTTGGAAGCGGTGAAGCCATAAAAACCCAAATCAGCGGCTGCTATAAGGGCAGCGCCGGCATAACCGGTGAGCTCTGCGGTGTGTTTCAAGATGAAACCATCGGTACACTTTGCAGCAACGGCGAAACGGGTGTGTACGGCATTTTGCACGCTTTTGATGAAAATGCGTCCGAACTGCCTGTGGCAACAAAAAATGAGGTGAAAACCGGCTACGCACAAATTATTGCAACCGTTGACGATACGGGACCGCAGTATTACGACGTCAAAATCATTAAGGTTTACCCAAATTCTGATGAGAACGGTAAAAACATGATTATTGAAGTTACCGACAGCGATTTGATTGCAAAAACCGGCGGTATCGTGCAAGGTATGAGCGGCAGTCCAATCATTCAAAACGGTATGCTTGTCGGCGCGGTCACACATGTATTTGTCAACAATGCCCTACAAGGGTACGGCATATTTGCCGAGACAATGCTTAAAGATGCCGAAAATATTGAAGCGCAATCGCTTCAAGAAGCATCATAAGCGAAAAAAGGGATGTATAACTGTTTTTGCGGTTATGCATCCTTTATTTTATACTTTTCTGTATTTTTTTGAAAAAAATAAAAATATTTTCAAAAATTCCATTGCCAAATATTAACTAATATGGTAAAATATGGCAGAAATCAAAACAGGAGGTAAATTTTATGGAGAAAACACTCAAAATTTTATTTACGGAGGAAGCAAACGATTTCGGAAAACACTGTACATCCGTATTCAAATCCTATGGCTTTGAGGTTCGTCGCGTTTCAAAAAACGGCAGTGAGGTTTTACGCCTTTTAGAACTGGAAAAACCGGATGTTTTGGTGATGGATGCCATTATGTCCTCGGTAGACGCACTCGGTGTTTTACAGCAGATGTCAAAAAATCCGAAAATCAAAAAGCCGTTGGTCATGGTCGTTTCAGGTGTAGATAATCAACGGTTTGAGAATGAAGTGCTTACTGCCGGTGCAGACTATTATTTTCTGAAACCGTTTGATGTTTCTATGATGGCAGAACGCATTCTGCTTATGGCGGGCGATACGCAGTCACAGCTAAAGAACAGCACACAGGCACATCTCAACACTTCGGATTTAGAGGTACTGGTCAGTGAAATCATGCATCAAATCGGTGTGCCGGCGCATATTAAGGGGTATCAGTATTTGCGGGAGGCAATTATTCTGTCTATCAATGATGCAGAAATGATGAATTCCGTAACAAAGGTTTTATATCCGACTGTCGCAAAACGCTTTTCAACGACTTCTTCCCGTGTAGAGCGTGCCATTCGCCATGCGATTGAAGTTGCATGGGACAGAGGAGATGTCGATGTACTTAGTTCATATTTTGGCTACACCATTCAAAACAGTCGCGGCAAGCCGACAAATTCCGAATTTATTGCTATGATCAGTGATAAACTTCGCTTGCAATTAAAAATCAGTTGATTTTTAAAAATCAATATATAAAAACATAATTAAATTCTGATCCGCCTTACTATATGTAGGGCGGATTTTTTCACGGCAACAGAAACAAAGGATTGCGCAATAAGCGGATTTATGATACAATATTTTGCGTAAAATAATTCATGCACCCTTCGGAAATACTAAATACATATTTTCAAAGAGGTGCAATATGAAAAAATCAAAGAATTCCGTCGCGTTTTCCACATTTATGCAGAATGCGGAATGTCCGCCGCCGTTTGAGGAAGAAGAAAACGAGCCGGAACAGCGTTCGACATCCTCCATTCGACAAATTGTGGAGACGGGGTCCATCACTGTGGAAAAAGATGGGCACAGTATACACTGTCTGACGGTTATCGGACAAATTGAGGGCCACTATATTTTACCCCCGCAAAACAAGACGACAAAATATGAACACGTCATTCCGCAGTTGGTTGCCATCGAGGAAAGCGATGAGATTGAAGGGTTAATTGTAATTTTAAACACAGTCGGCGGCGATATTGAGGCTGGGCTTGCCATTGCAGAGCTAATCAGTGGAATGAAAACGCCGACGGTTTCTTTGGTGCTCGGCGGTGGGCATTCGATCGGTGTACCGCTGGCGGTGTCGGCAAAGCAATCGTTTATTGTACCGTCTGCCACGATGACTGTGCACCCGGTGCGCATGAATGGATTGGTGTTAGGCGTGCCGCAAACCTTTTCCTATTTCCAAAAAATGCAGGAGCGCATTGTGGACTTTGTGGCAAAGAATTCCAAAATGCCGCCGGAAAAGTTTCGTGAATTTATGTTGGCAACAGGTGAACTTGCAACCGATGTCGGCACGGTTTTAGATGGAAAAGCCGCCGTGGAGTGCGGTATGATTGACCGTCTCGGCGGTCTTTCGGATGCGTTAGACTGTCTCTATCAAATGATTGCAAATCATGAAAAAGAAGAACTGTAAAAATAATCGGAGGAAAGAAAATGGCAGGAAATAAAAGTACACAGACAAAGGCAAAACGGCAGTCGACCACAAACACGACTGTGCAGCATAAAGCGGAGCGCGCTGCTGCACAAAAGCAGGTTGCCGCAATTGTTTTGTTTTGCATTGCCGCATTTTTAATTTGTGTTACACTCATTCCCGGTGGAGGGCTTTGGGGCGGAATTCGAACGCTTTCCTTCGGTTTGTTTGGATTTTCGGCGTTTGTTGTACCGCTTTTGCTATTGTATGTTGCCATTATGACGACGCTCGATAAGACCGGGACGAAGGTTGGCTTTAAGGTTGCGGAAGCATTGGCGCTGATTGTTTTACTATGCAGTGCGGTACATATTTTCAAGTTTTCCGGCGAAGTGGATTTTCTTACCGATATTGCTGACGCATATAATGCTTATCGTGTGGACGGCTCGATGCTCGGCAGCGGTGCAGTCGGCGCCGTTTTCGGCGGGCTTATCCTATTGGCAACCGGCAGCGGTAAGGCGGCGGCAATTGCGATTGTGGTAATTCTTTTGTTCCTTTGCGCGATGCTGATGACCGGTACAACGCTTATAAAGCTGTTTAAAAGCGTTGCAAAGCCCGTACAAAAAGCAAATGCATATCGCGAAGAAAAGATTGAACAAATTACCAAACAGCAGGAACGGGATTTCAATGTCGATGTCGATTTAGGACCTGAGCCGATTTCGGAGGACGAAAAAATCAAAAAATTCCCTAAGAAAAAAAAGACGGATTCAGAGCAGACGGCACAGATTGTTGCAGAGGACGAGCTTTCTCCTGCAGAAGAGCCTGCATCGCAAAAGCCGATACTCTTAGATGATATTATCAACAAAATGAAAGGTGAGGAATCGACGAAGGCGAATGTTCCCGAGGACGGTATTATTCCGATTTCAGCAGAAAAATTCTCAAAAGATGAAAAGCCAGAAGCGAATGTGCCTGCTCCTGCCGGCGATTTAAAAGCATCAGCAAAACATATTGAGGACGGAGAAGCTGAAAGCGAAGAGACGGGAGATGCACCGAAAAAGGTGTATGAAAAACCGCCGCTGACCTGTCTTGCCGCGCCGAAAAACACACGCAACTTAAAATATGAGGACGAATTAAAGGCGAATGCCACCAAATTGGTGGATACTTTAAAGAGCTTTGGTGTAGAAACGCGCATTGTAGATATTTGCCGCGGTCCCTCCGTTACGCGCTATGAAATACAACCGGCGGCAGGTGTAAAAATCAGCCGTATTACCAATTTGGCAGACGATATTGCCTTAAACCTTGCGGCTGGAGGGATTCGCATTGAAGCGCCTATCCCGAATAAGGCGGCAGTCGGGATTGAGGTGCCGAACAAAAACCGTGCAACGGTCACCTTCCGTGAAATCGTCGATACCGAGCAGTATAGAAGTGCAAAATCAAAACTGTTTGTGGCACTCGGTAAAGATATTGCCGGCAACTGTATGTTTGCTGACCTTGCGAAAATGCCGCATTTACTCGTCGCAGGTACGACGGGTTCCGGTAAATCGGTCTGTATGAATGCAATGATTGTCAGCATTCTTTACAATGCAACGCCGGACGAAGTTAAGCTGTTGATGATTGATCCGAAGCAGGTCGAATTTACAGTCTATAACGGCATACCGCATTTGATTGTTCCCGTCGTTTCCGACCCGCGAAAAGCATCCGGCGCTTTGGCTTGGGCGGTTACGGAAATGCTGACGCGTTATAAGCTGTTTTCGGACAACAATGTGCGTGACATCAGCGGCTATAACAGTATTTGCGAAAGCATAGGGCAGAAAAAGCTGCCGCAAATTGTCATTTTTATTGATGAGCTTTCCGACTTGATGATGGCGGCACCCCATGAGGTCGAGGATTCTATTTGTCGTTTGGCGCAGATGGTGCGTGCGGCGGGTATGCATTTGGTGATCGCTACACAGCGTCCGTCTGTGGACGTTATTACCGGTCTTATTAAGGCTAATATTCCGAGCCGTTTGTCGTTAAAAACCTCCTCACAAATCGATTCCAGAACGATTATTGACACCGTTGGTGCGGAAAAATTGCTTGGCAACGGCGATATGCTCTTTTACCCTGTGGGTATTGCAAAGCCTATTCGTATTCAGGGCTGTTTCTTGTCCGATAAAGAAGTAGAAACGGTTGTTGATTTTATCAAAGGGCAGGAGCAAACCGCTTATGATGACGATGTGATGCAGGAAATTGAGCGGCAAGCCGCGGCAGAGAAGAAAAAGAGCGGCGGTATGACTTCGGCAGATGACGAAGGCGAGAGCGAAGCTGACGAGATGATTCCGAAAGCAATTGAAGTGGTTGTTGACGCACAGATGGCGTCTACTACGCTTTTACAGCGCAAATTAAAGCTCGGCTATGCACGTGCGGCGCGGATTATTGACAATTTGGAAGAACGCGGCATTATCGGTCCTTATGAGGGCGCTAAGCCGCGTAAGGTCCTGATTTCCAAACAGCAATGGTATGAAATGAATGCGTTGGCGCAGGGTGGCGCAACGCACGACTACTCCGAAAGTGATGCTGATGCTGTTGTGAGTGAACCTGAGGAATAATATGCAGTTTTTACCGATTTCAAAAGAAGATATGTCCGCGCGCGGGTGGGAGAGCGTTGATTTTGTCTATGTCAGCGGTGACGCGTATGTAGACCACCCGAGCTTCGGCGCGGCAATTATTACCCGTGTGTTGGAAGCAAATGGGTATAAGGTGGCAGTTTTGGCACAGCCAAAAACGGATTGTATAGAAGATTTTACGCGATTCGGAAAACCGAAACTCGGCTTTTTTGTTTCATCGGGTAATATCGATTCTATGGTTGCGCATTACACGGTCGCGAAGAAAAAACGCAGTACCGACGCGTATTCTCCGGGTGGAAAAATGGGTCTGCGCCCTGACCGCGCGGTGATTGTATACTGTAAAAAAATCCGCGAAGCCTACGGAGATATTCCGATTGTGATCGGCGGCTTGGAGGCATCATTGCGCCGCTTTGCGCATTATGATTATTGGGATGATAAAATTCGTCCCTCCATTTTGCTTGACTCCGGAGCAGATTTAATATCCTACGGTATGGGGGAAAAGGTGACTGTTGAAATTGCCGCACGACTCGCGGCAGGGGAGTCTATTCGTGATATGCACGATATTCGTGGGACTTGTTATGCTGTGCCTGTCTCGGAAACACCGTATTGCACGGAGTGTCCGTCCTATGAAAATGTGTTGAAATCGAAACGCGAATATGCCATTTCCTGTCGCATTGAGCAGGACGAACAAGACCATATTCGCGGCAAACAATTGCGGCAAAAGCACGGCAAGCAAATGCTTGTGCAAAATCCGCCGATGGCGCCGCTCACGCGGGAAGAATTAGATGCGGTTTACGATTTGCCGTATTGCCGTACCTATCACCCGATTTACGAAAAAGACGGCGGTGTGCCCGGAATTGAAGAAGTTAAGTTTTCTATTACACAAAACCGAGGCTGCTTCGGTGCGTGCAATTTCTGCTCCTTAGCGTTTCACCAAGGTCGATATATCACCTCACGCAGTAAAGAATCGATTGTCGCTGAGGCAAAGCGCATTACGGAAATGCCTGATTTTAAAGGCTATATTCACGATATCGGCGGTCCGACGGCGAATTTCCGCTATCCCTCTTGCAAAAAACAGGAGAAAGCAGGGCTTTGCAAAGGGAAAAAGTGCTTGGCACCGTCACCGTGCCCCGCCTTGCAAGCGGACCACAGCGAATATTTGGATATTTTACGCACCGTCCGTGAACTGCCGAAAATAAAAAAAGTGTTTATCCGTTCGGGCATTCGCTATGACTATATGTTGTGTGACAAGGACGATATCTTTTTCCGCGAGCTTGTGGAACACCATATCAGCGGACAATTAAAGGTTGCTCCTGAGCATTGTTCAGCGGCAGTGCTAGACAAAATGGGAAAACCGCATATTGAAGCCTATTTACAGTTTTCAAAGAAATACTTCGACTATACCCAGAAAATCGGCAAGGAACAGTATTTGGTGCCGTATTTAATGTCCTCTCATCCGGGTGCAACCTTACAGGACGCTGTGGAATTGGCGTTGTTTATCAAGCGTGAACATCTGCGCCCGGAGCAGGTGCAGGACTTTTACCCGACCCCGGGAACAATTGCGACTGCAATGTTTTATACCCAGTTGGACCCGTACACATTAGAGTCGGTTTATGTTGCGAAAAATCCGCATGACAAGGCAATGCAGCGGGCGCTGATGCAATATTTTATTCCGAAAAACCGTGCTTTGGTGGAAGAAGCTTTGAAAAAAGCGGGCAGAACCGATTTAATCGGCACTTCTGAAAAGTGTTTAATTCGCCCGTTGCATGCGCAAAAGGCAACCGAAATCGCGAATTCCTGCAAACATTCGAACAACAACCGCAGCGGAGGAAAACGCAATGGCAAAACGCGCGCACGTAAAAAATAAGAAAGTACGTACGGTACAAATCGCAGTGCTTGCGGTTTGTGTTTTGTTTGCTTTACTGGTTACATATGCGCCGAAGCTCGGCTTGCCCTCTTGGGGCGATTTGTTTCGAGAAAGCGGTGTAAACCAAGCTGTCAATGCACAGGAATATCCCTTTTCCGCACATTTTGTTGATGTTGGTCAAGCAGATTGCACTTTAATCATTTGCGGTGATGACACGGTTTTAATCGACGCAGGTGAGGTAGATAGCTACGATACAATTCATATCTATTTGGAATCGCAGAATGTGACGGAAATTGATTATTTCATATTGACGCATGCGCATGCAGACCATATCGGCAGCGCAGATGAGGTGTTGAAAAATTATACGGTGAAAAATGTAATTCTGCCGAAATATACTGAAGAAAATATGCCAACCTCGAAAACCTATGAGGATTTACTCTATGCTTTAGCGGACAGCAGTGCAAATGTAATTGCTGCAAAGCCCGGCAACAGGTACACGCTGTCCGAATGCAGCTTTACGGTGTTTGCCCCGAATGATGACTATACAGAATTGAACAATTCTTCGGTTGTGGTAAAGTTTGTTTACGGGAACACTTCTTTCCTGTTTCAGGGCGATGCCGAAAAGAAATCAGAGCAGGATATTTTAGACGCCGGATTTTCTGTTTCGGCTGATGTCATCAAGCTTGGGCATCACGGCAGTAATACCTCCTCGACCGCAGGGTATCTAACAGCAGTGCAACCGAAGCTTGCCATCATTTCCTGTGGGGAAAATAACGCGTATAATCACCCCAGTGAGAAGGTTTTAGCCCGTCTGGACGATATGGGCATTGACTACCGCAGAACAGACCGAAACGGAAACATTGTTGTCACTTCGGACGGCAATACGGTTTCCGTAGAAACGGAGAAATAAAATGCATATGTATATTGTGGACCGCATTGAAAATAATTTTGCGATTTTAGAATGTGAAGAAAAATCATGTATACAAGTTCCGCTTTCTGATTTTTTGTCTTCGGTTCGCGAGGGGAACGTGGTGGTGAAGGACATTAACGGTAAATTCTATGTCGATGAAGAAAAAACCGCTGCGCGAAAAGCCAAACTGTTTCAACTTCAAAAAAATATTTTTTCAGATTGAGAAAAAACTCTTGCAATATTGAACAGACGATGATATAATGCTATCGCAATTCACACGCACGGGGATTTCGGCAAAATTGCATGCTTATATGTCTTGCCGGTAAGAGGAACTGTGCGGCGGCAAAAATAAGGAGGAATTTTTATGTCAGTCGTATCCATGAAACAACTGCTTGAAGCAGGCGTACACTTCGGTCACCAGACCAGAAGATGGAACCCCAAAATGGCGGAGTACATCTTCACCGAAAGAAACGGTATCTACATCATTGATTTGCAGAAAACCGTGAAAAAGCTCGAAGAAGCGTATATGTTTGTACGCGACATCGCGGCAGAAGGTGATGAAATCCTGTTTGTCGGTACCAAAAAGCAGGCGCAGGACTCCATCAAAGAAGAAGCACAGCGTTGCGGTATGCCGTATGTTAATGCGCGTTGGCTCGGCGGTATGCTTACCAACTTCAGCACCATTAAAAGAAGAATTAAGAGACTCGGTCAGCTGCAGGCAATGAAAGCCGACGGTACTTTCGACATTTTGCCGAAGAAAGAAGCCGCGAAGCTGGAACTGGAAATTGAAAAACTTGAGAAGTTTATGGGCGGTATTACTGAAATGAAAAAGCAGCCCGCTGCTATGTTCATTGTTGACCCGCGCAAAGAGAGAATCGCCGTTGCAGAGGCGAAAAAGCTTGGTATTCCGATTATTGCAATTGTGGATACCAACTGCGACCCCGACGAAATCGACTATGTTATTCCCGGTAATGATGATGCTATTCGTGCAGTCAAACTGATTGCAGGTGCTATGGCAGACGCCGTTATCGAAGGCAGACAGGGTATGCAGGGCGCTGCGGCAGTTGAAGAGGAAGCTCCCGTAGAAGAAGCCGTTGCAGAATAATTTGAAACACGATATGCCCGCGCTTTTATCGGTGCGGGCATACTTTCAAAAAGATTAGGAGGATTTTTTTATGGCATTTACTGCAAAAGACGTTCAGGCGCTGCGTGAAAAAACCGGCGTTGGCATGATGGACTGCAAAAAGGCTCTTGTTGAATCCGATGGGGATATGGACAAGGCAATTGATATTTTGAGAGAAAAAGGTCTTGCTTCTGCTGCGAAGAAAGCCAGCAGAGTTGCGGCAGAAGGTGTTGTTGCCGCATACAGCGACGCAACTTGCGGTGCTTTGGTGGAAATCAACTGCGAAACCGACTTCGTTGCAAAAGGCGAGCCGTTTGTTGCGCTTGCTAACAAGGTTGCAAAAACCGTTGTTTCGGCAAAACCCGCTGATGTGGACGCTTTGCTGAAAGTAAAAGCAGTTGACTCTGACAAAACCGTCGAAGAGGAAGTACAGGAAGTTTTCCTTGCGCTTCGTGAAAATATGAAAATCCGTAGATTTGCGCTTGCAGAAGGTCATGTTGCAACTTATATTCACGCTGGCGGAACAGTTGGTGTTATGGTTAGTTTTGACACGGATGATGCGACTGCCGCAAAACCCGAGTTTGCGGCTATGGGTAAAAATATTGCAATGCAGATTGCCGCTATGAACCCTGAATATTTGTCTCAAGAAGCAATTTCTGCTGACGAACTTGCGAAGATGAAGTCCATCACAATCGACAGTGCATTGAATAAACCCGACTCTCTTCCTGTTCCGATTCTGAACAGCCTGATTGACGAGGCAAAATCAGGTAAATGGAGTGCAGAAGATACCGCTGTTTATGAGGGTCTCGACCAGAAACAGAGAAAGAATTTTGTAAACTTCATTTCTAAAGAGGCTTATGCTACACTTGCAGAAATCGCAATTTCTCATAAGGCTGAAATTTCTGAAAATAAAATCTTTGTCGGTCTTGTTCAGGGCCGTCTTTCCAAACAAATCAAAGAAATTTGTCTTATGGAACAGACATTTGTCCGTTCTGACCTTTTTGACGGTACGGTTGCAGGTTATGTTCAGTCCGTTGCTAAAGAATTCGGCGCTGAAATCAAGGTTGCAAGTTTTGTCCGTTTTGAAAAAGGCGAAGGTATTGAGAAGAAAGAAGACGATTTCGCTGCTGAAATCGCAAGCATGCTGAAATAAGGCATACAGACTTTATTCAAAATTATTTCAAGCACATCGGTTTTTCCGATGTGCTTTTTTCTTGCCAAAACGCACGAAATGCTCTATAATATTTCATGTTACCGACTCATATATACTATGGGGTGGTAAAATGCGCAAAATACAGTTGTTCAAACTTGGGGCGGCAGGGTTTATTCTCGCTTTCTGCTTGCTTTTTTATACATATGTTTACCATAGTGCGCAAACAACAAATGCGTCTGTCCCTGCAAAAGAAACGGTCGTGATTATTGACGCAGGGCACGGTGGAGAAGACGGCGGTGCGGTTGCCGCCGACGGAACGGTGGAACAGCTTATTAACTTGCAAATTGCAAAGTATTTGGAAGCGCAGCTGCAAGTGCTCGGTATTAAAACGGTGATGACCCGCACAACGGAGGACTCCATTCACAGTGCAGATGCGGATACCACGCGTGAACGCAAGGTTTCGGATATTCATAATCGTATGAAAATTATGGAGGAAACCGAAAACGCTGTGTTTGTCAGCATTCACCAAAACAAGTACGAAAGCAGTACACAATGGGGAACGCAGGTGTTTTATTCGCCGAATACCACATCAAGTGCCGCTCTTGCGGACTGCATTCAGAAATCTGTTGTAAGTACCTTACAGCCAGATAACAAACGCATCATCAAAAAATCGGGTAGTTCTATTTATTTGTTATATTATGCTAAAAAGACGGCGGTATTGGTAGAGTGCGGATTTTTGTCCAATCCGCAGGAAACAACAAAGTTAAAAGACGAAAATTATCAAAAGCAGCTTGCCTTTTCGATTGCATTGGGTATTTTAGAATATATGAATTCGTAGAATAAGGAAGAAGAAAAATGGCATTAAAATCAAAATCTGTCTATGTGTGTTCTGCCTGCGGGCATGAAACCTCCAAATGGTTTGGTCAGTGCCCTGCATGTCAAGAATGGAACACTATGGAGGAGGAAGTGCGTGCGGTTGAGACAGGTGCGCAAAAGAAAACTCGTGCGGTAAACTATGAAAATCGTGCTTCGGTGCAAAAACTCAACGAAATCACTGCTGATGCCGAACACCGATTTGATACAGGGCTTCGCGAGCTGAACCGTGTACTCGGCGGCGGACTTGTGAAAGGGTCTTTGGTACTTTTGAGCGGTGACCCGGGAATCGGCAAATCCACCTTGTTGCTGCAAATCTGTGAGCATTTAGGGAAAAGCATGTCTATTTTATATGTTTCCGGTGAGGAGTCGGCGCATCAGTTGAAACTGCGCGCGTCCAGACTTGCTGTTACAACGGACAACCTTTCTCTGCTTTGTGAAACCGACGCACAGTATATTTGTGAAACCATTGCGGCGGAAAAGCCGGATATTGTTATGATTGACTCCATTCAGACGATGAATATTCCGGAGTTAAATTCATCTTTCGGCAGTGTTACACAGGTGCGTGAAACAACCAATTTATTTATGCGTACGGCAAAAACGCTCAATATTCCGATTGTGATTGTCGGTCATGTCAACAAGGACGGCAATATTGCAGGTCCGAAGGTCCTTGAACACATTGTGGACGCGGTACTGTATTTGGAGGGCGACCGAAATTTTTCCTACCGTATTTTACGCGCCGTAAAGAACCGTTACGGCTCGACCAATGAAATCGGTGTGTTCGAAATGGAGGACAAAGGACTGTATGAGGTTGAAAATCCGTCGATGATGTTACTTTCGGGCAGACCGAAAAATGTATCCGGTGTCTGTGTTGCATGCATTATGGAGGGAACACGCCCGATTCTTGCCGAAGTACAAAGCCTCGTGACACCCACAGGCTTCGGCACACCGCGCCGCATGGCAACGGGCGTTGATTACGGGCGCATGTCTATGCTTTTGGCTGTTCTTGAAAAACGTGCCGGTTACTTTGTCGGCAATATGGACTGCTATGTGAATATCGTCGGGGGCTTGAAAATCGATGAACCTGCCTGTGATTTGTCTGTAGCGCTTGCCATTGTTTCGGGTCTGAAAGATGTACCCGTGCCCGAAGATGTACTTGCATTCGGAGAAATCGGTTTGGGCGGCGAGATTCGCGCTGTCAGCGCGTGTGAACAGCGCATTCGCGAAGCTGAAAAATTAGGGTTTAAGAAATGTGTCGTACCACGGTATAATTTAATGAAAATTAAATCCAATTTGAAAGCCAATATTGAGGTTGTCGGCGTCAGCAATATTCGTCAGGCATTTGAGGCGATTATTTAATGCTAAGCCCGGTGTTTACCCCGTATTTGCCTACGGGACAAGCTAAAGTGTTGGTAGCAGGTGAGGGCACAAAGGATTTCTCCTCTGTATTGGATGTATTGGGTCTGTCCGTACTGTACACAGAACCGATTGCCGCTTTGCCGAAAAATCTTTGTACACATGCGGATTTGGCTGTCTGTCCGCTGGAGAATAGCCGCTTGTTTTTAGATTTTTCTCAGAAAAAACTGTTTGTAAAGCTCCAATCCTTAGGTTTTTGTCCTTCTTTCGGAGCGCTTACGGTATCGGGGGGCTATCCAAACGATGTGCCGTATAACGCCTTACAGCTCGGAAAGAACTATCTGCTCTGCAATGAAAAAACGATAGATTCTTCCATTTACCAATATGCAAGCGAAAAAAATTGTGCTATACTGCACTGTAAACAAGGTTATACAAAGTGCTCGGTCGCGCCGATACGTGAAAATGCAGTGATGACGGATGACAAAAGCATTGCCGAAATCCTTCAGCAAAACGGGTTTGACGTGCTTTTGCTTGAAAAAGGGGACATTCTGCTGCACGGATTCAATTACGGATTTATCGGTGGCTGTTGTACAATGCTTTCCAAATCAGAAATGCTTTTTTTAGGAGACATTCGCTTACACCGCAATGCGGACGCAATACAAGCGTTTTTAAAAAACTATGGCATTTCCCCGATTTGTGCGGGAAAAACGCCTTTAACGGATATTGGTAGCCTAATTCCGCTGTTACAGGAGGAAAAAACAAATGCGTAAACAAAAATGGTCAGATTTTTTCGGTGCTGTTTGCGCCACGGCGACGGTTGCAATTGTTGCTGCAAGCGCTAAGCATGTCCAAAAGAAATATGGCGTAAAAAACGTCAGTACTTTAATGGACTATAAAAGAATTGCAAATTATGCCTTTGAGAAGTTGGTATTGGATAATGACAAATTGTTGGAAACTGTCGGAACAAAGCTGACTGCTGCAAAGGATAAAGAAACGGAGAATGCGTAATGAAACAATTTCAAGGGGTATATGCCGCGTTGATGACGCCGTTTGCGGCGGACGGCAGTGTGGATTACGAAGCATTAAAAGTTCTTGCAGACCATTGTATTGATGCAGGATTGACAGGGCTATATGTCGGCGGCAGTACCGGTGAAGGCTTTTTGCTTACGGAAGACGAGCGAATGGAGGTATTTCGCGTTGTCGGCAAGCACTTAAGCGGCAAATGCAATTTGTTTGCACATGTCGGCGCTATCTCCACAGACAGTGCCATTCGCATGGCGAAGGTTGCAGAAAACAGCGGTTTTGATGCGGTCAGCGCTGTTGCTCCGTTTTATTATTCATTTCCGTTAGAGGCTATCAAAACCTATTACAACGATATTATGCACGCAACTTCGTTGCCGATGTTGATGTATAATTTCCCGAATGCAGGCGGCTTTAACGGTATGTTAGATGTGGTGAATGCGTTTATTCAGGATGACAAGCTGCTCGGTATTAAGCATACTTCGCAAAATTTGTTTGAGCTTGAACAGTTCAAGCATTTAGAACGTGATTTGGTTGTGTTTAACGGATATGATGAAATGCTTGTTGCAGGGCTTTCTATGGGCGCAGACGGCGGTATCGGCAGTACATATAACTTTATGCCGCATATCATTTTAGAGATTTATAATAGCTTTCATAGAGGCGATATTGCCACAGCGCAAAAAGCACAGGAAAAGGCAAACCGTATGATTTCCGCAATGCTTCCTTACGGTGTTTTTCAAATGGAAAAAGAGATTTTGAAAAATCTCGGACTTCCCGTTGGGGCGTGCCGTAAACCGTTTTTGCCGCTTTCCGAAGAAGGAAAAGCAAAGGCAAAAGAAATCGCCGAAGCATTGTAAAAGAGGGAATCAAAGTGGCGCATATTAAAGAAAACAGTTTAATTATCAGCTGTCAAGCCGTGAAAGGCGAGCCGCTGTATGGCTATAACATTATGCATTTAATGGCGAAAGCTGCAAAAGAAGGCGGCGCAGACGCGATTCGTTGCAATTATATTACTGACATTAACAGCATTAAAGCGGAAACGGGGCTTCCCACTATCGGGATTATCAAAGCGGTCTATTCTGACAGTGATGTGTATATTACGCCGACCTTAAAAGAAGTAAAAGCGTTGTTAGAGGAAACGGATACCGAAGTCATTGCGCTGGATGCAACGCTGCGACCACGTCCCAACGGCGAAAAATTAGAGGATTTGGTCCGATATATCCGCGAACATAAGCCAACAGTGGAAATCATGGCGGACATTTCCGATATGCCTGAAGCACAATATGCCGATTCGCTCGGCTTCGACTATATCAGCTGTACCATGCGCAGCTACACAGCAAATACAAAGGGTATTGCTATTCCGGATTACGACTTTATTGCTGACATGGTGCAAAATCTGCATGCCAAAATTATTGCAGAGGGCGGTATTTGGGAAGCAAATCAACTTCAAAAGGTTTGGAATGCAAAACCCTACGCTGTTGTGATCGGCTCGGCGGTGACAAGACCGAAGGATATTACGGCAAGGTTTCGCAAAGTAACCGATTCTGTATTGAACAAGTAAATCTGCAAATACCAACTGCCCCATGCACGGTTCCGATTGGAATGCGCATGGGGCAGTTTTTTTGCTGTCTGTTTTTATTGGGCTGTATCGTCAGGCGGTGTATCTTTTGTATGCTCGGATTTTCGCGTATCTTCGACAATAATATCCAAATCCAAAAATTCTGCTATATCGCTTTGTGAGGAAGACGAATCACCATCCGTACATTCCTCTGCTACGGTTTCTTGTTCCCATTTGCCTGTAATATGCGGCTTGTAGAACAGCCACTCCCGACGGCGGCAAATGATGAAAAACGTTGCGAGCACAATAGAAATACAGGTGATAATACTGCCGATTTGTAAACCTTTTGACGCATAATGCAGCATAATGGTGTGGGTACCTGCGCCGACACGAAATGCCAACAGTCCATCTGAGACAGATAAAATATCCCCGCTGTAAATTTGTTTCCCATCAACATAAACATACCAGTTCGTGTCATAGGGAATGGAAGTGTATACAATTTCATTTTCCGCAGCGGTTAACGAGCCGACGATCTCCGTATCCGAATAGGAAGAAATCGAAAGCTGTCCTTCGTCCGCAAGGATCTCATACCCTTTCTTAAACGCCGTCGCATCTAAAGAATAGGCATAAAATTCTATGGTGCCGTTCGACTCACCGTTTTTAATCGGAATGTCCACAAATATGGTTTCCCCAGCCGGTCGTATGCCCAAATCTAAAATATACCCTTCTGAAGTGCTGAAGGTTTTGGAATACAGATTTGCAGAAACCGTTCCGGAATCGGTTTTGCTGGATTTGACATAAATATATACATTCTCTGTGCGTTCGGGTGTGATTTCCAAGGTAAAACTTGCACTTGCTGTTGCATCTTCTTTAACAAAAGAGATATTTCCCGATTCCACATCGGCATCTAAAAATTCCATAATGTTGTTGTAGTCAATATAATCCACAGTCAGCTTGCGAAACACATTGTCTACACCCGTCGCATAGTAAAACCATTGTTGTTGTGCCATAAACGGGTTATTTGCTTCCTTGGAGGACCAATCCGCAACATCTGCGCTGCAAGCAAACGCAACAGGTAAATCATACAGATTTTCGTAAGCTGTAAATTTGTCGACGGAAAACAATTTTTTATAAAGCAGGGGATTCATATTTGTGCCGTTATTATCCACAATATATTTTAAGCCGAACATTGCGTTATAAACCGGCGTTTGCAGGCGGTAGGTGTAGCTGTTGATATAGTTTCCGAACATACCGACGTCCTGTTGAATATTGGCGACCTTTTCGTATGCCATAGAGGAAAAGACAGAAACACCGTTATAATTGTACCAACTTGGGTCCATTCTGGTGCGTAGGTCGGTCAACTCCATACGGTAAAAAGAACCGTCATACGCATCTAATTGAGTTTTTAACTCGCGAAAATCCGCATAATCCGAAGTATAACTTTCTTTGGATTGATTTGCCGTATAGTGGTCCGTATTGGCGAGGGCAATTTCGGATATCACACAACACAGCAATAAAACGGAAACCACTGAGGACATAATTTTTTTATTGCGGAACAAATACAGTACGGCAACATAGATAACAGCAAAAGCAAGGCTGACAAGCAAGGAAATATCATCAATGTTTTTAGAGGTGATTTTTTCTACCAAAACAATAAAGCCGACAAGACCTATGCCGGTCGCTAAAATTTGATTTGCTGCGTACTCACGAATATGCATAAATGCTTTATATGCCATTTGCAGCAAAACAAAGCTATACATAAAGGAAAAACGATACGGTAAGTCGTTTGGGAAATGGAAGCCGTGCCAAAAAAAGTTTAGGTAATTGATACTGAAGCTGAAATACAAAACTGCCAGCAGACAGGTGTAAGAAACCTTTTCACGTACAGGAATCTTTTTACAAAACAGAAAAAGCGGAACCAAAACCAGTGTAAGCATACCGCAGTAGACATTCGGCAGGACATCTGACCCGCTGCTGCGAATTGTCGGTTCAATGGCTGCCAAGTGATTGGCAAGAAAATCAAAAACCGCAAAATATTTTGTATAGGTGGTAGGTGCTGACCCGCTCGTTGCGGAGCTATTGCTTAAAACCTCAATCAGCGGAAGCAGCAAAACAGCAACCAAACCGACAGCAAGTATAGAATAAAACGCGAATTTCCACCCGCTGCAAAAGAAAACGGAATTGCGCAGTTTTTTGATGAAAGACGGTTTTTTCACTGCATCGGCAGGGAATTCTTGGAATTTTTTCGTTAAAGGGTAATTTGCAAAATAGTAAGTAAGGAAATATAAAACCGAAAAGATGCATACCATATACGCCATATAGTAGTTTGTGATAAAGCACAAAACAAGCGAAATGCAATACAGCTTCGGTTTTCCTAAGCGAATGATGCGCTCAATCCCCAAAATTACAAATGGGAACAGATACATTGCATCCAGCCACATAACGTTCCAATAATACGCCACAAAATAGCCGCAAAATGCATAAAGTACGCCGAAAGCCGCTGTGGCTGCACTGTGCTGGCGCAGAGAAGCTTTCAGATAATAGGTAAAAGCACACGCCGAAAGCACCGCTTTGATGAAAATCATCGCCGCAATCGCTTCCGGTATGTTTTCGTGCCCAAACAGCAAAATTATCAGCGTAACGGGACTGGAAAGATAGTTTAAGAAGTTACCGAGAAAGCTGCTACCCAAGCCAGATTCCCAAGAATAAAGAAGCGAACCACCCTCAGTAATGCGGTCATATAGCTCGGCAAACAGCGGACCGTACTGATGATATAAATCCATGCGCAGAATGGTCATATCCCCGAAGGGAATTAAATCATAGCAATAATAGACCAGCAGCATAATTGCAGCTGCACAAATACCTGCAATAAAAATAAACCGATTTTCCTTGAAAAATGCGGTTTTCGGTTTTTTCAGCGTTTTTCCCATATAACATATTCCTTTGCAATAAACAATTCAACTTTTCATTTAGTATACCATAGTGTTTTGGAGGTTTCAAGAAATAGTTGTTCTATTTCGGGACAAGTAACCATATATTGCATTGAGGTGAGACAACAATGCAAGAGGAAGCCTTATACGGTATACAGGGTGTTTTTCCGTACTTGCCGGCACGGATTGTTTCTCTGCTGCAAACACTTTCACCGGAACGCCTTGCGCAGTTAACAGAACTTCGTTTGCGTGCCGGGCAGCCGATTTTACTGGTGACAGCGCAGGAGAGGGTATTTTTAACCGAAAGCGGCAGAGAAACTACACTGCATAGAAGCGGTCTGTTTACCGTAACCGGCGCAGAAATTGAAGAAATTGTAGCAAAAGCATGTGGATACTCCGTACACAGCCATCAGCAAGATTTTACAAACGGCTATTTATCCCTGCCCGGCGGACACCGAATCGGTCTTTGCGGAACTGCTGTGTCTGCGGGCGGGACACTAAACGGGATACGGGCGGTGACATCTTTGAATGTCCGCATTGCAAAAACGATACCGCATGCTGCCGATGCAGTGATGAAAGTATGCTTTCAAAACGGATTGCAAAATATTTTGCTCGTCGGTCCGCCGGGCAGCGGCAAGACCACGGTCTTGCGTGCGTTGGCACAACAGCTTTCCGAGGGCAGAAGCCATAAACTGTATACCTGTGCTGTTATCGATGAAAGGATGGAAATCTTTCCGAGCAACCGATTCGGAGTGTCGCCTTGCTTTGCGGATATCCTTTCCGGCTATAAAAAGTCGGACGGTATCGCTATTGCAGTCCGTGTTCTATCGCCGGATATCATTTTTTGTGATGAAATCGGCAGTAAAGAGGACGTACGCGCAATCACAGATGGTATGCGCTGCGGTGTGCATTTTGCGGTGACAGCGCACGCTGAAAGCATTGCACAGTTACAGTGCCGTACCGATTTAAAACCACTGTTTTTGCCTGGTGTAATCGACGCAGTTATACTTTTAGGGACTAATGAAAATCTCGGAAAAATTCAGTGCGTTTACAGGGTAGGTGAGAGCAATGCTGAAAGCGTTGGGCATATTGCTCCTCGCAGCTTTCTGCCTTCTGACAGGGCTTTTACTGTGTGCACGAGTGCATAAGCGCATTACCGCCTTAGAGCACTTTATCCGTCTGTTTACTGTCATGCAGACGCAGATTGCATATGCAATGCTGCCAACCGATGCACTTTTGCAAAACATATGCCGTTTTTCGGAGTTTTCGGATTTTTCTTTTGTCTTTTTTCTGCAAGAGGCATTTATAGCAGGCAATCCTTTTTCTTCTGCTTGGAAATACGCACTTTTCGAATACGCCAAACACGCTGCTTTGCAAGCGTCTGATACAGAACTGTTGGAAGCCTTCGGCGATGTGTTCGGCACAACGGACAAAGACGGTCAGACAGCAAATTGTGCATATTACATTTCACTTTTGAAGGAGCGAACCTCTGAACTGAAAAAGAGCGAAAAAAACTCGTCGAGACTCTATTTATCACTCGGTGTATTTGGTGGATTATTTATAATGATTTTATTAGTATAGCGGAGGAAGTATGGAACTGACGCTGATTTTTAAAATTGCCGCAGTCGGCATTATTGTTGCCGTATTGAATCAGGTGTTGTCAAAAAGCGGACGTGACGAATATGCAATGTTGACCGTTTTGACCGGCATTATTGCCGTAGTCGCAATGATATTACCACACATAGAAACGCTGTACGAGATGATTTGTTCTATATTTGACCTGTAATTATGTTAAAACTACTTTTACTTGTGTGCATTGCCGCTGTTTTGCTTACCTTTGTAAAGCAACTGCGACCGGAAATTTCAGTTTTGCTGAAATTTGCAGTTCTCATTGCCATTCTCTTGCTGGTGATGAGCGGTATACAACGTTGTGCAGAAAGTTTTTCTGAAATTTTCCGGTTGGCAAACATCAATTCTGCATATTTTACCGTGATGCTGAAAATGCTCGGACTATGCATTACGGCACAAATTGCGGAAAACATTTGTAAAGACTGCGGGGAAACCGCACTGGCCAGTACGGTGGAAACTGCCGCAAAATGTGCAATACTGCTGGTTGTCCTACCGGTCGCGAAGGAACTGGTGACAATCTGCTTGGGATGGCTGCAATGAAAAAATC
>JBJEPS010000005.1:0-7665 GCA_051881355.1 Candidatus Fimenecus sp. | reverse complement strand
ATAGGTGCCCGACGCCCACGCTTTTGTACTGCCTTTAATCACAATGCGCGCTTTCACGGTCTGCTCGCCCTCTTGCAAAGATGCCTCGGACAAATTGACTTCGGCAAAAATCATTTCGTTGGTCAAGGCAGCAATCTCTTCGGTCGTACCGATAATTCGGATATTTTCAAGCGGCTCGGCAATTACAGTAGCCGTATAGCCTTCTTTTTGTGTTGTAATACTGATATTCTGCTGCGGCACGGAAAATGTTGCCGAGGTAAGCCCCGTCATATTCACCGTAACCTTAAAGCGTACGGAGCTGTCTACAATCGTATATTCGGTAATATCAGATGCTTTAAAATTAAAAACATTATACCCGATGTCCAATTCCGCAAAATCCACGGTACCGACACTGATGCTTTGAATTTCGTTAATTTTTTCAATCGGCACAGCAGCTTCGATTTTGGAAGGAGACACCGTAAACGGCACAGTTTCATTTAGATACCCTGCCGGTGCGTTTTTAAAGGTCACTGTGGTCGGTAAGGTTACCTTTTTCAAAACCGGCATCGTCATTGTGATAGCGGCGTCCCCTGTATCAATTTGCACATTGGAAAGCGTTTCTTCGTTTTCGGTTTGTAATTTAATTTGCGGCTGTACCGTCGTGGTTGCGGTGAGCGGCGCGCTCACAGTTATTTCCGCCACGACGCCCGTAATTTTGTTTACCTCAGCAGTCGGACCGCTGACAATCACCGTATTTTTGGAAAACAAAACATCTCCGAGAATACAACCGTCTATGACGGTTTGATTGTTCGGTGCGGTAATGCGCGGCACAACGGCAAATTCCGCCTCTTTATAGGTATCGAAATAGACATCTATATAGTTTTGCGACAGGCGAACAATTTCAAAATCCTTAGAGTTCGCCGAAACCGCCTTGAGTTGAAGTGATTTATTTCCCGCTGAGTCTACATAATTCGTTTGCGCAGTAACGACAATATCCTCTGCGGTAAGTGCCGATACCACGAACCGTTTTCCGGTGACCGTAACATCCACATAATAATCCGTCTTCCCGAAGGTTTGCAGATTTAACTGCGCCGGCACGCTGTTTTCCATATCTATTTTTACCGGTACGGAACTGATGGTTATCTCTACGACCGGACTTTTTTCGATAGCTACCCAAATCCAAATGGCAAATGCGGCAAGCAAAGAGAACAGCATGGCAACCTTATTGTTGTAAATTATGCTCCGCAGTCCGCTGTAAACCTTCTTTTCAGCAGCGGCAACCTTGTTGGATTCATTCTTTTTCTTCATGATTTTGCCGCCCTTTCAAAAGTTTTTTCAATTTATTATCCTCATCGGTTTCAGGCTTCGTAAAGTTCTGCATCAGCAGTTCACGTAAATCGCCGCTGGAAAGCCCACGCCGTAAATTCCCTTTTTGCGCTACGGAAATTGCGCCGGTTTCTTCCGAAACCACAACCACCAGCGCATCGGTTTGCTCACTTAGCCCAATTGCCGCACGGTGACGCGTACCAAGCTCACTGCTGACAGTATTGTCTTGCGTCAGCGGCAAAATACACCCCGCCGCCGCCACACGTGCCTCGCGAATCACCGCCGCCCCGTCGTGCAAGGGCGCCTTCGGATAAAAGATATTCCCGATAAGCTCAGCGGAAATTTCAGCATCTACCGGCGTACCGGTGTGAATGATTTCTCCGAGAATGCTCTCCTTTTCAAAAACCATCAATGCACCGATTTTTTTATCACTCATATCTGCACACGCCTTGGTGACAGCGTTAATCATTTTGATATTCTCCTCTTGGCGGCGGATATCCTCACTGTTTTTAAATCCGAAAAAGTTAAAGTTTGAAACACTGCTTCTGCCGACGCTTTCCAAAGCATGCCGAATTTCGGGCGAGAAAATAATCACCAATACCAACAGCAGATTGGAAAACACCATCGAAAACATATAGGTGCTGACCTGCATATGCAGTAAATATACCGCGGCGTAAATAACGCCCAGCAACACAAAGCCTTTTGCAAGTTGAATGGCACGTGTTTCTCGAATGAGCTTAATCGCACTATAAATCACGAAGGCAACCAATAAAACGTCTAAAACATCCGAAAGACTGTTAAAGCTGAGTATCGCCTTTCCGATTTCGTCCAAAGTATCGGCAAAGGTAAGCGGTAACTGCATAAAAACACCCGTTTCTACAAAAAAATACAATATATCGCAACGTGCAGAACCCTGCACATATATAATCACGATATATTGTATCATACTTAGGCGCTTTTTGCAATTTTAAATATAGAATTTAATAAACTATTTACATCTTTTTCTGTTGTAAAAACGGAAGGGCAGATACGCACCGTACCGCGTTCGAGCGTTTGATACTTTTTGTGTGCCAAACCGGCACAGTGCAGACCCGCACGAACCGCGATATTTGCTTCAGACAACCGCGCGGCGGTTTCCTCGCTGTGCAAGCCTTGCACATTAAAAGACAACAAAGGCACATATCCTGCCGGCTGCGCCGACAAATCCGTATACAGTTCAATTTTCTCTATATCACGAAGCGCCGCTTCAATTCTTAACATATGCCGCATTTCCTTGTCGTAAATATGCTCTGTTCCCTGTTTTTTTACAAATCGCACCCCTTGTGCCGCAGCAAGTATTCCTGGTACATTCAATGTGCCGCTTTCCAGCCGTTCCGGATAGGTTTCCGGTTGTGTGAGTTGTGCAGACAACACTCCCGTACCGCCTTCCGTTAAGGGTTTGAGCACCGTTTCACAGTTACACAAAAGCACGCCTGTGCCCATTACACCGTATAACCCCTTGTGTCCGGGCGCGCACAGGAAGTCAATTCCGTCTTTCTGCATGGATATAGGCAAAATACCCGCCGTCTGTGCCGCATCTGCTACCAAAAGCACCCCGTGCTGATGTGCAAGCGACGCCAAAGCCTGTATCGGCAGCGTTTTACCGAAAACATTGGATGCACCTGTGCAGACAATCGCAATCGTGTTCGGACGCAGACACTTTCGAAAGTTTTCCACGGTTTCCTCTTCCGTATCCGTGACTTGAGCAGCAGTCCACGTGCAAACCCCTTGCAGTCGAAGCGCTTCCAGCGGTCTTACCACGGCATTATGCTCTAAATCGGAGCAAACAAAATGCCCTCCACGCTTTGCAAGTCCCTTAATCGCAGTATTCAGCGCCTCTGTACAGTTTTTGGTAAAAATCACATTCTCACATTGCGGTAATTCAAAAAAATCGGCAACGGTTTCCCGTGCTTTATACACCTGTTCCGCCGTTTCGACCGCGAGCGCATGCCCGGCTCTTCCGGGATTTGCTCCGTACCGAACGGCGGCTGTCTGCATGGCGCGTAAAACAGCCTGCGGCTTCGGAAACGTCGTTGCTGCATTGTCAAAATAGGTCATTGAGACCACTTCATTTCGCTGACGGCAATTCCCTCACGCCGCAGCAATTCCCCGATGTTTTGTTTCGGATTTTCTACCAAAACCGAGTACCCGCAGCCCTCATTTTTCTTTGTGCTGACGGTTTTGATTACTTTGGCACGCATACCGTAATGCTGTAAAATATTTTTTGCTTTCATTGCATACGTTACGGAGCCTACCTTTATGGTCACATTTTTCATAGCTACACCACCGAACTGTTCTTACCACAGTATATGCCGAAAATAGGCAGGCAGTGCAAAAGAGAAACGGTATGCAAATGCCGTATACACACCGTTTCTCTTACTCTTCACATATTTTTTGCAATTCCTCTGCCGTCAACTCCCGACACGCACCGGGCGCAAGTGCCCTATCCAACTGCAATGCGCCCATATGTGTACGGTGCAGCGCCGTAACCCGATTATTGACCGCGGCGAGCATCCGCTTAATTTGGTGGTATTTCCCTTCACAGATTTGAATTTGTACGGTCTGCGCATCTTCGCCGAGAATTTGCACTGACGCCGGTAAAAGATGTGTTCCGTCGCGTAAAACAACACCCTGTTTTAAAATATCGATTTCCGTAGGCATAATGGGTTTTGCCAACTGTGCAACATAGGTCTTTTGAATATGGTTTTTCGGCGATAAAATCCGGTGCGCAAAATCGCCGTCGTCCGTGATTAAGACAAATCCTGTTGTGTCTTTATCAAGCCTTCCTGCCGGGAACAGCCCGCTTCGCTGTAACTGCGCCGGCACCAAGTCAACCACGGTTTTTTCTTCTGCCGCACGGCTTGCGGAAACAATACCCTTCGGCTTGTTCAGCATGATATATATATGCGGTTTTACAGAAAACGGTGCGCCGTCTACTGTGACAGTATCCTCTGCCCCGTCCGTTTGAAAGCCGCCGTCCGTCACCGTTACACCGTTCACGGTCACGCGCTTTTGCCGCAACAACGCCTTCACCTCTTTGCGGGAAAGCGTCGTTGCACTCGCAATCAGTTTATCAATTCGTTCTTTGGGCATAGTTTTCGTCCTTTATATTTACGAAGCCGCTTGTGTCGTCTCCCCCGAAAATGCCGTGGCTTCCTTCACAAAGCCGTGCATAAAACCGTCAATCTCCGTTGAGCACACATCTCCGCCGATGACCTGCCCATCGTAAACCAGTAAAGTTGCCTGAATACAGTCTCGATTTTCATATCCCGGATAATTGGTCACACGGTAAATCCAACGTTTCACACGTTTCCCGGCATAGACAGATAAATCAAAGCCCTGCGCTTTTTGCAATTCGTTGTATTGGGTGTAGGTGTCGTCAAAGGTCTCGGGGATAATCACCTCGCTGACTTCCACGGGATCTGCCTCCACAGACCAGCCGAACTGCGATAAATAGGCAATCCGTTCTTCTGCAGTATCAGCGCGCACATTCATTTGCGCTTCTTTCGCTGCCTCTACACCTTGTTTGCTGACAAAAAAGAAAGCCACGGCAACCACAGCAATACACAGCACCAAAATAACCATTTTGATTTGTCTTCTATGCACGGAAAGTACGAACATAAACATTCACCTCGTACACATATATATGCGACGAGGTGAAAAAAATGCAATAGGAAAATCGATTAACCGTTGTCCACACGCTTATGCTGTGCCGCTGCACGCAATGACTGGCGTGCACGGCGAATTTCGTTAACGGAATTGGTGAGGGTTTCATCGGCAAGTGCCACTATGTTCTCTACATATTCACCGGCGCTTGTACGCATATCATTCGCCCACTTCTGCGCCTGATCGGTAAGCTCGGAAGCCGTTGCACGTGCACCTTCGACAATTTCGCCCGCCTGCGTGCGTGCCTGCGCCATAATATCCGCAGCTGCACTCTCCGCACCTTTGGTGATTTCGTGCTCCTCAACCAACTCTTTGGCACGTTTGTGCGCCGCTGCAATGATTTCATCTGCACTGTTTTGTGCCGCCGACAAAATCTCCTTACGTTCGGAGGCAATCTTCCGCGCCTGCATCAGTTCATCCGGCATATTCAAACGAATATCCTCAATGACGCGCTTAATTTCAGCAACATCAATCAGTAAATTCGATGTGAACGGCACACTTTTGCCTTCTTCGAGAATGTCCTCGATTTCATCCAATAGGCTTTCTATGGTCATTTTTCGTCACCTCTGCTGATTCTTTTGATTATATCGTCACGAATTTCTGCGGGCACAAACGTGCTGATGTCCCCACCCAATTCGCAAACTTGCTTGACAACGCTGGAGCTTAAAAACATATTTTCCGCCATTGCGGTCACAAACACTGTTTCCAATTCATTATTCAACTCGCGGTTGGTCAGCGCCTGCTGAAATTCATATTCAAAATCGGAAACCGCGCGTAAGCCTTTGACAACTGCAACCGCACCTTTTTGCCGCGCATAATCCGCCAACAGCCCGTCATATGCATCTACTTCCACATTCGGTAAAGAGGAAATACAGCGTTTTAACAGTGCAACACGTTCTTCCGCAGAAAAAGCATACGTATTCTTTTTATGATAGTTGGTCATCACCAAAACAATGACTTTATCAAACATCAAAGCAGAGCGGCGAATAATATCGAGATGCCCTACCGTGACCGGGTCAAAGCTACCGGGACAAATTACGGTTTTCATACAGTTTCCTCTTGCTTTCGGTACGTCGTCAATTTGGTTTTGGAATACTTATATTCCCGCAAGCGGCAAAGCGCGCCTGCCGTTTCGGGCAATTCCTCCGTATAATCGGTTTCGCAAACCACAAGCGCGTTATCGTTACAACATGCTGCCAAAATCGGCAATAGTTTTTGTGTAATCCCCTTGTTATACGGCGGGTCTAAAAATATAATATCAAACTTTTCTCTCGCCGCACTGACAAACGAGAACGCATCCGCATTGAGCACGACTGCACGCTCAAAAAGCCCCGTTGTGCTCAAATTCTCTTTCACCACTTCGGCGGCTTTTTTATTTTCATCTAAAAAATACGCCTTTTGTGCGCCGCGGCTGAGCGCCTCAATACCTAACTGCCCACTGCCCGCAAAAGCGTCGAGCACCACGGCGTTTTCCAATTCAAAATGCACGATACTGAACATCGCTTCTTTGACTTTGTCGGTGGTCGGACGCACAATATCGCCGCCCTCAAGCGTTTTTAATTTTCTGCCGCGTGCAGAACCGGTAATGACGCGCATAAATCACACTCCGAAACCATACAATACATATTCTTTACTATTTTAGCACAAAAGTCAACAAAAATCATCAATTTTTTAAGCTTAAGAGTAAATTTTCAAGCTCTTTTATCGTTTTTACAGTCATTTTTACCCCGACTGCCTCTAAATCGGCAAGGTCTCGAAATCCCCAAAGCACACCGACGGCATCAATATCGGCATTTTTCGCCGTCAGAATATCCACTTCACTGTCCCCGACAAAAACCGCCTCTTCTTTGGATACACCCATTTTTTCGAGTGCAAAATACACGCCGTCGGGTGCGGGCTTGTTCGGGCGGGTTTCCACACTGCCGACCACGGTTTTCACATATTTCCCGAACAGTTTCGAACAAAGCACCTGTGCGGCAAAATCCGCTTTGTTTGTGACGATAGCCATTTTGTAGCCCGCATCATACAAGGCCGATAACATTTCGGAAATGCCGTCATATTCGGCGGTTTTATTTTCCATATTTTGCTTATAGTGTTCGCAAAAGGCGGTAAAACATTCGTCAGTCTTATCTTTTGGGGCATTCTCCGGTACGGCGCGTTCAATGAGCTTGCGAATCCCATTGCCGACAAAGCAGCGTATTTCCTCCAAGGTACGTTCCGGAAAACAGCACAAACGTAAGGCATAATTGGTACTGTCCGCCAAATCTTCTAATGTATTTAACAAAGTTCCGTCTAAATCAAATACGATGGCTTTTTTCATTCGTTTTCATCCTCTTTATGGTAATATACGTAGATTTTCTCTGCAGTTTTTCGTCCAATGCCTTCCGCCGCGCAAAGCTCGTTGACGCTTGCCGCTTTGATTTTGGAAATGGTTTTAAATTCCTTTAACAGGAGCTTCGCTGTTGCCTCCCCGACGCCGTCAATTTCCGTCAGCGACATCGTCAAATTTCGTTTCGCATGTTTACTTCTGTGATAGGAAACAGAAAAGCGGTGTACTTCCTCCTGAATTTCCGAAATCAGGGTAAAAACGCGTCGGTTGGAACGAATTTCAATTTCTCCACCGTTTTGCGCAATCGCGCGCGTGCGGTGACGGTT
>JBJEPS010000004.1:0-7749 GCA_051881355.1 Candidatus Fimenecus sp. | reverse complement strand
CCACCAATTATACGGAATTGTTTGTGAAAGTAGACCAGTCGCTTTGACCGGTCTGCTTTTGCGCTGTTTCGTGCTCGTGAACGGAGGAGAATATGCAATATTTTTCAGTTGCACAATATGAGAAAAATACGATAAATCACTGTAAAGAACTTCCCTTTGCCGACACGCAGGAGGCGGAAGGTTTGACAGTAAAAATCAAAAAGCAACCGCTCGAAAACGGCGGTGAACAAATAAAAGCGGTATGCACCGTGCAAAAACCGTTTCAGAATACCGCTGTGCGGCTTGTATGGAAAGAAACGGATTGGGACACGGCAAATTATGTATTCGCCCCCGCGGCACTCTATAACGGCAACCGTTTCGACTGCGTAAGTAAGCAATACCCTCCGCTCCTTAACGAAGAAGAGTCAAAAAAGTTTTGGGGTAAGCCCGTTGTTACGGATGTTCCCCGCCTTTCTCTTGACGGTAACGGCACAGCGAACCTCGGCGTAGGCGATTTAGCATTCCCCTGCTTCGGGTATTTCAGCGAAACACAGAAAGCCGGATTTTTACTGTTCTTTAAGCAGGAAAACGAACTTGGGAATTTCGGCGTAACCATCGATGAAAATGCCCAAGAACACTCGGCGGAATTTATACTATCCTCCCCTTGTATGCGCCCTTATAAGTACAAAATGGGCAGCACAGAGGAAAAGTCAGACGACAAGGGCGCAAACCTTTCAAAAGGCGACATCGTTACTTTTGATTTTACGGAATACCGTTTCGAGTGCGAGAATATTCCCGAGTTTTTAAAACAGTTTTGGGAATACCGTGAAGCACAGGGACTTCCCCACAGTCACCCGCGCGGTGTACCATGGCAATATGCGTTTCATTTGATTGAAGAAAAATACAACCGCCGCAACTGGGTGGAGGATTTCGGCTTTTACACCTCGTCAGAGGCGACCGCAGGCATCTGCCGCCAATGGCAGACAGGTTGGGTAGGCGGTGCTATGAACACACTGCCTGCATACATATTGGGCTGTGAGGAGTCAAAAGAAAAGACCTGCCGTACTTTAGATTTTATATTTACAAATCTTCAATGCGAAAGCGGATTTTTATACGGAATTTTCTGTGACGGCAGACCTTACGGTGACAGCCCCGACCCTGAAAACATCGATATCGTATTAGCCCGTAAAGACGCCGACGCGCTCTACTACCTTGCAAAGCTTTTATTATATATGAAAGCGAACGGCGAAGAGATTAAGCCCACTTGGCATGAAGGACTACGAAAATTTACCGATGCTTTTGTGGATTTTTATAAGAAAAACGGTGAAATCGGTCAGTTTATAAATATTAAGGACGGCACAGTTTACACATCGGGCTCGGCAAGCGGCGGAATTATCGGTGCGGCGCTTGTACTCTGTTCAGAATACTTTGAAGATACAAAATATCTACCCATTGCAGAAGAACTTTCCGAAATTTATTACCACAATTACGTCTCTAAGGGCTTTACAAACGGCGGACCGGGGGAAATTCTTTCCGCCCCTGACAGTGAGTCAGCATTTGCGCTTTTGGAAAGTTTTGTGATGTTACACCGTGCTACGGGCGAACAGAAATGGTTGGCTTACGCTGAAGACGCCGCCGCGCTGTGCGCCACTTGGTGCGTGGGATATGATTATCATTATAAAGACGATACGCAATTTGCCGAACGGGGTGTTGCCACCACAGGCGCTGTTTGGGCGAATGTGCAAAACAAGCACGCCGCCCCCGGGATTTGCACCATGTCTGGCGAGTCGCTTTTCCATTTGTACCGCGCCACAGGCAACACCGTGTATTTGGAGTTACTGAAAGACATTGCACATAACATTACGCAATTTGTAAGCACGCCTGAACACCCGATGCGCGCAAGTTATGTTTGGCACAACAACCCCGCGCACCGGCAAAAAGTGGCGGCAAGACGATTTGCAAATGCTGTGCGCACACTTTCAAAAAGCAATAAAGCGTTTGAAAAACTGCTTGCGCCGACATATAAAAATTTGTTCAACCCCATTGGGCGTATCAATGAGCGTGTCAATCTTTCGGATTGGGAAGGCACAAACAATGTGGGCGAAGTGCCCTTGGGCTCTTGCTGGTGCGAGGTTTCGACAATGCTTACTTATTTAGAAATTCCTGCGGTCTACATACAGCCCGATACAGCATTTTGCTTTGCACTTGACCATATCGAATGCACCGCGCAAAGTACAACCGAAGATACGCTGACTGTAGAACTGCACAACCCAACTGCCTATGATACGGCATACCGTATTCTCATAGAAACTGTCCAGAAACGCGATGCGCCGTTGCCGCCTGCAGAAGCACTTCCCTTGCAAACGGTATTTTTACGGGCAGGCGAACGCAAAAACTTAGAGATAAGCAGGAGGAAAATATGAGGTTTGAAATTCAAAAAGACGGGTTTTATGCAGACGGACAAAAAATGCATATTTACTCGGGTACAATGCACTATTTCCGTATCCCCGCGGAATACTGGGAGGACCGCCTGTTAAAGCTCAAAGCCGCGGGCTTCAACACGGTGGAAACCTATGTGGCTTGGAATATGCATGAGCCAAAAGAGGGCGAATTCTGCTTTGAGGGGCAGAACGATGTGGTACACTTTATTGAGCTTGCGCAAAAGGTCGGGCTTCATGCCATTGTGCGTCCCGGTCCTTACATATGCGCTGAATGGGATTTCGGCGGTTTCCCTGCGTGGCTGTTAAAATATGACGATTTGCGCCTGCGCTGTTACAGCGAGCCGTATGTGACGTTTGTAAAGCAATATTTCGATGTGCTTTTACCGAAATTGGCGCCGTTGCAAGCAACCAACGGCGGTCCGATTTTAATGATGCAAATTGAAAATGAATACGGCAGCTATGCGAGTGATAAAAAATATCTGCGATTTTTGCGGGATTTGATGCGCGAAAACGGCATCGATGTTCCGCTGTTCACCTCGGACGGCGAAAGCAAATACCATTTTTCGGGCGGCGGACTGCCGGAAGAATTCAAGGTTATCAATTTCGGCGGCTTTCCCGAAACCACATTCAAGGATTTAAAGGAATGTCAGCCTGACAAACCGTTGATGTGCGGCGAAATGTGGTGCGGTTGGTTTGACCATTTTTATGAAAAGCATCATCACTCCAACGCGGTTTGGGCAAAAAAGAGTTTCACACGAATTTTAAATGAATTCTTTGCCAATGACGCCAATTTCAATTTCTACATGTTCCACGGCGGCACAAATTTCGGCTATATGGCAGGCGCAAACTATGCAAATGTGTATCAGCCCACCACCACAAGCTACGATTACGACGCGCCGCTGAATGAATACGGCGATTATACGCCTAAGTATTACATTATGCGCGACTTGCTTTGCAAACAACAGGGCATTACACCACCCGAACTGCCGCCGCGTCCGCAAACGCAAAATCTCGGCACGGTACAGTTAACACAAAGCGTCAGTCTGCGGTCGGCGTTTCCGAAACTTGCGACCAAATTTACTGACCACATTCCGCACTATATGGAGCATTACGGGCAGGATTACGGTTTGATTTTATATCACACCGAAATTGAGGGGAATTACCCTGCCGGCAGTATCGGTGCGGACGGCGTGCACGACATTGCGTATGTGTATGTAAACGGCAAACACATTGGGACTTACAACCGCGCCAAGCCTTTAACCAAAAAGCAGAAAAAGTACGGTGTTGAACAAACAGAAAGCTTTGATTTTCCCATTTCCGCCTTTAATGGCAAAATCCAAGTAGATATTCTCGTTGAGGGTATGGGCAGAATTAACTTTGCCAAGCGTATTCACGACCGCAAGGGACTTTCCGCGGTGCGTATCGGCGAGCAGTATGTCTATGATTTCGATATTTACACCCTGCCTGTGCACGAAATCGATAAATTGGAATTTGACGGCACAAAAGAATTCCCCGGTTATTTCAAAGGCACCTTTAAAACCACCTCCAAAGCAGATTGCTTTGTACAAATCGACGGATTTACAAAAGGCTATGTTTTTGTAAACGGCAAAAACCTTGGGCGGTACTGGAATGTCGGTCCGCAAAGAGCGCTGTATTTGCCGGGCGTGTGGCTTCGTGAAGATAACGAAATTGTGGTTTTAGAATTGGAGAACTGCAGAACACCGTCCGTCACAATCACAGATACCCCGGTATTTCGTTAACCTTCTGTTTTAAAACATAAGAGAGAGGAAAAATGCTATGAAATGGGTTGAAAAGGCAAAAGGTTTTGTTCTGGATATCGGCACATATTGGAACAAGCCGCGCGAGGGCGAATACGTATCCAACAAGGAATTCTTGTATTTTGTGCTCGGCGCGAGCGGCTCAAATACCGCTTCGTATGCGGGCGGTAATCTGTCATTTACAGCCGGGTGTTTGTTCGTGGGGGCAATTTACGGACTGAAAATGATGGATTTCGTAATGCTGGGCTTTGTGGGACTTGTACTCGGGTACTTGTTCTCCCCCATCAACATGATTATCACTGATAATTTAGGTGCACCCCCGAAAAAGACGATGCGAATGATAAACTTTGCCTCTGCCGCTTTTTTGGTGGTCGGTATATTGTGTTTTTTCATTCCGCAAAAGTATTTTGAAGGCTTTATGCCTGCTCTGCCGCAGGTAGTCGGCTCAAAATTCCTGTTGCAGGTATTCGGCACATACTGGAACATCTTTGTTCTTCGCAAGCTCTCCCCGAAATTCGGCAAATACCGCAGTTGGATTTTGGCGAATATGCTGCCGTATATTTTAAGCCTTTTCCTGCTGGTATGGTTCCCGTACAACACGCTGGAATATCACCAAAAATTCTGGGTTATGCACTTGTTTTTCTCCTTTTGGGGTTGTTTCGGTTCTTGCTTTGGGCAAATCAGCAATATTCAAAACATTATTTCCCCGAATACCAATGAACGCACCAGAATTATGTCCATCGGCTCATTTTTATACAGCTTGCTTCCCTCCATTTATAATATCGTTTTCCCGGTGCTTGCGGCAATGATGGGCGGTATGACCGATATTAAAACCTACCGCTATATTGTGCCTGCTTTCGTTATTGTTTGCGCACCTTTGGCGCTGTTTTTGGTGTTCGGCATCAAAGACCGTGTGGTCCAGGAGGAAGCACACAAGCCGCAAGTCAATATGAAACGAGGCTTCCGCGAAGTACTTCGCAACAAATATCTTTGGATTACGAATATTTCCGGCTGGATTTCCACCTTTTCCGCAGGGTCTATCAACATTGTAAATATGCTGATTATCTATTCCCTTCGGCAAGATTGGGTACTTGGTATTATGGCTACCATTCTCGGTACAGCTTGGACGCCCGGTATGCTGTTAGCGCCCATTTTGATTAAAAAATTCGGTAAAAAGCGCATGATGCTGTTCAGCAAATACACTGCAGTGCTTTGCTCGCTTTTGTCGGTTGCAGGCGTTTATCTGAACAGCTTTGTCATCATTATTGTTTCCACCTACATTTCTACTATGTTCAATTCGGTTATCGGTATTGTTTCCGGCTCTATGACCGCAGACATTTGGGATTATCAGCAGTATATTTCCGGTGAGCGCTTAGACGGCTGTATGGGGATTTTCGGGTATCTTTCTGCCCCCATTACCACCGTGTCTGCGCTGATTATTCCGCATCTGTACGAAACGGTCGGGTTTACCTCAGACTGGAATATTCTGTATGATACCGCGATACGCAATGAAGTGTTTATTATTACGATAGTGGCAGGCGTTGTCACGGGACTTTTGGCAACCGTGCCGTATCATTTTTACGACTTCACGGAACAACGGCATGAAGCGATGATGGAAGAATTGCGGCAGCGCGCGCAGGCGCTGGAAGCAGACACGAATTCTGCTTTAGAAACCGTTAATGCATCTGCTGCGGAATAATACGGATGAGGTGAAAACGATGAAAAAACGAATTCGAAATCTGTTTATCCTTTTGTCAGCAACACTTGCACTTACACTTTTGTGCAGCGCATGCTCACTAACCGGAAACGAAACCACGTATAAAGAAAACGCAGACGGGTATGCACTGTACCGTTACGAAAGCACATCGACGCAGACGGTCTTTACCGTACCGGACACCTATGAGGGTCAGCCTGTGACAGAACTGATGGCGTTTTGCCTTGCCAATTCGGAGTATTTAAAAGAACTGCATATCGGTGCAAATATTCAAACCATTGATGTTTGGGCGCTGACCAACTGCCCTGTGCTGGAAAAAATCACCGTCAGTGAGGATAATCCGTATTTCACCGCAGTAGACGGTATTTTGTATACGAAAGACATGACGGAATTGATTTGCTATCCAAACGGCAAAACCCCGCTCGTAACCGATTCGACAGGTGCGGTGACAGGCGGCGGCACGGTTGTTTTGCCCGACAGCGTGATTTCCATTCGGGACAACGCGTTTTATATGTGTTCCAATCTCTATTCCGTCACCTTTAACGAAGGCTTACAGCGCATCGGAAACAAGGCGTTTTTAAAATGCGGCAATTTGCAAAAAATCGAACTGCCGAACACGGTCACAGACATCGGTTCGGACGCATTTTCCTACTGCAATGCCGTAAAGGCGCTGGAAATCCCCGCTTCGGTACAAAGCATCGGAGATTATGCATTTTTCTCAACGTCTTCGCAAATTGAAAAAATTATTGTTCATAAAAACGAGGAAAGCGAATTAACTTTGGGCAAGGACTGGATTCCGAATAAAAAAGATTCCATTCGGGATAAAGTCCCTGTGGAGTATGTCGGAGCATAAACAGTATGAAAGATTTTTCGTTTACATTGGATTATAACGGCGCAACACGCGCGGTCAATAAGCACTGGCAGTTTTGCGTGGGCAGTGGGCACGCCGCATTGGCACACCGCTGTGACTATATGGAGCAGTTAAAGATTGTGCACGACGAATTAGGGATTGAGCGTGTGCGCTTTCACGGCATATTCAATGATGATATGCATGTCTGCGAGAAGCTTGCAAGCCATATGCCCGCTGTTTCGCGGAACAAAACAAAGATATATAACTTTCATCAGGTGGCAAGCATTTATGACCGACTTTTAGAAATCGGCGTAAAGCCCTTTGTGGAGTTGGGCTTTATGCCCTCGGCGCTTGCATCAGGCAAAAAAACAATTTTCTACTATAAAGGCAATGTCACTTTGCCGAAAAAAATGGACGAGTGGCAGGACTTTATCCGCGCCTTTGCACGCTTCTTACTTTCGCGCTACGGCAAGGACGAGGTGCGCAATTGGTATTTTGAGGTTTGGAATGAGCCCAATCTCGGTTGCTTTTTCAAGGGAGATATGCAGGACTATTACCGCCTGTACGCCGCCACGGTGCGGGCGCTCAAAAGCGTGGATGAACACTTACAGGTGGGCGGTCCTGCCACCACATGCAGTCGGCATTTGCCTGAGTTTTTAAGCTTTTGCGAAAAAGAGAATGTACCTGTGGATTTTGTAACCACCCACCAATACCCCACCGACGCGTTGGGGCACGCACTCAACCGCGAACGCTTACAGCAGATTAAAAAAATGAAAACGCAACCGACGGACACATCTATGCGGTCGCTGTTACAGCCCATATTTGACAATGTAAACGATTTCACCCCCGATTTAAAGGGATATATGACACGGGAAACAAAGCGGGCACGCAGTGAGGTAGGCAGTCTCCCCCTCTTTTACACGGAATGGAGTATCAGCTCCAACTGTGTGGCGGCGATACACGATACGCCCCGTGCCGCATCATTTT
>JBJEPS010000003.1:0-7785 GCA_051881355.1 Candidatus Fimenecus sp. | reverse complement strand
TTGCGGTAGATTTCGTAATGACTTACGGGGAATATGCTTTGAACAGGCGTCCAATATAAATCTATACGGTTTTTCTCCCGCGGCACGCTGTGGAGAATGGGTGCTTCAAAAATGCAGCCCTCTTGTGTTTCACCGCAAGCAGGGGAAACGGCAACGGAAAATTCGCCTTTTTGCCCACAGCCAACGGCACGCACCGCATATTGATATTTTTCGTAGATTTCACTTGTAACCTGTGTGTCAAACCATGCGGTGTTCTTTGTTGCACCGATAAAGACAGACTCGCCGTCTTTCAAGCGGAATACTTCATAAAACATTGCATTTGTAAGTGGCTTCCAAGTGACCGCAACGCCCGAAAGGCTCGTTTTGCCCTTTGTTAATTCTGCAATCCGTGCTTTTTGGTAGTGCTCGTTACGGGGTAGGGAAGTGGTCATACAAACTGCCTTTACACCTGCAACTTTCGGCATTTCCTGCACCGTTTTGATGCGGAAAGTCTTCATTTCATAGGGCTTTAAAGAAAACCTTAAAACAGTATCTTTCGTTTCCATGCCAATATCGTTTTCCACAATATCAGTCTCGGTGTAAAATGCAATCTCTTTTGCAAAGGCAGCGGTTACATTATCGGCATTTTTGCCGCCGAATTCGTGGAAACGCACAATCAACCCGTCGCCGTTGGGCTCTGATGCTTTCAGTGTGGTAACCATAACATTTTCGTGGCTTAAAGTCATAAATGATGCCGATTCCACGGCGGTTTTATCACTTTCGCCTGTATTTTGAACTGCCACTGCCTGTAAAGGTTTGGCAATACATAACGCAAACTGATTGATGTGTTCAATGGAATTGCCTTTTTCCGTGGAAACAGAATAGGAAAATTCAGCTATACCCGGTTGGTCACCTTGGAAATTCGTCTGCCACATATTGTTGAATACATAGCTGTAAATATAGGGCTTTTCGGACTTGTAATCAAAGGACCAGTTGCCCGTACGTCTTTCGCCGAACTGCACAAGCGAAGCGGTTTTCAGCGCCAGGGTCATACGATAATCATCTTTTTTATCGTAAACATTTACCCATTTATTGACGGTGTACCAATCAGTGGAAGTGCCGAATATCTGCTCACCCTCTTTCGTATTACCCACAGGCAAGTCATAGCGGATTTCATAGCCCTTATTCGCCTGAAAGGGAAATGTGTAAAAGGCTTCCTCCTTGTGTTGTAATTTGGGAAGAGGGGATTTAAGTACCTTGTTGTCAATGTCAATACGGGGTATGTCGTCATACAGCGTAATCGTTTCGAGAATACTGCCTGCACGGAAAGTACCGGTCAGCACAACAATTTTCATACCGTATGCAGTCGATATCATCTGTATCGTACAGTTTTCTTCTGTCGGCTGATACAGCTTCCATTTCCTGTCCGTGAATTTCGCACCCATATTGCTGAACGGAATCCCAAAATCATCATAGTATTGATATTGATTCCATTTTACCTCGGCGGCACTGTCCACAATTTCACGGTTGCCGTTTTGCTTGTCAAGAATGCTTTGCACCGTACCGTCTCTGTTCAGCGTTAAGCGGTAAAAGGGCGACTCTACACAAAGCCCGTCATAGATGGTTTTTCCTTTAAAGACAGGCTTTTCTGCGGCAGGAACAACCGAAAATACCTTGTATCCCATGGTGGGCACATCACTTGCCACAAAGGTTACGGTGTTGCCGTTTTTTTCATAAGGCACACTTTCGCCACCGCTGTAAATACAGAAAAATTCGGGGAAATCTTTGCCCAATTCCACAGATACAATGTCTGTTCTCTGCATGTTGAGAGCGTTATAAACAAATATGCTTTGTCCCGCCGTTTTTGTGTGACTCGCAAGGGTTTTCATAGCGCTGTCAATTGTTTTTTCTACCAATGCCTTTGCACCCAATGCGTTTGCACGCTTCCACTCAAATTGCTGATGATATTCGTCGCAGTCCTTGTAGGTGTTAAAGCCCCAGGTGTGCTCGTTATAAACAGAGCAACGCTCCCAAGCCTCAAAAAGGTCATCATAGGGGTATGTTTCGCCGTAATGGAGCGATGCAAACGAAGCGGCTGTCTCCGCCAAGGGTAAAAGATTGCTGTTTCGCTTATTTATGCCCGATTCATAGGCCGTTGTGCCCCAACCGTCATTCCACCAGTTTTCCTCCGTGCCTGTTTCCACGGGGATAAGGGCACTGTATTCCTGTTCCAACTCAGAAAAAAACTGTTCGGGGAAAGCGGCAATGATTTTCGGATAAGCAAAACCTTTTGCTTGCCAATTCCTGTTTACCTCGTTGGCAATTTTGATTTGCGTGTCAAGCGGCGGCTTGTTGTCACCGAACGGAATCAGCGGCAGGGGAAATTTATCGTAAGGGTATGCGGTTCTGCCTGTCTTTGCTTCTAATTTTTCAATTAACCCCAGCAGGGCTTCCGCCGCCATTTTAGCATTACCTTTTTTATGATTTTCGTAATTTCCTTGAAAACCGTAATTTTCGCCGTAACTTTTACCGTTGAAAATCAACAGTTTGTTTTCGGGGTTAAACCCCGTCATATAAAATAAATTATATAATTTTTCTTTGTGATACGGTGAACGGTCGGGGTTCATGGAGTGAATGGCGTATTTTATACCCGCCGAATTTGCAATATCTACATAACTTTTGGAAACGGCAGGGTTGTCAAACATACGCAAAGTGTCGGAACTCGGCGCATGTAAGCGGTCAGGCACAATTCGTTTGGAATGGTACGCCGCACGGGCGGTTTCCTCCGTGCCGAAACATTCCATGGTGCAGTTGTATTTGCCTGCACCGACCATCACCTTGTCCTGTTTTATCAAATCCGCCAATTCTTCCAATTCCTCGGCGTTTTGCTGTTGCATATAGGCGGCTGTCACTGCCCAAGAGGACTCCACGGCAAACTTGTATTTTTCAGGCTCGTTTTCTCGGCTTTCAGAATCCTTTATGTATCCTTTTGCCGTGTTTAAATAGCTTGTGAACAGGGGGCGCAGAGTTTCCTGATAATCCGTATAGCCCAAATCCGTATGCATCATTTGAGAAAGATAAAACTGCCAGTGGCGGGTTCTCTCCCAATTTGTGTTTTCGTAAACGGTCAACGGTGTGCCGTCAAGGGCTTCATTCTCGTAAAGCTCGATTTTCAGCGTTGTTGTTTCACCCGGACGCAAAATACCGTTGGTGTCCGGCAACAAAATGCTTTGTTCGGATTTACCCCGTGAGATTTTGCCGAAATCCACCGTGAACGGGGTACATGCCGCAATGGCTATTTTTCCCCAAAGGTGTAAATTTGTGCACCTGCTTTTGAAATAAACGGTCACTTTTTGAAATCCGTCGTTTGTAATGAACGGGGTAGGTTTCACAGCTGTCATTTGCAAGGCGGTTTTGCTCTCGGCATTTTGCATAATGATGCCCCTCCAAGAAAATCATTTTTTCTTCGGTCAACATAACATTCCGCATAAAAAATCAGCGTATGTTATAACATACGCTGATTGTAACATGTTCAAAAAGTGCGTTCAACCCTAATTTTTGGTTTTACATTTCAAACTGAAATTTTATAACATAATCGGTAATATGTTATATATAAAAATGGTTTTTACTCCAGCTCAAATGCACCGGTATAAAGTTGATAGTAAGTGCCCTTTTGCGCGATGAGTTGCTCGTGATTGCCGCGTTCAATGATATGCCCGTGGTCAAGCACCATAATCACATCGGAATTCTGCACGGTGGAAAGGCGGTGTGCAATCACAAATACCGTTCTGCCTTTCATCAGCTTATCCATACCGTCCTGTACCAATGCCTCGGTGCGCGTGTCGATGGAGGAGGTCGCCTCGTCCAAAATCATCACAGGCGGGTCGGAAACGGCGGCACGTGCAATGGAAATCAACTGCCGTTGTCCTTGTGAAAGTCCGCTGCCGTCACCCTTTAATACAGTGTCGTAGCCCTGCGGCAGCATACGGATAAATCCGTCGGCATTGGCGAGCTTTGCGGCGGCAATACATTCCTCGTCTGTTGCGTTCGGGTTGCCGTACCGCAGGTTTTCCATAACCGTACCGGTGAATAGGTTGACATCTTGCAAAACCACGCCAAGTGAACGGCGCAAATCCGCTTTTTTTATTTTGTTGATATTGATGCCGTCATACCGAATTTTACCGTCTGCAATGTCATAAAAGCGGTTAATCAAATTGGTAATAGTGGTCTTGCCCGCACCCGTCGCACCGACAAAGGCGATTTTTTGCCCCGGCTCGGCATAGAGCGTAATATCATGCAGAACCTGCTTTTCGGGCACATACCCGAAATCTACATGGTCAAGCACCACTTCGCCCTGTAACCGGGTATAGGTCAGCGAGCCGTCGCTGTGGGGGTGCTTCCAAGCCCAAATGCCTGTGTGTGCAGCGGTTTCGGTCAATATGCCGTTTTCCTCTTTGGCATTGACCAGTGTGACATACCCTTCGTCCGTTTCGGGGACTTCGTCCATAAAGGCAAAAATGCGGGAAGCACCTGCGAGCGCGGTGACAATGGAGTTGAATTGATTGGAAATCTGCGAAACGGGATTGGTCAGATTTCTTGACAGCGTGAGGAATGAGGCAATCATACCGAGTGTGACCGTTCCTGTGCCTGTCAACCCTAAATTGGTTATTCCTGCAATCGCCATATACGCACCAAGTACGGCGATAATCACATATTGTACATAGCCGAGCGCGTTCATCATCGGCATCATGGAGTTTGCATGCCCGTTTGCACGGGAGGCACTTTGCGCCCAAGCCTTGTTTTTTTCGCGCAGTTCGTTTTTTGCCTGTTCTTCGTGACAGAATACTTTAATGACTTTCTGCCCGTTGACCATTTCCTCTACATAGCCGTTCACATCGGCGAGTGTTTTTTGCTGCATCATAAAGTGAAAACCGATTTTTCCGGTAATAACCTTCACAAGCTGTAAAATCAGGAACAATATGACCAATGCGACCAACGTCAGCCAAATGCTGATATACAGCATACAGATGAGCACGGTTACAATGGTAAATACTGAGGATACAAGCTGCGCCATGGCTTGCGCAATCATTTGCCGCAGGGTGTCTGTATCGTTGGTATATAAACTCATAATATCGCCGTGAGTATGTGAATCAAAATAACGGACAGGCAGCCGCTGCATTTTTTCAAACATATCATCACGGATTTTTTTTAGCGTGCCTTGGGCAATGGTCACCATGACGCGGTTGTAAATCAGGGTGGAGACAATGCCGATAAGATAGACCGCGCCGATGACAATCAGTGCCTTGAGAAGCCCGGTAAACACAGGGTCGCTTTGCCCTAACAGCGGGACGATATAATCGTCAATGAGCGTTTGTATAAAAAGGGCGGAGGCAGCACTCGCAATCGCACTTAATAAAATGCAAATCGCAACTAAAATCAAAGATGCTTTGTATTCTTTCATATAGGACAACAGCCTGCGCAGGGTTTTGGGGTCAAAGCTTTGTTTCGGCGGACCGCCTTCGGGCATTTTACCGTCGGGTGCACCTTGCGCTTTTGGCATAGAACGCGGTGTTTTAAGCATGAGTGCGCGCTCCTTTCTGTTGGGATTTATATACTTCACGGTAAATTGAACAGGTTTCAAGCAGTTGTTCGTGCTTGCCGACTGCTGCGATTTTCCCGTTATCCAGCACCACAATTTGGTCTGCATGCTGTACAGAGCTGACACGCTGGGCAATAATGATTTTTGTGGTGTCGGGAATATATTCTGCAAAGGATTTTTGAATTAAGGCATCGGTTTTGGTATCCACAGCACTGGTGGAGTCGTCTAAAATCAGCACTTTCGGCTTTTTCAGCAAGGCACGGGCAATGCAAAGACGCTGCTTTTGCCCGCCTGAAACATTCGTACCGCCCTGTTCAATGTACGTGTCATATTTGTCGGGAAAGGTTTGAATAAATTCATCGGCACACGCCAGCCGGCAAGCATGTTCCAGCTCCTCGTCTGTGGCATTTTCGTTGCCCCAGCGCAGATTTTCTTTGATTGTGCCCGAAAACAACTCGTTTTTTTGTAAAACCATCGCCACTGCATTGCGTAAAGCGTCCAAGTCGTATGCGCGTACATCAATGCCGCCTAAGGTTAGCGTTCCGTTCGTCACATCGTAAAGCCGCGGGATTAACTGTACCAGGCTGGATTTTGAAGACCCTGTTCCGCCGATAATCCCAACCGTCTCGCCGGAGGCTATTGACAGATTGATGTTGTCCAAAACCTTTTTATCGGCTTTGGAGCTGTATGCAAAATCCACATTTGAAAATATAATGCTGCCGTCTTTGACTTGCTTAACGGCATTTTCAGGACTTTCAATATCGGTTTTTTCCTCCAAAACTTCGGCAATTCGCTTTGCCGATGCACCTGCAATGGTCATCATGGCAAATACCATGGACAGCATCATCAGGCTCATTAAAATCTGTGTCGCATAGGTAATCAGCGCTGTCAGGTCGCCTGTGGTAAGCCCCAGATTGGGATTGTTGCCGCTTGCTACAATCGCTCTTGCACCAATCCATGAAATCAGAATCATACATGCATACATAAAGAATTGCATCAAAGGGGAGTTAAATGCAAGCAACCGTTCGCCTTTTGCAAAATCTTCAAATATACGTTTGGAAATCCCTTTAAATTTTCGAATTTCGGATTCCTCTTGATTAAAGGATTTGACTACGCGGATACCGCGTACATTTTCCTGTACCACATTGTTCAGTTCGTCGTAGGTATGAAAAACACGATTAAATATGGGGTTGACATTTTTGATAATCAGCCATAAAAGTACCGCTAAAATCGGAATGATGGCTAAGAAAATCAGAGAGATTTCCCGATTGATGCGAAACGATACAATCATGGCAAATAGCAGCATCACAGGACCGCGGATCGCCATACGAATCAGCATCATATAGGCGTTTTGAAGGTTGGTCACATCGGTTGTCAGGCGTGTGACGATAGATGCCGTAGAAAATTTATCAATGTTTGCGAAAGAGAAAGTCTGCACATTGTCGTACATATCCTGCCGCAGATTTGCCGCAAAGCCGACAGAGGTGCGCGAAGCAATGTGTGCGGCAAGTACACCGGTTACCAGTTGCAGCACGGCAGAAATCAGCAATATCATGCCGTATTTCCATACATTCCCCATATTGCCAAGGTCAATGCCGTAATCAATTAGGTTGGACATACAAAGCGGAATCAGAATTTCAAAGACCACTTCAAATACGGATAGCAATATGGTTACAACAGAACCCTTTTTGTATTCCCGAAGACTTCGGGAAAGCGTTTTGAACATAGAAAATCTCCTTTCGTTTTTGTGTAGCACGCTACATTTTTACCGTAAGAAAAGCCGGATAAACCGGCTGTCTCTATTCCAGATTTCTGTATATGACTGCCAACACTTTTTCCAGCGTGGCAATTTCTGCCTCGGAAAGCGTTCGGAGCATTTTTTGTTCATTCATGTCAATCATTTGCTCCATTTCTTTGCTGGTGTCAACAGCGACTTGGGTCAGCGTAATAATTTTGTTGCGTTTATCCTGTGGGTCAAATGCAGAAGTGACAAAGCCTTTTTGCTCCATACGCGAAACTAAGCCAACAACTGTCGGGTGGGAAACCTCTAAAAAAATCTCGATTTCTTTTTGGGAGGCACTGCCGCTGCGTTCGTTTAAAAAAGCCAATATGCGGCTTTGCTGAAAGGTAAGATTAAACCGCTGCATATCTTCATCTGCGCGTATTTTTAATTTATCGTTAATGGATTTCAGAAGATACCCGATAGA
>JBJEPS010000002.1:0-7802 GCA_051881355.1 Candidatus Fimenecus sp. | reverse complement strand
GTAAGTAAAATCGGCACGGATAACCGCACCACCGACACAGAACTTTTGGACGATGAGAATCTCAAAAAAGAGATTGCCCGCGTTACGCCCCTTGCCGATTTACAGGCAAAGCTTTATAACAAAGAAATGGTGAAGCACGAGTTTTTAGGCACTACCCGCCGCCAAAGGGCAACCTATGCGGACGGCACAACCGTTACCATTGATTTGGACAAAAACACCTATGAGATAGGAGTTTTGTAAATGCATATAGTCAAATATACTACGCCTGCAAAAAGATGGCGGGAAGCCTTACCTCTCGGCAACGGATATACGGGTATGATGATTTACGGCTCGCCGAAAAAGGAGCGCCTTTGCTTTAACGACGGCACGCTTTGGTCGGGCTACCCGAAAAATTACGACAGCAAAGAAAGCCTTGCACATCTTGAAAAGGTACGCCAACTGATTTTTGCGGGCAAAAACAGCGAGGCAGACGCCCTTTGCGAAGAAAAACTGACAGGCTTTTACAGCGAAGCCTTTCTGCCGATGGGCGATATTCTTCTGAATTTTAAAGGGATAGACCGGAACGGATATGTGCGAAGTTTGGATTTGTCAAAAGGTGTGCATACCGTGCAGACAAACAGCTGTGTTGCCGAGGCTTTTTGCTCCAATCCCGACAGGGTTTCGGTATATAAAATGACGGCAAACAAACCTTTTTCGGTCAAAATACAGGCAAAATCCAAACTGCGCCACCGTGTAAATACAGAGGAAAACAGCCTGTTTTTAACAGGCAACGCGCCCGATTACGCCGCGCCGAATTATTTGGTGAAAGAGCTGTACCCGATTCGTTATAACGAACACAAGGGAATGGCGTTCTGCTTAGGCGTGCAGGTGCAGACAAACGGTGCCGTGCATTGCGGCAAAAGAGGTATAAAAATCAAAAATGCAACGGCAATGACTTTGTATTTTGTAACATCGACGGGCTTTTCGGGCTTTGATAAAATGCCTGAAACAGACAGAAATACGATTATGCAAAAATGCAAAACAGCGCTCAATGCAGTTGACAAGCATTATGACACCTTAAAATCCCGCCATATCGCGGATTTTTCCGCACTATACGGTCAGCAGAGTGTTTCTTTTGCTGAGCAAAGCGAAGAAACTGCGGACGCAATTTTGCAGAATGTCAAAAACGGCGGGGACGAAAATTCGCTTTGCGAATTGCTTTATAATTACGGCAAATATATGCTGATTGCAGGCAGTCGAAAAGGCGGTCAGCCCTTAAATTTACAAGGGATTTGGAACAAGTCCGTCCGCCCGCCGTGGAGCAGTAACTATACGGTGAATATCAACACCGAAATGAACTATTGGGGAGCTTCCCGCGCAGGGCTTTCGGAATGTGTGGAACCGTTTATTGAGATGGTGTACGAAACGTTGCAAAACGGCAAAAAGACAGCCAAAATCAACTACGGGTGCCGCGGCTTTGCCTGTAATCACAATGTGGATTTGTGGCGCAAAACGCCGCCCGTACAAGGTGACGCTAATTATATGTTTGCTCCGCTTTGCGGTGTGTGGCTTTCCAATGAAATCTATGCCCATTATCAAAACGGCTTTCTCGGTGCATACGAAGATAAAATCAAAGAAATTGTCACCGAATCGGCACGGTTTGCCTGTGATTTTCTCGTCTTGCATAACGGACAGTATGTGGTGTGTCCCTCGCCGTCGCCCGAAAATGTATTTCAAAAAGACGGAAAAACCTGCAAATTGGATTATGCCTCGGCGTTTGATATGGGGCTTGTCAGGCAGGCGTTTCAAAATGCGCTGGAACTGTCCGACGATGAAACCCTAAAAGTGGAAATCCAAGAAAAGACGCCGCTTCTTTATCCGTTTAAAGCAGGGGAAAACGGCATTTGTGAATGGCATAAGGACTTTGAAACGCCGGAAAAAGGACACCGCCATTTTTCACCGCTGTATGCGTTTTATCCCGGAAACAGCATTGGGTTTTATACAAATAAAGAACAGACCGAATGGGTGAAAAAACTATTTTGTTACCGCATTGACCATTCCACACAATACATCGGCTGGTCGGCGGCGTGGGCGATTTGCCTTGCCGCAAGACTGCACGACGGCAAAACGGCGCAGAAAGTCATCCGCAGTATGTTAACCCATTCCGTGTTTAAAAATCTGTTTTGCGTGCACCCACCGTTTTATTTCCAAATTGACGGAAATCTCGGCTTTGTGGCAGGCATGAACGAGATGTTGATTACCGAGGAAAACGGCGTGATTGAGCTGATTCCTGCGCTACCCGAAACCTTTGGAACAGCGGGCGAGGTCAAAAATATGGTGGTAGGCGGCGCAAAAGTCAGTTTTCAATGGCAAAACGGCTTAGTGACCGAAATACACAGTGACAAACCCGTTACGATTCTCAATACACATTTAAGTGAATCCGCAACGGTTGGTGAAAGTGTTATCGTCAAGGGGGATTTTTAAGATGAAAAAAGGGCTGAAAGTGTTTATAAGTGTTATGCTGGTGCTTATACTTTTAGGTGGCACGGCGGCGCTTACCGTTACCTTTTACGGCAAAACCTACAAAAGAGCAGAGGATACGGCGTTCACGGTTTTGCAAATAACCGATGTGCATATTCTCAATAACGAGAAAAAGGACGCAAAGGCATACAAAACAATAACGGCGATGGTAGAAACAACGAAACCCGATATGATTGTGGTGACGGGCGACATCACCAGCGAAAAGGAAAATTATACTGCTTTCAAGACCTTCTGCACCTTCATGGAGGAATTCCAAATTCCATGGGCGTTTACATTTGGCAATCACGAGGGGCTTGACATAGCGTATGCGCCCAACGAGGTGTTAGACCCCGAAAAAATTGCTGACAAGCAGACCTTAAATGATTACCTTGAATCCCTCCAATACTGCATTTACGAACGGGGCGACGAAACCGTTGACGGTATGGGGAATTACACTTATACCGTTCGTGATGACAGCGGCAAAGCCTTGACATCTTTCATTTTTATGGATTCAAACAGTTATGACAGCGAAAACAACGGCTATGACCATTTCCACGAAAACCAAATTGCGTGGTATGAAAACACCGTAAAAGAAATTGCGAAAGCGGAAAACGGCGACGAAACAAAAGTTGTACCGTCCCTTGCGTTTTTCCATATCCCAATGCAGGAATATATGACCGCGTATGATGAGGCAAAGGGAACGGATAACCGCCTGTGGGGCTTTCGCTTTCCCAATGAGGACGGTACACCCGCAGTCGATGACGAAATGTTTGAAATGATGGTTGAACTCGGTTCCACCAAGGGTTGCTTTGTCGGGCATGACCATATGAACAATTATTCTGTAAATTATCAGGGCATTCGCCTGACTTACGGGCTTTCCTGTGACCACAATATTTACCTTGTGCCGTTTCGCGGCGGCACGCTGATAAACATTAAAAATGACGGCACCTTTACCACGCAGTCGCTGATTCGCCACCGCGGGCAAAGCACCGTCACCGTATGTGAGGAACGGTAACACAACCTGCCGAGTGTAATGAAAAATGCAGGGGTGGGCATAGAAGCCCACCCCTGCATTTTTCATTCTGTATTGTTTCCTAATTCTCTTTTTTTCTTCGGCAAAGCGCCGAAATCGTGTCACAATACGGTTGTTTGACACCGCCTCCTATACACAAAATACAATATGTGCGTAGAGAACAGTTGCACCGTTGTCTATCTGCATCATTTTTGCGCAATATCCGTATCCACAAAAATCGGGTAATGGTCGGACATTTGTGAAAGCACATCGGGCGATATAATCGCATAGCGGCGCACGGTGGCGCTGCCGTTTAAAAAGATATGGTCATAAGTCGGCGCGTCGGGCGTGCAACCGTTTCCGCTGACCGATTCGGCGGCAATATCTTTTGTGTCTGTCAAAGATTTACAAAGCGTTTCATAAATTTCGGGCGCGTCCATAACGGGGTCAACACCCTCGCCCGGATTCATTGTGTTAAAATCACCGACACAGAAAACGGGTACGGAATATGTTGCTTTGAGGTTTTCGGAAAGGGCGATGATTTCTGCCGCTTCCGACTGCATAATCTCGCGCATTTCCGCTTCTTGACCTGTGCGTATCAAATCAAAATGCGTGGAAATGACGGCGAATTGCTCGTGCGTTTCCTTGCTTTCAAAAACGCCCCAAACCGCACGGCGCAAACGGCTGTTGGTTCCGTCGGTATACTCGATTTGCCCTTTTTCAAGCAAATTGAGCGTGTCGCTGTTATACATCAGCCCCGTCATGCGTACCAGCGCACCGGTCGAGAGGGGATACAACAGTTCATAATTGCCTTTGTAGCGTAAAATACAATCATACCATTGCCCGCTGATTTCCTGTAAGCCCACCACATCGGGCTTGTAGGTGTTCAGCGTTTCAAAAAACATTTTGGCGCGCGGGCGTGCGTCCGTGCCGCCCCAACTCTTGTAGTGCACAAGCAAATTGGCGCTCATAATGCGCACTTCGCCGCTTTTTGTTTCGCTGCTGACTTGTTGCATCGCGTCCGAAAATCCATCGGGCAGGGCGTATTTTTCCGTGCTGCCGCGAATATATGCCCCGACAGCCGTACCGCCAATGCCGAGCACCAGCGCGGCGCAAAGGGATAGGGAAATGATTTTGACCGTTTTTTTCATACACAACACTCCTTACCACTTTTTAAAAATGCGATTATCCTCGCAAAATACATTCAGTAAGCCCGTGCCGATTTTTCCGTTGCACACCAAAGGCTCTTTCAACTCTTCAAATGCAAGGCAAACCGTGTATTCTTTTTCGGGCGTTTGAATGACAATGCCTTGTGCTTTTTCGGGGGAGAGCATTTTTTTACTTCTTGCCGCCTGTACCGCAACGCGGGAAACCAAAAAAGACTGAAAATCTTCTGATTGATTGCCGTAAATGACCGTAACAGCGGCGGTGCGCCCAAACGCGGAAAAACTCGCTTTCACGGCATCGTTCTCGCAAACAGCATTATAGTTGGACGAGTAAATCGACGGCTCTTTTTTGATTTTGATGTTCGGCGTCAGAAAATGCAGTCTTGCATTTACAACGCCGTCGTCGAATTCTGCAATTTCCCCGTCAAGGTGCACTTTTCCCGTCGGCGCAAAATGGAAATATTGCTGATAGGTGTGGAAGAACCTTGCCTGAAAGGTATCAATGACCACATAAATATCCGGCTTAATGTATAGAATTTGCCGCGCAATATACGCGCCCTTTGCTTTTAAATAGCCCAAATGACCGCCGCCTAACAGCGTACAACCCGCGTTATTCACGCAGGGGTACTGCACGGCGAACGCTGGATTTTTGACGCCCCATTGAGTTGTCATTTGCAGATATTGCCTGTTGTCCATCAAACAGACATTGTGCGCTTTCGGACTTTTGATATATCTTCTTTGCGCATTGTTGAGATAGGTGTATCGTCCCGCGTCTACCAAAACATCTCTGCCTTTTATCATCAAATCAAAATGGAGCTTGTCGGCGTGGGCGTGCCCGCCGCCCGTGTAGCCGTTGTGAAAGCACAGATAGTTGGCAGTATCCGTCTGATTTTCTCGGAGTATGTAAGTCCCACTGTCTGTTAAAAACGCATTGGTAAAGGCGGGCGGCTGTTTGTCAATTTGCCGGTATGCCGTAATGCCGTCTGTGCCTGTCAGCCATACCGTGTTGTAATCCAAACAATCAAAGCCGTAATACTTAAAATCCGCTCTGCCGAATACCAGCGCGCATCGGCTCATAATATCCCGTATATCCGTGTCGTCGCTGTCGCCGAACAGCGGATTATGTCCGTTCGGCTTGACCGTTTTCAAGGCGGCATCCGCCATACTTTCAATCTTTTCACGCAAGCCGTTCGGCAAAGGGATTTTGTGTGCATCGGCGTCCAGGAGAATATCCAGCAGAATGATTAAGACTTCGTTATGATAGCCGCTGGATTGTTCCCACTGCATGCCGTCGGACAGGGTTTGCAAATCCGTTTCCTCTTGTATGCGTGCCAGGGCTAAGTCGATAATCTCTTGCTCTGCAAAATAAACGCCGATGTGAAACAGACCGCCGTCCTGAATGATACCCCAGTTGCTGCCCTTTTGAAAGCCCGAATGTGCCTTTTTTAAGAGTTCAATATGGATTTGAAGTGATTTGTCAATTTTATCCTTCAGTTCTTTTGAAAAATATTTTGTTCCCTCAATATAGCGAAGGGCTTTCAGCCATTTGTCACCCCGCATACCCGTTTCAAGTGACCGCCAAGGGCTGTTGTTCTTGTAATCGCAGGGGACGGTGTCCAGCCAATCCTCCAAAATCCGTACAAAATGCTGCAAGTATTTTTCGTCGCCCGTCAGGGAATATGCCTGCCCCAACTGTATCAGATACCCGTGGCGATTTAACTGAAACATAAATTCCTCGTCACCGTTCAATTTATACCGCCAGTCAATTTTTTCACCGAAGCTGACCTCGTTTTCCGTTCGCTCCATATCGCGGGGCGAATCAAACAAAAAGCGGTTTTCACACACTCTGTCGGCGGTTTGAATGGTGCATTCGCAGTATGCCTGCCAATTTTCCCAACAAAATTTTGCAATACTTTGCAATTCCGAATTTCCCATCATTATGCCCCCTCCCGTTGACATTCTGCAAGCAGTTTTCGTAAGGTTTGCACATCTTTTGCAAACTGCCGCTTGCTGTTGCGCTTTACAAATTCCAAAATCATATAGGGGTGTATATTGCTGTTTTTCAGCACTTCTAAATACGCGTGCCATTTCTTTTCTCCGTGCCGCAGTGCATAGCGTTTTCCGCTTTCGTTCCATTCAAAAACATGCACGCAGACAAGATAGGGCAAAACCGCCTTCAGATTTTCAATATCCTCTTTTGTGCAAAATGGCTGCCAATAGGTTTTCACATTGGGCTTGTTGACCGCCTCTAAAAAGGCAACCGCGCTTTTGCCGTTGTCATTGTTGGTGTTTTTGTGGAATTCAAACGCAACCGTCAGCCCTTTTTTCTCTGCCATATCGGCAAGAATTTGGGTTTCACGGACCATTGCCGAATGCGTTTCGCGGCTGACTTCGGCAGAGGAACTTTCACCCTGCCAAATCCGAATGATGCTTGCCCCGATTGCGGCGGCAGTATTTACAATTTGTTCCCACAGCGTGTAATCCTCTGCTCCCAAGCGGTAGTAGGTGCCGTACGAAATCGCTGTTAAACCGAATTCCCGTTGCAGAGCCAGAACTTCCTGCAAGGCAATATCGTCATTCGGCGGCAAATGCACGTCGCCGCCCCATTCCATATATTGGATTTCGTTTTCTCGGGCAATTTCACAAACTTCCCGTCTGCTTTTTTTGCGAAAAGTCACAGTGGTCAATCCGATATTTTGCATAAAAGCACCTCACGCCATGGTTTTTAGCATTTCCGCCGTCACTTCATACAGCGGATTTTCTCCGTTGTCTATTCGTTCGGCGTCGTCTGCCATATATGCTGCCATTCTCACAACCTCTTTGCCGAGACTGCCTGCAATGTGGGGCGTAACGATGATATTTTTGCACCGCGCAATCGGGGAAAAGGGATTTAACGGCTCATGGGTTAAAACATCTAAAAGCGCCGTTCTTGATTTGACCTTTCGCATCGCTTTCACCAAGCCCTTTTCGTCCACCTGCCTGCCTCTGCCTGTGTTGATAAAAACGGCGTACGGCTTCATTTCGGCGAACAAGTCTCCGCTTAAAATGCCTGTCAATTCGTCTTTGTTGGCAAGATGATTGGTGATGACATCACATTCCGCAAAAATCTCTTTCAGCGTGGCTTC
>JBJEPS010000001.1:0-8045 GCA_051881355.1 Candidatus Fimenecus sp. | reverse complement strand
ACCGCGCTTGAAATACCAAAAGAAGAGGACGGCTCGGTTTTAATCCAGCGCCGCTTGTTTTCTGACGGCAGAAACCAGTGTAAAATCAACGGTGTTCCCGTGACGGTTTCCGCTGTAAAACGGGTAGCACGTTTGCTTGTAAACATCCATGGGCAGTCGGACAATCAAATGCTGCTGTCTTCGGAATACCACTGTGCCTACATTGACAGTTTGGCAGAGGATGCAGCAGAACGAGAAGTCTTTTCTGCCGCATACCGCGCGTACATACATTGTAAAAGCGAGTTGGAATCACTGCATATAGATGAAACCGAAAAACTGCGTCGGCTGGATATTCTGAATTATCAAATTGACGAACTCGAACGTGCTGATATACGCATCGGAGAAATAGCAGAATGTGAAGAACGCTTGGAAGTCTTGCGAAATGCAGAGCATATCACAGACGCCTTGCAGACTGCACACGCTTACTTAAACGGTGATGAGGAACAGGGTGGTGCGGTTTCCGCCGCTTTTTCCGCTGCAAAACAGCTTGAAAACATTTCTGTTTTTTCCGAAGAATACAGTGAACTGCAAAAGCAGGCACAGGAAGCGGCGTATACACTTTCGGCAGTCTGTGAGGATTTGCGGGATAAGCTGTTCTCCGATACGTTTGACTCGGCTGAAATAGATACGCTGGAGGAAAGATTGGATACACTGTATGCTTTACAGCGGAAATACGGAAGCAGTGAAGAGGACATGCTTGCGTATTTAGAAAATGCAGTTGCCGAGCGCGAAAGCATAGAAATGTCTGATGAACGTAAGGCAATGCTTACTGACGAAGTAAAAAGGCAGTATGAAAACGCATATGCTTTGGCTGAGACACTGCATACCAAACGTGAAATTGCGGCTGAGAAGTTTTGCCGTGATGTAGAAGCGGAGCTTTCCTTTTTGGATATGCCGTCAGTTCGGTTTACTGTTCAAAATCATATCGGAGATTTAACCGAAAACGGTATTGACAATATGGAATTTTTACTGTCCGCAAATGCCGGTGAAGCGCTGAAGCCGCTTGCAAAAATTGCTTCGGGCGGCGAGCTTTCTCGCATGATGTTGGCAATTAAAAGCGTACTTGCTGAGAAGGATCATATCAGTACGCTGATATTTGATGAAATTGACACCGGTGTCAGCGGGCGTGCAGCGCAGAAAATCGGCATCAAGCTTAAATCGCTGTCAAAGTCGCATCAAGTTGTTTGTGTGACGCATTTGGCGCAAATTGCCGCCTTTGCAGACAACCATATGCGCATTGAAAAGGCAGAGCACGACGGGCAAACCTTCACGGAGGTGACTCCCTTGGATTTTATCGGCAGAAAACACGAGCTGGCACGCATTTTAGGTGGGCTTACCGTGACGGAGCTCCAACTGCAAAATGCTGAAGAACTGTTGAAAATCGCCCAAGCGCAAAATTTGGGTTGACAAATCGCAAAAGAACAAGTATAATCCACATATCGGCTGTGAAGAGAAGAAGTACAAAGCAAATTCGGCAAAGAGAGCCTGCGGGTGGTGTAAGCAGGTGCGATATGCGTTGGAAATACATCTCGGAGCTGTGGGGAAGAACTTTCAGTAAGCCCCACCGTGCGTGAGCGTTAATCGCAGAGTGATGCTTGTCACTCGCAAAGGCTGTGTTTGCGAAAATACAGCGTATTGAGGTGGTACCGCGTAGTTTTACGCCCTCTGTTTTACAGAGGGCTTTTTATTTATTTATTTACGGAGGAACGAAAAATGGGCGTTTATGAAGAATTACAAGCGCGTGGTTTAATTGCACAGGTGACGGACGAAAAAGAAATCCGTGACCTTGTCAACAACGGGAAGGCTGTGTTTTATATCGGCTTTGACCCCACGGCAGATAGCTTGCACGTTGGGCACTTTATGGCGCTTTGTTTAATGAAGCGTTTACAAATGGCAGGCAACAAGCCGATAGCGTTAATCGGCGGCGGTACGGGTATGATTGGCGACCCCTCGGGCAGAAGCGATATGCGCCAAATGCTTACCCCTGAAACCATTCAACACAACTGTGAATGCTTTAAAAAGCAAATGAGCCGTTTTATTGACTTTTCCGATGGCAAAGCACTGATGGTCAATAATGCTGACTGGCTGATGGACTTAAACTACATTGAGCTTTTACGTGAAGTCGGTGCTTGTTTCAGTGTAAATCGCATGCTTACGGCGGAATGCTACAAACAGCGTATGGAAAAAGGCTTGAGCTTTTTAGAGTTCAACTATATGATTATGCAAAGCTACGATTTCTACGAGTTGTTCCAAAAATACGGCTGTAATATGCAGTTCGGTGGCGATGACCAATGGAGTAATATGCTCGGCGGTACAGAACTTATCCGCCGTAAGCTCGGCAAAGATGCGTACGCAATGACCATTACTTTGCTCTTAAATTCCGAGGGCAAAAAGATGGGCAAAACGCAGTCGGGTGCGGTGTGGCTCGACGAAAACAAAACATCGCCGTTTGACTATTATCAGTATTGGCGCAATGTGGACGACGCCGATGTCTTGAAATGCATTCGAATGCTGACTTTCCTGCCGTTAGAAGAGATTGATGCAATGGAATCATGGCAGGGGAGCGAGTTAAATAAGGCAAAAGAAATTTTGGCGTATGAATTAACGGCACTTGTGCACGGCGAGGAAAAGGCAACCAAAGCGCAGGAGGCGGCACGCGCGCTGTTCTCGGGTGCGGCGAATACCGACAATATGCCTTCCGTGACACTTTCGGCAGACGATTTTGAAGACGGACAGGTGCAAATTATTAAAATTATGCTCAAAGCCGGTTTGATTAAATCCAACGGTGAGGGCAGACGTTTAATTCAGCAGGGCGGTGTTTCGGTAGATGACCAAAAGGTCACAGATCCGCTGACGACCGTTTCTACGGTGGATTTTGAAAAAGGGCATATTATTCTCAAAAAAGGCAAAAAGGTCTTTTACAAGGTTACAGTGGAATAATTTCGCATAAAAGAAGCACCGCTTTTGATTTCCTCGGTCAAAAGCGGTGTTTTTTCATATGCAATTTGTTTTTAGCCAAAAACCTTGTGTAGTTCTTCCAAAGTATTTTCCAAATCCGCTTTGGCAACCAAAACAGAAATGTCTACTTCAGAAGTCGTAATCATACTGATGTCCGCATTTGCTTTAGCCATTGCGTTAAACACCTTGCAAGCAACGCCGGGGCAACCGCGCATACCTTCGCCGAACACAGAGATTTTACAATGCCCGTTGCTGATGGATAGCTTCAAGTCTGGGTTTAATTCGCGCAGATTTGCGGAAATCTCCAACACCTTGCCCATATCCTCACCTGAAATGGTAAAAGAAAGGTCGGGCATATTACGGTGCGGCGGGGTTTGGGAAATCATATCCACATCAATGCCTGCATTTGAAATCATTTCAAAGATTTTGGAAATCAACGTAATATCGGCAGGGGAGTCTTGCAAAGAAATCAATGTAACATCTTCAACAACGGTTATGCTTTGCACAGTATTCATAAAAACGCCTCCGTTATTTATTATCGACCAAGTCCTTCATCGAATACAGCTTAGCAGGCTTGCCGTTTAAGAAAACCGCGGCGTTAACCGCGCCAACTGCGAAAAGGTTCTTAGAACGTGCCGAGTGTGATATTTTGATGACCTCGTCCAGTCCCGCAAAGATAATTTCGTGTTCACCTACAATCGTGCCGCCGCGCACGGCATGAATCCCGATTTCGTTCGGGTCACGCTTAGCGCGTTTGGAATGACGGTCAAATTCATAATGCGGTTTTTCAGAAAGTGCTTCGGAAATGGTATCCGCTAACATCAAAGCTGTACCGCTCGGTGCATCCAGTTTTTGATTGTGGTGCATTTCGACGATTTCAATGTCAAAAGCGCCGTCCAGCACACGTGCCGCTTTTGCCGCCAGCTCTGCAATTAAACTGACACCGATAGACATATTTGCAGAAAAAAAGATGGGTGCTTCCTGTGCGGCAATTTTGAGCTTTTCAATTTGTTCGTCGGAAAGACCGGTTGTCGCAACTACTGCTGCGCATTTGTGCGCCGTAGCGAAGCGAAGTAAGCTGTCCAGTACCGACGGATGCGAAAAATCAATAATTACATCACAATCTACTGTTAAATCCGAAAAGCTTTTAAAAACAGGATACTCGGCAACGCCTTCGCCGATATCCACGCCGGCAACAATTTCACAGTCTTCACGGCGGCGCACACAATCGGTAATGACTTGCCCCATGTGCCCAAAACAACCGCTTAATATAATCCTTGTCATGATTTCACATCCCGAAAAGTTTGTTTATTTCACAAGACCGTATTTGCGCATAACAGCTTCCAATTTTGCGGTGTTTGCTTCGTTCATATCACAAAGCGGCATACGCAGCGGACCTGCATCAAAGCCCATCATACGCATAGCTTGCTTGACGGGAATGGGATTGACATCCATGAACATCGCATTGCAGAGTTCCAAATATTCCAACTGTAATTTGCAGCTGGTTTCAAAGTCGCCGTTTAATGCCGACGCGGCAATATCGTGCGCAACCTGCGGGGCAATATTTGAAAGCACGGAAATCACACCTTTGCCGCCCAAAGACATAATCGGCGTAATCTGGTCATCATTGCCCGAATAGACCGAAAAATCGGGGTCACAAAGCGAAATGGTTTTTGTTATCGAAGAAAGATTACCGGTGGCTTCTTTTGCACCGTAAATCATTTTATGATGCGACAATTCCGCATAGGTTTCGGGTTTGACTTCGCACCCGGTGCGGCTCGGCACATTATAAATGATAATTGGTGTGGAAACGCGGTCGGCAAGGAAAGTATAGTGCTTATACAGCCCTTCTTGTGAAGCCTTGTTGTAATACGGCGTGACCATCAAAAGACCGTCTACGCCGATTTTTTCCGCTTCGTTGGAAAGCTTTAAAGCATATGCCGTATCGTTACTGCCTGTTCCCGCAATCACGGGAATTCTGCCTGCAACGGTTTCCACAGTAAAACGGATGGCTTCGGTATGCTCCTCGTGCGTTAGCGTTGCGCTTTCACCTGTGGTACCGCAAATCACAATTGCGTCCGTTCCGTGGGCGATCTGATATTCTAAAATGGTTTTCAAAGCAGGATAGTTCACCGCACCGTCCGCGGTAAACGGGGTAATAATCGCAACGCCTGCGCCTGTAAAAATCGGCTTTTTCATAGAAATAACCTCCAAATCAATCAGTCCATATAGCCTTCCGCGCAAAGCAGCTCAGCAAGCAAGACACCGCCGCCGGCAGCCCCGCGCAGCGTGTTGTGAGAAAGGCAGACAAACTTATAATCATACTGCGTATCTTCACGCAGTCTGCCAATCGAAATTGCCATACCGCCCTCCAGCATACGGTTGAGTTTGGTCTGCGGCATATTGTCTTCTGCAAAATAGTTGAGAAACTGTTTCGGCGCGCTCGGCAAATTCAATTCCTGTGCTCTGCCTTTGAAATTTTTCCAAACATCCAAAATTTCTTCTTTAGACGGCTTATTCTCAAAACGCACAAACACAGCACCCATATGCCCGTTTGAAACGGGAACGCGCAGGCATTGTGCCGTGAAATTGGGGGAGGTGGCAGGTTTGATAACGTCACCGTCAATTTTGCCCCAAATCTTCAAAGGTTCCTGCTCGCTCTTTTCTTCCTCGCCGCCGATATAGGGAATGACATTGTCCACCATTTCCGGCCAGGTTTCAAAGGTTTTTCCGGCACCGGAAATTGCCTGATAGGTGCAAACCAAAACATCTTTCACACCGAACTGAGAAAGCGGGAACAACGCAGGTACATAGCTTTGCAAGGAGCAATTGGATTTCACCGCAATAAACCCGCGTTTTGTGCCGAGACGTTTTCTCTGTGCAGGAATAATGTGTATGTGCTCCGCATTGAGTTCCGGCACAACCATCGGCACATCCGGGGTATGACGGTTTGCACTGTTGTTGGAAATCACAGGACATTCCGCTTTTGCGTAGCGCTCCTCAAGCGCTTTAATTTCATCTTTTTTCATATCTACGGCGCAAAATACAAAATCTACTATCGAAGCGATTTTTTCAACATCGCCTGTCGCGTCCATCACAACAAGGTCTTTGACATTTTCAGGGATTGCTTCGTCCATGCACCATTTTGCCCCGACGGCATCCGCATATTTTTTACCTGCCGAACGCGGACTTGCCGCGACAACCTTCACATTGAACCACGGGTGATTACTTAAAAGCGTTAAAAATCTTTGCCCAACCATACCCGTTGCACCGATTACACCGACATTATACTGTTTTTCCACTTGTGTTTACCTCCAAAACGTGTTATTCTATTGTCTGCATAAAAAAAGCCGGTCGTTACAACCGGTCATCATAAATTTTGTGCAAACTTGCAGCACCGCGCAAATGCGCTGTGTTTACAATAGCACTCCATCAAATTTATGATGACAGTTATGCTGCTGTTCGCAAACATACCCAAACAAAGCAAAAATCGGTTTGATTTGTTTTCGGCAAAAAACCCTTTTACGCACAGTGAACAGCCCCGATTGACTTGATGTGCGTTACTGATGTGTTTTGCACCTCTATTGCAGTTGGGAATATCATATCATTTTTCTTTTCACAAGTCAATCATTTTAGCAGATTTGGAACATTGTCGGGAGAATACCTATGAAGAAACAAGATTTTTATTATGATTTACCAAAAGAACGTATTGCACAAACGCCGATTGAACCGCGTGACCACTCGAAAATGATGGTTTTGCACCGCGCTGCTGATGAAATCGAGCACAAGCATTTTTACGATATTTTAGACTATTTACAGGAAAATGATTGTCTGATTTTAAATGATACCCGCGTTTTACCCGCACGTCTGTACGGCGAAAAGGAAGAAACGGGCGCACATGTGGAATTTCTGTTGCTCAATCAAAAGGAAAACGATGTATGGGAAGTGATTACCGGTCCCGGCAGACGCGCAAAGGTCGGTACTAAGTTTTCATTCGGCGACGGACTTTTGAAAGCGGAAGTCTTAGAAGTCTTAGAAAACGGTAACCGTCTGGCTCGCTTTTTTTATGACGGTGATACCATATTTCCTGTGCTCGAAAAGGTCGGAGAAATGCCGCTGCCGCATTATATTACAGAGAAATTAGAAGACAGTGAGCGGTATCAGACCGTGTATTCCAAAGAACTCGGCTCTGCCGCCGCACCGACAGCTGGCTTGCATTTCACGCCTGAACTCATGGAAAAGATTCGACAAAAAGGTGTTAAAATCGGGTTTGTGACTTTACATGTCGGTATCGGCACATTCCGTCCTGTGAAAGCGGACAATATCGAGGACCACAAAATGCATTCGGAGCATTACCATTTGTCTGAAGAAACCGCCGCGTTAATCCGTGAAACCAAGCAAAAGGGCGGGCGCGTGATTGCTGTTGGTACAACCAGTTGCCGCACGCTCGAAAGCGTGGTAACCTTCAACGGTGAAATTTGTGCCGCGGACGGCTGGACAAGCATTTTTATTTATCCCGGTTACGAATTCAAATGTATTGACGCGTTGCTTACAAATTTCCATTTGCCTGAAAGCACGCTGATTATGCTTGTATCTGCATTTTATGACCGTGAAAAGGTTTTGGCGGCATACAAAGAAGCGGTTGAACAGGAATATCGGTTCTTTTCCTTTGGGGATTGTATGTTATTAGTATAATATAGGAGCATTTTATGTTTACAGTTTTAAAAACAGACGGGACTGCTCGTCGTGGCGAATTTCAGACCGTTCACGGTACGGTGCGGACACCGGCATTTATGAATGTAGCGACTGCGGGGGCTATTAAAGGCGCCGTTTCCAGTTATGATTTAAAGGATATTGGGTGTCAGGTACAGCTTTGTAATACGTATCATTTACACGTTCGCCCGGGCGATACACTGATTAAAGAGCTTGGCGGCTTACACAAATTCACGGGCTGGGACGGTCCGATTCTTACGGACAGCGGCGGATTTCAAGTGTTTTCGCTTGCAAAACTCCGGCGGATTAAAGAAGAGGGTGTCCATTTCCATTCG